>NZ_JBHULE010000019.1:0-100408 GCF_042684305.1 Aquimarina rubra | reverse complement strand
TAAAAAGTGAGTTTTAATTTTAGAATAAGCCCCTAAATTAAGATGATTTGTGTGAAGAAAAAGAGCGTGGAGACGCTCTTTTTTGTTTTCTACTACTTTCTGTCAATAATTCCTTCCAGCTTTTTTTGTTCAAAATTCATTTTCTGGTTTTCTACCTTTTAGATAATTGAGAATCTAATAAAGTTTTTGATTTTTATAGGATGAACTATTCATTTTTTTGAAAAAACAGGAAGCTTGGATTTGCTGAAACAAAAACAAAAGTACGATTAATACTACAAATATGCAAATAAGTGTCTCAATAAACGCTAAAAAGCATATTTTTTAAGACAAAATACACAAAAAGTTTGGTGAATTGAAAAATAGCTGTATCTTTACACCAGAGTTAATGAGTTAGCGTTTTCATCCTCCCCAAGATGAAAACATTTATAAAAAGTGAGTTTTAATTTTAGAATAAGCCCCTAAATTAAGATGATTTGTGTGAAGAAAAAGAGCGTGGAGACGCTCTTTTTTGTTTTCCAATATTTCCATTTGATGAGTTATATATAAAAATGTGCTGATCATTATAATCAGCACATTTTTTTCACACCTACCTATTCACAGAGAATATATCCTTCAATTGTTTTACCATTCCACCATTCCCGGAGAGAGTGATTTCGCCGATTTTATCCGCGATTTTCTCTACATATTCCATTTCTTTCAATTTGTAGAGCATCTCATTATCTTCCATTAGTTTTGCTGTATTTAGCAAACTTCTGGTGGATGCAGTTTCCTCACGCCTGGTGATGATATTAGCTTGAGCTCTCTTTTGTGCTACCAGTACCTGGTTCATGATTTCTTTCATTTCACCAGTAAGAATAATATCTCTGATACCACAATTCAATACTTTCACACCTAACTTTATTGTCTGACTTTTAGTAGCGTCCAGAATAGCGTTTGCCATATCTTCTTTACGTTCTAAAAGTTCATCTAAGGTGTAATTTCCTACGAAAGCTCTAAGAGCTAATTGCATCGCGATGTATAATTGCTTTTCATATTCTTTATTTTCAAGTAAAGCCTTTTCGATATCTACAACTTTATATTGTATGTAGAAATTGATACGAATAGCAGCCTTATCTTTAGTCAATAATTCCTGACCTGCAATTTCTAGCTGTAGTTGACGCAAATCGGCTTTGGCAATTTTGATAGTTGTATCGTTTCTCCAGAAGCGATACGTACCACTACCCAACGTTTTATTATATACATCATCCACAATTAGTACCGCTTTTTCATAAGCTGCGACTTCAAAAACTCGTATGTACTTATTGAGAGCATAATTGCTAAATAGTGATTTATCAATCTTTTCAGTAATATAAATTTTGCTAAGATCCACTTTGGTAAATTCATACTCGCGCAATCCTTTCCATAGCGTATATCTTCCGGCAGAGAATACACTTTTGAAGTTTCCATTCTCATAGATTAATACAATTTCATTATCCTTTACCTCAATTACATGTAACATATCTTCCAACACTGTATCTTTTAGCAAGAGTTCCAGCGCTATTGGAGCTGCAAAAGGTTTAGAAAGATCATATTGTATAACACGCTCATTGAATCCTATCCAATGGATTCCTTGCGTTATAACACGATTGTAATCACCTTTTCTGAAAACCAAGCCTACTTTACCAGCATTGATTCGTACTCTTTTCATTTTTTTCATTTTTACGCCTGCTTTCTAACAGACAGATTTAACATTAATTGGATGATAATCCCGTAACGGAGGCATTATCCGCTTCTTTAAAGTACTTTTAGATTAGTATTAGTAAAGAAATATATTTTTAGGGCGTACTCCGCCTGAGGCGGATCGGGCTATCCGCGCTACATGGTAGCTTGCTTCTATCCCTTACGCAACTTCATATCATAATTATATAATTCTCAAACTTCAGTTTCCATCCTTTTTAAGGAGAGATTTCCGAGGGACAGAGAGCTTAAAAAAACTGTGAAAGCAAATCATCTTTCCAGTACGGAAATCATAGCATGTGATATCTTCTACAATTAGTTTTTAGTATCGAGATGAAAGAATAGCTATCGAAAAAAGGATAGTTAATTCTAAAACCTGAACACAAAAAAGTAACTATTTCTGATAACAAGATTACTACCATCTCAAAGCACTTTTAAGACTGTTCTTATATCAAGAGTAGTATAAGAACGGATTTGCTAATCACTGTTTTTGTCATTTTTACAGCTTGACAGGCTGTGGATCAGTTTTAGAAGGTGACCCGAGCTTCGTGAAAACGGATTATGAGTCCATTTTGGCTACATTAAAAGTGTAGTGCTCTACCAACTGAGCTACAAAAGCCAAGAAGTTTTACTTCAAGCTAATGACGGGAATCGAACCCGCGACATCCAACAAGTCTGTCGTTCTATCCACTAAACTATCCGCTTTTGGCGGAGTGGGATTTGAACCCACGACTACAGAGTCGTTTATTTTTGGTAATAAACAAACCTTCAAGCCAAGTTGGATATGAAGTGATCATACAAAACTGCAATACTTCATACAATAGTGCTATACAGAAACACCCAACAAGACTTGCTTGATATTTTTATTGTACCTCTTACCAGATTCGAACTGGTACTTTCGCCTAAGCGAACAGATTGGCTCTAAATGCGCTTCCCTACTTTGAATCCTGTTCATTTCGGTGCTTCTGCAAAACCTATTCATTAACGAGCGCGTCATTAACAACATCATCCAATCACTCCACGGTTACGTAAAGGTCTTTTTCCGCAGCACTTCCCTTTGTGCTAAAGAGGTATATTTTTATCATAATCTTATCTTTTATCAAAAGCCCTGCTACATTCCTCACCTATAGCAGGGCACTACTACAAACCTTCATTTGTTTACCCCTTATTAAAGAAGGTTTGTTTTAATTACTATGCAAATGTGTAATGTATCAGCGCAATGTTTTTGCGTAGTAATTATTTATTAGTGAAATTCTGTTTTGAAAAGTTGCAAAGCAACAAATTCAAAATAGATAATTGAACTAATCCCGCTTTTCAGCGGGATCTTAGATTTAATACCTCGAAGCCTCTTCGAATTTTTAAAATGATATTCCGTTGAATACCTCGTTGTCTTACTTCTAGGATGTTTATTTATAAAAAATACGATTTTGATCATTCTTACCCTTTGGAGTATCCGCATCGGGATATAAGGCCTTAGTCATACTATTGATATAGTTAGATACCCATTTTATAAGTAAAAGCTGCAAACCGTTTTTTCTTTTTTGTTTGGTAATTGTTAGTTGTGTTTTCATAATATTAGTTTTTACATCATATTTTAATTATGGTTTGTTTAATAATTCATATTCGTGATCACGTCTGTCAATTTCACCTAAAGGACTTCCTTTAAAAATGGAGATGTTTTTAAATCCATTTTCTTCAAGAATTAATGATGCTGCTTTTTTAACAGCTCCTCTACGAGAATTTCCGTAGTCACCAGTAAGCTTTTTGGTAGCAGGATCCAGATCACCCCAAAGCTTTTCTGGTTTACCATTATCGATTGGTTCTACGAAATAGGTAATACCAGTAATTTTGGATTGAACTATGAATCTACCTGTGTCTTCGGTTTTACATAAAAACCTTTGTAATAATTTTTTTTTCATAGTTATTAAGTTTAATAATTAGTGGAACAGACAGGAATCGAATACCGGATCTAGTCCGGAACAGGCCGTATATCTTCGGAGATTAACTCCGGTAGATCTATTTGATAAATCGGTTTCGTCGAATTCGTGAACTCATTTCAATCCGACGTGCCTGCCTGCCATACAGCAGGTAGACAGGTTACCGACTCCGCTACTATTCCTTGTTAGGGTGTACTCCGGGACTTGAACCCTGTTCTTCTCATTCACAGTGAGGAGCTTTACCAGATAAGCCTGCCCGCCATACAGCAGGTAGGAAGGCTAGAGACACGATTTCATCGTTTTCGGATTGTTTGATATTCAGAGTGTTGATAAATAAATCTTTATATTAGTCAATAGATTGGAAAACAAAGTTTATGGATAACACTTCGACGATTATTTTAGCTGCATCCTTATTCATCATTATGTTAGGGATGGGTTTATCTCTCGTAATAGCCGATTTTAAGAGAATACTTATTTATCCTAAAGCTATTTTAGTTGGTTTAACAAATCAACTCGTAATTTTACCACTTATAGGATTTGCAATTGCGTCATTATTCCCTTTAAAACCAGAGATTGCTATAGGGATCATGATATTAGCAGCTTGTCCTGGTGGAGCAACGTCTAATTTAATCTCTCATTTAGCTAAAGGTGATATTGCTTTGTCCGTTACCCTTACAGCATTTAGCAGTCTGATCACGATCATAACCATACCATTTATAGTTAATTTTTCATTGCTTTATTTTTTGTCTGAGGATCAAGCCATTCAGTTAAATGTAATTGAGACTATTATACAGATTTTAGTCATCATCATCATTCCCATCGCTATTGGTATGCTCATTAGAAAATACAATGAATCTTTTGCTTTAAGAATGGCTAAACCAGTAAAAATTGCTTCTGCACTGGTTTTGGCTTTAGTTATAGTTGGTATTTTAATTAAAGAAAAAGATAATTTCATTTCTTATTTTCAAGAAGCAGGATTGGTTGCTTTAGTACTAAACATACTAACAATGACAATCGGCTACTATTCTGCCAAGTTGTTTCGAGTTCATCATCGAGGGGCAATTTCTATTTCGATTGAATCTGGAATTCAAAATGGAACGCTGGCGATATCAATAGCTATTGCTTTGCTTCATAATTCCTCTTTTGCTATTGCTCCTGCTGTATATAGTTTATTAATGTTTTTTACAGGAGGACTTGCCATCTTTTTCGGAATTAATAGTAAAAAGTAGATGAGTCAATAATGTAAATCCACATGCAATTCATGTGGGCTTTACGGTTTTTGCATTAATAATGTCTAAGGCATTGGGAATCGAACCCAAGACTCCCGCGATATGTCCGCGGTACTCTACCACTGAGTTATACCTTGTTTTTTTACGTGGAACAGACAGGAATCGAACCTGTATCTTCGGATCTTCAATCCGCCGCATTGACCAACTTTGCTACTATTCCGGTTGGGTATTCTCCGGGATTCGAACCCTGTTCTTCTCATTCACAGTGAGATGCTTTACCAAATAAGCTAGAGATACCATAAATATTGTTTTAAATAAAAATATGTATTGATGACCTGAAAGGATTTGAACCTTTACACTAAGAGTCAAAGTCTTAGATGCTACCGTTACATCACAGGTCAATTTGTAAGCTCAATAGGATTTGAACCTATACTTCAAGGGTCGTAACCTTGGGTGCTTCCGTTTACACCATGAGCCTATTTTGTTCTCCACCTTGGATTACTCATTGATTTTATTGTTTTAAGAAATCGTGAATGCTATGCATTTCGAACCAAGACTGAACCGGGCTTAAACCGGATGCGGCTGACTGCAGGATAATGGAGCATAAGTACAGGAAGAGAGATTCGAATCTACCTGAGGCAGACAGGCTCTCAAGTCCTTGATTATGAATCAAGTGCGCATACCAGTTCCGCCATTCCTGTATTAAAATTGTACTCTATAAGGGATTCGAACCCTTGTCTTCCGGTAGAAAGCCGGGTGCACTAACCACTATGCTAATAGAGCAATTTGTCTGAGAAGCAGGATTGACTTCGTCTTCCTGCAATGCCTCAGCTTGGACTCATTTTCAAGTAAACTTGAATGAGTCACTTCGTCTGAGAAGCAGGATTCGAACCTGCGACCTCTCGCGTCCAAGGCGAGTAAACAAACCACCGTTATCTTCCCAGATATATAGCGGAAGAAGTGGGAATCGAACCCACACGAGTCATTAGCTCCTAACAGTTTTCAAGACTGCGGCCACCACCTATTGGCTTGCTCTTCCGTTTTTAGCAGTACCGACCCCGCCTAGGCGGGACGAACATCCGAGAGACAGTCGGGTGCACTAGCCACTGTGCTACGGTACTTTTTAATTATGAATTACGAATTCAGAATTACGAATGTTCAGTGGGAGTTATAGGATTCGAACCTATTCAGCTTTCGCAACAGTTTTTAACTCAAAGACTGTCATTTTATTTTGGATTCGTTGAATTCGATTCCTCATTTCAGACTGCCCTGGCTCTCCAGCTCCAGCGAATTCCCTTTTTTGAGATTGAGACAAGAACAGGAATCGAACCTGTAAAAAACGGAGTTGCAGTCCGTAGCCTTAACCATTCAGCCACCTTGTCTTTTTTAATTCAGAATTATGAATTCATAATTCTGAATTGGAAAGCGGAGGACAAAGGAATTCCCGCCTGCCAACCTATTTTCTAAAAACTGTGTCGGGCAGGGAACCTTCACAGCTGTTAGACAGACTTGTTTAGCAGACAAGCGCAACAAACCAATATTTGCCTATCCTCCAAAGCGGAAGAAGTGGGAGTCGAATCTACCTGAGACAGACAGGCCCACACGAGTCATTAGCTCCTAACAGTTTTAACTCTTGTTTGCTATTTCCCTTTTGGATTCGTTGAATCGCAAGCTTATTTCAAGACTGCGGCCACCGCCAATTGGCTTACTCTTCCTTAAAGTTGACACAGAGGGATTTGAACCCACATCACCTCGATTAAAAGTCGAGTGCTTTTCCAGTTAAGCTACGTGTCAATTTTGGTTTTCAGTATGTCAATGAACTAATACTATCATCTTCAATTAAAACATGAAGTGTTTTAGAAATCAGAATGTTAGTTTTTAGAATTCCGCTCTTTTGCGGGATGAGTTCAACTATTTTCTTTTTATAATCCGCAAAAGTGGATTTCCAAAGCAAAGTTTTACTCATAAAAAAAGGCGCCTTATTCGGGCGCCTTTATATATCTTGTTATCGTATGTCAGTTTATAATCGCATACGTTTCCTTTCTATATAAATAGACACCATGTATATTCCAATCGGAACAATATTCTCTTTGTTTGCTAAAGAGGCGGGTTAAACTATGTTGTAAATTATTCGGTATCATTCTTAATTCTTTTATTGTTGTAAATAACTCAATCACTATTGATTTTTGTTTCATTGTGATTGCGATGCAAAGATCAAAACTTTTTTTTAATCTCCAAATATTTTTTCAATTTATTTTATTGATAATCAGTTAGTTATATTTGTTTTTAGGCATAAGAACCCTTGTCCATTTTTCAACAGATGTTGGATGTTTTTGCAATAGTCTGTCTCTCTGATGCTTACTTTCCAAATGCTATTTTTTATGTACTAATTATTTTTTATTCATTTTTTAAATTTTTTAATAAAAAAAGCGCCCAATTTCTTGGACGCTTGTAGTTTTATATAGATTTTATTTAAATCACTTCATAAGTAAGGGTTAAAAATAACTACATAACGTCCGGTTTCGATAGGATAATTCTGTTATCCATCGATAATCACACTGACTAAACAGCGATTTCGGATTAATATGTACTCTATTTTTTGTCATTAGTACTACAAATATGGGATAATCTAACCAAATGATCCAAATCTTAAACGTAATTTTTCTGTTGATCCTCTTAGTTTAGAATCATTTTAGCTAATTCTTTAGTAAAAAATATATCATATCATTTAAAACTATATTCGTACTTTTATCTGCAATGACAGTTCAAGATTTTATCAATTGGTTCGGAAATAACCCTAATTTGGTATTGGGTTATTTTGCAGTAATTATAGCATTTTCCTTAATAGGTTTACTTTTTGTAAAACCGGCAAACTTTAACCCTCCTATTAATTACTTATATGGAATTTTAATTTATGCTATAACCATTCCGGGATTACTAGCCTTGGTTTTATTATTATATAGTTTTTTCTTTTTAAAAACCAATTTACTTCAGTTAGACTTGGTAACATACTTTGTCCCATTAATATCCATGATTATCACTTTGGTTGTCATTAATAGAACGATACCAATGTCCCGAATACCAGGTTTCGGAAAATTATCGGGTCTTTTTATTATGATCATTATCACCTTTGTTATCACCTATATTTTACAACGAATGTTTTTTGGGGTATTCTTTGTGGGAAGATTTCAATACTTAATAGTATTCTTTTTGGTTTTGCTATTTGGGTTAAAAATTGCTTGGGATCGAATGGTAAAATGATGATTTATAAAATAATTGTAACGTTTTGACAATAGATCATACGAATAATATACAGGTATGAGAGGAAAAAACACTCTTATCTCCTTATACAACACTTATTTTTTTAAATTTGTTTAAATTCACTAACCATGCTAAAAAATTTAAAGTCCTTATTCATAGTCGATGATTCTGAGGAAGAAAATAAAAAACCCGCTGAGTCAACAGAAAAAGCTGATGTAAATTCGGGTAAAAAAACGGCCGCATCAACTCCACCACCACTTCCTAATAATCCAGTGAGTTCTTCTTCTGAAGGTGCTTTGGATACTAAAATCGTAGAAAAGCTATTACAGGCAATTGAGAAGAATAATCTTGATGGATTTGACTACCTCGAATATAAAAAATCGCTAAAAGCTCTGGAGAAAATGCCTATGGACGAAGCGACTAAGTATCGTTCGGCTTTTGCTACTGCTTCTACAATGGGAGTGACGTTAGATAAACTTTTACAGACTACTAATTTTTATATTGGTGTACTGGACAAGGAAAATGAACAATTTACAGGAGCTTTTAAGAATCAATTCGACAGCAAAGTATCTGGAAGGGAAAGAGAAATTGCTCAATTTGAGTCTATTATAAAAGAAAAGTCAGAGGAAATTAAAAGATTGACAGAAGAAATTGCTAAACATCAACAACAAATTGGTGACCTAAAAGCTAAGGTAGAAGAGAGTAACAGTAAGATTAATAAAACACAAAATGATTTCAAAGTGTCTTATGATCACCTGAAAGCTCAGTTCGAAGAAGATATTGTTAAAATGCAGAAATACTTAAAATAAATGGACAACAACTCACTAAAACCAAAAACATTTTGGAAAAGACCCGAAGGTAAAACCGGGATGTTATTTATGGGGCTTTTGGGAGCTGGAGGATTGTACGGACTGTACAAAGTGCTTCCTTTTCTAATTACTATTGTAGAGAATACTTTATATCTGGGAGTTTTATTAGCAGTATTAGGAGCCCTCATCTATATTGTATTAGATCCTAAGATGAGAAATCTTATTTTCTATATGTATAAATCTTTTATGCGTTGGTTGACAGGACTTTTTATTCAGATAGATCCGATAGGAATTCTGAAAAGTTATATAGAAGATCTTCATGATAATCTAAAGAAGATGAACAAGCAGATCGCTTCTCTAAAAGGACAGATGAAGCGTTTACAAACGATCATCTATGATAATAAAAAGAATATCAACAATAATCTAAAGTTAGCTAGTGCTGCAAAAGAAAGGGATAAGAAAGGAATCATGATTCTTAAATCCAGAAAGGCAGGTAGATTAAAAGAATCTAATATGAAGCTTGATGAGCTCTACAAAAAGATGGAAATCTTATATAGAGTTCTAGTCAAAATGTATGAGAATTCTGAAATATTGCTAGAGGATATAGAGGATCAGGTAATGGTTAAAGAGCAAGAGAGAAAGGCTGTGCGAGCTGGACATTCTGCAATGAAATCCGCAATGAATATTATCGCGGGGAATAATGATAAGAAAGAAATGTTTGATCGAGCGCTAGAAGCAATTGCAGATGATGTAAGTATGAAGATAGGAGAGATGGAGCGTTTTATGGAAATGTCCAATAACTTTATGGATTCTATTGATTTACAGAACGGAATATTTGAAGAAGAAGGTCTAGAATTATTGGAGAAATGGGAGAATGAAGGGGTTTCTCTTATTTTAGGAAATCAAAAAGATTTATTGGTACACGATCAACATAGCGTAGATCTGGATGCACCAATAGTAAAAACTAAAACCCAGAATAATCAATACTCAGACTTATTTAATTTTGAGGATTAAAACATAACACTAATCAAAAATCATGGCAAAAGGAAGATTAACACCGTTTTCAAAAATTTTAATAGTAGTACTCATTATAGGAGGACTATACTTTTTATTAAATAAACTAAGAGATCCGGCGGTAAAAGACAAGATAGAAGAAGTAACTTCTTCTTCTGATAAAGGAGAAACAAAAGAAGGATATAAAGATGTCATCAATGTTGGAGTGGTAACCTGGGGAGGATACGCTGGAGGACAGTATTTCAATGAAGGATTTAAAGCCAATACGGCATCTAGATTCTATAAAGACTATGGATTTAAAGTGAATTTTGAAGTAATTGATGACTTTGATGCTTCTAGAGATGCTTTTAAAAATGGTTCTATCGATTTAATGTGGGCCACTATTGATGCATTCCCAACAGAAGTAGAAGGGTTATCTCAATATCAACCACAAGTTGTGTTTCAGGCGGATTGGAGTCGTGGAGGAGATGCTATAGTTGCAGCCAGAGGAATCAATAAAGTAAGTGATCTTAGAGGAAAGAAAATCGCGGTTGCACCAATGACACCATCGCATTCTTTCTTGATTTGGTTATTAGAAGCGAGTGATATGACGACTAAGGATGTACAATTGGTTGAAGTGCCAAGTGCTATTGATGCTGCTGATTCTTTTAAAAGTAATACCGTAGATGCTGCCGTCGTTTGGAGTCCGGATGATGCGGACTGTGTAGCTAAAGTAGCAGGTTCTAAAGTACTAGAAAGTACTAAAAACGCAACACATATTATTGCAGATGTTTTTGTTTCGAAAAAAGAATTTATTGAAACACATAAGGAGCAGTTACAGGATCTATATGAAGGATGGATGATTGGAGCTTCAGAATTAAACAACTCTGATAGCAATAAGAGAAAAGCAGCTAAGATTCTTGCAGAAGGATTATCGCAGCCAGAAGATTTCTGTTATGATGCTATTAATAATGTAAGATTGGCTACACATGGAGATAATAAAGATTTCTTTGGGTTAAATTCTAATTATACTGGAGTAACAGGAGAAGATCTTTATAATAAAATGAAAGTGAAATATAATGCTCTTGGATATAGTACCGCTGGTGCAAAGAGTTGGAGATTACTTTCTACAAAAGATTTAGTGAATAAAACATCACTTTCTGGTAATTCTCATAATGCGGAGCAACAAAAGCAGTTTACAGCAGTAGATGAGAGTTTAGTTAAAAAAGAATCACTTTCTTCTAAAAAAGTAAGTATCAGTTTTAGAACTGGTGAGTTTCAATTAGATGAAAACTCTAAACAATTAATAGATCTTCAGTTTACACCGATTGCAAAGGCATTTGCTAATGCACGTATCAGAATTGAAGGAAATACTGATAATGTTGGTTCTAGAGGTCCTAATGTTGCATTATCTAAGAAAAGAGCGCAATCTGTAGCTAACTATTTGATAGCACAACATAGTATGCCTACCAATAGATTTATTATCATTGGTAATGGTCCTGATAAGCCGGTTCCTGGATGTGAGCGCAATCAAAATGCTGATTGTAAATCTAAGAATAGAAGAACAGATTTTGAATTGGTTGTAGACTAATGGTAAGGATCAAAAAACTATTTGAACTTAGGGGGAATTTAGAATCAAAGGATAAGGCCATTCTTACGGTGATTGGTGCTTTCATTCTAATTGGCTTATGGTTTTTATTAGCCGAGGTATTATCCACATCAGTAATTACACAAGATGAATCCATAGATATTTCCAAGATTGCACAAAGCGAGCGAAAATATTACGAAAGTGATTCACTGTTAGTGGCTAGTTATGATGCTTTAGAACAAATGAGTGTTGAGGAATTGACATCTTTCGGGCTAAAGAAAAACAAGGTGTATCCTTTGTTACCATCACCAATTAAAGTAATTAAGGCATTTCCGGATCTGAATCAAAATGATGATGTAATCGGAAACACCTTTTATTCTATTAAATTGAATTTTTTAGGATACCTAGTTGCAATTCTAGTCTCCATTCCAATAGGTTTTTTATTAGGATTAATCCCATTGTTTAGAGGATTGTTTAGTCAGATTATAAACTCCTATCGCTTTATTCCCTTAACTGCAGTAACCGGTATTTTTATCATGTGGTTAGGATTAGGGAGCGATATGAAAGTGTCTTTCTTAGCATTTGGTATCATTGTATATCTGATACCAGTCGTCATTCAGCGGATCGATGAGGTCCAGAATGTATATCTTAATACGGTTTTTACTTTGGGAGCTACTTCGTGGCAAACCATTAGGACTGTGTATATGCCCTATGTGTTTTCTAAGATAATTGATGATATCAGGGTGTTAACAGCAATTTCCTGGACCTATATCACAATTGTAGAAATGCTGAATAAAGGAGGCGGAATAGGTGAGTTAATCTGGACTGCAAAACGACAAAGTAGAATTGATAAAGCTTTTGCGATACTGATTATCATTGTAGT
Source organism: Aquimarina rubra (assembly GCF_042684305.1). Classification (NCBI taxonomy): domain Bacteria; kingdom Pseudomonadati; phylum Bacteroidota; class Flavobacteriia; order Flavobacteriales; family Flavobacteriaceae; genus Aquimarina; species Aquimarina rubra. Next base: position 87,992 of record NZ_JBHULE010000019.1, on the reverse strand, counting down.
TATAGGAATATTACAAGATCGACTTTTTGTGATGATTGATAGAATATTATTCCCTTTTAAACACGTTAATAAAGGAAACAAACACTAATATGGCATTACAGTTTACAGATAATTCTCAGGCTCCTAATGTTATAGAACTAAGAGGAGTGTCTCAATCCTATGACGGAGGAAAATCCAAAATTATAGAAAACCTGGACTTACTGGTAGAGGACAAGCCTATGCAAGGACAATTTTCTGTCATATTAGGAATGTCAGGATGTGGTAAATCTACCTTGTTACGATATATTGCTGGATTGCAAGAACCAACTTCAGGAACAGTGTTGGTAAAAGGAAAACCCGTTAGTAAGGAGAATAGGGTGAGCATGGTTTTTCAGCAGTATTCATCATTGCCTTGGATGACAGTTCTAGATAATGTTGGTTTGGGATTACGTTTTAAAGGAATTTCTAAGAAAGAGCGAGACGAAAAGGCAATGGAAATGATTCAATTGGTTGGATTAGATGGTCACCAAAAGAAGTATGCACAATATCCTACACTTTCTGGAGGACAATTACAACGTGTGGCGATTGCAAGGAGTTTGATGTCTAATCCTGAAATTTTGTTGATGGACGAACCTTTTGGAGCATTAGATATCAAAACGCGTTTACAGATGCAGGATTTACTGATTGGTATCTGGGAAAAGTTTAGTCCTACAATATTATTTGTTACACACGATATACAGGAAGCAGTGTATTTGGCAGATGATATTTATATTATGAAACATGCGCCTTCTCATTTTGTGAAGCATATAGATATCGATTTACCTTTTAATAGAACGAGGGAAACTAAGAGATTAGCACATTTTGATGAATTAGTACACGAAGTAGAGGATGCGATGATGCAGATTGATGCTGGGAGTTAGTATCTCTATACAAGTTTCATATGAGTATTTGTCCTTCTGAAAATTTGTGAGAAAATTCTAGTGATATTTTTTTGATAGAATATTAAAAATAAAAAGGGAAGCAAATGAAAAGTATAATAAGTATCATCTTGATTGCAGTATCATTAGTGATTTTTGGATTGCGGATTTCGAAAAAGATACAGTTCAAACAAAATGTTTCTGGATATTTAAAAAGGGCCGCAGATGCAAACACTATAGAACTTGCTAATGATGAGTTGACCAAAGTGATTGATTATTTAGAATCTAATAATATTACCAATGGATATACCTCTATTCTATGGGAAACTCCAGATGAAGATATTAGTTTTTGGTATAAAAACTTAAAAGCAAGTCAAACTGAACTTCAGAATTTGAAATCAAATAGTGCCTTGGAAAGAACCAATGTGTTAATAAAACTAAGAGAAACCTTAGTAGATACTGGTGAAAGGACAAGAGTTACAGTGCCTAAAGGGTTAGCAGTATATCCGAATAATACATTGTGGAGCATCCTAATGTGGATGGCATTTTTATCTATATCTACTGGTTTTGTAATACTTGCCATAGAATCTGATAAGAGATCTAAAAAGAAAAAAGAGCAACAATTATCATCATCCTAAGTTGGATATTATAGGAGCATTATGACCAACAGAAAATACCATAAAACCACAGATCAGTTTTTTTCAAAATTAACTCAAGAAGATGAAGCTTCTTTTTTTAAAGGAAAATCAGTCAATCCGTTAAAGATACTGCCTATTTCGTCTGCGTTTCCGACGTTGAGAATTAAAGATGAAGATTTGTTGGTTTTGTATTCTTTAAAAGAGTCAATTGACGAATTGGATTTTATTATCACCACACAACACATTCATATTGCAGAAAGTAAAATTCCACTAGCTACAGATGTTTTTCAGGATGTGAAGTTTAGTGCTTTTCCAAAAGAACATGTCTCTTTATTAAATGATTTGGTTGATGATTTGTTGCTGACTAAAAAAGACGAAAAAAAGAGTTTGTCGGATTTTACCAATAAGTTTAAGGATTTTGTAAACCAAAAAGAAGATACTACTCAGGAGTTTGATATTGATTATGAGTTTCTTCAGATTCTAAAAAATGAAGGCGAAAAGATTCAGAATCTTGCTGAAGATCTGAACAATAACAAACGATTTTCTAATACCATCAATGCTATTGTTCATAAAACAGATGATGCCTTAGAGTTTAAAGCAGAACATGTGATTCTTCAGGATATCATTAGGGTATTCAATATGATTTTTCCATTGAGTGATAACAAGAATACAGTGGCAGATGCTAAGGTGAAGTTTCTGCTAGCTTTTATGTTCGAGAAGTTGCAAGGAAATGATATTATTGCCTCTCTTTCTATAGAACGTATTAATAAGTTCGTACAATCAGACAAGTTTGATGAAAATATTGAAGTAATCAAAACAGCCAGTCTTTTTGATTTAGGCGAAGAGTATAAGAATGAATTTTTGCTACCATCGCTTTTAAAGCGATTGGACAGCCAGCATTTTGCTAATTCAGCTTCTTTCTTATACCGAATAGCTTCTTTAATAACCAAAGCAGATGGTACTATTTCTGAAGAAGAAACCACACTGCTAAAGAAGATCAATAGTAAATTACAGCATCCTAAAGAAAAACTAGAAGGAGTAAAGCAAACAGAGATCGATGAGAATGAGACGTTGGATGATGTGATGGATGAATTGAATGAATTGATTGGTTTAGACAATATCAAAACTGCAGTAAAAGAACTGTCTAATTTTTTGAAGGTTCAAAAACTAAGAGAAGAAAAAGGACTGAAGAATGTGAACAATTCGTTGCACTCGGTTTTTATGGGACCTCCGGGAACAGGTAAAACCACTGTAGCGCGCTTGGTTTCTAAAATATACAAACACTTAGGGTATTTAGAAAAAGGACATTTGGTGGAAACCGACAGAACCGGAATGGTAGCAGGCTATGTAGGTCAAACTGCTTTGAAAGTAGAAGAAGTTATAAAAACTTCATTAGATGGAGTACTGTTTATTGACGAAGCATATTCATTAGCAAAGGATAACAAAAAAGATTTTGGTAACGAAGCTGTTGAGGTATTACTGAAGAAGATGGAAGATCACCGAGATCAATTGGTAGTAATTGTTGCGGGATATCCTGATGAGATGGAGGAGTTTATAGAATCAAATCCAGGATTGCAATCACGATTTAATCGATACTTTACTTTTGATCACTATAAGCCCAAAGAACTGATTGGAATTTTTGAATTGTTCTGCCTTAAGAATGATTTTGTATTGGCAGATGAGGCAAAAGAAAAGCTAGAATTTATATTTGATAAGTTATACGAAAAAAGGCATAAGAGTTTTGGAAATGCCAGAGTTGCCAGAAATCTATTCGAAAAAATAATCGAATACCAAGCGAATCGTATTGTATCTATCACTCCGCTAACAGAAGAGTTACTAAAAACGATCATAGAGGATGATATTCCACCTATCAATCAAACTGTGGATGATTATTTAAGATTTCAGAAAGACGAGGAAGAAGCTTAAATTAGCGATCTATGCACATAGAAAAAGTCTTATCGTACTATCAGGATTGTTATAAGCAAGAATTCCGAGATAATGATGTACTCAATTTTTTAGGAACCAAAGTTCATAAACGTTTTTTCTTAAATGATGTTTCTAGCTTATATAGAGAAGAGGATACAACTTTTATGAAAACCAATTTTGGTGAAGAGTTGTATAAGTATCTTGAGATTCACAGAAAAGAAAAAACATTTATAGCCTGTAGTTTTTTTATCACCGGAAAACTTACTTTTCTAGGAAAGAAAAGAACCATTTGCGCACCACTTATAGTAACTCCTGCTACACTAGAGATCAATAATGAAGCACTATATCATATCAATTATAATTTTGATGAGAATAGAGCGAATGATGCTTTATTAAACCTATTGAAATCTAATTACAATCTTGATGATTCGTTTGTTCTGGAGATGAAATCATTGATTAATGATCAGGAACCTGATAAACAAGATATAAGAGCAATTGCCAGAAAGCTCAAAGAAAATATAAAAATAGATACCATTGCTCTAGAGGAGTTGCCTAAACTTATTTCTGGAGAAAAGATAAGAAGTCATCTAAAATCTACGGCACTAAAATTGCTTCCTGCTATAGCCCTAGGGATCGTGGAGAAATCAAAATCGAGTCGTAATGTATTACACGAAATCGATGAAATAAAAGAAAGACATTTATTTAATAACACGCTTCAAGGATTTTTTTCGAGGAGAAAAATAGAAATCAATTCAGATAGAAAATCAAAAGAGACGGTATATGTTCCTTCTAACCTTAGTGAATCACAGTTAGCTATTATTCAGGCAGTAAAATCAAATGATGTCACTGTGGTGATTGGTCCTCCGGGAACGGGTAAATCGTATACCATCGCTTCACTAGCTCTGGATCAGGTGTATCATAATAAAAGTGTGTTAATCTGTTCTAAGTCCGACCAAGCAGTAGATGTGTTACAAGATAAGATTGTAAATGATTTAGGTGTAAAAGGACTTTCCATAAGAGCTGGTTCAGGAAGAAGTCATCGCGCAACCTTAAGAAAAAAAATAGAATCAATTACTAGATTCAGAAAATCAGGTGGTGATTATTACATTCCCAAAAAGCAAAGCGAAATTGACTATGCAAAGGATAAGATCAAGGAAATAAGCGAAGAAATACAAGAAAGAGAGCTTAGAGAGATTAATAATGCAGAACTTTTCTTGGACCATAAACCTTCTTTTTTTAAAAGGCTAAAGCGTAAGTATGTTTCCAAACAGGTGCTAAAAGAGTATCCCTTTTGGCAATTGATTGAATTATTAGATCATTATATTCATCAGAAAAACAAATTGATTAAAGAGATCATTTCCCTAAAATATCAGGATAAGATTTCTAATTTACTACAAAAAGATAGAACGTTCCCTCAATTATTAAAACTCATAAAGACCAAAGATCCTTTGGAAAGAGAACGATTGTTTGAATCGATTGATTTTCCGTCACTGTTGCAATGTTTACCTATTTGGATTACCAAGTCTACCGATGTAAGTGATGTGTTTCCCTTAGAGAATAATATTTTTGATGTGGTGATTATTGATGAAGCTTCTCAATGTGATATCACGACTATGATCCCGGTATTGGCAAGAGCTAAAAAAGTGGTGGTGGTAGGAGATCCAAAACAGCTTAGGCACGTTTCCTTTTTATCCAGAAAAGTAATGGAGAATACCGCCAATGCTTATGGTTTGCTAAAAGGTGAGGATGTCATGAATTATAGAGAGACCAGTTTCTTAGATTATGCAATGGAACGATTACCTTCTCATAGTAATATTCATTTTCTGGATGAGCATTACCGCAGTGTACCGAGCATTATCCGATATAGTAATCAGAAATTTTATTTTGATAAGCTAAAAGTAATGTCAGACTTACAGATTCATAACAAATCATCAGCTGTGTATTGGGTTTTCTGTGAAGGAGAAAAACTAAAAGATGGTACGAATCTAAAAGAAGCCAATAAAATATTAGAAGACGTACAAAAAGTAATTGATGAAGAGCTTCACGTTGCTTCTGGTGTGGCGACTACCATTGGGATTCTTTCTCCATTTCGAGATCAGGTAAATTATCTGAAGAATAAGATAGAGGAGTACGATCTTTCTGCCATAAAAAAGCATAGAATTGCTGTAGGAACTCCTTTTGAGTTTCAGGGAGAAGAACGAGATCAGATGTATATCACATTTACCATAGATAATGATATTAGTACCTCAGTGTTTCAATACCTGGACAGAGAAGATGTATTTAATGTCAGTATCACACGTGCGAAACATAAACAGTTTTTATACTATTCTTTTGATGCGAAAAACTTTAAGAATAAACATTTGTTGATCGATTATCAGTCTGAAACAAGGATACATCATCAGCATAGTATGACTGAAGAACATGTTGATAATTTTGCAACAGAAGTACACGAAGAATTGATTCAGTTGGGGATCGAAGAAGAAGATATTATCGTTAATTATCTATTAGCAGGATATGTAATGGATATTTTATTAACTTATAACCAAAGAACTATCTGTATTGATTTGGTAGGGTATCCGGGAGCATTAGAAAAGACATTTTCGATTGATCAGTACAAAACATTGTTTAGGACAAAGATTCCTATCATTACCATACCTTATGCATATTGGTTGTTTAATAAAAAAGCCTGCTTAGAACATATTAGTAAAAAAGTACGAATCAAAAAGTGATCACAGAAAAGAACATATCCAAATCCTTAGGGCGAACTATTAAATCTCCGATTCGCATAGGCAACGTTTCTGATTTAAAAATGGATGTGAAATCTTTTTTACATTTTTTTCAGCCTTTTTTCGAAGAATTAAAGGATGATGTATATCTGGTAAGAGGAAAACAAATTGCTTTTTTAAAAGAAGCGTTCCCCGAAGATGCAACAGCTATTGAAAAGCTGCACAAACCTTATTTTGAAGGGACAAGAACGATAGATGCCTTAGCGTATTGGATACAACAATTAGATACAAATCAAAAACAAGAGTTTGATCAATTATCGACCATCACCAGGCAAAGAAATATTTCTTCTTTTTTAATTGAAATTTGGGATGATCAATATTTTGTAGAAAGAATAGTACAACAAGGTTTTGAACAGGATGTAGATGATTTTAGAGTGTGGAAACGCGTTTTTAAACAAGCGACTAGAGAGGCTGTTGAGAATGAGTTGTTTTTTGAACTGCTTAAAAAAATGGCGGGTCTTGTTAAAAAAATACATCCAGAAGTTCGTAAGATTCAGATTACCAGTCATTTTATGAGAACGATTTCCAAAGAAAAAGTAAAAGGAGAAAATGCTCCAGAAGGAGTGCACGAAGATGGTGCTCAGTATATTATGTCTGCATTGGTGATAAATCGACAAAATATAACTGGCGCAGAAAGCCAGATTTATGAAAAAACAGCTTCGGATACTAATGAACTTATCTACAAAAAAGTGTTACAGCCAGGAGAATTTATTTTTCAAGCAGATACAGGGGAGGAGTTTACTTTCGGAAATGATCTTTGGCATTATGTAACTCCAATTGAACCAGAAGATATTAAAAATCCAGGAATAAGAGATATTATAGGGTTTGATATGGATATTTTAGAGTAAAGTAATTCCTTTTAATTTCTGCAGTTTTTCTGCTTCTATTGCGATTTGCTTTTTAATGGATTTATATTTCGTTTCCTGATATAAATTCTTTAATTCCTGTTTCCCTTTCTTCTCATAATGATGTGCTAATGTAAATATGCAAAGTTTCCCTAAGGACTGCGAAGTTTCTCCTAATCTTATTGCATTTGCATTGGAAAAAGAACGTTCTGTGATTTTTATAAGATAAGGGATCGCACTTTTTTTATTTTTAACGTTTGCGATAGATAAAATAATACTTTTTAGCACTGCAATATTTTCTTTTTTGATATACTGACAATTGTATCGAACTTCATATCCTGTATTATAGGTTACTTTTTCAACTCTAAGATTACTCATCTTAGGTTTAAATAATGAGGCTTTTTTAATGAAGTCTAATACTTGCTTTTTATAAGCATTCTCCCCAATATCCTCTATGCGTTTTTGAATAAGAACAGATAGTTTAAAAGGATTGTCAAAATTCTTATTTGTCTCAAAAGTCTTTAATATTTCACAATAGGCATTTTGCTCTTTCTGGTTAAGGTTTATAAGATATTTATTGATGTAGTCTGCAAAAGGATCTGAAATAAGTAGAAAAGAAGGTTGATGTTCGCTGTTATCCTTAGCATATAGGTGAAGTATTCTTTGTATAGTATTTCTTGGAGTCTTGTAATAATTGTAGAATTCGTTATGGAAATTCGGATGCTTCAAAACCTTTTTTAAATAGTGATATAAATCATCACTAATTCCATCATTCGTAACCTTTTGTCGGAGTCTTGATGTTAGTGACCCTAGAGTTATATAACCTGGAGATTTCTCCCAAAAACCAATAAAATGCATAAAATCCTCTTCTTTAAAATCTAGATTCGATCTTAGTAATAGATTTAAAACTTCGTGGAGATATTGAATTCTTTGATTACCAGGACTTATGTTTTTTTTAGTATAAAACTTAATGATTTGATTAACAATCCAGTATGTAAAATCTTTCTTAAAAGTAACTTCTTGTTCTGATAAAAAATGATACGAATCCAGGCTAGTATATTTTGGAGCCCAATAATTATATCTGTTAACCTTAAATTTCTGAGTTGCTTCTTTAAAAATAGTATCTGATAATCCTTCAAAACTATCATTAAATAGTGGAGTAGTATCTACATTAATAGCTTCTTCATTGTCATCAATCTTATCAGAGATTTTTTCTAATTCTTGTTCAGTAATCTGAAAATTAGATTTCTTAACACCAAATATGAAAGAAAGGAGTTTGTCGAACTTCATGGAATCATTTATGACAACATACAACTAATATCATCCAGAGAAGAACCGTAGTTAAAACTAAAATCAATATGTACTAAATCTCCGGCTTTTACTTCTTGAGTATTGGTGGTTTTAAGTACCGTCGGGGGCATCAAACTATCGGTACCGGTAAAATTAGATCCTTCAGTTACTTCTACATACGATTCGAGATATAAAGCATTCACTGTTCCTGAGAACAGAACCGGAACCGAAAAACTAAGTTTTACACCTTGTTTTTTTTCTTTAAGTAATTCAATTTCGTTTACCAAAAATTGTTGGCTTAAAAACATGGGTTGGTGTCGGGTAAAATTAACTGGATAGTGATGAACATCTGCATCAATTTCTGCTTCACAAAGTCTCGCAAAATTTACAATACGATTAGGGAATAATTTTCCGCCAGGTTTTAAGAATTCTCGCATATGCTGAAAAATCTGCACCTGAAATTCATTAGCGCAATAAATACTCATCAATTCACCAACCACAAAGTCTACTTTTTCAGGTAAATCAACGGTTAATGCATCGGCATAGATAACTTCTACCTTATCCGCCCAAGGATACTTTGCAATCTCTTTATTAATAAAAGGAATCAGATCAGGATTATTCTCTATTAAATATGCTTTTTTAACAAAAGGCATGTATAATTTGGTAAGTGGAAGGGTGCCTACACCAATTTCACAAACAGTAGCATCCTTAAAATTATTATTGAGTTGAAATGCTTTATGAAAAGCATCTACACGTTGCTTATCAGTCTCCATAATTTTATAATAAATCTCAGGGAAACCAAAATGTGATTCATCAAATGTTTGTGCTTTTAACAGGCTGTATTTTAGCGCATCGTAATTGTCAATAATCTCCTCAAATAATTTGTCTTTCATTCCTATGTGATTGTTTTAGTAAATATAATAATTAAACAATTCTTCTGTGTAAACACTTTCGAATATAGAGATTAAAAAAATAATGAAAAAAAATTAGATATAGGGGTAGGGGGTTTCGTAAATCGTGCGTTTTATTATTAATAAAAGCAATGTGAATATAAACATAATATCTGAGTGCTGATTACCAATCAACAAAGTTTAATTTAGATAAAAAAGGGACGTTTTTTCTAAAAATTATTGGTGATCAGTATTCGGATATTAATTATTGTATTAAAAATAATCATGCTGAGCTCATTGAAGAATTTGTGTTAGACTATTTTATTTGGGAAATAGTTTTCAATGAGCTTTAGCATGACTAAAAAATGACACTGTATTTTAGTATCCTGTTCTTTTAGGGAATTACTGTTTTTTAATCAGAATTTCCGTTTCCGTTTCCGTTTCCATTTCCGTTTCCATTTCCATTTCCATTTCCATTTCCATTTCCGTTTCCATTTCCGTTTCCGTTTCCATTTCCATTTCCGTTTCCATTTCCATCAGTTTCGCATCCTAGGTCTATCAAAGATTGTGCGTCGGCATTGGGGAAACAGTTGCCTGAATTAATAGCTTCAGGTACATATCTGAATAGGTCGGGATCTTTTAAGCCATTTTCAACAAAAGCAACAAGATTAATAATTTCATCTTCTGTAAGTACTTGTACATCTTTAAAGGTTTCGGCTAGAATTGGCATCGGTATATTCTTTTGGGGATCTCCATTAAGTTTATATTCAACTACATCCCGTATAGAAGTGAAAGAAGCACCGTGTCCATAAAATCCATTATCTGTCAGATTATAAAGTGTAGGAGTTTTAAACTTAAAACGGTCGCTTACATTATTGGTGAATCCTCCTCTCCCGAATCTGACTTCGCGCTGAAAACTTGAAACACTATTTACCACAACTCCGGATGAATTAAGAAAATCATCCATTCCTAGTGCGTAGAAATTCTCATCATTTAGAGCTGGCCCGGTATGGCATTCATAACATTTTGCTTTTCCAAAAAATACAGATGCTCCCTTTTTCTGATTTTCTGTAAGTGCATTAACATTTCCTTTTAACCAGTGCTGCCAAGGAGACTCATTAGCTAAGACTGTACGTTCATATGCTGCTAATGCCAATGCAGCATTTTCTCTAGTATATCTTTCAGCCTCTGGCACATTTGGGAATGCAGCATCAAATAAGGCTCTATATCCAAAAGTGTCTACAAAGTTTTCGTTGATCAATAAACGATGTACATTTTGTCCTAAAATTGCCTGTACTTCTAGGCCTTCAAAGCCTAAGGAGTTAGGGGCAATGTTTTCCCAGCTTCCATCATTTTCTGCGTTGGGTCCAGTTGCACCAAATTGACCATTCCATAGCATAATTCTTTGATAAGCGCCGTTAAGTATGGTAGGGGAACGAATAGGTTGAATATCTATTGAATCTGTAACAATATTTGGATCCAGAATTCTATTTTCACCGTTACTACCAAATCCGATACCTCCTTCTCCTATTCCTTGCTTTATTCCTGAACTAAAACCTGCAGCAGCGTGATGGCACGAAGCACAAGAATAGGTAAATAAATTTGTCGCAGTTCTAGGGTTTCCACCTGTTGCAGTTTCGTGAAAAAGAAGCTTGCCCAGCGTAACTTTTCCTGCGGTAATAGGGTTTAGAGGGTCTTGAGGGATACTAGCGTAGTCGTCACTATCCGGTAAGGTAAAAAAAGATCGTCCTGTACCATCAGATAAACTATCCAATATTTCTTCAAGACTAATATCAAGTTGGCTTGCATCGGGGTTATCGATAAAACTTTTTAAAAAGTTCTGTGAGTACTGCTGCTCTTCTAATGGTATGTCAGTATAATTCTCCTGTTCACAGGAAAAAAAGATGATAATTAATAGTAAAGAAAATAATTTTCTCATTTTTTAAGACTTTAACAGGTTAATTAGCTTTATAGACCAGCCCTACAGAAAAACCCGAGGCTCGGTCATAGTTTCTTCCACTCATATTAACAGTGTACCCAGAAGAAATACCAATACTTTCCTTATATATAGGGACATATAAGTCAAAATAGAAATTGGTGTAATCTACTTCTGTTTCTGGCAATGCAGCCGCACCACCAGCGGCTCCAAACTCGGGCGTGCCTATATCTAATCCATCTAAAGAATTTTGACTACCTACCTTTGCGTGCGCATAAAACCATTTGTTATAATAACCAAGTTTTGCGCTAAATAATGTAGCATTGGGTATTTCAAAATCCGAATTATTTCTTAGACTATAAGCAGCTTGTAATTCAATAAATAGATTTGAAGAAGCATTAATTTGTATAAAACCACAACCATCAATAGCGGTTGCTCCGCTACCTAAAGATAGAATTCCTGCTTCTTCATATCCTCCAACAGGTACCGAAACTCCAGCTGCACCGCCAATAGCTATTTTTGCAGAGTTTCTTAAGTGTTTTTCTAAAACTTTTGCTTTAAGAAAAATACTTAAATCTTGTACACCATTTACCTCATTAGTTTGTGATACCGGATCTAAAACTCCAGTTTCATTTTTCATAGAGATATAGGGTAATGTAACCGTGGTTGAGAGCCAATCAAGCATACCGTATTCTCCATAAATACTAAACACAGATGATGAAATTTCACCCATTCCAGCAGGATTAGCCATCGAGGCAGTGGTGCCTCTGAAAAAATTGTCATAACTTTTGTAGGAGTAGGAGGAAGCAAAAGTGAAGTCGTTTTTTTTTGGAAAAAAACCATTTATGATTGTTTGTGATGATATTGAGGAAAAAGAGATCAGTAATAATATACTGAGCATTTGCTTTGATCGTATTAGTCTATTCATAATTAAGTTTAAGTTTTAAAAGTATGTATGATATTGGAAAGCGTTGGTTCTTCTTTCATAATTCATACTTAGGTAGTACGGATTTATTTATTGCTTATTTTCAAATGATTACTAAAGCTAAGTGCATACTGGGAAATGTTGCTATAACAATTACGAAAAAAAACAGTTTTAGTCTAAAATTGCATACGTGATAGATAAGAAATCTTGCAATTTGTCAACTAGGTTGTTGTTTTTTTATTAGTCAATTTAGTTACTGATTGCCCGTAATGTTTCATAATGATAACATGAATGTCAGACCGAGCGCAGTCAAGATCTTATTTTTAGTACTTTAGGTTTAATGACCTCTCGACTTGCGCTCTAGGGACAATGTGTTATGACAGATTACGCATATTCAATTTTAGTTATTACTGGTAATAGGAGTAACTTCATTCTTTTTGTTAATATTCCAGTCATACGTAACATACTTTAATTCTGTATTCGGAGCAACCTTTACCTGTGCGTATTGATTGATAAAATCAATTACTTCAATGTGGTTACTGGTAAAATCTTCTTCATACCACTTAAATAGTTCTGAAATTCTGGCAGAATTTGTGGTAATTTGATTTTTTTGTGGGTCATTGATAAACTCGCTGGTCCTTTCTTCTAGCGCATAACTAATATTTTCACCTGTATAGGCTCGATTCCATAATCCGGGAGAAGACATAGATCCGCAGTTGAGTAAAAAATGAATTCTAGGATCTCCAAACTTTCGTAAGATATTATGCTCAATATCATCTAGGCTATAACGTGTTCCATTGGTTTTAAAAGCTTTTCTTTTCCAAGGATTTTCTATCTCGTTGATTGATGATATGGGATATTCATCTAGAATCATTTTCATTGCTGTAGCATTATAGACATTTATCCAATATGCTAGTTTATCTTTCTTGTCCCAATGCTCTTGTGGAGCAATATTTTGTAAATATCTAAAGTATTCATAAAAAATAATTACATCAGTAGTAACTCCTTCGTAATTAACAAGACCGTTTTGTGTTACATTAAGAACCAAGATTCGATCCCAAGGCGTATGATCTGCAGAATTTTGAGAATAAGTGATGGTACATAAAAATAATGTTAAAAGAAACATTGGGGTTTTAAAAGTTTTCATATTATATCTTATTAAGGGGTTAGTAGGTGTTTTGTACAAATACTACAGCCAAATTACAAAAAAAAAGGCTGTAAGACACTTTTATGAAAACAAGGTGATTTTATAAGAAATATAATTCTTACTATTTTTTGAGAATAACTTGTAATTTGATTACTGTTAAACCATTTCGCAAATTATGGTTAATTTCTTGTTATCAAATCACCTTTTTATTGCTAGGACGGAGCGTTAAAATTTGATGCAGCAAATCATTATTTGAATTAGTGGATTACGGTATATAAACTCCAGAATGGTTGATTTTATTAGAAAAAAAACTCATTTTAATCTACAAAATAAGCTTTTTTTTAGTGTCGCTTTATTTTTTGTGCAAGTTTAATAACAGCTACATTAGGCGAAAAAATAGTGATTTTTTAAAAGTTAATATTTTGTTAAATATGTAAAAATCCATGAATTCATGCGGTCTTTATGGAATTAACATAAAATTAACATAAATTTGTGGTTTTACAGTAATTTTTGAGGTACTGGATTGGTTTATTTGTCCGAATATTTTCTTTTAGTGGATACACCAATCCAGAATCTTAGCAATATTTTTTGCGTCATCTACACCTCTGTGATGCGTTCCTTCCAGCGCAATATCCAAAATACCCAGAGCGCCCTTCATTCCGACTTTTTTTCGTAAACCTTTAGTCTGAGCAAAAAGCTCTTTTACGTTTATATGGTTTTGTGACAGTGGATATTCTATTCCCCTGAAGCTACATTGCTTCTTCATCATATTCAGATCGTATTGACCATAACTTGCCCAGGTATATTGATGTCCTTGATATTCAGTTCTTAAAATTTCGCAAGCTTCTGTAAAAGAAATCCCTTCTTGCTCCAGCAATTCTTGCGTAATAGTCGTCAATTCTGTACAGAAAGGACTTACTTCAGATCGTTCTGGTTTGATCAGGATCCCTTGATTTTTAGAGATCTCTCTAGTTTCTGTATTTAATAAACAGATACCGATTTCTATGATTTCGTTTACCTGTCCTTTTGGTATTGGACCGTTCCAGCACGTAGCTTCCAGGTCAATAATTATGATTGTATTTGTTGTTTTCATTTTAATGTGTTTTTAGACTTATTAGTCTGCCAAAGCCGACACCAGGTCTGGATTATTTTTTAAGTTTTCGGAATAGCAACTAACTCCTCTCTATCTAAAGGATCGATATCTTGATCTAATAGTTTGATCGCAGATTGTACTGCCCAGCACTTATCGCTAGAGTGGATATTAGAATACAATCCTAATAGATAAGATGGTTCTACAATTGTCCATCCTTTTACAATACGATGGGGAATATTGGGTTTTACGAAAAAGTCAATGGTGATTCGCACTGATTTTTCATTTTCAGTAATCACTGTTTTTTCGTAACGTCTAAAATTCTCTTCACTTGGTAAATTATCGTAACGTGTCCATACTTTTTGGAAATCATTTTCCTGTAATATACACATTACTTTAGCTACGTTTTTTGGATCTACAAAAAGATCAATATCCTTATGATCGTGAGCGTGTTTATATTCTGTATGACCCAATGGTGACAGAAAGTGCCATGCCCAGCCTCCGGATAATATCACTAATTCTTTAAGAGGCATTAAAGCAGCTAATGAATGCTGAATTCTATAGGTAGGCCATAGTTCTCCGAATCTTTTTTTGTTATGTGGTGCTCCCATGATTTTTTTATTTTGTCATTCTGGTATAGACCGGAGTCCACTGCTGTTTTGTGGATTCCAGCCTTTAGTTTAGCCTGAGCCAAGTCGAAGGGCTGGAATGACAGATTGTTATTATTTCTTCTTTTTCTTTTTAGAAGAACTCTGAGTCTTACTGCCCTTTTTCGTGCTCTTCTTTTTTGGCATTTTGTCCTGGATTCTTTTTTCATCGCCTTCGATATCACTTATAAAATAGTTGTTATAAGTATATACCTTAGCAGTTTTTAGGACTTTCAGCGCAGCCTTATATTCTTTTTTTTGTTCAAAAAGAATTCCTTTTTTTAAATATAAAACGGCTTTGTCTGTACCTTTTAGAGTCAATGCAAAGTCAATTAACTTTTCTGCTTCGTCATAATCTTCATTCCAGAGCAATACATTAATATACTTTGGGTATACATCTAATGCATACATGTCTTCCGCTAATGCTTGTTGGTAGTACTCTTTTGCAGTTTCATAATCCCTGAGGTTTTCTGCATAAATCTGTCCCATCAAACAAAGTGCTACCGGATTTTTATCGTCATATGACAATGCATAATTCAAAGATTCTACCGCTTCTTCTAAGTTATATGGATATGCATCCAATGCCTGAAATAGATATTTGTCTAGTAAATTTCCCATGATCCTAGTATTTTAAATCGTTGCGTAGATCTTTTTTAAGTTTTTGTCGATCAGAGGCATACGATTGTTTTTTGTAAATTTTCTTAAAATCAGTTCCTTTAAATGTTCTAATTGGATTTCCACGTTGAACACCTAGGTGATTTTCCCATTGGTCAGACAATGATTTTTTAATGTTATCTAACTGACTTTGATGTACTTTTTCTTTTAATCGTTCTATTGCGATTTTTTTATTTTGATGTTGTGATCTGCTATCCATTACTACTACCTGATCTCCTGTTGGATTGTATGTAGCTCGAACTGCAGAATTTACTTTGTTTACGTTTTGGCCTCCGGGACCTGAACTTCGCATCGCCTGAAACGAAATGTCTTTCTCCTTTAGAGCTATCAGTTGAGTCTGTTTAACTTCATACATTCCGATAAACCAATTTTTTCGTTTATGATGTTTTCTGAATGTAGAAGTGCCAATCCACTGAATGGTTCCTAACCAAGACGTTAAAAAGGAGTCTATTTCTTTTCCTTTTAGTTGTATGGTAACAGATTGTACCGTTCCGTTTTCAGAACCTGTATCCCTCTGCAGTATACTATAAGTAAATCCACTATTTTTAATTTCTTCTAGAAATAGTTTTAGTACTTGCGCTACTACCCAACAGCATTCTGCGGGTCCTCTTCCGGCCGTTATTTGAATTATTTTAGTTTTCATTTTGAATATTCTTATCAGTTTCTGTTCATTTTTTCCATCGATGAAAAAACGAACCAAAAAAATCTAGGCTTACGAAAGTTTGACTAAATTTATTGTTCAATACCTAAATTTTAGAAACTCGCTACGCTCAGACAGTCTAAAATTTCACGGTATTTTCACTTCAAATTTCACGTTAAACTTTCGATAGGCCGTTATTCACTATTTTTTAATTTTATTTTTTTCTTTTCGCGTTAAGGATTACTCATTGATTCTTATTCTTTTAAGAAATCGTGAATACTCTGTATTTGAGACGGCATCCTTTTCTGTCAATTCGAGCCTGCCTGAGGCAGACAGGCGGAGTCGAGAAGTATGACAGAAAAGGTACAGTCGAAAGCCTGACCCCGAAAAGTATGTATCGGGGAAACGCCCAAATTACATTACTTATCCATTCTCACGATTTTAGGTGTGAATGCCCCAACTACCTCAACTAATTCTTGTTGATTTGCCATTACTTTATTAATATCCTTATACGCCATAGGTGCTTCATCAATTCCTCCACCAATCAGCGTGACATCATTTGCTTTTAATTGCTTTTTGATATCACTTTTGGTGAATTTCTCTTTACACTTTCTTCTGGAATGTAATCTTCCAGCTCCGTGTGATGCGGATTGCAAACTTTCTGAGTTTCCTAATCCTCTCACTATAAATCCTGGAGCTGTCATAGATCCCGGAATAATTCCTAACTCGCCTTTGGCAGCAGGAGTTGCTCCTTTTCTATGTACAATACATTCCTCACCATTGACTTCTTGTTTCCAAGCAAAATTGTGGTGGTTTTCAATTTTGGCAACAGGTCTCGATCCTAATAACTTACCGATTCTGGCGTGAATATCATCGTGACACGCTTGCGCATAATCTCCGGCAAGATTCATAGCCAACCAATATTCCTGGCCATCGTGTGTATTTAGATCCAACCAAGCCAATTGTTGTACGTGCTTTGGTAACGGACATTGTTTGGTTGCCAAATAGGTATAGTGTTTAGCGATATTGGCTCCCAATCCTCGAGATCCGCTATGCGATAATACACCTATATAGGTTCCTACATCCAATCCCCATTCATTATTCGTATCAGTAATATCTACTGTTCCAAATTCTACAAAATGATTGCCACCACCAGAGGTTCCCAATTGTTTATAAGCTTTATCTTTTAGTCTTTTTACCAATGGAATGTTTTTAAACTCCTCTCGTTCAAAGATTTCATGATCATGCTTTATTTTGTGGGTTTCATACATTCCGAATTTGGTGTGTTCAGACAATATGTTTTCCAATTGATGTTTTTTCCCTTTGAGATAAGAGATCGCAATTGGATAAATAGTTAAACACATTCTACATCCGATATCTACTCCTACACCATACGGAATTACTGCATTTTTTGTAGCAAGTACTCCACCAATTGGTAAGCCGTAACCACTATGTGCATCTGGCATCAAAGCTCCAGCAACTGCCACCGGTAATTTTAGTGCGTCATACAATTGGTATTTTGCCCGGTCATCGATTTCGTTTTCGCCATAGATCTGAAATGGTGATCTTGTGGTTTTTAATGCATGTTTTTTTACCTCGACGGGCTTCAACAAACTTTCAGCAATTTTGCCCCAGATACCATCACCTTGATAAGCTTCTGGATTTAATAATACTTTTTTGGCTTCTATTAATATTTGTTCTTTTTTTACTCTTTTCTGATATCGATTAATCTGACCCAGTGTCACATTAATACTATTGTTTTTTGGAAAGCCTAATTTGATTAAGTCTTTTCCGCTTAATTTCTTTCCCATGATATTTCTTCTTTTATAATTTCTTGGATGGGAGCATGTTTTAATGACCTTACTCTCATCTTAATTTCTTTGGTATTCTCTCTCCAATTGGGCCAATCCCAGTATGATTTCCAGGGGAACACTCTCTTTTCTGCATCGAAATATCCTTTTTTATTCAATTGCTGAAAAAGTAAAATTCTTTCACTTTGCAACTTCGGATCAATTCTTCTGCTATGTGTAATATATGCTCGGGTAAATTTTATTCTGTAAGCACCTTTTGGAATTTTGATATAAAAGCGTGTTCGCATCCTTTTTTTCTCGGTATAATATTGAAAAGGAACACATAACTTCTTTGCCTGATCACTTAACCTATTATACTGTCGTTTGCTAATCGTAGGGATATCTTTACTAATATAATATTTGGAAGTTTGATGTTTCCATTTCCTATCTGCCTCTTCTTTAGTTTTTGCCCAAACTTTTTTCTCTACACGATCATATACTTCTTGTATATATTTTTGATTCTTATATCTACTAACATTTTCTGTGATAACCAATTCTTTAAACCAACCATGACGAATTGGTTTTTCTAATTTGATATATCCAAGTTTTTGTTCTTCTTTGAAAATTTTATCAAGTCGTTTGTGTATTTGAAGAACTTCTTTTTCTGTTCTACTTCTTTTATGTAATGGTTTCATCCCATAATCTTGTTTGATGATCAGTATAATTTGTATATAGCCATGAGCAGATACAAATCATAAAAATCTTTTACACTAAATCTTATTGGTTATTTTTAGTTTCGGAAAGTTCCTATGGATACTGTGTCAATACTTTGACAACACTTCGACAAGCTTAGTGTGACAGCACAGTGTAAAAGTTCTATGTATGACTTAGTGATATAACTAAATCTAAAAAGAAATTGTTGGGAATAAAATGTCCGAAACTTTTTCTGGCTTCGGACTTTATATCAAACTGATGGAATCAGCTTATGAGTTATAGAAGTCCCGAAGCATACCCATAAAAGAACCTGGTTCTCTTAAAGTATCTGAGTATATGTTTGTAAAGGTCATAGTACTTCGGTTATTAATAGTTATTATTTGTTGTCATCCTGAACTTGTTTCAGGATCGCATTAAAATGTCTTTCGATCAATTATATTTTTTGACGGTGCAAATATCAAATCTATTTTTTAATTACGCAAATAAAATATTGATTTATTTTATTGATTATCAGGTAGTTGTAATTGTTTTTAGGCAAAGAAAATCCTGTCCGTTTAGTAACGGATAGTGATCTAATTGGTAACTAACTGTAGCTCTTATGAGTATCGCTCAAACAACATTTTATTTGGTGTTCATCGTTTCTAAAAAAATAACATAAAAAAAGCGCCCAATTTTTTTGGACGCTCTTTAGAATATATGTTTTTCTAGTTTTTTTATCTATGCTTTCGATCCGAAAACAGCTTTACAGCGTCCTTTTTTATGTGTACAAAATAGATTCATAGATACTTAAAACTTGTTTTTTTCTTATTTACAATGCAAATATGAGTTTATTATTAAATAAGTTCCAAATTTTTCAGATAATTCATTTTGATTCTAAGTAATGTTAGATGATGGTTATTGTATAACTACTTTTATGAACTTGTCCTTTATCAAGTTTTTGAATCCCTTCTTTCTCTTCGAGATTTTGAGTTGTTTCTTCTACGTCTGCATATCCTAACCAAGGCTCTATACAGACATATGGTGATTTGTGTTTTGCCCAAATACCGAGATTCGGAAAGTCATTAAAATCTATCGATAACACCGGACCCTTGATTTTATGAGTGAGAATTGCTTTTTTCGCGTTTATATTTTTGAAAATTAAGGCGTCCTTATCAAAAAGAGTGTCGGTAAGCCAAATTTTATGATCATCAATGATAGAAATAGTATTTTTAGAAATAAGACCTTGATCGTTTAGAACATAGCTTTTAGGATTCTTTGTTTTCTCTAGTGAGATATAATAATCCTCATAATTTTCGGATATGTCCAATGGACAATTAAAAGCTGGATGCCCACCAACGGAAAAAAACATGGTTTCTGAATCATTATTTGCTATGGTGTGAGAAACATGGATCTGATTATTGATAAGTTCGAAACTTATAGTAAAATTGAATTTAAATGGATAACTTTTCAATGTCTCTTCTGAGGCACATAGTGTAAATGAAGCTTTAGTCGTGGAATCTTGAGTTCCAACAATATTCTTATTATATCGTATAAATCCATGTTTTGGAAGTGAATAGCTCTTTCCTTTATAAGTATACATTCCATTTTTTAGTCCACCAATAACCGGAAAAAGTACTGGTGCCTGACTTGCCCATATGGCTGGATCTCCTTGCCATAAAAATTCTTTGGTATCTTTTTTGGTTTTGATGCTTGTAAGTTCTGCTCCTACAGTATCAATACGAACTATTAATTCATCATTTTCTATGGTATAGATCATTGTGGGTATTACATTGGTTAATGGTTAAGACAAAGGTAAAGAAAGATGCTGCTATAGAATATGAACTTATAAAAAAGGTTCTAAAAACCCAATTAACTTGGTTCCGTTGGCATTCCATCTAATTCCATGTCCGCTGGGAACTCTAATCTCATAGATTAATTCGTGTTTATAATGATAAAAGATATTCCACCAGGTTTTATTTTCAATGATTTCCAGAATACGCTTTTTTACTTTTTCTTCTTTTTGAGTAGGATTGCCTTTCATTTCTCCCCAGAAATTGTCTTCTGATCTTCCTATATGCTTTTCCCAGGCTCTGGTTGCAATGCAGATTTGGTCATTAAATGGTGTAAAACAGCTATCCAGTAACGTTTTTTTTATAGGAGGAATTGCCTCTTCATTTTTTAAGGTTGCTGAGGTCCATCTTTGTCCAATCAATATCAAAAGATATTCGAATGGATTGGTTTCTATTACTTTTATCCAATCTTTTGGTGTTGTATTTTGATCAGCTAATAACTTTTCGAAACTTTTAAATGCTTCTGATAATGGTGGAGTTATTTCTTCATCAAAATGAGGTAGTGGATGTGTATCTGGAACTCCAAACTGATGGTAGCGTTCTAGATTTTTGGCAAAAACCAGTAAATGTTCTTCCTGTAAAAATCCAGCATACTGCTCCTTCCAGGAATCTGAAAGGAGTGGTATGCTGGTTTGTATGGTTTGAAAGAGGTTCATTAAATCAATAGTTCTTTTATCATCCATTTAGGCTTCCCACCATAATGTTTTTTTATAAATTGGAAATTCAATGTCTTCTCCTTCTACTTTTCTACGAAGAATTGTTTTACATTGGTTACGATATTTTCCGCGTAAATATCGACGATATTCCCAAGAATTACTTTTCCACCAAATTTTAGCACTTTTGGTTCTCTTTTTTCTTTTATGACTCGTTTTGTAATTGTAAAATTTCTTGTTGTCATAAGATTTCATCTGTATTAATTTTTAAGTTAAAAACTTAATACAGGGTTCCTTTTCTTGTTGCCATTTTTATTTATTCAAGTTGTTAAAGGACCTCATCAAAAGATCATAAAAACTATCTAAATCGTTGTTTCGTTTTACTAGATTTTTAAAAGAATTATAGTGCTCCTTATGTATTATTTTACCCTTATCAATTTTCACTAATCTTGGGTAGCTTTTACTTTGGAGTCCTTTAATTAAATGTTTTTCTAATAATCCATTAACACGATTGTTAATCACTTTAACGTATTTTAAACTATTAAGCCCTTTAGTAAGTTTAGATAGATCTAGATCATTATAGTCTGAATAGATTAGATAGATCTGTCCATCATATTTTTTTAAGGAAACTTTTAGTTTTATTTTGTTCATCAAACTTTCAAAGATAAAATACAAAAAGAGTACTATGGGCAATGGTATTAGTAATAGCATTATGATTATAATGATCGGTATTACGAAAATTAGTTTTAAAAAATCAAAAAAACTTTTTACTACATCATTCATCATCTTCTTCTCTTCACTCTCCAAGGTGCATTGATCTGAAAATCGCCAGCCATAATACATCCATAAGGCATCACTTCATCAATCACCGTACCTAAACCAAACTCTGACATTTGATCTCTAACAGTTGCAGCATTTTTATAAGCACTCGGCAATTCAGAAATATCGATTTCTTTAGAGTAGAATCTAACATCTAGACCTTTGGTTTCGATTTCAAAGATTTCTTCTCTGGTTTGCCCTTCTTTATTTCTTTTATGTTGCGTTCTACTCATATTTCTACCTGCTCCGTGAGGTGCAAATCCTAAATTAGTATTGGTTGTTGCTCCTTCTACAATTAACACCGGTTCTGCCATATTTAACGGGATCAATCTTGGACCTGTAATATCCGGCATAAATTTAGCATCTAATGGTGTTGCGCCTTTGGCGTGGTAAAACAAATCACCTTCTTTGAAAACAAAATTATGTTCATTCCAGAATCTGTTTTCAGCTTCAATATCTAATGCCTTTAACGTTGCATCATGAATCACTTCATGATTTAGTTTTGTCCATTTTCTGATGGTTTGCAATGCAGACCAATAGGCTTGTCCTTCTTCTGTGTCGAAAGGAATCCAGGCATTTTGCTTTAAGGTATCAGGAGATAAGTCACATCTGAATTTGTTAGCAATATGCATCCCTTTCTTATACAATCTGGCACCCACACCTCTAGAACCGTGATGTGTGATCATCATGGTGTTTCCTGTTTTGGCAGAGGTACCAATGAATAAAAAATGATTACCATCTCCTTGGGTTCCCAGATGTTCTCTTGCCATACTGATATCTTTATCTTCTTTCAGGAAGAAGTTGGATTTGAATTCGGCTAATAGTTCATCCGTCAAATTATATTGTTGTCCTCTAGGTCTTCCACCAGGTCCAAAATGTGTACTAGCGTGTGCAGCGTCCAATACTTTTTTAGGATCTGTTTTGCCAAAATCGGTTAACATCACAGAACAACAGATATCGGCACTATGCATTCCCGGATGGATGGCATTTTTGGCAACCGCCACACCACCCACAGGAATGGTTCCGTTAGGACCGGCAGGACAAGCATCTGGCATCACAGCTCCGTTTACAATTGTTGGTGTTTTCATTAACGCTTTCATAGAGTCTAGTACCGAAGTAACGTTGTCTTCTTCTAACTCGTTTTCTGCTTTGATGTTGATTTTAAAATCTATCGGAGTGTTATGTAATTCCTGGATAGGAGGCATTTTATATTGTTCTAAATATGCGTGCATTGCTTCATCAACTAATTGATGTGTATTGATATGTTCAATCGCTTCCGGAAACCATTTCCCGGATCTAAATCCTAAATCGATCAATGTTTTTCCTGTAATGTTTACTTTATTTTCCATGTTTTCTTTAATTATGAAACAAAGATGAGGTGGTATTGCGCAATAGTTTTGCGTAGATTAATTTATTTATAAAAATCGTCTCTGATTTTAATCAATAGATTGTTTACTTCAGCTAAATCTGGTCTTTTTATTAAATTTGATTTCCCATATAATTCATCCAAACTTTCTTTTAGCTCTTCTGCTTTGTTTACTAAATCATCATACTCAAAATCTCCGTTTTTAATGCCTAACAAATAATCCCGATCCATTCTTCTTACATTTACAGTGCCTTCTTCTGCAATTTCCTTTGCCATATGTAGCAACCTAAAAGTATGCATCATATTTTTAGTGTCATAATTCTTTCCGTGTGCTACATTATTATTATAGCGAGCTTCATTTCGTTTTTCAACCCAAGTCCAATACTCTTTATATTTTTTGCAATAAGAAGAATATCCATCTACATTAAAATATAGCATAGCAAGAGGTTGTTCTTCTTTGGGTACAGAATTTAGACAAACTTCGTTTGCATTTTCTCTTGCGATACCTTGATATCCTTTTCCTCCTGCATAAAATAGATTATAACAATCCTTCATATGCGGGATTTTAACCAAACCACAATTACTCATTTCTAAATTATTTTTAGCTAGAAACTCCTTGCATAGTATGGATTGTTTGCCGGTTCTGATATAGCAAAAATCGATGACAGTTTTTCTTTCTTTATCTACTGGATTTACAATCTTTTTGTTGAGCCCTCTGGCTTTTTTGATTTGGGTATATGCGTAATTCGCAAACGTATCTTTACATAATTTGGATAAAAAGTATTCCATGTTGATTTGATCAAAAATTGGATCTTTTTTCAGGATACATGCTGAGGGAACATTGAGTAACTCCAATATGTTAGGATTGTTTTTAGACAGTAGTTCTATAAACTTTCGTAGTTCATAATATACGATATCATTTGTTTCATTATTAATTTGTCCGACATACTCTAGTGAATAGAATTTTTCTTTAGGTAAGACAAATACACCTCTGATATCTGTATCCGAAGTAGCAGTATCTAAACCGTAGGCACGACTTCCGCTTATACATTCGAATATGATATTTCCTGATGCTTTAAGTTCTGCTATGGTTTTCATTTTTTAGGTCTACTATTTTATTATTTTACTTACGTCTGGTCGAGTGATTTTTTGAAGCATTTTCTGCAAAAAAAATTGTATCGAGACCCATTTTGGATGCATCTCGATACACCACGCCCAAAAAGCGTGGCACTCGATGTGACGTCTACTCTTCAGTTTCCGTTATACACTTAAACAAAAATGCATCGATTCTTTCGTGATCAGGTTTTCCGGATGGAAGGGATTTTGAATATTTGTTATTCATTGCTATTGTTTCAGATATGAATTCTATTACTTTTTCATTTCTAGAATGCATATAGCTCTCATCATTTTTGGATTTTATTTCCATTAAACTTTTGATTTCATCTGCAATATCATCTGAGACTAAAGATAACATTTCACTGAAGACTACTGAAGGCATTGTTTTATGTTCTAATATCCATTTGCCGGCCATAGAAGTTCGTAAAGCATAGAATAAACTCTTTAGTTTTATAGTTTCACCAGTTAGTTTTTCTTCATACTTTTTACTCATACTTAAGTAGTGAAACATGCATGCGATAGGAGAGAAGCACTCTGAAGCGATACTTCTTAATTCTGAAACTATGGCATCTTCTCCAAGATATATAATTGGCGAAAACAAATGCTCAATTGCTGGTACATTTGATTTTTTGAGTAGTTGTAAGCTTTTACGTAATTCCCATCCCACTGCGTCAAAGTCTCCATCCATGATATCGATTGTATCACGTTTTTCAGATACAGAAAGATACCATGCTAATGGTTTTGTATACAGGAAACGAACATCATAGTCACTATCTGGTGATGCAAAACCCCAAGCCCTGCTTCCGGATTCACAAGCGTAGTTTATTTTAACTCCACGTTCTTCTTCTATTTCTTTAAGTTTTGTTTTCATCTTTTGTTTAATTACCGTACAAAGAAGTAGTCTTATTACGCAAAGATTCTGCGTAGTAAAAAATAATTCAAAAAAAATCCTCAAATAAAAACTTCACTTGAGGACTATATACTAATTATTGTTATTTGTTATTGTCTGAGAAAAATCCTGAGATCATCACTTTTTTTCATCGCATACGATAAGGATTTATTGCTAAAAGATTTTTCAGGTTTATAATTAGTCAAAGACAAAACATTAGGCAGTTTCATATTCCACGAACCCGATTTTTTACTATCTCCGGGTACAATCATTACTACGTGCCCATACGTTTCTGCGGTATCGATAATCAATGCTAAACCACCTCTGTTGGTATGCGCCAATGCCTGATCGATGGTTTCTTGGGTTACGGATCCCAATTGTAACCAGTTTTTGGATCGCTCAGCAATCGGACGAATACTATCATAGATTACATAGCCTAGTTTTGGATCACTAAATTCTGTAAGTCCAAAAGCTTTAGAAATTGTTTTGGTAATACTGTTTCTACAATCATTACGCTCTGTACTCGCTTTTTTACAAATAATAAAATTTTCTACTTCTTGAGCTAGATCTACATCGGTTAGTTTAGAACTTGAGTTGGTCCGATCTGTACTATTCGATTTAGAATCTTGGTCTTCATTGTTTTGAACGGATTCTGTTTCGTTTTCTGTATCCGTAGTTTTTTGCTTTTGATCGTCTTTACAAGAAATCATCATTATAAGAGATACAAATAGGGGTAATACTTTTTTCATGTTGTTTAGTTTTAGCGATATAATGATAGGGAAATTTTTGCTGTCTTCAAAGTCATCCTATCATTCAATTGTGTCTTATGGATTGGTAAGAAGCAATTTTTTTTAAAAAATAAGTAGGGTATTTCTTTTGTTGCCTGTTTATACTACAAAAGCGCTATAAAGAAGGAAAATAGGGGTTACATCTCAATCATAATCGACTAGTCAGTCGTCAGTGAATGTGTTTTAACGTAGAAAACCGGGTTCAGGCCCGGTTTTCTTTTTTCGCGATTTTTGTAAACTATTGTTTTTAATTGATGTGCGCGTTAATTGCATTAGGCAGTAATTCTTAACTCACTATACAACGGGTCTTTTTCAATCATCGTGAGTAGTTGTTTTTTGACATCAAATTTCTTTTTTCTTGCATATCCTTCAGAATACCCGGTCATTTGTGAAATTTCTTTAACAGATTTTCCTTGAAAATATAGAAGCATCAGATTTTTATTATCGCTACTTAATTTTTGGAAATGTTTTCGGTATAAGTGTTCACGATCTTGATTTTCGATATCATTGATAACAGAATATACTTCTTCTTTATCCATTAGATTGGTTTCATCCATTACGATCTTATGTCTGTTGCGCAATCGTGTTCTCCAGGTGTTTTTACAGATTCCATAAAAATACGTTTTTACAGGCACTCGTATTTCTAAAGTTCCCGACTTTAGTTTTTGGTATAACACTACCAATGCATCCTGGAAAATATCTTCCACATCTTGCATGGTTCCATCATTGCGAAGAATATATCCCTGAATATATCTGATGTGATCCCTGTAAAAAACTTTTAGTATCCGTTCATCCCCCTTTATAATCCCGGATATAATTGCTTGATCTGTATTCATTTTTCCCATTACTTTTTTTGTTTATACTATTCGTTTTTGATTAGAATACTTAAATACAATGCTACTTTTTTGATAGTACAAACATAAATCTATGACAGATGAAGTCCTTACAGATTTCCGTAATCGAAGGGGATTTTTTTTTAAAAGTTTGGTTTTGTATGGTGAGTGTGAAATAGATCGAAGAAAAGTGATGCTTTTTTAAGGGTTGGTTTGAATGCCTAGATGAAGGAATTAGTACACTTTGGCAATACTTTGACAATATTTTGATAACACTTCGACAGCCCTGTTCTGAGCTTCCGCCAGATGCGGACACGGTGTCGAAGGGCTCAGTGTGACAGCTCTGACTAATAATGCATAGGGCTGAATTTGAGGTAAGAAAATTTAAAGCAGACGGAGAAATTTTCGATAGAAAATTGTATTTGGACTTGCTCCGTAGAACTATCGAAGACGAGTAAATTTTTAGTCAAAAGCCTAATTTCGATACCCTCCACAGGCGGGCAAGCTAATTTTTCTTCGTTTCACTATGAAAAATCACTCAATTTGACGGCTTTTTAAACCAAATCCTTAGATAGAACTGAAATTACAACAACCCTAAATCCTTTACAATCGCTACTAAATGTGTGGTGTTTTTGGCTTTAAAATCATCAAAAAGTTTACTTACTCTTTTGTCAATCGTACTTTCACTATTGGGAGAGATTTTTTGTTTTTTTAATTTCTGTACGATTTCTTTTTTGGTAAAACCTTGGGCTAACTCTTCTAGTAACATAATGTCGAAATCATCTAGATTGATGATGTTATCTTTGGTAGCATCTGTTACTTCTGCAGGAAGCACGGTATCTCCTTTATATACACCTTGCACGCAGTTTACTAATTCTTTTACGGCATGTTGCCCTTTGCAAACATAGCCGTTGATATTGAGTTTTTGGAATAACATATTAATCTTATCAGGTCGGCTTTCTTGAGAGTATACGATAACTTTTATATCCGGTTGTATTTTTCGAATGTCCTGAATGAGTTCTATACCAGAAGTTCTTATTTGTACTTTATGATCTTCTTTAAAAGAAAGATCGGTAATCAGTAACTCAAACAATTCTCCATCCTTATGTGCTTTTCTAAATTTTAGATAGGCATCATCACAATATTTCGCCTCGTGAATATTGTGGATATCAACTTCGTCATTTAGTACTTTTACAATACCTTGATTAGCAATTTCATAGTCTTCTGCTACCAATACTTTTGTAAACATATTTATATTTCTTTTTTCCAACACGTTTTCTTTACTCACAATAACATCTCCCTAAATCCCTCTTCGAAGAGGGACTTTTTTTAGCTCCTCTCCTTTGAAACGACATCACGATAGTGATGGGCGAGATGAAGCGTTAGAAAGGTGAGATTCTGTTTATAAAGAAATAATTATCTCAGCTTTAAAGCCTTTGTTTCTTTCTGAGTCAAAGATAATTGTTCCGATTCTAGTTTGATTACGCTTTTCCGTATTACAAGTCTGTTTTTGCGTTACTTTACCCAGAAATGGATTCCGGCCTCCGCTTTAATGACAAAAAAATAGAAACCAAAATGACTTGTCATTCTTGCTCTTCGACTTAGCTCAGGCTAAACTAAATGCTGGAATCCATAGTTACAAGACAGTTTACTTGTAATTACTTTGCTGTTTCCTATGTTGGAATTTTAATCTCAGCTTTAAAACCTTTATCTATTTCTGAGTCAAAGATAATCGTTCCGTTGATAGCTAGCATACGTTTTTCTGTGTTGCGGATTCCGTTTTTTGATTTTATATCCTCTTTTTGGATGCCTACACCATTATCAGAGTACTTGATGATTAGATTATTCTTTTCGTTTTTAAACACAATAGCTACCAAATCTGCCTGACTGTGCTTTTGCATATTGGTCATCAATTCTTGTAATACTCTATAGATGGTAATTTTTAGGTTTTTATCTACAGTATCCCAAGTTATTTTTTCTATCCCTCTAAGAACCAATCGAATGTTGTTTTTGGTATAATTGGTCAACATATCGGTTAATTCCTCTGCATAGGTTTCATCCACTTCGAACTCACTGTTTTCTCTGGAGATATCTCTGGCTTTGGTATAAGCGGTATTGAGTTTTTTGGTGATTTGTGGATCGTGTGGATCGTTTTGATATTGCATCATCACCTGAAAAATATCATTCCCTAACTCATCGTGTAATCGTTTAGAAATCCTGGTTTCTGCTTCATAAGCCGCCTGGAATTCTACAATTTTATTTTGTTGGGCAAGATATCGGGTGCGTTGTCGGGAAAAGTAGATCAGAAATGCAATAAATGTAATTAGTAATAATAAACCAAGAAGATAGATGGTGTTTTGGTTTTGAACTTCCTGGATTTCCTTACTTTTCTGTTTGTTTTCTTTTTCCAGATTTTCACTTTCAAAACGAATTCTGGCAAATTTATCTCTAAAGAGATTATCTCTTTTGGTCAAACTATCACTTAGCTTAATGTATTTCATTGCATATGAGCGTCCTTCTTCTGGTGGAGAAACTTGGGCAAGTAACTGGTAGGATTGAAGAAGTTCTCTGTTTTCATTAATAGTAGCAGCATCTAGCTCGGCTTTTTTAGCAAATTCTTTTGATAAATTATTGTCGCCTTTTGATTGGTAATATTCTGCTAAATGCAAACTACTTGTTGTAATACCAATCATATCATTAATACTATCTCGTATTCTATGTGCCTTATTAAATAAATACAAACTACTATCATTATTTTTATTAGCTAAAAACTTTGCATAGCCTAGATTATCAATATAACGTGCATATCTTTTAGGCCTGTCTTTTAAAAATTTTTTATAAGATAAGGCTATGGTATAATGTTTAATTGCTAGTTTATACTTTTTCTCGGTTTTATACACAGTACCGATATTATTATAGGTTATAGCTTTATAAAGGGTGTCCTTATTAGTATTTTGAGCAGATTGCATTGTTTTTAGGAAATACTTTATTGCATCTTTATAACGGTTTGTATTCTTAGCAACGATTCCTAAATTATTATAAGATAATGGTAGATATCTTAGATTACCAGATAGTTGAAATTTTTGAATCGCTTTTATAGTTAATGCTTCGCTGTTACTGTAGTCTTTTACCTTTCTTGATAATTTGGCAAGATCTATTAATGCGGTACCTTGATCAAGTGCATAATCTATAGGATCAAATTTTTTTTGATTTTCAAAAGAAGTATACATTTTGTTAGCGTTATAAAAGTAATAGTAAGCACTATCCAAGATTTGTTTGTTTCTAAAATGAATTCCTAAGTTTAAATAAGCCTTTGCAATACCTAATGAGTCATTTATCGAAATAGATAAATTTAACATTTCTTTGTCCATGTTTTCCGAAGCGATATAATTTTTTAACTCAAATTGGATCGCCGAGATTTTTTGAATCTTATTTCTCTTATATTTATTGTTTTCAAGATTTGTATATGCTAAATACGCTTTTTCAAGATATGATTTTCTCTTATCAACGGATATTTCTTTATTGGAAGCAATTTCAATATATCCCTCAATTTCATTAGTAGACTTTAATTTTTCATCTATACTATAATTTTCTGCAGAGCAATTATAAAGTAAAGTAGAAATAATTAATACAGGATATAATATATGTCTATTCATAAAATCGAAATTAGTAAAATATTTATGGTAATAAGTTAAGGTTATAAAATTATTGATCATTAAGAGAAAAAAGGATATTCAATCAAACGAATATCCTTTTGATATAGTTAAGTTTTAATCCTTAACGGTTTCTTCATCATCTTCTTCCGTAGGTTGTAGACTCGTTGTCTCCAATTGCTCAACTCCAACTTCATCATTGACAGAAGGAGGGTCGCAAGAAACTAGGTTAAGACCTAATAAGACGGCTAATAATACGTATTTTAAAGTTTTCATCAGTTCGTTTTTAATGTTGTTAGTTGTCTGATATTCCAATTGTTGGGGTACGCCCATAGGTTGCAACCCCAGCTAGTATGCGGTGCATACCTAGTACCTATGGGAAATGATCAATAAGGTGGGAAAGTGATCCTAGTACAGTTGCGATACCTTACTTTCCCCTTTTCGGGTAGCGGCAAACTGCAGTTCGACAGCACTTCGACAAGCTCAGTGTGACAGCTCAGTGTGCATATCAGATTGTTAGTTAAGATCTGATAGATGTGTTTGAGTCTTCGATAGGATCAGATTGACAAAATTAATTTTGTAACCTTGGTTCAATAAGCGTCATAGAAATGTATCACGGGATACGTTCGATATGTTGATGTTGTAAGCGGGCAATAGGTGATTTGTTAAGGTGAGGGATTCATTTGCCCCTCATCCTAACTCCAACGCTCCTTCTCGCCCATCGCTACGCGCTGTCGTCCAAGGAGAAGGAACTCTAACATGTATTAGAAGTAATAGGATTTATAATTGTTTACCATCACTTTTTGCAGCTTACAAAATCTAAACTATATGCGAAGTATAGCTGTCTGTTACTAGCACTTTACGAATTTTCATGCTAGTTAAATTCAGCATTTTCTCCAGTGTTGTAGTACCTTTTACATTTGGCATTTTTTCTGGAGTAGCATTCACAACCGAAGTGTGTAACCCTATTCCGTTGAAGCCTGCAAATGCATCGGCTAACAGATAATTTCTGATCTCCTGCTCCTTTTTAGAAAATTGATTAAACTTCATGGTTGTTTTTTTAATTGTTATTATTTTATTTCCTGAATTTTCATTTAAAATTAAATAAGTTCCTTCTCCTTGGAGAGAAGGTTAGGATGAGGGGCCTTATTTGTAAAACCCTCACCTTAATCCTCTCCCAGAGGGAGAGGAAACATAAATTATGAATATATAAGTACTCTAATTTCTTAAATAATCTTTATTTGTTTATTATTTATAGTACAAATGTCTGAGGTCAGTACGCATTCTTTTTGCGCAGTTAAAATTATTTCTTATTTTTTCTGAAATTTTTTTAAATGGCTTCTAATAAAAATGCGCTGATACGATATAAAACCATTGATCAATGTCTACGTAATACCTTTAGAAAGTGGGTGCTAGATGATCTTATCGAGGCGTGTTCTGATGCCTTGTATGAGTATGAAGGAAAAGATGTATATGTAAGTAAAAGAACAATACAGTTAGATATACAAATGATGCGTAGCGATAAATTAGGATATAATGCGCCTATAGAAGTATATCAACGCAAATATTATCGATATGCCGAAGAAGATTATAGTATTATGAATATTCCTGTAACGGATCATGATATTAAGATCATGAATGAATCGATACAAATCTTGCGACAGTTTAAGGATTTTTCGCTGTTTAAAGAGATGAATGGAGTCATAGAGCGTTTAGAAGATTCTGTATATGCTACCCAAAAAGACAACATACCTATTATTCATCTCGAAAAAAATGACCTGCTTAAAGGGTTAGAGCATATCGATAGATTATACCATGCGATACAGAATAAACAGGTATTGCAGATTGCGTATAAATCTTTTAAAGCAAGAGATGAAACAAAAATTATAATTCATCCTCAATTACTCAAAGAATTTAATAATAGATGGTTTTTATTGGCAGTAGGACATAAAAGAAAGGTATTGACCACTTTTGCACTGGATCGAATTGTTGGTATTCATAATTCTGAGGAAGATATTACCTATATCGATCAACATATCGACGGAGATGTATATTATAAAGATGTGATCGGTGTTACTGTTTCTGAGAATGTGGAGCCCGAACTTATCACCTTTAGAATAGATAATAGAAATGCTCCTTACGTAACCACAAAACCTTTCCATAGTTCGCAAGAAATCGTATCCCAGGATGAGAGAGGAGCGACTTTTAGCATCAGAGTACAAATGAATTTTGAGTTAGAACGTTTGATTCTTGGTTTTGGTGATAGCATTGAAGTATTACTGCCAGAGCGATTGCGAGCCAGAATTCATACTAAGCTAAAACGAGCTTTAGGTAGGTATGAATAGTGTATGGTATAATTTTGTAAGAAAACTTTTTGTAAATAAAACTAAAACGGTTTAAGAGTCTTAAAAATATTAATAGTAGTTTATATTTTAAGATATATGGAGCTCCTATAAAAGTCTTTGTAAAAGCAGTTTTATAGCTGACAATTATCATAGTTTAGAATTAGATTGATAAGTAAATTTGCACGATTAAAAAAATCACTGATTATTTATCAAAATTCATAAATCATGAGAAATATAATATTAGTAGGTTTATTTGTTTTTGGGCTTACGGTTCAATCTTTTGGTCAGAAAGAAGAGAAATTACCGGAGGTAGTTATAATGGATACAAATTATAAATATCTCAACGAAGTTGGTTCCGAAGAGGCAGCTGTTCCGGTAGAATTACTTCATAAAAAAGTAGCTTCTTATAATGTAAAGAATTCTGATGTTTACAAGGAGGGGAACAATTCTTATGAAGTATCCTTTCGTATTCCTGACGGGAAGATTCTTGCGGCATATGATAAAGATGGTAAACTTTTGCGTACTATCGAAAGGTTCAAAGGCGTAAGACTGCCTGTTGCCGTAATGAAATCTATCTATGGGAGATTTCCAGGTTGGAAAATCTCTGATGACGTTTACTTAGTGAGTTATCATAAAGATAATAAGGTGACTGAAAAATATAAAATTAAATTAGAAAATGGGGATAAGCTAATAAAAGTAAAAACCGATAGTGATGGTAATTTTCTTTAGTATAACAGAAAATTAAGTCATTTTAGAAAAGGAGGTTGTCTAAAAAGATAACCTCCTTTTTATTTTTAAAACATTTTGTTTTTTGACGAATTCCTGAAATGTTCATTTTAAAAATATAGACTGAAAAATTATCTGACTGACAATTATCATAGTAAAAAATCTCTGTTTGTAATACTTTAAGCAATCAATGTTTTGTTAATCATAAAGAGATATATCATGAAAAAATTCATTGCTAGTTTATTGTTATTAGGTGTTATGAATCCTTGTTTAGCCCAGAAAATAGAGAAGTTGCCAGAAGTAGTAATTATTGCTACAAACTATAAGTACTTAAGCACGGTAGACTCAGAAGATGAGTCAGAATCTGTTGATTTGCTACAAAAGGAGGTAGCATCTTACGATTTAAAGAACTCGGATGTTTATGAAGACGAGTACGATTTATATTATGTGTCTTTTCATATTCCTGATGGAAAAATACTTGCAGCCTATGATAAAAATGGAAAGGTTCTGAGGACTATAGAAAAATTTAACGATACTAGGTTGCCCAGAAATATTATGGAGGCCGTAACCAAGAGATTTCCGGGTTGGGAGATTACCAAAGATGTGTATCTGGTCAATTATCATAGCGAAAATGGAGTTACTAAAAAATATAAGTTAAGATTACAAAATGGTAAAAAACGTATCAAGGTTAAAACAGATGAGTTTGGCAAATTTCTTTAAATAAACAAGGAGCTTTATGAATTTCATAAAGCTCCTTGTGATTGGTTTTCCGTTTACTTATTTCCCAACATCAGAAATTCATTACAAACTACCTCAGTGATATATCTTTTATTACCTTCGTTATCATCATAACTACGTGATGTAAGTTTACCTTCTATCGCTACTTCCTGACCTTTGTTTACATATTTTTCGATGATTTCTGCGGTTTTTCCCCAGGCAACAATATTGTGCCATTGGGTATCTGTAATTTTATCACCTGCTTTATTATAGTAATAGTCGTTTGTTGCAATAGAGAATTTTGCCAGTTTTCTTCCAGAATCCAGGTTTACGATTTCTGGTTCTTGTCCTAGGTTTCCAATTAACTGTACTTTGTTTTTAAGCGTATTCATAATTTTAGTTTTTTGATACCTGTCTGTAGCAGGCAGATTAAACAATGGATAGTATCGAGTTCTTATGTTTCGACGAGGCAAACATAGATTTAGACGAAAGCAAGATTCGGTTCGGAAGTGTTTATTTTCGGTTGTAACCGTTTGTAGTCGTTTGTAAACAAAAAAAATAACTACCCAGTTTACTATAAAAAGTAATACCTTAGAAACACCAAAAAAATGAGATCAAATGAGTGATTCAATTATAGCAGTTTTAAAAACAATCTTTGAAAGAGATTTAGCAAAATTAAAAACGGAGATCAACGCGTATACCAAAGAAGAGAATCTATGGTTAGAAACAAAAGATATTAGTAACTCTGCCGGAAACCTTTGCTTACATCTCATAGGCAATCTCAATACATACATAGGTGCAGAATTTGGTAAAACAGGATATATTAGAGAAAGAGATCAAGAGTTTTCGTTAAAAAATGTTCCAAGATCACAACTGATTTCTATGGTGGATGAAACGATGACTATTGTACAAGATTCGTTAGATAAAGTAACTGAAGAAGATCTACAAAAAGAATATCCCAGAATACTGATGGACAAGAATCCAAGTACGCTGAGATTTTTTATACATCTTACCACACATTTAACCTATCATTTAGGACAAGTCAACTATCATAGAAGAATATTGGACGTTTAATTTAAGAAAGTTGAAAATAAATAAACTTTTGATTTAAAATGGTGATACTAAAAAAACTTCTGAAAATACTGTTTGTTTTGATTGTTATCGTTGTTATTGGAGCTGGATATTTGTATTTCAGATTGAATAATAACATAGAAAATGTTCTTGAAGCCAAAGATGATTGGCGTAGTGAAGTATTAGAATTTCCGTTGATTTTTGCAGGAGATTTAGATTATAAAGGAGAAGAGCATATCCGTTTTGCACCTGGTTGGGGAGAAACGAATAGTGAAGATTATTTTTCTTATGTTTTTTTGTGGATGTTGGAAGAAGACCCAAAACTAAATGAGGCGACATTAGAAAATATCATGAACATCTATTTTGATGGGCTTATGAATACGGGAGCCATCACCAACTTTAGTTTCTTTAAGGATATTCCTGAGACAGAATCTTCGATGCAGAAAATTGACGATAATCGTTACAAAGGCTCCATAAAGTTTTATGATGAATTTTTTGCTAAGGATATGATTACACTTAACGCTGATATCCAATATCAATATTGTAATGCTACCGAAAAACATATGGTTTGGTTTTACTTGTCTCCCAAAGAAATAAATCACCCGATTTGGAATCAGCTCAAAGAGGTATATTTAAATATCAACTGTAATTAAAAAAGCTACTTTTCGTAATTACAGATAGTATTACAGTATATTTATCGTAAGATAATAAAACACACTTTCAAGAAAAACCTATCTCATTCACACAACGATGGATCAACTCTTAGAAACTGAATTTGGATTTGATAAACCCGAAATCAAAAGATTGAACGGTTATGACAATGTTAATTATCTCGTTAAAAACAAGCTAAAGAAATATGTTTTTAAAACATATCCCTATAACAAAGAGTTATTGGATGTCCTGAAAGCAGAAAATGAGACACTACTGCATTTGCAGGAAAAGGATACAAACCCATTTCCCAAACCCATTTCCTTTACGGAAGATGCTTTCATAAAAGTATTAGAGATTGATGGGTCTAAAATTATTTGCAGAATGCTTTCGTTTTTGGATGGTAAATTTTTAGGTGATATAGAATCCACAGAAGAACTATTTTCGTCATTAGGAACCTTTCTTGCTGAAATGGATATTAAATTACAAAAATTTGATAGCTATGTGCTGAAAGCAAGACAATGGGAATGGGATATCCAATATGTACACTTAAACAAAAAATATCTTGATGATATTGTTGATCCGCATGACAGGAGTGTGGTTCAGTATTTTTTTCAACAATTTGAACAAAATGTAGTTCCATTATTGCCAGAATTAAGAAAACAGGTAATTCATAATGATGCGAATGAATGGAATATATTGACTAAAAATGGGAAAGTCTCAGGAATTATCGATTTTGGGGATTTAGCATATTCACATGTAATCAATGAATTAGCGATTGCCATTACCTATGCGTGTTATGATAAAGAAACCCCTTTAGATTGGGCGCCAATTATTCTAAAAGCGTATCACAGCGTTCTTCCTTTGGAAGAAAAAGAAATTAAAGTCTTGTATTACCTGATCGCCGCAAGGCTTTGTACGAGTGTATGTAATTCTGCACATTCCAGAAAAATTAACCCTGATAATGCATATGCTATTGTTAGTGAAAAATCTGCCTGGCAGATGTTGCACAAATGGTTAAGAATTAATCCGATCGGAGCAGAGAAGGTGTTCAGGAAGGCAATAGGATTGCCAGTTCATAAAACACCATCCACTGAAGAGGAGATCAAAAGAAGACATCAGTATATAAGTCCTATTCTGTCTTTAAGTTATAAAGAACCTATTTTTATGAGTCGTTCGGCTTTTCAGTATATGTATGATGCCGATGGTAATACCTTTTTAGATGCTTATAATAATATTCCACACGTTGGACATTCACATCCCAAAGTAGTTGAAGCTGGGCAAAGACAAATGGCTCAATTGAATACGAATACCAGATATCTTTATGACCTATTACCTACCTATGCCGAAAAGTTGTTGTCAAAATTCCCAAATACACTTAATAAAGTGTTTTTTGTAAACTCCGGAAGTGCAGCTAGTGATTTGACTATGCGGATGGCACATGCACATACCAATCAAAAAACAGTCATGGTTATGGAACACGGATATCACGGCAATACCCAGATTTCTATTGATATTAGCGATTATAAATTCAATAACCCAAAAGGACAAGGACAAAAGAAATATATTCTAAAAACGCCAATTCCGGATACCTATAGAGGTAAATATACCGGCGAGAATGCAGGTAAATTATATGCTGAAGAAGCAGTCAAACAAATAGAAGATACTGATCATCCTATTGCCGCTTTTATTACAGAACCCATTGTAGGGTGTGGCGGACAAGTGCCTCTTGCAAAAGGATATCTAAAGGAAATTTATCCTGCAATTAGAAAACAAGGTGGAATTTGCATCAGTGATGAGGTTCAAACTGGTTTTGGTCGTTTGGGAGATCACTTTTGGGGATTTGAAGCGCAAGAGGTTGTTCCGGATATGGTTATTGTTGGGAAACCAATTGCAAATGGTCATCCAATGGGAGCGGTTATTACTACCGATGAAATAGCCGAATCTTTTGGTAAAGGAGTGCAGTTTTTTAGCTCTTTTGGAGGAAATCCTGTTTCCTGCGCTATTGGATTATCCGTGTTGGAAGTAATTGAAGAAGAAAAATTACAAGAGAATGCTAAAGAGGTTGGTGATTATTATAAATCCATCTTATCCGAACTTCAGAAAAAATATGATTGTATTGGTGATGTACGTGGTTCAGGTTTATTTTTAGGAATCGAAATCATCAAAGGAAAGAATCGGGAAACCAATAGATCATTAGCACATCATATTAAAAATGAACTACGTAACAAATTTATACTTATCAGCACAGATGGACCTGATGATAGTGTATTGAAAACGAAACCACCTTTATGTTTTACAAAAGAAAACGCCAAAGAAGTGGTGGATACTATTGATGAAATATTAGAAGCATATTACCAGAAAGTATAAAAGACTTTAAATAAAATGTACAGAGGGAAAATCAGGTTAAAAATAAGAATAGATATTATAATCTTTTTATTGCTTTTAGGATGTAAACAACCCGAAAGAGATGTAGTCACGATTGCTGCAGCAGCAAATATGCAGTTTGCGATAACAGAAATTTCTAAAGCATTTACAAAACAAACCGGAATACAATGTGAGCTTGTTATCAGTTCCTCTGGTAAATTAACTGCACAGATAAAAGAAGGAGCTCCGTATGATATTTTTGTTTCTGCTAATATGAAATATCCGAATGAGATTTATGCAAGTGATTTAGCGGTTTATCCTCCAAAAATCTATGGGTATGGTCAATTGGTGTTGTGGTCTATGTATGATAGTATACAACCTTCTATAAAAATACTAACCGATGAAAGTTTACAACACATTGCTTTGGCAAATCCTAAAACTGCACCCTATGGTCAGGCAGCAGTTGAAGTGTTAGAAAATTATAACATTTATAATCAGGTGAAGGGTAAATTAGTATATGGAGAAAGTATTGCACAAACCAATCAGTTTATTACTTCAAAGTCTTTAGAGATTGGTTTTACTTCAAAATCCGTGGTATTGTCTCCTAAAATGAAAGATAAAGGACATTGGATAGTATTAGATGAACAAAAGTACCTTCCGATTGAACAAGGAGTCGTAATGATTAAAAAAGAAAATCAGAATGTTAAGGGTACTCAACAATTTTATGATTTTCTTTTTTCTGCAGAAGCTAAAGAAATACTAGAAGAATTCGGATATTTAAGAGCTGAATAATGAATGTTTTCTCAGGACATATATCATATATACAAGTAAACGAAAGTTTATCAATGGTTTCAGTTCGGATGAATGAGTTTATCGAACTAAAAACTATTGTTGTAGAAACTCCGGAAACTGCTTCCTATTTATCTAAAGGAAATAGTGTAAATGTCTTGTTTAAAGAAACAGAGGTGATCATCGGTAACGAAGATACGCTCTCAATAAGTATTCAAAATAAAATCAAAGCTACCATTAAGGAGATTAAAAAAGGAGTATTGTTAAGTAGATTAACATTGAAGTCAGCCATTGGAGATATAGTTGCTATTATCGCTACTGAAGCAGTGGAGGAGCTGATGTTAGTAGAAGATCAAGAAGTAATCGCTATGATTAAGGTAAACGAAATTATGCTTTCTCAATGATGGATTGGGGGCCAATCATATTGACCGCAAAACTTGCTTTGGTAACTACCGTGATTCTATTGGTGGTTTCCATTCCCCTTGCCTATTGGTTAGCATATTCTAAATCACGAATCAAGCCGGTTGTAGAAACTCTAGTGAGTATGCCATTAGTGTTGCCGCCAACCGTGTTAGGGTTCTATTTATTGATGGCTTTTAGTCCGGGAAACGCATTTGGTAGTTGGTTGCAAGACTGGTTTGGGATTCGATTAATTTTTTCGTTCTCAGGATTGGTGATAGGATCTGTTATTTATAGTTTGCCTTTTATGGTTAATCCAATTCAGTCTGGTTTGGCAAGTTTACCAGCTTCGCTAACAGAGGCTTCATACGTATTGGGTAAATCCAAAATAAAAACACTATATAAAGTATTATTGCCCAATATAAAACCTTCGTTACTAACAGGAATTGTATTGGCTTTTGCGCATACGGTTGGAGAATTCGGTGTTGTTCTAATGATCGGAGGAAACATTCCGGAAAAGACTAAAGTAGTTTCTATTGCGATTTATGATGAGGTGGAAGCATTGAATTATAGTAATGCACATATGTATTCTCTGATTTTAATCATCATAACTTTTATAGTATTGTTATCAGTGTATTTGATTAATGGTGGATACCTAAAAAGGTTTTGGAGATGATAGAGGTAAACATCAATAAAACACTCAGTACCGCAAAAGGAAAAATGCTGCTTGATATCCAATTGAATATCGAGAAAGGTGAATTTGTTACCTTATATGGCCCTTCTGGTGCCGGAAAAACATCGACGCTTAGGATACTAGCAGGTTTGTTATCAGTTGATAATGGACAAATCACAGTAGATCAAAAGGTGTGGTTGGATACAGAGCAAAAGATAAATGTTACTCCACAAAAGCGCAAAATAGGATATGTTTTTCAGGATTATGCATTATTTCCTAATATGACGGTCCGTAAAAACCTGGAGTTCGCCCTCGAAAAAGATCAGGATAAAGGTGTCATCGAAGAGTTGATCGCTATAGTAGCGTTAGAGGAATTACAGCATAGAAAACCTGAAACATTATCCGGTGGTCAACAGCAAAGAGTAGCGTTGGCACGTGCTCTGGTTCGTAAACCCGAAGTTTTATTATTGGATGAACCACTTTCTGCACTAGATATTAAAATGCGAAGCAAACTGCAGGACTATATTCTAAAAGTGCATCGACAATATAAACTCACAACAATTTTAGTAAGTCATGATGTGGGGGAAATCATTAAAATGTCTGATAAAATATATTGTCTTGAGGATGGAAAAATCAATAGATCAGGTGATCCTGTAACTATATTTACGAATGATCAACTTAGTGGTAAATTTCAATTTACAGGAGAAGTAATTGGGATACAGCAAGAAGAAGTAGTCTATATTGTAACTGTTATCATAGGTAATAACGTTGTAAAAATCATTGCTCAAGAATCAGAAATTACAGACTTAGGAATTGGAGATAAGGTAATTGTAGCTTCCAAAGCTTTTAATCCGGTTCTGGTTAAGATCAAAGAATGACATGAAAGTTGAGAAATGCAGTTTACCAAAGGCATCATTATTGTCGAAAAACAAGTTTGATTATTCAGATAGTTTTAAAGCCGAGTTTACAGATAAAGAAGATACTACTGACATCATCGTTATGACTAAAGCTTTCTTTTCGGCTTCACCAGGATGGATTGGTAAATTATTTGTTTTAAGAAATAAGATGGTTTCGGTTTTTGGGTTGAAAACCGGAAATAAGATAAAAGGGAAAGAAGACGTATTACAAAATTTTAAAGGCGAGATTGGAGAGCAAATCGGAATTTTCAAAGTGTTTAATAAGTCTGATAACGAAATTATTTTAGGTGAGGATGATTCTCATCTTAATTTTAGAGTTTCGCTGTTATTAGAACCAAAAGAAGACTCCAGAAAAAACCTTACAATTTCAACAATTGTAAACTTCAATAATTGGTTCGGAAAATTATATTTTCTACCGGTAAAACCATTTCATAAGTTGATCGTCCCCGCAATGTTAAAAAGCACTATTAAAGGATTAATTGTTCAGAATCAGTAACCGAATTACCTTTATAAACCAGTTTCCAACCTAAGGAATTCGTAAGTATATATATTTTCTGAAGCTCACTGATCAATCTATTTTCAGCATTAGACTTTAGCGTAGAAGCTTCAATTTTTTTATTTAGTTGTAAAATCACTTCTTTTTGGATAAGATTATGATCTTCGGGATTGAATTGATTAAAAAAATCTTCTTCCAGGTCGTGGTATTTGATATTTGGATTAATGTTGATTTCTGCTTCAGGAATGTTGGTAATGGTAAGTGTTTTATTTGTTTGGTCAATGTTATGTTCAATCTTACTTAAATCATACGAAACAGTCACACCTGCATTGACAACTACAATCGCTTTTTTTTCTGCAGTAAGTATATCGAGATAATACTTTTTTGCATCTTTATAGGTGATCACTTCAGAGAAATGCCCTTCGGTAACCACCAGTTTGCCAACATTTTTTATTTGGTCTAAGATAAGATCAGAGGACTGTATTTCAGTTTTTTTAGATGTATACTGATCGATAAAATAATGAATACCTAAAGCGATGAATGCCGCAATTAATGCACCTAGAAGAAAATTACGCATATTTTTATGAGTCAAGTTCAGTATAAATGTACATAAAAAAATAGCCTCTCCGCTACAGAAAGGCTATGTAATCGTTAAGGGAGAGAAGTATCATTTTAATTCTGGAGGATATTTTTCTAAAATCGCACTTACAATCTGATTCATTTTTTCCTGTTTTTTGTCTACTTTTTGAGTTAAAGCAGCTGTCCCCATTCCTTGCCAGATCAACTCGTTTTTAGAAGCATCAATTAAGTCAATGTATAAAGTGCCTTCAGTAGTTCTGGAAACGGTGTTAAAACCATTGTTCCAAAACCAAGGATTCCATCCCCATCCATATCCTACACCAAAGTTGTTTTGATAGATGTTTACATTTTCTTTAGTTTTAGTAAAGATACTTACCAGTACGTCTGGATTTTGGGATTTGGTAAAACCTTTAGCAGACATATCAGCTTCAATAGCTCTTAGGATTCTTTTTTTATCCAGATCGCTTATTTCGGCTTTATCGATGCCTGGTTTATAAAAGGCATAGCTTTTGTAACTATTAAAATTGGTTTGCTTATCATAATCAGAAGCTACTCTAACACTAGAACAAGAGCTGAGTGT
Source organism: Aquimarina rubra (assembly GCF_042684305.1). Taxonomy (NCBI): domain Bacteria; kingdom Pseudomonadati; phylum Bacteroidota; class Flavobacteriia; order Flavobacteriales; family Flavobacteriaceae; genus Aquimarina; species Aquimarina rubra. The sequence continues at coordinate 44,904 of NZ_JBHULE010000019.1, read as the reverse complement.
TATGATAAGAATTAGTGATAAAAGAGAGAAAGATTTCATAATCCTGTGTTTTGTATGTTCAACAATATTTTTTTCAATAAAACAGGCACAAGAATCATACCACGAGTACTATAAAAACTACTCTTTGGTATACTTGTTTGTCTTTTTGTTATAGCCATAAGGACAATGCCTGCAGCCACTCTCACAACAATATCCTCTTTTTAGATGGTATTGTTCTGTAAAACATCGATACCCTTCAGGTGTAAGATAATAGTCTCCTTCTTCGGGTTTTAGTATTTTTTTTGGGTTGTTCATCGTTGCAAAAATACTATCTTGCAGTAAGATGCCAGTTGTAGTTAACAAATATTTGATAGGTCGCCACTTTGTGGGAATTGCACTTTGGCCTTTTATTGTGGTAAAAGATCATCACCTAAAAGAAGATGAAGTTTTTATAAACCACGAAAGGATCCACTTAAAACAGCAGTTGGAATTACTGGTGATCCCATTCTATTTTGTGTATCTAACAGAGTATTTAATTCGATTAATTCAATATCGAAATTCAAAAGAAGCGTATCGTAATATTTCTTTTGAGCGAGAAGCATATGAGATGGAAACTGAACTTTCTTACCTAGAGCATCGTAAACTCTGGAGTTTTATTAAATACTTATAGTCTATTATGCATTTTTTTTCTTCGGAGGTAAAGGAACCAAAAAATGAAGAAATAGTTCATCCTATTCTAAAAGAGGCTGAAGTATCGCTTTTTATAAAACGTGAAGACCTTATTCACGATCAGGTTTCGGGCAATAAGTTTAGAAAACTAAAATACAATCTGTTAGAGGCAAAAAGATTGGGATTTAATACCATTCTTACTTTTGGCGGAGCCTATAGCAATCATATTGCAGCCACAGCGGCAGCTGGAAAAATAGTTGGATTACAAACCATTGGGGTGATCCGAGGGGATGAGTTAGCCAAAGATTTAGATCAGACATTATCAGAAAACGATACGCTTCGGTTTGCAACCGAAAACGGAATGAAGTTAAAGTTTGTTAGCAGAACGGCTTATAAAGAAAAAACTTCAGCGTCTTTTTTAGAGGCATTGAAAAAGGAATTTGGATCATTTTATACTGTTCCTGAAGGTGGAACTAATGTTTTGGCGGTCAAAGGATGTGAAGAAATCCTAACAAAGGAAGATAAAGTGTTTGACTATATCTGCTGTGCCGTTGGAACCGGCGGAACAATTTCCGGAATTATAAATGCAAGTTTAGCACATCAGCAAGTGATTGGATTTCCTGCCTTAAAAGGAAATTTTCTTTCTGATGAAATTAGAAAATATACTCATAAAACAAACTGGAATTTGATCGAGGAGTATCATTTTGGTGGATATGGCAAAATAAATGCAACGTTAATAGAGTTTATAAATACATTCAGGGAGGAACAAAATATTGCTTTAGATCCTATTTATACCGGAAAGATGATATACGGACTTTTTGATAGTATTCAGAACGGTACTTTTACGAAAAATACTCGTATTTTAGCCATTCATACCGGAGGTTTACAAGGTATTTTGGGGATGAATAAAAGGCTAAATAAAAAGAAGTTCCCGCTTATTAGAATTTGATATGAACTTGAGGAAAATTATACTATTGTTTTGTATTACTACACTCTTGATTTCTTGTGGTAGTAGTAAAAAAGCAACAACTAACAGAAGAACCGAAGCTCCTTCTCCTAGAAAAACGGAGATAAGTAGAGAAGTAAAAGAAATAAAGGAACCAAAAGAGGAAACTAAAAAACCACTGGCTGCTGTTTCTTACAAAGAAAAAGTTCAGAATTATATATTTGAGTATGCCGGTATCGCCAAGCATGAAATGGCTGAATATGGTATTCCTGCCAGTATTACATTAGCTCAAGGAATTCTGGAATCCGGAGCAGGTTATGGCGAACTTACCGGAAAAGCCAAAAACCATTTTGGGATAAAATGCCACGACTGGACTGGTGATAGGGTATATCACGATGATGATCGCTCTCAGGAATGCTTTAGAAAATATGAAAAGGCAAGTCACTCGTTTCGAGATCATTCTTTGTTCTTGAAAAACAGGAAACGTTACTCCAAACTTTTTACCTATAAGCAAGATGATTATAAATCCTGGGCATATGGATTGCGTGCAGCGGGCTATGCCACGGATAAAAAGTATCCCGTTAAACTTATAAGTATTATAGAAAGGTATAAGTTGGATAAATATGATGCTGAGGTTTTGGGAAAAACATATGTTGCTGAAAAGCCCAAGAAACCGAAAAATCCAACAGTTTCCGAAGCAAAAAATGGAGAGTATGTGGTTCAAAAAGGAGATACACTATATTCCATATCTCGAAGATATAATATCAAAGTTGATGATCTTAAAGCGTATAATAATTTAAAAGATAATGCAATCGCCATCGGGCAAGTTCTAAAAGTGGAAGAGCCTGATGATGATTCTGAAGAATTTTAATTCAATATGATTTACAAAAGAAGCAGTGCCCTGTTTAAGGAGGCTCAAAAAGTAATTCCCGGAGGAGTTAACTCACCTGTTCGAGCATTTAAAGCAGTTGGAGGAGATCCAATTTTTGTTAAAGAAGCAAAAGGTGCTTATTTATATGATGAAGACGGAAATCGCCTTATAGATTATATTAACTCTTGGGGTCCAATGATTCTAGGGCATGCACATCCGCCAGTTGTTGATGCTGTCGTTGAAAAAGCAAAAAAGGGAACTAGTTTCGGGATGCCGACAGAAATTGAAACTAAGATTGCAGAATTAGCAGTTTCTATGGTGCCTAATATAGACAAAATTCGATTTGTGAACTCAGGTACAGAAGCCTGTATGAGCGCTGTGAGATTGGCTCGTGGGTTTACTAAAAAAGATAAGATTATCAAATTTGCCGGTTGTTATCACGGTCATAGTGATTCTTTTCTGATTCAAGCGGGTAGTGGAGCAGTAACTTTTGGTAGTCCTAATAGTCCGGGAGTTACAGAAGGTACAGCAAAAGACACCTTGCTTGCCAGATATAATGACCTGAAAAATGTAGAAAGTATTATAAAATCTAATAAAGGAGAGATTGCTTGTATCATCATAGAACCTGTGGCAGGTAATATGGGATGTATTCCACCGGTTAAGGGTTTTTTAGAAGGGCTACGATCTCTTTGTGACGCTCACAATATTTTGTTGGTTTTTGATGAGGTAATGACGGGATTTAGATTAGCAAAAGGTGGCGTACAGGAATTATTAGGAGTAGATGCAGATATTGTAACTTTTGGTAAAGTAATCGGAGGTGGACTTCCTGTTGGTGCTTTTGCGGCAAGAGAAGAGATTATGAATCATTTAGCTCCCTTAGGACCTGTTTATCAGGCAGGAACCTTAAGTGGTAATCCTTTGGCCATGGCTGCTGGTTTAGCGATGTTAACCGAGTTAAATGATAATGTAAATATCTTTGATAGCATCGCAAAGAAGACTAAATATTTACATGAAGGTATTTCGAAAGTATTGACAGAAAAAAATGTAGTACATACCATCAATAGAATTGGATCTATGATTTCTGTTCATTTTTCTGAAAATCCTGTTGTTGATTTCGAAAGTGCTGCAGAAGGTAATAATGAAACTTTTAAGAAATTCTTTCACGGATTGCTTGATCAAGGAATTTATATCGCACCAAGCGCTTTTGAAAGTTGGTTTATTACAGAGGCTCTTACTTATAAAGATCTTGACGAAACTATAAAAGCAGTTTCTGTCACTGCAGAAAGCTTATAAATAACGCAAAAGCCGATCTGACTAGATCGGCTTTTGTGTCTTCTTTTAAGATGAGAATTAAATTTTTTGAACTTCTTGTCTAGGATGCTTTTGGTAATGTGATACAAAAAGTACTTCCCTCACCAAGTATACTTTTTACTTTGATTTCACCTTTGTTAAGTTCTATAAGTTCTTTGCAAATTCTTAATCCAAGTCCGGTTCCTGTTTCTTTCTGGGTCCCTTCTGTGGTAAAAGTATCTTCTGCAAAAAGTTTACCTAGATGTTCTTCGGGTATACCAACTCCGGTATCCTGGAAACAAATTTCATAATGCTCTTCCTTTTCTTCAGAATGTAAAGTAATTGAATCGCCTGGTTTACAGAATTTAATAGCATTAGCTATTAGGTTTTGAGATACGATAGAAAACATATCTTTGTCCGCAAACACCATAGTTGAATCTAATTGATTCTTGAGCTTAATGTCTTTAAGCTCAGCTTTAGGTTCAAAAAAGTTAAATTTACTGTTGATTACATCTTTAATATTAAACTCGGTTGGTTTTGCGTTCAATTCTTTCATTTGTGATTTGGACCAGTTCAGTAAATTATTCAACATAATTGAAGTTTGATGCGTCTTATTAGCAAGCAAAGGAATAATTTCCTGAAATTCTTCTGTAGAAATAGCATCTTCTTTTAATAAGTGTAATGTGCCGTCCAGACCATGGATTTCATTTTTGAGATCATGGGATATAATAGAGAATAATTTGTTTTTTGCCTGGTTAGATTCGTTTAATTCTTTTATATATCTTTTTCTTTCCTTACGTGTCTTTATAATAAAAATTAAAAAGACAAATATGAGAACCGAAACACCTAAACTGATAAAAGTGAATATTCGATATCTGTATAATTCTTCTTTAGTCTGTAATTCTGTTTTTTTCTGAGCTTCCAGGAGTTTCAATTGTTCCAGTTCAGATTTAAATCGGGTTTCGGCTTGTTTGATTTTTTCTGAAGTTTCTTCAGATGAATTTTGATCAGCTAGTTCCTGATACTTTTTTTGCCAGAGAAATGCGGATGCAAAGTTATTTCTCGCAGAATCTAAGGATGCCGCATATCTGTAATTGGTTAAAAGTAAAGGAGGTATGTCTAATTTTAATAATTCTTTACGAGCATCTGTTAGTAACTCCTCAGCTTCATCGTAATTTTTTAGTTTGGTTTCTATAAAACCCAATTGTTGTTTTACATTGGAGGCTACTCTAAAATTTTTTGCTTGTACAGCGTTACAATAAGAAGAATCATAATACTTTTTTGATTTTTCATACTCCTTGTTTTCCATAAACAAATTTGCCAATCTGTTGTAAGCCATTGCTTTGTCTAGGGAGTGGTTCTTTTTTTTACTAATTTCTAACGCTTCGTTAACTAGCTCTTTTGCTTCATCGATTTTACCTTGCGCGATATAGATAAGAGAAAGATTATTTAGCGCAGAGCCTAATTTTTCCGGTCTGAATTTTTTCTTTAAAGCGATAGATTTTTGATAATATTCCTCAGCAAGTTCATATTTGTCAATGTCTGAATAAATATTGGCCAAATTATTATAAGTACTTGATAGCACTATACTATCGTTTGTACGTTCAAAATATAAGTTGGCCTCCAGTATATGGTGTATTGCTTGTTCAGAATTTCCTCTTCCTTGTTCAATGGTGGATTTATTGTTATGGATGATAGCTAAACCTCTTTGATGATTTGCAATTCTAAAATAGGTTGCAGCCTTATCATAGTTGTGAAAAGCCTTGATATGTTGCTGGGTCATATTATGGATATTTCCAATATGTTGATAAACGTTTCCGATGCCTTTGTTGTATCGGATTCGGTTGGAAATAGATAAAAGGTTGGGTTCATAAGATAATGCGACTTCAAATTCTCCTTGTCTCCAAATATTCTCAAAATATTTCATCGCCGTATCAAATACGACAGAATCTTTTTCGATCTTTATAAAAGGTAGTATGCTATCCAGAGATTTCTGTTGCGAATAACCGCAATAACTTAATAGCATAAGTAGGCTAAGTATAAGAGTAGTTTTTTTCATACATTCTATTTTGGGGAAACAGATTAAATGCAATTTAGGTCTGCAAAATACAAATAATTTAGCTATTAACCATTTATTTGTAGTATTATTCTTTCAAAAATATACTATTTTTTTATGGTTTTACCATAGCTGAAGGTTTTTTGTATTTTAACGGTGATGTTTGCTTAAGGAAATGAGTGTGTATGAAATAAACAAAATGTTGATTACATTTAACTAAATGTCATCAATATATTTAGAATGTTTTAATGTCTTATTCTCTTTTTTCTAGATCAATGATCGAATTGATGAATTCTGTAGCATATACTTCTTTTAGGGTTGCGTATATTTTTTTGTTTTGGTTGGCTTTTTCTGCTAGTTCATATTTAATGTTTTGATACTTTAATCTAGCACCTTCATTTTTTCTTAAATGATTTCTAAATGATACGTGTCGATCTAATTCTTCACTATGTATAGGGCAAGCATACAAATGGTGACTTATAGTATCTAGTATTTTATTTTTAACGACTCCGTTTCTTTTAAAAACTTCTCGATGTAGAATTCCTTGATTTCCATTGTGAAAATATCCGATACTGAATAGTTTAGATTTTATTTTTTCAAATTCTGAATCTTCCTTGTAGATAATATCGATATCAATAATTGGTTTGGAAGCCAAACCTGGTATAGAGGTGCTGCCCACATGCTCAATACATAGATCTAATCCAAACAAGGCATTTTCAAGTTCTTTTTTTATACTCAAAAAGTGTGTTCTCCACTCTGGTGTGTATTTCTGAATGAGCATATAATTTTTCGGTTTCCTGATATCTTTAAACTATAATTCAAAAGAAACGAAAAATCTTAGACATAAAAAAACCGCAACAATCGATGTCGCGGTTTTAAATATGATTATTCTTTGCTATGTTTTAGCTTTTAGGATCGAGTACCAATGAAATTCTTTCTACAGCATCCTGTAAGTGATAACGAGTCATTCTATCAGTCGTTCTACCTATAGCATTTCTGATATCTCTTTGTAAGTTTTTCAGTTCTGCTCTTACAATTGGCCTGATATCACTTTGTGAAACATCTATATTGGTACGTCTTACAAAACGTCTAAAATTTGGAGGAATTGGTGCTTGCTCCTTTGTCATTAAAAATTCTAATCGTTCGATGTATGCTCGCTGAAGATTACGACGATATACATCGATGGTAGCACCTCTTCGAAGCTCACTCCAAATGCCTGATCTTAGTTCTGTCATCATATCAATTAGTGTATACGCATCTTTTTTATTGATAGCTTCATTTTCGATTAATCTAGCCATCCTTCCTTGATCTAATAGATTATTTAGTGTTCTCGTCTGAAACCCACGTACACGTTCCACACTACCTGCTGATTCTATTTTATTAAAAATAGAGCTGTCTAACAACCAATCTGGAGTAGAAAATAACTGTTCTTGTATAAACTTCATCGCACGTTTTTGATTTTCCTTGGTAACGTGCGTATATACGGCACCTTCTTGATCGTAAGTTTTGTAGTATTCATATACACCACCAATGTTAGAGGAAACGTGCCCCATATATCTGTTAAATTGACTTAGAACTTGACCATACATTGTTTGTAGATCATCATAGTTTTTACCATCTTCTGCAGTCCATTGAATTAGATTAGGTATTATTCTTTTTAGATTGGCAATTCCGTAAGTACTAGCGTTTACGGCATCATCTCCCAGGTCTTCTGTTTGTGAACTAGGATCGATTACACCAAACTGTTGTCTCCCAAAACGATATTTAGGATCGTTTGCGTGTTTCAGTATCCAGCTGTCTAAGGTTTTCTTCTCTTCTTCTGCTGTTGTGTTAAGGATTGGTCGGTATCCCCATCTGATAGCGTGCTTATCATAAATTCCTATTTCTGGCATTAATGCAACGTCTCCATCACCGGGTTGTGCGATGTAGTTAAAACGAGCATAATCCATAATCGATGGCGCTGTTCCATATTTTTTGGTAAATGCTGGATCACGCAATGATTCTACAGGATATGCTACACTACTTCCCATATTATGAGGTAGTCCTAAGGTATGACCTACTTCGTGAGCAGATACAAATCGAATAAGTCGTCCCATCACCTCATCCTTAAAAGCAACTCCTTGTGCATTAGGGTTGATTGCTGCTGTTTGCACAAAAAACCAATTGCGTAATAACGTCATTACATTATGATACCAGTTGATGTCGCTTTCCAGAATTTCTCCTGATCTTGGATCACTTACATGTGGTCCATTGGCATTTGGTATTGGAGAAGCTAGATAACGTACTACAGAATACCTTGCATCTTCTGGACTCCAATCAGGGTCTTCTTCTTTTGTAGGAGGGTCTTTCGCAATTATAGCATCTTTAAAACCAGCTTCTTCAAAAGCTACCTGCCAGTCTTCAATACCTTGTTTGATATATTTTCTCCATTTTTTTGGAGTAGCACGATCAATGTAGTACACAATCTGTTTTTTGGGTACAACTAATTCACCTCTTTTAAATTTCTCAATATCTTCATCTTGCACTTCTAATCTCCATCTATCCAGATATCGTATCGTTTTACTTTCTTGTGCCTCTAAACCATAATCAGTTTGTCCTCGCGCAAACCATCCTACTCGTTGGTCAAACATTCTACGTTTCATAGGTGTTTCAGGAAGTAAAATCATTGAATTACTCATTTCTAAAGAGATAGTTCCTGTACTGGCGTTAGAAGGAGGTTCTCCTGCGCTATATGTTTTTACGTGTCTTGTTTCTATATTAAGAGGATAACTTCTTATAGAATCTATATAAGATAAACTCGCATCTAATCGTGTAATCTTATATCTTTTTCTTCTAGATGCAGGAAATCCAAGTGCTTTTATATCTTTTTTGAATAAGTCCGTAACTTCAATAACCGTTGCATTGTTTACAGAATCTTTATGAAAAGCTTTGATGGCAAAGGAAAATAAAACAGGTTCGAAATTAGAATTTTCAACAGCTTCATGAATCGGTAAAGAATCTGCAGCATATATTTGATGTGACACAACACGAAGTAAGACCTGTTTGTTTTTCCTTTGCCATCTAAGGACTTGTGTGTTCTGTTTTCCTCCGCCAAAACCAATGCCTGTAGCAGTTTTAGCAATTCTTGTAACCATTAACATTTCTCTGTTAAAGAGAGAATCTGGGATTTCATAAAAGTATTTATCTTCGATATTATGAACTGTAAAAAGCCCTGCGTCGCTTTTTGCTTTTTTGGTAATAACTTCGCTATAAGGTTTGATGGCATTTTTGTCTTTACCAGGTTTTTTAGCAGTTACAGTAGCTGGAGTTTTTCCTTTTTTATTCTGAAAAGCAGAACAACTAGAAAATGTAACTGCCACTATTAGTAATAGATATAGAGTACTTTTGCGCATGAATTATTTTTTTATCGGCCGAAGATAAAGAAATACCTATGGGTTAGTAGTGAAAAGAAAGTTAAAACCTACTTTAGAATATTTACCGTTTTAAAAAATAGAAAAACCTTTAGCTTTTTAAGATTTAAAATGCTTTAATAGTTTAATAATGAGGTACAGATGCATATGGTTTAGCTAATGATTTATTGAGAATGTAGTTAGACTTATTAAATAATAGATATTATCAGGATTGATGCACTACTTCCAGTGTGGTTTGATATAAGTCTGATTTTAGAACCCAAGCTTTTAACCAGGCATAAAAGCTCATAGCAAATATATCTTCCTGATCTGGGCTGTTTCGTATTAAGGACTGTTCAATTCTAGCCAAAAATACTTTTGTATCTATAGCGTTACTGTTTAAATAAAAATTGTTTGCCAGTGATAAGAATTCTAACACACGGTCCTCATTGTTATTTTTTAAATAGCTAGTGTGTTTTTTTCTAAAACTTTTTATTCTGGATTCTACTAAATCTATATGGTCTAATTCTATATGGAGCAATATTTCAGTCAGATTCTTTTTGATGACCCAGATGATTCCCGCTTTTTCGGTATACCAGGTATCGCTATGGTGTAATTCATTGTAAAGTCTTAGAGCTTCTTTGCATCTGGATTGCTGAAAGTAAAACACAATTAACGATAGTTTTAAGTCTAAAATGTAATTGGTTTGATCTTTAAATTGCTTGTAATCAAAATCTTCAAGGGCTGTTATTGCTTTTTCTGCTTTGCCATTATAATTATCATTTAGGACTTTAAGTAGTTGCAGTTGCGGAAGAAACCTTCTATAATATTTCTCTCTTTGTTTGGTCATCTGTTGCTTCATCTTTTTTAAATATTCTTGAGAAGCGACAAAATCTTTATTCCTAAAATAAGAATTGGCAACATAATAGAGTATCTGAATATGGTAGAATAAATGCTTGTCTGTAAGCTGTTCTTTTGATTCAATTTGCTGATATGTCTTCTCTACAAAAGAAAGAATCGAATGGAAATTACGAGCTACATTTGCAGCTTGATTTATGATTTCGAGTATTTTAAAAAGTGATCTAAATGTAAGATCCTCGGTAATCGAGATATGATATGTATTCAGAGAATCTCTTACAATTTTTGAGATGTCACTACTGTTTTGTAAAAGCTTATTCTGGATATTTGCGTAGAAAAGATTTAAGTTTTCTTCCTGCTGTAGTAATTTTTGATTGTATTTAAAGTCTCGTATTAAGGTTTCTAACGGAGTATTCGGATCTACGTGTGCGTATTGAATTTTAGTATAATAAATCTCGTGTAGAACACTAAAAAGATCATAACTTTTAGCTTTTAATTCTGCTTTTTTTATTGTCTTTAAAGCAATTTTGTATTGCTTTTGCTCGAAGAAAATTCTACTGGCAAGAATAAGTTTAAAGATTTCCATCTCTTCTGAAGTCTCACTTTTAAAACTTTTGGCAGCGATAAAATCAATAAGGTTATCATGTAATCTTTTACAAAGGGCGTGAAAAGCACCTTTTGAAGGTTTGCCATATAATCGTATATCTAAGTCTTTATCGTCTGATGAGGTGTTTAAAAGCTTGAATAACTGAATGTTTTTGGTGTCGTTTCTTTTATTTTTTTGTTTAAGGTTATTGATGAAACTTCTCTTTTCTTCAGGAGATAAGGTAGCAATTATAGAAGAAAGTGTATTCATGATATCGTAAGTATATAGAGCTTAAAAATACTATAAATATTGAATATACTTATAAAAAATCTAAAATATATCGTAAGTTTTTTATGAATATTGAGTTTTTTGACTAACCAAATCGTTGCAAATTTGTCCTGTTCAAAACAAACAATTGAAATAAAATTTAATCATCAAAATCAATTATTATGGACTACAAGTTTAGTAACGATGTAACCGAAGAAATTATCAATGATAACATCGATAAAAACGAAATCAAAGTATATGATCAAAAACCAACACCAGCTTTTATAGGAGCTTCCTGGGTAGCGTTGTTTGCTGGTATGGTGTCCTTTTGTACCGGTTTATGGAATGCCGAAATGATGCTTAATGAAAAAGGGTATTACTTCACCATTTTACTATTTGGATTGTTCTCTGCAGTATCGGTTCAGAAAAATGTACGAGATAAACTGGAAGGATTACAGGTAACAGAAATTTATTATGGAATTAGTTGGTTTGCGGCATTAGCATCCATTGTTTTACTGATCATAGGGTTGTGGAATGCAGATCTGGATTTAAGCGAAAAAGGGTTCTATGGGATGTCATTTACCCTCAGTTTATTTGCTGCGATTGCAGTACAAAAAAACACCAGAGACAAAAAATTCATTGAAAGTAAGGAGATTTAATTGGAAGATTGATCAAAAGGAGGAACCGCGGCAATGTGGTTCCTTGTTTTGATGATTAGGAAAGACAGCTACAATGCTGTGGCTGTCTTTTTAATATAGAATGCTAATAAACTAATAAATCAAAATGTATAAAAATATAATAACAGGTATTGTGTTTTTAATATCAATAATAGTATTTCCACAGGATAAAGGAACCGCTTTGTACTTAAAAGGGAATGAGAATTTTAAAAAAGGAGAGTATAAGAAAGCGATTAAGAATTATACTCAGTTAATTGAAAAAATAGATGTAGATCTTGTTAAAAAAACAGGATACATCAATAGAGGACTATCAAGGGATAGGCTAATGCAATATGATTTGGCGATTCAAGATTTTACAGAAGCTATTAAGCTTGATAGTACAGACATGGCTTCTTTTGTAGATAGAGCAATTTCCAAAATGAATGCTGCGTATTTAGAACGGGCAAAGGAAGATTTCCAATATGTAATCAACGAGAACAGTAATAGTAAAATGATAGAGTCATCCTTGTATTGGATGTCAAGAATTAATTATTCTCAAGGAAAGTATCGTGAAGTAATTAAGAACTGTGATGAATATTTTCAAGTAAACTCCACAGACCCGGAACTTTACTTTATTCGGGGCACTGCTAATGATATGCTTATGAACTTTGAAAAATCAATTGTAGATTATTCAAAGGCGATAGAATTATTTCCAAATTATTTTCAAGCATATGCAAACAGAGGTACAGCCAAGATTAATTTATTAACAGGAAGCGGAAATATTCAGCCTTCAAAAAAAGAAACAAAAAGTGCCTGTAAAGACCTAAAGAAAGCAAGAGAATTAGGTGATACATCGGTTGAAGACTTGATTTATATTTATTGTAAAAAAGAAAGACAGAACAGAAATAAATAATTTGAAATGCAAAGATTGAAGCAATATTTAAAGAGTACACTGACATTATTTCTAATTCTAGGTGTTTTATCTTTTGTTTTTGGAATTCCTTCTGGAATTTATGGATTAACTCTTAATGGCGGAGCGAGTTTAGGTGGAGTTTTAATTTTAAGTGGTGTTGTTATTTTTGTGCCATTTTTTCTATTAGATCGAATTCTGGTACAGCACATAAAACCGCTCAAACTCTCAATGTTTGAATTAATTTTTAGCTTGATCATTTTGTTGTGTTATAGTATCCAACAAAGTTATCTCTAATTAACTCAACCGGTTGTGAATTTAGAATGAAATGTAAAAGAAAAGCGTCAATTCGAGTGAATTTTTGTAATGAAATGAAGAAAAATTGTATCGAGAATAGCTTTTCGGATTCAAAATCCTATTCTCGATACATCCGCCTGAGACGGACACTCGAATTGACGGATTTTGATAAATAAATCTAAATGTACAGCGGATTAACTCAATAACCATTCATATTATGAATTCAAAATTTAATAAAGAATTGAAAGAATTGGTCAGCAATCAGGTGATCTCTTCAGAGATTGCGGATAATATAGTGCAATATTATGATCAGAAGCGAGCATCTAAACCTAATCGGTTGTTTACCATATTTGGGATTTTTGGAGCATTGCTGGTTGGGTCCGGAATCATCCTGATGCTGGCACATAATTGGGATGATTTCTCGAGGTTAACAAAAACCATATTGGCATTTACACCACTTATTATTGGTCAATGTATTGCGGGTTTTTCTATTCTAAAGAATAAAAGCCGCACCTGGAAAGAGGCTTCAGGAACGTTTTTGTTTTTTGCGGTAGGAGCTAGTATATCTCTGGTGAGTCAGATTTATAATATTTCGGGCGATTTAGGAGCTTTTTTAAAGACTTGGACGATGCTTTGTTTACCATTGATTTACCTCCTAAGATCTCATGCGGTTATGTTACTTGTTATTTTATCAAGTACCTATTATGCTGCAGAAGTAGGTATCTGGAGTTATAGAAACGACGGTATTCCTTGGTGGTACTTTGTTTTTATGTCGGCAATCATACCACATTACTGGTTACAGATAAAGAGTCACATAGCTAGTAATGCAACCACAATTTTTAGTTGGGTGATACCATTGAGTATTGCCGTTGGCTTAGGAGCATTTATAAACGGTAATGAGGAATTAGGCTTTGTGATGTATATGACACTTTTTGGAATTTACTACAATTTGGGTAGACTCTCTGTATTTAATGAAGTAAGAACATTGAGAAACGGATTATTGATCGTAGGTTCTTTAGGAACGATTGTTTTGCTAATGATATTTACCTTCAGATGGCCTTGGAAAGAAATATATGATACAACTATGTACCAAGCACAAGAATTCTATATTTCATTATTTTTGGTAGCTATAGCGATTTCGATTTTGGTATATAGCATTATTAAAAAGGGGATTCGATCCATAAATCTGTTTCAGATTTCATTTCTAGCATTTTTGGGTTTATTCTTCTTATTTTCCGGAATGTCTTTGTTACCAATGATCTTGACAAATATGTTAGTTTTTGCATTAGGAATAACGGCTATAAAAATTGGTGCTGATAAGTTCAATTTTGGGATTCTTAATTATGGATTATTAATCGTTTCCATACTAATCACATGTAGATTTTTTGATACTGATATGAGCTTTGTAATACGGGGATTATTATTTGTTATTGTAGGAGTAGGCTTTTTCATGACCAATTATATGATGTTAAAAAGACAGCGGAAAAATCAAATTCATTAAAAACACACTAAAATGAAAATCATTTATTTATTAATTCTATTCGTAATAGTGGCGCTAGCTCAGATTTTTGTTCCGACCCAGATGATTTTGGGTAGCGAAGATGTTATAAACTCTGGTGTAGTCTATAAATTTAAAACCAGACCGATTGATCCAACAGATCCATTTAGAGGTAAGTATATTACACTGCAGTATGAGATGAATCATTTTAATACAGCAGATAGTAGCTATGTAGTAGGAGAGGAAATCTATATTTATCTTAAAAATGATGAAGAAGGCTTTGCAGAAGTTTCAGATATAAGTAAAACGCCTTTAGAAACCAAAAGAGATTATGTAACTGCTAGAGTAACATATTACTATAAAGGCAAAGTGAACTTTCAGTTACCTTTTAATACTTTTTACATGGAAGAAACAAAAGCATATGATGCAGAGTTGGCATATGCCAAAGCAAATAGAGATAGTTTGCCTAACAATGTCTATGCATTAGTGTATGTCAAGGATGATCAGGTAGTTCTTAAAGATGTGCTGATAGACGATATTCCTATACAAGAGTATGTAGAGAAATAATTTTTATTTAAAGGAATTAAACCTTTTTGAGTAGTAATAGTCATAATAATGAAGAACAAAAAAAGATGATTATTATGAAGACACTATTGAAAACACTGATATTAGGTATTTTGTTATCTACAGTAACTACATCTTGTGCAACTACAGTAAGAGTGCGTCCGGCAAATAGAGTGGTAGTGACCAAAGTACATAATCCTAGAATTGTAGTTCATAAAAATATAAAATACTATAGAAGCGGTGGTGTTTGGTATATCAAAAAGAATAGAAGGTACGTAACTGTTGCAGCTCCGATTGGTGTTCGCGTCAATGTGTTACCTAATGGTTATAGAGTCGTCAAAGTAAAAGGAGTAAGATATTACAGATATAAAGGAGTATACTACAAAAAATCCGGTAGGAATTATGTAGTGGTAAGTGTATAGTGAGTTTAGATTGAGTTGGTTAGTTTAGTTAAGAAAAATTCCTTGAAGTTTTATGAAGTAAAATGTCGAGGAATTTTCATTAAAAATGGCTATTACCAGGCTTCCTCAATTTTTAAACGTTTTCCGTTTTGGTAAGAAGCAATAAAAGCACCTCTAAATCCTAAACGGACTAATTCTCTCCGGAATTTTTTGGCTTCGGCCAACGTCGCAAAATTACCAAGGGCATATTTATTAAAGCTTCCGGCTTTGATCTCTTTAAAATTCACAAACTTATCTGAATAAAGGGATAAGTCTTTTTGTTCAAACGCTCCAATCTGAACAGCATATACCAATTGATCTTGTAAAGAAGCCTTTTCTTGTATGTCATCTGTATCATTTCCGGCGGCATTGATCTCCTGATCCATAGATAGGTTTTTGATCGTTTCTTCAAGTTCAGCAATTTTGTTCTTAAGCATTGAAGATTCTTTGTTAGCTTCACTTTTCGCAATCATCCCATCAGAAGTTCCAAATTTCATAAAATATACTGTTCCGGCAATCCCAAGAAGGGCGATAATTCCTAATATGATAGTTGCTATTTTAAACTTTCTGGTGTTTTCCTGCTCGTCTCTAAGGGCTTTGGTATGTGCGAAGTTGGTAACACGTTTCGCTTCGTTGGCTTCGTCTATCTGAACCTGGAAATCCAGTAGTTCATCATCACTAATGTAAGGCATGATTTGTGGTTTTAATATGTTCAAATATAGGAGATTATTGTTTTACCCAAAAATTAAATTACTGATAAACCGTAACCCCTTGATTCTGCGGATATGTTTTTGGTAGATTTTTTCTAAATAGAATAGTATAGAAATGAAGGAATAAAAAGGATTTAAAAATAGAAAGATAGCTGTCCTTCTTAGCCAAATTAGCTTGGCTATTTCATAAAGTACATAAAGGAAATGTAGGATTTTTTCTTATGGAAAATATTAAATTGAATATTAAGGTTCGCACAACGACGTTTACTCACATGATGTCGAATACTTGTGAAAATTGAAAATATTATAAATACTAGTACGTTATCTTTTTTTCAGTAATCTATTTTAAAGATCTTCCCACCCTAAATCAAAATAGAGTACTGCTGGTTTTACCATACACAAAACTTAACCGACGTGAACATAGGAATATACCTGAAGGTACCTTTATTGCTTTTTCTTGTATCAACTACAAGGTTGTTGTTTTTACATTTTTTTTTGAAAGTGCACATAAGTGCGCTTAAAAGTGTATGCAATTGCTTCCTATTTACTTATACCATAAAATTCTTTTATAAAATCCAACTTATTAAAAACCAACTATTATGATACGTAAACTGTTTATCAATTGCGTAGCACTTTTTTTATTTGCCTTTAGTTATGGGCAAACTGTTACCTTTCAGACCGATGATGGGCTGACAGCTAAAACTATTTGTAAGGGAACTGAAATTCAATTAAATTTAGAGATAGATCCTCCCAGACCATCAGGAGGTACCAGTACTTATAATGTACAATGGGAAAAAACGACGAATCCTACTTTTATAAGAAATTGTCAATTTCCGAGTGCTGATAATTCTTGTTCATTTTACCGAGATGTTCCTCTAGTTACCACAACCTATACGGTTACTGTTAATGGTGGATCTGCTGGTCCTGTTTCAGAAAGTATTGTCATTACTGTTGAAGACCTCTCTAATCCAGGTTTGAACACCACTATGTTTTTATGTGGTAGAACAGGCATCATTAATTTATTCGATGAACTAGATGGGGGACCAGATCCAGGAGGTACCTGGAGTAATGGTACCGGAACTTATGACACATCAGATCCCAATGGAGGAGCTTTTACCTATACCATAGATAATGGTGGAGAATGTCCTGCGGTAAGTGCAGTGATTACTGTAAAGCCTTGTGGCGATAATGATACTGATAATGATGGTGTTCCCGATGTTACAGATAATGATGATGACAATGATGGTATTCCTGATACTACAGAAGACGGGTTTTGTACTGCTGTAACAACCACTCCTATATTTGTTTTAGAGGAAGATTTTGGCTTTGGAGGGCCTACAAGGAGTAGATATTCAGAAGGTTTAGGATTAACGTATAATCCACTTTTACCCGATGATCGCTTTAGTGATGGAGAATATAATGTAGCAACCTCTACGTATTTTAGAACTGCCGGAGGCTTTGATGCAACATTCCTTTCTACAGATTTAATTGGTGAAGTTGATGCTAATGGAGATGTTGATGGGAGATACCTCGCCATCAATATGAAGTCTGGTGTTTTTGCAGACAGGCCGGTTTTTGTGGCAGAAAACTTACCGGTTACACCTGGTTTAGCATATGATTTTAGTATGTCTATTGCAAGTCTAAATAATAATGCAGGAGAAATACCGGCGAACCTCACAATCGAAGTGGTGGATCAAGCTACAAATACAGCGATTTTTACACAAAACTCAGGAGAGATAGCCAACGGTACGGATAACTGGATTCTTGTACAAAGTTCCTTTATTCCGGATCCTGCAGTCAATGTGGTTAGCATACGGGTTATTAACAGACAAGGTACAGATGGCGATGGAAACGATATAGGAATAGATAATATTTTTCTTTCTACAAACGCATGTGATTTTGACCGAGACGGAATTCCTAATTCTCAGGATTTAGATGCTGATAATGATGGTATCTACGATATCGTAGAATCAGGAAATGCCGCTGCAGATGGCGATGGAGATGGTCGTTTTGATGGAGCGATTAATGCGGATGGAACATCAACCACAGTAGTCCACAATGTGATAAATTCTGATGGAGACTCAAATCAAAATTTTCTGGATATAGATGCGGATGGTGATGGTATTATCGATCATGTAGAAGGGCAGTCAACTGCTGGTTATATAGCACCAAGTGGCGTAGATGGAGATTTTAATGGAGTGGATGATAGCTACGATACTAATGGGACTCCAATTGTTCCTGTAAATAGTAATACGACGGCTGCTCCTGATTATAGAGATCTAAACTCAGATCCGGTATCAGGGGATTGTCTGGAGGATACCATAGAAGCCTTCGATACAGATCAGAATGGAATTCCGGATATACTTGCTAGTGGTGCAGACAGTGATGGAGATGGATTGGACGATGCTTTTGATACGGTAGTTTTAGATCGATTAACAGGAAATACGAATGCAAACAATGGAGGAACAGTTCCAACTGATTTTCCTAATAACCATAACCCTTTGACCGATGAAAGAGATTGGAGAGAAGAGATAGGTGATGTGGATATTGGGGCACTAGCGATTACAGTATGTGACCCTGTCGATTTATTCGATGAGTTACCCGTAGGAACATTAACAACGGGAACTTGGACTGTTCCGGCGACAGGCACTGCGCTAACGGGAGGTCATTTAGGAACATTAGACCCTGCTGCGACAGGTATTTTGGATGGAGTATATATCTATACCCTTCCGGTGTTATCCGCAGGATGTCCACCTATTAGATATTTATTAGATGTTACCATTGATGATGCTTGTCAATGCCCGGATATAGACGAGCCGGTTGTACCCGCAACACCTGTAACTACCTGTATAGATGCAGACCCTTTACCGTCCGTAACAGTTACCCTTGCTACTGGTTTAGAAGGCCGTTGGTACTTAGCAGATGGAATAACACCTATAGCAAGAGCTCAGAATACAGATACATTTACACCTCTAAGATCAGAATTGGTATTAGGTGATAATATATTTAAAGTAGAAGCATACGAACCAACTGGAATGTGTGCTAGTGATATGGTAGATGTAATTATTATGGTGACGGCTGCACCCGAAGCTGGAGAACCTAATGATACACCACCTGTACCGGTTTCATTATGCGAAGGAGATACTAGCATAATTAACTTGTTTGACGAATTAACAGGAGAAGATGCTGGAGGTGTTTGGACAGATCCTATAGGTACTGTAGTTCCTGGAGGAACCATTTCTGCAAGTGCAAATATTCAAGGAGATTATACGTACACAGTGATCAGTAATGGTTGTACAGATACAGTTGTGATTTCTGTAGTTATAAGTACTGTTCCTACTTTAACTTTTGGAGGAACAACCTGTGCTGCTGATCGCATCACATACGATGTGTCGTTTAATACCAACGGGACCTGGGATATTTCAGTTGATCCGGCTAATGATGTAACTATCGATGTTGCTAATTCAATAATTAGTGGAATTCCGGCTGGAGTTGATATAACAATTCTGGCTATGAATCCTGCAAATGATAGCTGCGAGGGCACTTTGTTGGTTACCGCTCCGGATTGTAATTGTCCTTTCGTTGCAGAACCAACGAACCCTAGTACTGAAAGTATATGTGTAGGTTCAACAGCACCAATATTATCCGTTGATGTATTACCTGGTCAAACAGCTAATTGGTATGATGCAAATGGAAATCCATTGATTACCAATAGTACCACATATACACCAACAGATGCAGCGGTTGGAAACTATATATATAATGTAGAAGCATTAGATACAGCAGAAAACTGTGTTAGTGATCAAATTGAAGTTACTTTTCAAATTCTGGATATTCCGGTGATAGATCCTTTAGATCCTGTCTCTGCGTGTGAATCCTATGAATTACCGAACCTTGAAGTAGGGAACTATTTTACGCAAATGAATGGAGCGGGTGCTCAATTAAATGCGGGAGAAATTATCACTACGAGTCAGACAATATATGTATATGCCGAGACGGGAACAACGCCTAATTGTTTTGATGAGAAAGTACTGGATATTACCATTAATCCATTGCCTAATCCAGTAGCACCAGTAAATCCAGGAGAACGTTTTTGTGAGAGTTATACGTTACCGGTTTTACAAAATGGCCAAGGTTATTATACTGCTCCAGAAGGAGGCGGGACACAGCTGAATGCTGGTGATGTAATCCGAACAAGTCAAACTATTTTCTTACGAGAAGTGGATACCAATAGCTGCGCAAATGAGGTTCCTTTTTTTGTTGAAATTACAAATATTGAAGAACTAGAAATTGAAACAGGAATTATATGTGTAGGACCTACGACAACAACTTCATTTCTGATAAATACGGAGCTGAGTGATGTAGATTTTTCTTTTGAATGGAGTTTTGAAGGAACGCTAATCCCGGGAGCTACTCAATCTTCTTACGAAGCAACACAAGCCGGAACATATACTGTGATATTTACTGATGTGATATCCACTTGTTCAGGGAGCTCAGTGGTTACAATTACAGGTGTGAATGATCCTGTAAGCCTCGATCTTCAATTGACCTCAGGATCTTTTGGAGATAGTAGTGATATTATTGCTACTGTTACCGGCGATAGTACTTATGAGTATATTCTGGATAATGGAAGCCCTCAAGACAGTAACACATTTACAAATGTTTCTATCGGAGCACACGAGGTTACAGCTGTGGATATCAATGGATGTGGTTCCATTACGGCATCAATATTTGTTGTTGGGTTCCCTACCTTCTTTACTCCAAATAATGATGGAATTAATGATCAATGGGGAGTTGTAGGAAACGAGGAAACCCCGGATATGGATATATTCATTTTTGACAGATATGGGAAACTTCTTCAACAGTTGAATACTGAGAATCAATGGGATGGAACATACGGAGGGAAACCGTTACCAGCGACTGATTATTGGTTTGTAGCAGAATTCAAGGATGGATCAGCCACGTACAGAAGACACTTTACACTAAAACGATAATGGAAACATTATCTCTCTATTTCAAAACAAAAAAGATGAAATTTACAAGAATATGTCTAGCAACAATAATGGTGTTGTTGTTTACAGGATTTGGAACTGCCCAAGAAGGTTTATCTATATATTCAGATTATCTAACAGATAATTATTATTTATTGCACCCGTCCATGGCTGGTGCAGCTAATTGTTCGCAAGTTAGATTAACCGGACGTAGAAATTGGATTGGAGAAGAAAATAGTCCAGGATTATATACTGCAGCATATAACGGTAGAATCGGTAATTCTCAATCAGGGATTGGTGCAATCGTCTATAATGATAAAAATGGATTTTCTTCACAAACAGGTGGGTATGTAACCTATGCGCATCATTTGATGTTTTCTAGTAGTGAGGCAGATCTCAATCAGTTGTCTTTAGGTTTAAGTGCTGGTATTATTCAGTATAGATTGGATCAGACCCGATTTGATCCTAACGATCCTTTGGTGGGACCTGGATCTATTAGTGAAGGCGAATTTAATATGGATATTGGATTTTCTTATAATCTATATAACTTTTATACCCACGTGACGGTAAAAAATCTATTGAAAAATTCCGGAATCAATAATGATTTACAAGTCGTCAACAACCTAAGAAACTATTTGGTATCGGTTGGATATGTTTTTGACCGTCCCGGAAAAACTTTTTCGTATGAACCTTCTGTTTTATTTTCTCATAGAGAAGGAGTAGAGCAATCAAGTATCGATTTTAATCTGAAAGTCTACAGCGATATGAATTTCGGAAAACTATGGGGAGGATTATCCTATCGTAGAAGCTTTGATTCTATAGATTTTGTAGAAGGATCCGAAATAAGAAGTCAATCCTTGAACTATGTTACTCCTTTTATCGGAGTTAATTTTGGAAAATATATGTTCGCATATACGTATTCTTATCAATCAAATCCTGTGACGTTTAATAATGGTGGTTTTCATCAAATCACATTAGGAATTGATTTTTCTTGTCGAGCAAAAAAATATGCGTGTTATTGCCCTTGGGTAGAATAATCGTATCGATAGTAATTAGCCAAAAAACGCAACCGATCAGGTTGCGTTTTTTATCATTAGTATAGAATAGACAACTATTCTACAACACAATTGGTTAGATCTTTACAGAATTGAAGTAAATCTTCCTGATTGTTTTTATATTCTTTGTTTGCCACTTTTTCCTGAATTGTAGAACATCCTTCTGCTAATTTGGTCAAATTCTTTTTAAAACCAAATACATATCCGGTAGACATCGTGGATTTTCCTTTTTCACTTCCGGCAGGAAGGATCACAAGCTCTTTATTGTTAAAAAGGTATAGGTTGATCTTTTCAGACTCAAATAAAACTTTACATAGTTTGTCTGTTGCGCCTCCTAATATCATTTGACCTGCATCAACTTCTCCATTTTTAATCGAAGATTCTTTAAATTTTATATTTCTAAAATGATCTCCGTCAACGAATACCAATTCTTTGCACTTTTTAGCTTTTCTAACTCTGGTGCCAAAAGGTTTACCATTCTGGTCGTATTCTACAGTTTTTAAGCTGTAGGCGATATTATTTATATCCGAAGTTTTAATATCTACCAGGGTGGTATCATTTTCTTTGGTAATTAAATATGCTTTATTAACTTCAATTTCAGCAACTTCATTTTCCTGGCTGTCTTCTTGCTGATTACTTAGATCTTCTGTAACTACTTCAAAATGGCGTGTCTTAGTTTTATTAGCTTCAAATTCTTTTAATAAATCATCAGCAATTTCATTAAGATACTTTCCGTCAGACTTATCATAATCATTATCAATTAATTTCTGGGCATACTCTTTAGTTTTTTCAGGCATATCCAGGTAGTAGTAGATTTTTGCAATATTGTAATAACTGGCATATCTTACTTTTCGAATTTTTCTTTTATCACCTTGATAGTTCGGGATTACACTATTAAAGTAATCAATCACCGGCTGAACTTCTGCTTTTAGAGAATCAATAGATTTGTTATGCTCCATTTTCTCGAAAGCCGTTTTTAATGCTTGATATGCTTCCTGATGTTTTGTGAATTCAGGATGTTTTTTCGTAGCCAATATCCAGAAAAATTCTCGTTCGTGAGATTCTATATCATATCCATATGTTCTAAGAAGATGACGTTTTGCTGAATTTTTAAATTGACTTCGGTGTTCACTTCTATATTTATCTCTTAAACTGTGGCGGTTATTGTTATAATACTCCTGCGCACCTTTGTAAGAATTGAATGATTTACTGGTATAACTATAGCTTTCAGAATAACTTTTGTCATATGATTCTGCGGTTATCGCATTGCTTACTGATAAGGTAGCAGAAGAAGAGTAACTTACATTAGCAGTATAGGTATAGCTTACCGAAAGTACTTTTCCTTCTTTGTCTTTTCTTTCGTGTTTTTCTTTTTTAATATCTACAGTTCCTATTTTAGTACCATTAAACTTATAATTGATGTCAAGGGTCCCTCCTGATTTTACCTTTGAAAACCCTGGGATTTTAATCGAACCTGTATTTATAGAATACGTTCTTTTACTATCATCCAAAATAGGTTTTGATGGAAGATTAACGTAAGAGGTTTTGAAGTTTTCTCGGTCTAAATTGGCTCTTTGCGCAATAGATACGGTACATAGCAGAGATGCTACACAAAAAAGTAGTATTTGTTTCATTAATAAGGGGCTTTTTTTTAACGGCGCGAAAATAGTTAAAAAAATGTTAATTAAAACAAAATGAATTATTTTAACTATTGTTCAACCAAAAAAGCGTTTCCAGAATGGACTGAAAACGCTTTTTTGTTTTAAAAGAGTTGTATGTTTTACTCAGCTACTTCTACAATCAGACTATCATCTGTTTTGGTAACTTTGGTAAGCCCAAGTTTCGAAAGACCTTTCATTCCTTTATCCCAGGCTTTATTACTTAATCCGGAAGCCGTTTTTAGATCTGCCAGAGCCATGCTTTGTTCTTTTTTGATAATCTCAAAAATAGCTTTTTCGTTATCATTCAATTCTACCTGCTTTTTTTCAGGTCTCATCTGCGGAAAAAACAATACCTCTTGTATCGATTGATTATTCGTTAGATACATAATCAATCGGTCCATTCCGATTCCCATTCCGGATGTTGGTGGCATACCATATTCTAAAGCTCTGATAAAATCGTTATCGATAAACATGGCTTCATCATCACCTTTTTCACTTAGTTTTAATTGTGCCTCAAAACGTTCACGTTGATCGATAGGATCGTTCAACTCAGAATATGCATTGGCAATTTCTTTTCCACATACCATCAATTCAAAACGTTCTGTTAGTTCCGGGTTATCTCTGTGCTCCTTACATAAAGGACTCATTTCTTTCGGATAATCTGTGATAAATGTTGGTTGGATGTAGTTTCCTTCGCATTTTTCTCCAAAAATCTCATCGATCAATTTTCCTTTCCCCATCGTTTCGTCCACTTCGATTCCCATTCCTTTGGCTGCTTCACGAATCTCTTCTTCAGATTTTCCTGTGATATCAAATCCGGTAAAATGTTTGATAGAATCAGTCATAGTTACACGCGCATAAGGAGTTTTGAAATTGATGGTGTGTTCTCCAAAAGTAGCTTCGGTAGTACCATTTACTGCAATAGCACAATGTTCTACCAGGTTTTCAGTAAACTCCATCATCCAGTTATAGTCTTTGTAAGCTACATAGATTTCCATGGCCGTAAACTCAGGATTGTGAGTTCTATCCATTCCTTCATTTCTAAAGTTTTTAGAAAACTCATACACACCTTCAAAACCACCTACGATTAATCGTTTTAGATATAACTCGTTTGCGATACGCATATATAAAGGAATATCTAAAGAATTATGATGTGTTACAAAAGGACGCGCCGCAGCACCACCCGGTATTGGTTGTAGTATTGGCGTTTCTACTTCAAAATATCCTTTGCTATTAAAGAACTCACGCATCGCATTAAAAAGCTTTGTTCTTTTAACGAATACATCTTTCACGTGCGGATTTACTACCAGGTCTACATAACGCTGGCGGTATCGTAACTCAGGATCCGTAAACGCATCGTGTACATTGCCATCCGCATCCGTTCTTGGTTGAGGTAACGGTTTTAGGGTTTTACTTAATAAGGTAAAGTCTTTTACCATCACAGTTTTTTCACCCACCTGCGTGGTAAAAAGTTCTCCTTCTACACCAATAAAGTCACCAATGTCGAGTAGTTTTTTATAAATCTCGTTGTATTTGGTTTTATCTTCACCGGTACAGATTTCATCTCTGTTAAAATACACTTGTATACGGCCATTAGAGTCTTGTAACTCTGCAAAAGAAGCTTTCCCTTGTATACGTCTAGACATTAATCTCCCGGCTATGACTACTTTTTTTCCTTCTTCAAATTGCTGTTTTATGTCTTCAGAAGTATGGTCCACAGGAAATAAAGCTGCCGGATAGGGATTAATACCTAAGTCGCGTAGCGTTTGTAGTTTCTCTCTTCTTACAAGTTCTTGTTCTGATAATTGCATAATGCTGCCGTTTTAAGCGTGCAAAGATACAAAGTATGATATTATCTTTCAATTGATTTTTAAGGATAGTAAGACTGAAATAATTTTAGGTTAAAAGTTATTTATTATGGAGGTGCTTATTAAGGAATTTACAAGTAAAAGTATGTTCAGTTTTATAATTTATTTCAGATAAATTACCTTTACCAAAGGTAAAAGCTTCTATATTGAAGGAAGTTTGGGAGAGACGAGTCTTTGATTTTAAAAGCTTTAGGGATAAAACTATAAAATATGATTAAAAGATATATCTATATTACAACTATTTTCTTATTTACTTTTTTGTCGTGTAAAAGTCAAAACGTTATTATTTTAGAATCTCTAAATAGAGAACTGACAAAGATTATTAACAAGGATAATGACATAAATAAGCTTAATAAAGATCATATTGAAGTGCGAGAAAAAGCTCTTTCAGATATTATAGAACATAGAAAAGAGTTCTTTTCGAAAGTTAATTTAAAAAAAACAGCATTTAAATTAATTGAAACGAGTCGCTTTAATAAGTCTTACATTGGAATTATTTTAGCAGATGATAATGATGTTTTTGTTTTTTCTATAAAGCGAGAGAAATCTGTATTCAAACAAACAAATTTTGATGATTATTCAACGAGTAATCCTAATGATATTAACTTGTATATTTTTAAAAATCTAAATGAAGATAAATTGGATGAGTTAATTAATCTAAGCAAAAAAGCAAAAAATCATCACGGAGAAACTTTCATAGTAACAACATCTGAAAATGGTGAAGTTGCTTCCAATATTATAAATACTTTTTTCATACAAGATAATCAAGGTAAACTAATATATTGGTAGAAACCCTAGTTTTAGAAAGTTTCCATATACACGGATAGTTGCAACTTCGTAGAGCTAAGAATATAAGACTTCAAGAACCTCAGTCCTCGCATGATATTAAAGTATAGCTATTATATATTTCCGAAGGGTGAGGTTCTCGAACCCTGAGCTGTCATAATGAGCTTGCCGAAGTTCTATAGAAATACAGTTATTATCGTAGTAAGAACCCTGAGGTACTCGAAGGGTGAGTAGGACATTAGGGGTATTTCTTACACTTGTTAAAATTAATACGGAATCTAAATTTTCTACTTTTTTAACACTTTATTTTGTTAAGGATCAGTACATTGTATCTCGTAACACAAATCAGAGTACAATCAACGCTATGGGGATAGCATCATCGTAATCTTTAGAAAACATAGACTTGTTCGTTTATAAAAACACTATAAACGATAATGTATAAGCGTACACACTATTTTAATAAAGAAGAAACCAGATGAGTTGTATTTGATCAACAAAAAAGTAATCCATGACATTGCAAAAAAACCTTTTGGGGCTGGTTTTTTTCTTTTTTTTGAATTCAACATTTTCTCAACAAGAACCACTAGCGCTAGCTAATGAAACATTGTATGAATATGCTTTTTCAGAAACAGCCAATCTTTATGAAAACACAACTGCCGTTGTAGAGGTAGCAACCATCACTAACGAGGTTCAAAAAAAACAGGAAGTCTATAACTTTCTATCTGATCGATCCGTCATTGCACACGAGACATCTGCAAATTTTATCATAGAATCATTACGCATCAACTCTAAAAATTCGGATTATGCTCCAAGTTTTTATAAAGGCGAGCTGGTATTTGCTTCTTCTCGTAATAGTAAATCCATGACGGTGATACTTCAGGAACATACTAATGAGCCTTTTTCGGATTTGTATATTACAGGTAAAAATATTCCTGATAAAGGGGTGTCAAAACTACAAGGTATGATCAATACTAAGTTTAATGAATCTTCTGCAACCTTTAGTCCAGATCAAAAAACGGTATATTTTACAAGGAATAATTATTCAAAAAGAAAGTTTAAAAGAAATTCTGATGGATATGTTTCATTAAAAATATATAAGGCAGATTATGTGAATGGTAAATGGAAAAACATAGAGGAATTGCCTTTTAGTAGTGATGAGTACTCTATAGCACATCCCGCATTATCACCCGATGGTAGATTTATGTATTTTGCTAGTGATATGCCAGGAAGTTATGGGCAATCTGATCTTTACGTAGTAGAAATTTTTGAGGATGGTACTTATGGTACACCACGAAATTTGGGAGATAAGATTAATTCTCCAGGGAGAGAGACTTTTCCATATATTAGCGATAGAGGTACTTTGTTTTTTGCCAGTGATGGACATGAAGGTCTTGGAGGCTTGGATATTTTTATGGTATTACCTAATAGAACAACTGGCTGGTCGATTTATAATTTGGGAGCTCCTATAAACAGTGTGAAAGACGATTTTACGTTTATTATTAATGAGGAAAATAACACAGGATATTTTGCTAGTAATCGAATCAATGGAAAAGGTGGAGATGATATTTACGGATGTAAATTACTAGTTCCTTTGCTAGATTATCGGGATAATACACCTGCGATCAAAAGAAAGATAAAAAGGCATATGGATGTAAAACCTGTAACAGAAGAAATCACCTCTTTTTAAAAGAGTTATTACACTTTATTATTGGACTTTGCGCAACAAGAACTTTATAATCAAGACCTGTCAGGTTTTTAAAACCTGACAGGTCTCATTTTTGTTTGAAATACTTTGTTTTAACATAGAAACTCAAGTTATTTTACATCAAAGGAAAACCCTAAAGTAATGATGTTTTTCATTATAATGACTTCTTCAATTCTCCTATGGTGTTCTCGATTTTTTCATTTTTATCAAAATCTAAAGAGTGTTCATAGTGCTTTATAGCATCAGATATATTCTCGGTAATTACCAATTTATTGGCTAAACTTATATAAGCGTCGGCTTCTTTAGGAAATAGCAATGTATTAAACTTCAATATTTCTATAGCCTCTTTTTGCTTACCGGCAAAGAACAAAACATTAGCATAGGTATTTAATTCGTACAAACTTTTAGAAATAGCGCTGAATTCATTTATAAGCTTTTCAGAATTTTTGGATACGTAGTCTGTTCCTAATGTTTCAATAATAGTGTTCATTTTAGTTACAGAGGCATAGTTTGGTGTATAATTTCCGGATAGGATATCTTTCATATCTTCCTCTATAGTTTTTTTAGGAGATTCTACAATGCGATGCATCTCTTTTCCGTTTTTATAAAAAATAAAGGTTGGTACTCTATGGATATTTAAACCTTCTTGTTCACCTCCCGGACTTTGTTTATAGTGTTCCCGATCTGCCCGCACTGCAATAGTAGTCAATCGATTTATTGGAAACTCACTAGCATCTAGAACCTTATAAAAGTTTGGGACTTCTCTTTTGCTATCTCCGCACCAGGTTCCCATAAATATTTTGATCGTATACTTACGTAAATCGGTTTTGATGTCATCGATAATATCTTGTTTGGGTTCATAGGAATCATAGTTTTTAGAGAACCATTGGCTGTAAGGAGCTGTATTTAGTTTTTCAATATTGATTTTCCCACTAAGATAAGGTGTGCCTTTTGTATTAATCATTTCCTGATTAAAGGTTTGCGCAATTACGTGAGAAGAGATCACGAAAAAAATAACGAAGCGTAGTGTTGTTTGCATTAGAACGAGATTAAAATTTATATGGAAGTGTGTATAGAGAATATGTATTACAACCTAAGTAACGCGAGTTCGATCCTAAGGATTAGGCTTTTGATTAAAAATTCACTTACCTTCGATACAATCCCGATTACCATCGGGATCAATCTGCCTGACGTAAATTTTCTTCCATCGAGCTCACGTTAAGTATTATCGTTTCTATACGTATTGAATAACTTGAATAATAATACTTAGGTTGTTAAATTGTAGATTCTTTTCTTAGTTTATTTACTCAAAGGTATACCACTTGAAGCATTTTTAGCCTTTGGTGTAACCATAGCTTTTACTTTTAGGATTTCTTTTCCTGCAGCTGTATTGGTCGTGATGGTAACTTGTTTGTTTTGTAAGTTAGGTTTGCCATTGGTATTAAAAGTAACCAGCATTTCCTTAGTCGCACCAGGAGCAATGGGTTCTTTAGGCCAGTTAGAAACCGTGCAACCACAACTTCCTTTGGCATTGACAATTACTAAAGGAGCATTTCCTGTATTGGTAAAAGAAAAAGAATGTTCTAGTATGTCACCTTCTGCCACCGTTCCAAAATCAAATTCGGTTTCTGCAAAAGTCATCACAGGAGCCATCTTTTTATTAGGATCATTTAGATCACCTTGCATGGCAATAGTTTCAGCAGCGCTGTTTTTTTTAGTTTGATTATTACAAGATATCATAAGGCCAGAAGCGATCATTAGTAATAGTACAAAAGTGTTCTTTGTTTTCATGTCTTTACAATGTTTAGTTTATAATAGATTTAGAATTCTGATTCTGGATCAAAACTCTAGACATGAGAGCGAAAATGCAATAAAAATGAGGTGGAAATAGGGACTAGACCCCCGATGGAAATTTGAATTTAATAAGAAAAAAAGAAATAGAAACTATTTGTTCTTATATAACGTTTTTACCTCTTCGCGACTTTCTACATCTATTTTTTTATATAAATTGTTGATATGTGTTTTTATGGTACTAACACTTAAAAATAATAAAGAAGCGATCTCTTTATTGGTCTTGTCTTGTAGAATGAGATCTAATATTTTTCTCTCTTGCTGCGTAAGTCTTCTTTCTGTAAGCTTGTAAGAATGCTTATTTTTTTTCAATTTCTGAAATTGAACCACATTCAATAACCCCGATAGGATAAGCAATATAATTAGTATCCACAACCAATAGGTTGAGGTTTCTTGGGTAGTAATCGCTACAGAGAATTTATCTGCAGCCAATTCGGTTTTATATTGTCGAACATAAGGACTTTCTGGATACTTGTTTTCTAATCGCTCTAACAATTCATCATAATAGGTGTTCTGTTTTAGATCTTGTAAATAATAGGTGTATAAATTATTCGACTTGTTAGATAGAAAAGAATAAATATATAATTCTGTAAGCGGTTCTTGTTGGCTTTTACCATATTCTTGTAAGGTATTAAACCATTTTTTGGAGTTTACTTTTCTATTAGCTTCGCTACGGTAAGAATTAAATGCGTAGCGCATATTTTCTATAATCGAATCCACCTTAAGGAAAGCATTACTTCGCTCGTTTGTAGAGACAACTTCACAAAACACTTCTTGCTCTAATGTAAATGGTAAAGAAATTGTGTCTTCGTTTTTGGCGATAAAAAGAATTTCTTTGCTATTGAGACAGATTCCATTAAAGTGAACAGATTCTTTATCAGTTTCGGAACAATTTTCGGTATGAATACGATAGATACTATTTTCAGAAGGTAAGTTATTGTCTGTAAATACAAAATAACCCGTAGTATCAGGAGTTACCTTTTGGATAATCTGTTCAGGATAAATCCCAGACATTTTTCTGTAATCTTCTATTAAAGATAAATAGACATTACTATCCTTATTGGTATTATCTACATAACCCGAAAACCTGTATTGACTCCAAAGTGATGGAGAACAGATCAAAAAAGCAATACAAAGAATAATTCTCGTCCATTTCATATAGTTATGTCTGGCTTTTTATAGAAACTATGCCAAGATAAAAATAATTTTAAGATAGAGATGTAACATAATAGGATATAAGACTACCTATAATTATATTATTTAATCTATTTTTGTTTATGAGTATTTGGAGAGTTTTATTGTCGATTTTTTTTCCACCATTGGCTGTTTTGGACAAAGGATGTGGATCAATCATAATCGTACTTTTGTTAACCTTGTGTGGATGGGTTCCTGGAGTTATCGCTGCACTAGTAATTATTAATAATCCTAAGAGCTAATTTTTAAGAAGAGAATTGAAAGGTTGCAGATGCTTCTGATATTTTAATGAATTTAAAAGAAATTGAAAAAATTTTATCGTATGAAAAAAGTTTCCTTGTTTGCACAGACCTTATTGGCAGCAATTCTATTGGTTGGATGTCAGTTTTCTGAAGATTTACATATCAACGAAGACGGAAGTGGAAAGATTTCTTTCAACTTTGATGGTTCAGAAATTATGCAAATAGCAGGAGACAAGGTCACAGAAGAGAAAGAGGAAATTATTGACTCTACCTTAGTTTTCAAAGAGTTTTTAGAAGAGAAAAAGGATAGTATTGCGCAGTTACCACCAGAAGAGCAAGAAAAACTGAAAAAACTTGAAAACTTCAAAATGCATATGTTAATGAACCCTGAATCCAAAGAGATGAAGTTTGATCTATATTCAGAATTCAAAAGTGTAGAGGAGTTAGGCGATGTGTTTAATAACTTTAAAACAGCATCTGCTATTGGAAATAAGAACAAAGCCGGACAGACTGCAAGTCCAGCAGGAGACCCGTTATCCAATGCTGAGGGAGAAGATCCGACCAGAGTGGTATATTCTTATAAGAAGAACAAATTCAAAAGGGTAACTCAGATTTTGGATAGAGCTAAATTAAAGAAGAGCCTGGATAGTATTGAGCAGATGAAGATGTTTTTAGCAAGTTCTAAATATAAAATCAATTATCATTTTCCGAAAAAAATAAAAAAGATTTCCTCAGAGAAGGCATTATTTAGTCAAGATGGAAAGAGCTTTACATTAGAGGTAGGTTTCCTGGAGTATATGGAAAACCCTAAAGTACTCGATGTAGAAGTAGAGCTGGAAAAATAAATACAATTAAAAACGTACTAAAAACAAAGAAGCGGTATCTCCTTGATACCGCTTCTTTGTTTTTTTGTTATTATGGGTGTCTTAAAGTTTGCCTCGTGTGATAAGTTCACGAACCATTTCTCTAATGGCCTCGCTTCGTTTGCTTCCCATATTTACTTTGATATCATGATCCATGATTCCTAATTCCTTTTTATTACCATAAATTTTAAAAGTCATAGAATGATACGATGCTAAGGGGAATTTCTTTGTGTTAAATATGAAAAAATATTC
The DNA here is from genome assembly GCF_042684305.1 of Aquimarina rubra. Lineage (NCBI taxonomy): Bacteria > Pseudomonadati > Bacteroidota > Flavobacteriia > Flavobacteriales > Flavobacteriaceae > Aquimarina > Aquimarina rubra. Next base: position 12,450 of record NZ_JBHULE010000019.1, on the reverse strand, counting down.
ACCTCTAACTGTTCCGGTTTCGCGAATTGCAGAACCTATTAAAGTTGCAGATTCATCATCATTATTTGGGTTACCAATATAAATATCGTACTCCACGCGATCTACCATGCTTTTATTTAGCTGACTGTACGCCTTCTTTGAAGGATAAGGAATTAAATATATATTCAGGTCGCTAAAATCACGATTCACTCTATGTCCTTTACCACTTAGTAATTTACGCTCTTTATCCAGTTTTTTTATGATCCTTTCCGGCCTTTTAGGGGTTTGTGCAATCAGTTCTTCAGCTTTGGATGCGTGGAAACCTTCGGCATTAAAAATTCCCATTTCTATAGCAAGCTGAAAGATTTTCTTTTTAGACAGGAAATAATGATTCTTTGAATTGATAAGTAAAGTATCTTTTAGTTGATCACCAAAAAATGCATTGTAAGAATACCATTTATCAGAATGAAAGAGCAAAGAATATTCTTTTAAATCTCCAGCTCTGAACAGCGGTTTTTTATCAAGATCACTTACCTGAAAATGTCTTAGTCCTTTTGCTTTTATTTTTTCGATATGAGCTACTTTGACTTTGTCAAAAAAAACTTCTCCTTTTTTAATTTTTATCTTTTGGGCAAAAGAAAAAGCAGAAATAAAAAGAAATAAAACTAGTAATAATCGTTTCATATTTTGGGGTTTATATTTTTAAAAGCGGCAAATATAGTTATAATTAAATAGATGGTTTTTAACCTTTTATAATAGAGTTTAAAACTTTTTTAATCTTGTATCTTTGCAAAGATGAATAAGAAGATTGAAATACAAGAACTAGGTCTTAAGGATTTTAAAGAAACCTGGGAATATCAAGAAGTACTCTTTCAAGGAATTCTGGATACCAAAATCAAAAATAGAAGAGAGGATGCTAATCTGGACACCAAGAACTACTTTATTTTTGTAGAACATCCACACGTATATACTTTAGGAAAGAGCGGCGATATTAGTAACCTATTGTTGAATGAAGAACAACTAAAAGAAAAAGGGGCTACTTTTTATAAGATCAATCGAGGAGGTGATATCACCTATCACGGACCGGGACAAATTGTGGGATATCCAATATTGGATCTGGATAATTTTTTTACCGATATTCATAAATACTTACGATTTTTGGAGGAAATGGTAATACTCACTTTAGCAGAATATGGAATTAAAGGTACAAGAAGTGATGGAGAAACCGGAGTTTGGTTGGATGTAGGTACTCCTTTTGCCCGTAAGATATGTGCCATGGGAGTAAGAGCCAGTAGATGGGTGACTATGCACGGTTTTGCTTTTAATGTAAATGCCAACCTGGGTTATTTTGATAATATCATTCCTTGTGGGATTAATGATAAAGCTGTTACTTCTTTAAATGTAGAGTTAGGAATGGAAAAGGTGGATATCGTAGAAGTAAAGCAAAAATTACTAAAGCATTTTACCAATCTGTTCGAAGCTGAAATGATACAACAAAAAACCGAAGTATAGCGTACTTCGGTTTTTTGACTAAAAACTAAACAAATCAAATAGGTTGGGGTTAATTTATTTTATATCCTTCAAACCAACTCCCAGTTCCGTCTATACGAACATTACCAGGACCAAAGTTTCTTAAGGAGACATACACTTCTTGTCCAACATTTAGGAAATAAATACCGCTAACATCTGTTTTTACATCATCACCATCAACGATTTGAGTAAAATCTACACCGGTATCTACATTAAAACTAATTCTAAAAAAAGAAGAGGTTACTGTATTGGATTGTCTTACCACAGCATGCAGATAATAATATCCACTTTCTGGGGCAACAAATCTTTTTGTAGTGGTATTGAAAGCGTTTCTGGTATCATACGTTCTGATATCCCAGATATCCGTTTCTATAGTTGTATTAATATTTAGGTCTTTTACTGCAAAACCATTTCCTCTCACTTTAAAAACAACTGGCGTAGTAGTGGCAGTGGCATTATCTACATAGGTTTTTACCGCTCGCTCTGTTGGGATAGCATTATTGCTATTGCTTCCTAGAGTCACATCCGTCGATATTTCGTTTACTGAAGTGCCATTTTGTAATCTCAAATCTCCGTTCACATCTAACTTGGCTGTAGGAGTTCTATCAATACCTACATTTCCGCTATTTATATTTTCTATATCATTACCGTTAGAAAGCCATCTGGTATCTCCGGATGTTATAGCATAGGGCACAGCCATTAGTTCGTTGGTCCCAACTTCTGCACCATTTACAGATACAGTTACATAAGACGCAATTCCTCCCCAAGGTAGCGTGTTAAAGTCACCTGTAACAGCAGTTCCGCTACCAATTAATAAACCAAATACTCCATTAGCATTGGTAGTAACCGTATGATTTTCTACATAGCTCGCTGCAATATCCGGTGCTCCAAATTTTAGGGCTATTTGTATATTAATAGATTCATCAACAAGAATATCACCGCTGGAACTTCTGGCTACGCCTTGGTAGTTGATAAAGTTTTTTTGTACAGATTGTGCTGATAATAGTGTGCAAAAGAGTAGTGTACTAAATATTAGAAAATTTGATATTATTTTTTTCATGATTTCAATGTTTATAAAGAGTGGTTTATTTTTTAATGATTTTGAATACTTTGTTTTCATTCGTTTGTGGAACAGAAAGCTTAAGTAGATAAGTTCCTTGTGCTAAAGAACTGATATCAATTTGATGGTTAAGTAATAAAGCATTTACCTTTCGAGTCATTACTTCTTGTCCATTGAGGTTGTATAAAGAAAAAGTGTAACTGTTGATATCCGGAATATGTATCGTAAAGAAATCTGAAACAGGATTAGGATATATAGTAACTATACTTTCGTTAAACAAAAACTCTTCTGTAGAGAGTGCGTTTAAAGCAGCAATTCCTGACCAAAATCCTTGATCTATCGATTCCGAATTAGTAATGGTTCCAATAAACGTTTCGCCAATGGTAAAATTTATCATATGAGATGTATTACCATTACTGCCACCAGAATTAGAGATTACATTCATTTCAATGGATTGAGATTGACTGGTCACTGCAAAACATAGAAGCAGGATAAAGTATATGATTTTCATAATTTTTTTTTTAGAGTTTTAGTTTTTGAAAAAAAAGTTGAACACCCAAGAAAGTCTTAAGGTATAAATCGAAATAAGCTTCTTAGTTTCTAAAAAGATCGTTGATGCCTGATCCGCTAACAGTCAAATCATTGTTGGTCAAATCTTCATCATCGTTATTTTCATTTCCATCAATAAAAATATCAGGATCGTAGTCTAAAATAATTTGATAATCTGGCGGGAACTCACCTTCTGCTGGAGATGAAGAATTCCAAGGCCTCATATAGCTAATAGTTAACGTTTCTCCTGCGGCAAGATTGGTAAAATTTACTGTAGCTACCAGATCACCCGGAGCAGGTGCTCCCAGATTTCTTTGATATAAACGAATGGCTTGTTGTCCAGTACCGGAATTAAAGTTTGCTTCTTCGATATTGGTTATGGTTCCCGTAATAGTAGCTGTTCCTGTAAAATCACTGCCTTCATCTTTTACTATAGAAAAAGTAATGGAAGTGGCTTCTAAATCAATAGAACCTAATGGTGTAACATCGTCATCACTATCACAAGCAATGAAAAAAGCGGTAAGAAATAATACAGATAAAATTTTTAAAGTTTTCATGACATTTTAATTACGTTGTTTCACATTAGTGAGATACGTATTCAAAAAGTCAACATTACTTCTTAATAAACTAGTGGAAATCTATTTAGATCATTACGAAACTGAGAATAAATTTCATTCTATAATATTTAACGTTCCAAAGCAGGGCTTTGAAAACCTGTTTCTACCAGTATAAGATTTGTTTTACGCCTGCCTGGCCATCCGCCAGGTAGGCAGGTTAAAAAATCTTGAAGCCTTGGAAAGATTTTAGTAAAATAAATCTGATTTTTAGTGTAACCAAAAAATACTTTACGATATAGCGCAAGCTGTGGGCGAAATGACGCGATGGAGTGCCCTTTCTTTTGGTTCGTTTTCTTTGGGCAAGCAAAGAAAATGAATGAAAGGCTGAAAATAATGGGTGTTTTGAATTGGATAGAATGATCAATTAAATATCAATGCAAAATAAAGGTCTAGTTAATCTGATAAATCAAAACACTATTTTCTTCTCCCTGAACGGTAAATTCCAGATTAGGATCTTTATCTATATTTCCCAAACTGATAACAGAATTACCGTACACAGGAAAATTAGGAAACAACTCTGCATTACTATCATATAAGTAGACTTTTTTGGCTTGTATATCTGTAATTGCTACATAAATTTTATTATTGATATAAAATATTTGTGGCTTGGTATACACTCCAAAATCTAGTTCTAAAGTTTTTTCTTTGATAGATAGTTTATTTTCTGAAAAAGTAACCAGAGTTTTATTCGTTGCAACTAACGAACTACCTGTATTTAGTTCTTTGTCCATTAAAGATACTGTTCCATCAGATTGCACCTGAATGATCTTTCCGTCTTTGGTAAGAGATGTAAATTTATTTTGATATTGCTGCCATTGATTTGTAGAAAAACTTACATTCTGTTTTACATCTACCCGAGTTCTTCCTAATCGATCCAGAATATTTAGTTTTCCGTTTTCTTCAGAGATAAGAATATAATCCTTACTCCCAATACGAATATGATGAGGAGGCATAATCAGATTCGTTTCTGTTTCTTTAAACCCAAAACCGGTAACAATTTTTCCTTCCGCATCCAACATGGTGATTTCATTCCCTTGTGTAATGAGGATTCGATATCGTTTATTTTTATCATAATCAAATAAAGAGAGCGGTTGTGTAATTGTTTTTTCGAATTTTTTAGGATAAGAAGTTACATCGTTACCATCTCTATCTACCAAATATAAGGTACTTTCTGTATTGAACAAAAGCTGATATCTTCCGTTTTTATATATATCGATTTGTTGGATATCACCCATAATAGCACCATTAATCTGTTTTTTCCAGAAAATACTTCCTTTTTCAGAAATCAAATAAAGATTATTGTCTACATCTTGTATAGCGATATCCATACCTTTGGTTCTGTGATTTTGAACCAGAATAGGTCTGTTTAATATCTTATTTTCTAAAGTGGTAGATGCTGTTTGGGTCACCGAGGTTGCGGTTCCTTTACTTATGGTCTTCTGGAAGACTCCGTGGATGTGGGCAAAGTTACTTTCTTTTGTGATTTGTAACGCGGCAATTTGATATCCATTGGTATTGGCTTCCTCCCATTCTTTGTTATAGGATTCTTCTACATTACTAGCAATATAATCTTTAAGTTTTTTAATCGAACCAACCATTAATATAGAGGACTGATCAGATAGTTTTTCCATAGCATTAGTATAGAATGTCTGCTCTTCTAGTGTCGTTTTATTTAGGATGTTAGCAATAATGGTTTGTAAGGTGTTTTTAGAGGAAGCGAATACAATATGGTCTTCATAAGTGAAATAATACGTAGCTTCAAACTCAGGTATAAGAGGTTTTAATAATCCTGAAAAAGTGGTGGTTTCTTCGTAACTAAAAATATCTATATTTCTGTAAGATCCGGAAGCAGATCCTGCTAATTGTTCCAAAGTGTTTTCAGGAGCCAATGATGTTAAAGTAAATACGCTTTCATTTTCCAGAAAAATCATTCCGATTTCAGAAAGTCCGGATAGCATCTCATCAAGATCATCAGGAATATTTTCGATCTCGCGATCTTGAGCGAATGCCAAATTCTTTTTTAATGTGTAAAAATCATCATAGGTAAAAGATACAAATCCATTAGCCGTAACAGGAGTTATTCTTGCAATCTTGTTTTCCTGAGCAATCGTATTATCAAAGATGCCAATGGTGGTAGATAATGAATCTTTTTCTATCGCAATGCCATCTATATACATGGCATTTTGTTCTAGCCTGGCATCCACAGATATCCATCCACTAAAATTTGATATTTCAGACAAATTATTATTGGGTAATAAAGAATTATGAACTTCACTGAGTTGTTTTCCGTTGATTAAAACAGATACAGGATTTTTGGAGTCAGAAACATCATATGCTTTTACAAGATCTTTGCTTACCGAAACCTTATTTTCTTGTTGGCGAATGGCATTTTCGATCAATATCTGAGAAGAAGAAGCTATAAGCAAACTATCCTGTTTTGTAGCATAAAAGGTATGGTTGCCAGAAATTACTTTATGAATGGTTTTGTTTGAATACGATATGTTTTCAATGTTTTTTTGATTCAAAGAATCTTTATTGATGATGGAAGGATCAAATTTAGCAATGTAAGTGTATTCAAAATCGTTTTTACCAATAGGAGAAAAGCATAGTAGTCCTTTAGGTTGATTAATTTCATCTAATATTGGAAGTTTCTTGAAATATCTAAAAAATTTGATTTCACTATTTTTTTTGAGAAAATCATTATCTCTTAGCATATTCTTAGTCTGTTCCAGATCATTTATCTTAAGTATTACCTGGGCATCCTTTGGGATGTAATCAATAAGAGTATTTGGTTTTTCGGTAGTAGTATTACAAGCTAAAACAATTGTGGAGATTAGAATTACAACTATTTTTTTCATGTGTTTGTTTTCCTTTTTATTCTTTAACTATATAAGAGATGTCATTATTCTACAACAACTTTCTTTTTTTACAATATTGGTTTTTCAAAAGCTTTAGCATGTTATACTAAGTTTCCAAATGTGCCTTAGGCATCAAAGATAATTATTTGAACTCTAGCGCAAGCTGTTCCGGCAATAATCTAAAACTTTTCCGATGATATTTAGTAACTCCATATTTTCGAATCGCTTCTCGATGCTCTGCTGTGGGATATCCTTTGTTTTTTTTCCAATTATACATCGGGAACTCTTCATGAATCTTCTCCATATATGCATCTCGATACGTTTTTGCCAACACAGAGGCTGCGGCGATATTCATAAATTTACCATCGCCCTTGATAACGCAAGTATAGGGTATGTTATGATAAGGTTTAAATCGGTTTCCATCTACAGATATGTGTTCTGGTTGAGGTGTTAATTGTGCTATAGATCTTTGCATACCTAATATCGAAGCGTTTAAGATATTGATCTTATCAATCTCCTCCATATAGATATGTGTCACACCATAGGTAATACAACAGTCTTCTAATAGTGGGCGTAATAGTTTTCTTTTGGCTTCACTAAGCTGTTTAGAATCGTTTAAGATGTTGTTGCTGAAATCATCCGGAAGTATGATGGCTGCGGCGGTTACCGGTCCAGCTAAACAACCACGACCAGCCTCATCAGTGCCACATTCGATGAGATCAGGTTTTAATTTTAATTCGAGCATGCTACGAAGATAATGTATGAGCAGAACATCAGAAAACAATTTTTGAGAATCAGTAAAAAAACTTAGAACTAAAACGGGCAATCAGTATCCTTAACTTTCGTTAAAAAAGTATATTTTTGCCAACAGTTTATTATATAGATGAAAAAGAACTTATTATTCATAATTATACTTCTTATAGGGTCGATAGCCTTTGCGCAAGAAGGAAATGAAGAAGAGATAAATGAAGGAACGCAGAAGATTCAGACCAGACCTGAGTTTACCAAAAGCAGAAAACCATTATCTAAAGACAAAAAGAAAAAGCCTCCTATTACAGATTATAAAATAATCGATATCCATAACGATACCACTTTTGTTGATACTACCTTAACGATTCAAAGGGATTATAATTTTAATTACTTGCGCAGAGATGATTTTGGATTACAGCCATTAAATAATGTAGGTCAGAGCTACAATAGTCTTGTAAAAGTAGAAGAACGTAATCATTTATTACCGCTTTTTGGAGCTAGAGCCAGGCACTTTAATTTCATGGAAGTAGAAGATATTAAATATTATAACGTTCCTACGCCACTTACGGAGTTATATTTCAAAACTACTTTTGAACAGGGACAACAATTGGATGCTTTCTTTACTGTTAATACTTCTCCAAGACTAAATCTTTCTATAGCGTATAAAGGAAACAGATCTTTAGGTAAATATCAACATGCGCTAACAAGTACCGGTAATTTTAGAGCGACGGCCAATTACACCACAAAAAATGATCGATATCGAATAAGAACACATTTCGTGTCTCAAGACCTTCTTAATGAAGAAAACGGAGGATTATCAGAACGAGGATTGAACCAATATCTCAGCAATACTGAAGAATTTCAGGATGCAGATGAATTTTCTGACAGAGGATCCATAGAGGTTAATTTCGAAAATGCAGAAAGTATTTTATTAGGTAAAAGATTTTATCTGAATCATAGTTATTCGATTATTAAAAAAACCGATAGCAGTAGTACAAATGTTGCCATTGGTCACATACTAGATATTACAGATAAGTCTTTCCAATTTGATCAGACTTCTCCTAATACTCTTTTTGGAGAATCCTATGAATCCGGTGCGCTGATGGATAAAGTAGCGCTAGAGGACTTTAGCAATCAGTTGTTTGTAAAATTAGATAGTGATTGGTTGGGAAGTCTTAGCGTCAATGCAGGAACTTCTGATTATAATTATGGGTACAATACATTAGTCAGCTTTGAGAATGGAGTGGATATCAAGAATAGACTCAAAGGAAATATATATTCAATTGGAGGCTCGTATCAAAAATACTATAAAGGGTTTCAATTAGCAGCTAATGGAATGTCAATTGTGTCAGGAGATTTTGATGGTAATTATCTAAACGCATCAGCCGGATATCAATTTAAGGATTATGGATTACAGTTAGGGATTAGTGCAAATTCTGTAGCTCCTAATTATAATTTCTTATTGTACCAAAGTGATTATATCGGGTATAATTGGCAAAATTATGATAATCCTGAGAATCCTTCTTTAGTCAATTTCAAAAATATAGAAACCCAAAAGATTCAAGCAAATATCAAGGTAAAGAATTTTGCTAATTTAGAAGCTAGTTATACTGCGATCGATAATTATACATATTTCACGAAAAACACTGATTCTTTAACCGTTCCAGAACAATTTGGCGGAAGTATAAATCTCTTTAAATTAAAATTCACCAATACACTTAATTTTGGTTGGCTAGGTTTTGATAATACCATACTATACCAAAATGTTGATGGCGCAGTTAATTCAGTGACCAACGGAAATGTGAGCAGGACATATAGCGTGTATAATGTTCCAACGTTTGTTACCAGAAACAGCGTGTATTACCAAGATCATTGGTTTAAGAAAGCACTGTTTTTACAAACAGGGGTTACTTTTAAATACTATTCTGAATATAATGCAGATGGATATGATCCGGTCCTATCAGAATTTTACGTACAGAGCCCAGAAGAGACACTTTCCTTTGATGGTCCAGATGTAATTCAAACATTTGGAGGTTTTCCTCAATTTGATATCTTTTTTAATGCCAAAATTAGACAAACCCGAATCTATTTTAAAGTAGAGAACTTTGGGGAGGCTTTTAAGCAGAACAATGAATTCTCTGCGCCCGGATATGCACCACGAGATGCAGTAATCCGTTTTGGATTGGTTTGGAATTTCTTTTTATAATCACGGCACCCGAGCGGGCCTGCCTGCCAACAAGAGGCATATAATAGATTGCCTGGTAGGCTATCCGCTGCAATTCCTCTCCGCCTATGGCGGATGCGGGATTTCCACTGCTATCCCTGGTGCAAGATTCTTTTCAATACACAGAAGTAAAGAAAATCCTTGGGTACTCTATGTAGTAAATAGATCGTAAGACGTATCTTTGATATAGATCATTCTCTTTTATTTTTTAGCGTGTTATGAGTACTATCAAGAAACGAAACATATCTGTTTTAGGACCCGAAACTTTCACTGGGATCAGGCTACAGGAACCTGCAGAATATGCTGCTGGACTTCCTGCAGTAAAAGTTGCGCTTCAACATGCGTTTAAAGAAATGGGGGTTGTAAAATCAGTAAACGGTCTTTTTCAAATGAATCAAAAAGACGGATTTGATTGTCCCGGTTGTGCCTGGCCCGACCCCAAAAAGCCATCTAAACTTGGTGAGTATTGCGAAAATGGAGCAAAAGCACTCGCAGAAGAGGCTACAAATAAAAGGGTAAACAAAGACTTTTTTGCTAAACATTCTGTAGAAGAACTTTCTAATTGGTCAGATTATCAAATAGGAAAAAGCGGAAGGTTAACAGAGCCAATGGTTTTAAAACCTGACAGTATTTATTACGAACCCATATCATGGGAGAACGCATATGAATTAATAGCCGAAAGATTACACCAGTTAGATACTCCCGATCAAGCAGTGTTTTATACATCAGGAAGATCAAGTAATGAAGCTGCTTTTTTATATGGTTTGTTTGTAAGGGCTTTTGGGACTAACAATATGCCGGATTGCTCCAATATGTGTCACGAATCTAGTGGAGTTGCGCTAAGCGAGACTTTAGGAATAGGAAAAGGTTCTGTGAAATTAGAGGATTTTGATCAGGCAGAAATAGTGATGGTGATCGGCCAAAACCCGGGAACAAATCATCCTAGGATGTTGTCGGCACTACAAAAATGTAAACAGAATGGTGGGAAAATCATTAGCATCAACCCCTTAGAAGAAGCGGGACTGATAAGATTTAAAAATCCTCAGGAAGTTAAAGGAGTATTGGCTTCAGGAACTTCGTTAACTGATATACATCTTCAGGTAAAAATAAATCAAGATGTTTCTTTGTTAAAAGTGATTCAGAAAAAATTAGCAGCGTTGGATGCGGAAACCAAAGACGTATTCGATCATCAGTTTATTGAAACCTATACCAATGGTTATGAAGAACTAATCAAGCACCTAGAAAGTTATTCTGAAAAAGAACTAATAAAATTGTGCGGAGTAGAAGAAGGTTTAATTGATGAGGTTGTTCAATTGCTGGCAAAAAGAGATAAAGTTATTATCTGTTGGGCAATGGGATTGACTCAGCATAAAAACGGTGTTAACAATATAAAGGAATGTGTAAATCTTTTATTACTTAAAGGAAGCATAGGAAAACCAGGTGCTGGGACTTGTCCGGTGAGAGGGCATAGTAATGTGCAAGGGGATCGCACCGTTGGGATTATGCATCATGTTTCGCCAGCACTTAATGAATCTATTAAAAAAACCTTTGGTTTTATGCCTCCTGATAAAGAAGGTTTGGATACTGTACATGCCATAGAAGCTATGAATCAAGGTAAGGCAAAAGTGTTTATTGCGCTTGGAGGCAATTTTTTGTCTGCTGCATCCGATACAGAATATACCGCAGAAGCACTTCAGAATTGTGAACTCACTGTTAATATAAGTACCAAATTAAATAGAACACATTTGGTGGCAGGTAAAACAAGTTTGATTTTACCGACATTAGGACGCTCAGAATTGGATCAAAAGGACGGGAAACCAAGGTTCTTCACTGTAGAAAATAGTATGGGTAAAGTACACCGATCAAAAGGTATGCTAAAACCGGCATCAGATAATCTGATTAGTGAGCCAGAAATTATCGGCGGAATTGCAAGTGTATATTTTAAGGATGGTCATCCTGTACAATGGAAGTTGCTTAGCGAGAATTATGAATTGATTCGAGAAAAAATAGAAGCCACAATTAAAGGGTTCGAAGACATTAACACTAGATCAAAAGGTTCAGGTTTTTATCTACCTAATAATGTAAGAGATTTAGATTTTAGTAAACTTCCTAAAGGTAAGGCTCAGTTTAGTTGTTGTGATTTACCAAAACATACATTAAAAGAAGATGAACTTCTATTAATGACAATTCGTTCGCACGATCAATTTAATACCACTATTTATGGTTTGGATGATCGTTACCGAGGAATATATAATGAACGTCGCATTGTTTTAATGAATGTAAAGGATATGAATAAACGTAACTTGAAAAAGTTTGATGTCATTAATATGATTAGCTTATATGATGGAAAAGAACGAAAAGCTTCCCGATTTTTAGTGATACCGTATAGTATTCCACAAGGAAATATAGCGGCATACTTTCCTGAAACCAATGTTTTAGTTCCCTATAATCATTATGCGGATAAAAGTAATACACCAATCAGTAAGTCTATTATTGTGACTTTAGAAGTTAGTTTGGTTTAATTTTCAGGTATTATTATATTTTTTTCTTGGTGTAAGTTTATTGTTTAGAGTGTATTATAAAATCTTTATATTTTTTTTAAAAAATACTTTTAATTTTTTGTTGTTGGATTGAAAAAGGGTTGTATGTTTGCACCCGCAAAACGGGATATTGTTTTGTTGAGTTCATTGAGAGATTTGTGTTTGTTTTGTGTTTTACCGGGTTTATTTCTTTGGTAATTTGTTTTTGCAGGCTTTAAAAAAAAATATTTTATTTTTTTTCTAAAAAGTTTTGTTGGATTAAAAAAGGCGTTGTATATTTGCACCCGCTTTGCGAGACAAGCGTAGTTCATAGGAATAAAAGTTACACTGGAGTAGGGTAATT
>NZ_JBHULE010000018.1:0-57980 GCF_042684305.1 Aquimarina rubra | reverse complement strand
CTTGAGCATATCCTTTTACCAAAGGCTTTGTCCGACCTGCTTATCAGAAGAAAACTTCCATAATCCTCGCGTACTCCTCCGAAAAAATTGTCCACTCGAAATGAACTATTGCATACAACGTTTAATGTATGGTTTGTAGCGGACAAGCACACAGTAAATGTTCCGTCACAGCCCAAAGTTAATAAACCAGCGTGAAATTCCGTTAGGAATTTCCGCCGCTATGAATTATACATCTTGTTATGCACTGGCCTTTTTTATTCAGCCGTTACTTTGCAAACTTACCTAAGCAAAGCGATGATTGCTTTCGTAACTATTTGCGTTATATTTTTTTCCATTCCCGCGATCGCTTTGCGACTTTGGGTTTAGCGATTACCAACACAAAATAGCGATGACCTTTATTCCGTCCGATGCTGATAGGGGAGAATCTTTGTGTCAGAACTTATTTTTATAAAAATACTCAGGTCTTTGACCATTACCCCGTCCGCTTATTCATTCTGCTTTTCAGATTCCACATGCTTGTGCATAATGTTAGGTGTAAGATGAGCTTTAGCGTCGTTGATCAAATCGTTTTGCGTAGCGATAGCGAAGGCAAACTATTTTATCAATGCAATCTTACACAATGTTGTGTGCTGTTTTTATTTTAATTTTTCATTGAGTCCAAAATTAATAATAAATTAAGGGACTGTTGTTCAGATTCGGTAGCATTTTAATCCCCAATTTTTTCGGAGTTACCCAAGCCTATGGAATATACATATCCATGTATGGTCTGTTGGCACAGGGAACTAAGATTCCGTTTTCATTCAGATTAGCCACACTACAATTCCACTTCAAATTTGACTTTGTAAAAATTTTTCGCGACCTTGAACAAGTATTTTATAACGTGCTAACGTTTGGATAGTGTAACTCTCCACGATACCATCGCAAAATACTTGGACAGATCCTTTTAGCAAAGTATTTGTCCGTTCTGCTTATCCGAAGAAAACTCCGTATTTTCCAGCGTACTCCTCCGAAAAAATTGTCCGATCGAATTGGGCAATAGCATACAACGTTAAATATATGGCAAGTGGGGCAGAAAACAAGCGATTATTTTCGGTTTAGCCACAAGCCAAAACTTTTGTATTTTGTTTTAATTTTCTTTTTTAATACCAAATCAAAAGATTTGGCGACTCTGCAAATAGACAATAACCTTTTGATTAAACACTAATCGCCCTATTTGCTATATATAGTGTTGTGTGTTCGTACTTTTTTATCTAATCGTTTCCCTAATTCCAGGATACATTTTTCCATTGAATCTAGTGCTTTCTTCTTCAGGGTGAAAATAATAAATCTGCTTTCTCTTTGAATCCCTATATGCATAGCAATTATCGAACAGTATTATTCCACTATTTTTTGTTTTCCAATAGTCAACTTTCGGAAACCATTCAGGTATAATATTTCCCACTAATTTTATTTGTGATTGGAAAATTCCAATGTAAGTTTTGTCTATATGATTTTCCTTATTAAAGATTGAATCATAAAGTTCCTCATTTTCGTAATCAAAAGCTCCAAATACACATTTTGTACTTAAATAGGATATGTTTTTTATATTCTGTGCGTCAGATTTTATTATTTCGACAGGAAACCAACCCGTCAATCTCGGATTTTCAATTTTATCGAATTCATTAAAATTCCTAAATTCTTGTAAATAATCTCCGTTATTACAAGACGTAAAAAACATCAGAACTATTATTCCGTAAAATTGTAAATTCAGATTAACATTCCTCAATTTCATTTAGTTTTGATTTTTTCTGGGTATGACACACAACATGTGAATATACCCAATGTGGTATATTTCCATTATATTCTTTACAAATCTAGTGGATTTTTGATCGATTGCAAATTGTTAGTCGCTACCTGAGCGTATATTTCTGTTGTTTTACTAGAACTATGACCCAATAAAACTTGTATATAGCGTAAATCTGTACCATTCTCTAAAAGATGTGTTGCAAATGAATGCCTCATCATATGTGGAGTAACTCTTTTGTATATCCCAGCCTTTTTGGCAGATTTTATAATGATGTTTTCTACACTTGTTGTACTATATCTGTTACCTTTTGGCCCTTCAAATAAGTACTTTTTGGGTTTCCATTCTTGATAATATAATCTTAAATCTTTTAGTAAATTTTCAGAAAGTAGAGTGTACCTATCTTTATTACGTTTTGCATTTTCTACTCTTATCAACATCCGTTTACTGTCAATGTCTACAATTTTTAAATCCAACAACTCACTTCTTCTTAATCCTGCTGAATATAAAAGGCTTACAATGCAACGGTGTTTTAGGTTATTGGTATGTTCAATAATACTAATTATTTCTTCTTTTGATAATACTTTAGGTAATTTTTGTTGTTTATGAGGTCTTTCTATTGCATAAAATCGATTCGGCATTTCCATCACTACTTCATAATAAAACTTAATACTATTGATAGCTTGATTTATATAACTATTAGATTTGTTTTGATGTATGAGTGATTGTAAATAGTTACGTATTTCATCTTCTGACAACTGGTTAATTTCTCTGTCTGAATACCTGTTTATGAATCTTTCGAATTGCGAAATGTAGGTTTTACAAGTGTTTATAGCATATCTTTTAAGCTCTAATTTTAATAGATATGCTTCTGGAACGTACCTAAAATTAGCTGTTTCAGCCCTTTTTCTATACCAATTAATGTCTACAACCTCATTCTCTCTAATCACTTTTTCCTTAAAAAAGAAATTACAATTAACCCAGGCAACACCTCTAAACTTCTCAAAAATCAAGTCTAAATTTTTCTTAGTATTAGCTATGTAAACCATCCCGAATTGCTCGCTCCACTTGGGATTTGGTAACTCTTTAATCAAAGCCTGGATCACTTTATCCGGGTAGAACTGCAAACCGATCATTTTTTGTTGATCGATCATTAGGTGCTTCAGCGTGATATGTTTGCTAATATGTTTCATGCATGTCAAATATGTTTGATTATATAACCAATCGCAATTAAAGCCATCGAATTAAACGTTTAATAAACGTTTAATTCGATGGATAGGTAACATTTTTAAAAATAATGACACTATCTTAGAAAGATGTTTTATGAAACGAAATTGTACCTATTGTAATGAGAAGCTTGAAGGAAGAGTTGGTAAAAAGTACTGTTCTTCTTATTGTAGATCGGCTTTTTATTATCAACAAAATAAAGAGAAAGAATATTCTTTGTTTAAAAAAATAGATCAACAGCTTAAGACAAACCGTAAGATTCTTAAAAATTATAATCGAGCCGGGCTTGTTACTATTCGCAAAGGAAAGTTGATTAAAGAAGGTTTTGATCCAAAGTATTTTACGCATTATTGGAAAAACAGCAAAGGACAAGTGTACCTTTTCTGCTATGAATATGGCTTTCTGGAGTTAAAGGATAATGCTAAAAGTAAATACCTTTTGGTGATTTGGCAATCGTATATGGATACTTCTTAAGTTTTAACAAAAACTGTTAAAAAAAATGCTCTTTTCGAAGCAAACTTGCCAAAACCCACTTCCAGCCCTAGGTGGGGGTACTTATATAAGTGGGTATTTCACAATTAGCACATCACTTGGGGTACTTATACAAGTGGGTGTATTCGTGTCAAAGGTTCGTTTGGGGTACTCCCAAAACAGGGTAAGGGTACTTCAAACAGAAACATGGCTAGGTATAAACAGAAGTGTCACTTGTGCCAGAGCTAAGTATCACTTGTGTTTGATACAGGACTGACCTCTGTTTTAGCATGGGGAGAGGTACTGTCCAGGTAGGAGGAGGGTAGTTCTTAAGTACCTCCTTTAGTTCAGGAAACGTTAATTTTTTAACAGTTTAGCTAATGTAATTCCAGATATTTTTATGCTTTGCGAGTTGCTGATATGTAAAGAGTAATACTTTATTCTTTTCCAGAGACAGCGATGGATCTTCTTTTAGAATTTTCATGGCATAATATCTGGCTGTTTTTAGGATATCGTTATCTCGAACAATATCAGCGATCTTTAGATTAAGAACTCCGCTTTGTTGCGTGCCCATAATATCTCCGGGACCTCTTAGTTTAAGATCTACCTCGGCAATATCAAAACCATCGTTGGTACGAACCATAGTCTCCAGCCTTGTTTTACTGTCCGATGAAAGTTTATGACTGGTCATTAGGATGCAAAAACTCTGTTCTGCACCACGACCTACACGACCTCGTAACTGATGCAACTGCGATAATCCAAAACGTTCTGCACTCTCGATAATCATCACACTGGCATTAGGCACATTGACCCCAACCTCAATCACAGTGGTCGCTACCATAATATTGGTTTCGCCTTTTACAAAACGCTCCATCTCATAATCTTTGTCGGCAGGTTTCATTTTACCGTGAACAATGGATATCTGATAATCCGGAGCAGGGAAGGAGCGAGCGATACTTTCATATCCATCCATCAAATCTTTATAGTCCAATGCTTCAGATTCTTGTATCAATGGGTATACGATATAAACCTGTCTTCCTTTTTTAATCTCATCGGCAATGAACTTAAATACTTTCAGACGATTACTATCATACCGATGTACGGTTTTGATAGATTTTCTTCCTGGTGGTAGTTCATCAATCACAGAGATATCCAGGTCTCCATAGAGACTCATTGCCAATGTTCTCGGTATTGGGGTAGCGGTCATTACCAGAATATGTGGTGGATAAGTGTTTTTATGCCAAAGTTTAGAACGCTGTGCAACTCCAAAACGATGTTGCTCATCAATAATAGCGAGTCCTAAATTTTTAAACTGTACTTTATCTTCCAGCACTGCGTGTGTACCAATAAGAATGTGCAGTGAACCTTCTTCTAATTCTTGATGAATTATACGGCGTTCTTTGGTTTTAGTACTACCCATTAATAGTTTCACATTGATATCAAGATCTTTGGTGAGTTCAGATATCCCCTGATAATGCTGATTTGCTAAAATGGCTGTTGGTGCCATTAAACAAGCCTGAAAACCATTGTCCATAGCTAACAACATGGTCATCAATGCCACAATAGTTTTTCCGGATCCTACATCTCCCTGTAATAATCGATTCATCTGTGCGCTACTACCAATGTCTTTTCTAATCTCTTTGATCACACGTTTTTGAGCATTGGTTAATTCAAACGGTAAGTGGTTGTTATAAAAATTAGTAAAGTGTTCTCCGACTGCTGTAAAAGGAAATCCTTTGATCTTTTGTTTGCGGATCAGCTTTTTAGTAATCAACTGTAACTGAATGTAAAATAGCTCTTCGAACTTTAAGCGATATTGTGCTTTCGCCAATAATTCTTGATTTTTCGGGAAATGAATATTGAGCATCGCTTCACCTTTGTGGATCAGTTTCAATTCTGATCGAATTTCTTCTGATAAGGTGTCATAAAATCGAGCTTTGGTATCCAGAAACAACTGTTGCACCATCTTACTAACCACCCGATTTGTAATTCCTTTGTTGGATAGTTTTTCGGTAGATGGATATACCGGTTGCATCATTACTTTCAGATTTTTTTCATGCTCAGAAAGTAGTTCCATTTCGGGATGTGGCATGCTATAACCATTGTAATACTTAGTCTTTCCAAAGATTACATAGGGCACGTTTATTTTAAGGTTTTCTTTAATCCATTTATGTCCTCTAAACCATACCAATTCCATTTCTCCGGTATCATCAATAAATTTGGCTACCAATCGTTTTCCGCGTTTTTGCTCTACTGTTTTAAGATGAACGATCTTACCCACGATCTGTACCTCTGCCGAGGTGCGTTGTAACTCATTGATTTTATAATAATGGGTTTTATCTATATATCTATTCGGAAATAAATTAACCAAATCCTGATAGGTATGAATCCCTAATTCTGTTCGTAACAAATCTGCACGAGAAGGTCCAACACCTTTTAGATAATCGATAGGAGTTTGTAAGATATTCGGATTCATTAGAGCGAAGATAAACTTCACTGTTTAAAGTTCAAAGTATCAATTTCGAAGTTTTGAGTGTATAATGATTATTTAGAGTTTGATTAGTCTTTGACAAAATAGATCGACGTATTTTTTAACAATTTGTTTTTCACAGTTTTAATTGTATTTAATTTTCGTCCTTTTTTCTTTGATTTGACTTTCTGTTCATTTTCTTTGCTTGCCCAAAGGAAACGAACCAACCTGTCCGCCGTACTTGCGTACTTTGGAAGGCGGGAAGGAAAGGCACTCCTTCGCACCACCTCGCCCACAGCTTACGCTATGTCGTAAGGTATTTTTCAGTTTTACTGAAAACCAGATTAGTTTTGCTAAAATCTTTCCAAGGCTTCAAGATTTTTTAACGCAAAACCAATCTTATACTGGTGAAAAAAGATTTTCAAAAGCTCTGTTTTGGAATGTCAATATATTCAGTGGATAAAATTTTTGTTGGATGTCTCAGACTGCCATCCAGTTTTTTAATTAAACTGTTTCATTAACGTTTCTTGATAAATACAATCAAGCAGTATATTATTAAAGATGAAAAGCTTTGTCACATAACCAGACTAAAATCGTTATTTTGGCAGAACATTTGATTATTGATCTGTATGCGATTTATTTTATATCTGATTATATGCTTTATTTCTGTTGGTATATCTGCTCAAGAGGTAGATTCTGACAAAAAGGAAAATGACAAGAAAGAACAAAGTGCTGTCGATTTTTTAACAAGTAAGGTGAATATATTTCTGGAATCTAATTTCAAAAAAGTAGAAGGAAAGGTTATATATACTTTTAAAACACTTCAACCCATAGATTCTATTACTATTGATGCCCAGAAAATGCAAATTATGGGAGTTTTGTTAGATGGTGAGAAAGTAGATGCGGCCTATGACAATAAAACCATTAAGGTTTCATCAGTTTTTGAGAAAGATTCAGAACATACTGTCGAAATTCAATATATCGCTGTGCCACAAAAAGCATTGTATTTTTTGAAGGATTATCAGGGTAATGATCAGATCTGGACACAAGGACAAGGCAAATACACCTCTAATTGGTTGCCTAGTTTTGACGATATGAATGAAAAGGTAGAGTTTGATATGACGATCAATTATGATTCGGATTATGAAGTGATCGCTAATGGGAAGTTGATGAATAAGAAAGCTGTTAATGATTCTATCCAACAATGGGAGTATGATATGACACAGCCTATGAGTAGTTATTTATTGGCTTTGGCCATTGGTAAATACGAAAAAGTAGTGGAGAATTCGGAAAGTGGAATTCCGTTAGAAATGTATTATTATCCTGAGGATAAGGACAAGTTTGAATCTACTTACAAACATAGCAAACGAATGTTTGATTTTCTCGAAAAGGAGATTGGATATGCGTTTCCGTGGCAAAACTATAAACAAATTCCTGTAAAAGATTTTTTATATGCCGGAATGGAAAATACCGGAACAACGATTTTTTCTGATGCTTTTGTAGTCGACAATATCGGATTTAACGATCGCAACTATATCAATGTCAATGCACACGAATTGGCACATCAGTGGTTTGGGGATTTGGTCACCGAAACCGAAGGGAAGCATCATTGGTTACAAGAAGGCTTTGCCACTTACTACGCATTGTTAGCAGAAAGAGAGGTTTTTGGGGAAGAGTATTTTCAATATAAATTGTATGAAAGTGCTGAGCAACTCACAGAGCAAGCAAAGGCTACAGATGCTACTTCTTTACTAGATCCTAAGGCAAGTTCTTTAACTTTTTATCAACGAGGTGCTTGGGCATTGCACGCACTAAAGAATATAATCGGCGATGCTAATTTTAAGCTTACTATTACTAACTATCTGGAGAAACACAAATTTGGGAATGTCACTACATCAGATTTTATGAAGATAGCAGAGCAGGTGAGTGGTCAGGATTTATCGGATTATCAGAAAATATGGTTAGAAGCTATTGCATTTCCTTCTCAAGAAGCATTGGATATATTGACAAGCTCTCCCTTTATTAAAAAATATTTAAGTTTAGCTGGTGAGCGCACACAACCCTTAGCAGGAAAATGGGGGACATTGGCAACAGCATTGGATTTTCCGATCAATGAGTATTTAGGTCAGGAAGTTATATATCAGCTAGAAAGCGATACCTCTCAAGAAGCTATTGCTTTATTTACCAAAGCTTTTGAAACGAATAACATCTATGTTCGTCAGGCAATTGCTAATACGATGAGTACGATCCCAAAGAGTTTACAAAAGGAATATGAATCTTTATTAGAAGATGAATCGTACGCTACGATAGAACCGGCATTGTATCATCTATGGGCTAATTTTCCTTCAGATAGAAGTCGATATTTAGAGCAAACCAAAGATATTGTTGGTTTTCATGATAAAAACGTAAGAGTACTTTGGTTAGTATTAGCACTCAATACTCCGGAGTACCAGCGAGAGAAGCACCAGGAGTTTTATGCAGAATTATCAGGGTATTCATCTCCGATACATCATTTTAGCACTCGCGAGAATGCGTTTACGTATTTAGAAAGTCTACAGGCTTTTTCTGATCCATCACTACTGAATTTGGTGGATGGTGCAGTACATCACAATTGGAGATTTCGAAACTTTTGCAGGAAAATACTAGATAACTTATTGAAGGATTCCAAGTTTCAAAAGAAATATGTAGATTTAAAGACTAAATTGCCAAAACGGCAACAAGAATTTTTAGAAAAAAAACTAACCCCATAAACGAGAATATGCGTGCATTAGTAATTTCCGGAGGAGGAAGTAAAGGAGCTTATGCAGGTGGTGTGGCTCAGTATTTAATGCAGGAGCAAGGTAGGACGTACGATCTTTTTCTGGGAACATCTACCGGAAGTTTGTTAATACCTCAGTTAGCACTCGGAAACATAGATAAGGTATATGATATCTACACCAATGTAAATCAGCATACAATCTTTAGCGTCAATCCTTTTAGGACACGCAAGAAAGGAAACCGAGAGTTTGTTTCTATCAACTTCTTTAACACCATTGTACAGTTCCTGAAACGTAAAAGAACTTTTGGGGAAAGTAAAAACCTAAGAAGAAATATTCGTAGAAATTTTTCTGAAATAGAATTTGAACTGGCAAAAAAGAAAGTGAAGGACGTAGTGGTAACAGTGTCTAATTTGACAAAAAATACGACAGAATATAAATCCATTAATGATTTCTCGTATGAGGATTTTTGTGATTGGATCTGGATTTCTTGTAATTATGTTCCGTTTATGAGTTTGGTGACTAAAAATGGGTGCGAATATGCAGATGGAGGTTTCGGTTGTATGGTCCCAATTAGAGAAGCGATCCGAAGAGGAGCCAAAGAAGTAGATGCCGTTATCTTAGAGTCCGAGAATATGGAGCACAACAAGGTGTTAGGCAAAAATCCATTTTCGTTGATGGTCAATTTGTTTAGCTATATGTTTGATCAGGTAGAAGGGCACGATACCGTGGTGGGTAAACTAGCTGCAAAGAACAAAGATGTAGTGCTCAATTTATATTATACGCCGTCTAAACTTACCGAAAATTCGTTAGTTTTTAATAAAAAATTAATGCGAAGCTGGTGGCAACAAGGATTTGACTATGCTGCCGAAAAAGCAAAACATGCAGAAGAGAATAAGCTGAAGGATATTGATATGGCTGGGTAACTTATTTATTTTAATAGCGTCCTGGCGGGCTATCCATTATATCTTTTTTATGAGTGCCCTGAGGCTCTCGAAGGGTACTTACCAAAATAATATTAGACTTATCCTGAGCCTGTCGAAGGGTTCCTATCCCTAACACAGTTTGTAGAGTAGATAAATATGATTTGAAACAAATTCCTCAAATACATTTTTGTTAACCACTAACTTGATGTAGTACCTTATTCATTGCAGTGATATTATTTTCTGGTTCAGAATCTAGAAGTAACATAGATAGCATATGAAGGTTTTCTGATCTTTCGTTTCGGGGATGTCGTTTTACTATTGTCCAACCTCCATAAGTACCTCCGGTATTTTCGTAATTTTCGATTTCGAATTCATTAAGAGCTATTCTAATATTTTTGGTATTTTCTATGGATTCTAAAATTACTTTTCTTAATTCTGGTGAAATGTATGAAAATATGTCTCCGGTATCCTCAAGATATCCTGCGTTTGGTATGAGTGCTTTGAGTTGTAATTCTATTTCTAGTTGTAAAAAATGATTTGGGAATAAATCTTTATAGCGACGCATCGCTTCTTTTTTATGTTTTGTGTATATACTGATTATTTTTTCTTGGTAAACTGTTTTTAAAACAGATAATTGCCTCTTTAGATTTTTATCAAGAAGTGTTTCTATCTCTGACCGCCAGTTGCATAAGGCAGGTAGATACTGAGTTAATAAAAATTGTTTTTTATTCTGAAGCCTGGTTATTTCTTGTTTTTTACTTTGGTTATTACTAATTATACCTTCTTCTAGGACACTTTTTCTCTCATTCCAGATTGGCTGATAGCGATCAAACTGTTCTTTGCTAAGAAGAGATTTCATAAATTGCTTGTACAGATCCAGTTTTTCCCACTCACTTAGATATTTATTTTTTTCATTTAGGATCGGCTCATTTTCCTCATACAGAAAAATTTGTGTTGCTTGTTTTTTGTTTAGATCTAGAGTTGAAGCATAACCTTGTAAGATTACCCCTGTTCTGGTATCTACAATGAATTGATAATCCTTCTCTTCAATTTCATTAAAGGTTTTTAACTCTTCAAGCGTAAAAAAATCTTTTAGAATATTATTGGCCGCTTCCTTAAATCTTTGGTGATACGGTTTTCTGAGCTTATGGTTTGTCATGGACTCGTCAAACATTTTTCCGCTGAGCTTTTCTATTTCATCTAGCTTTATTCTAAATTGTTGGTATCTGTTTTCTGATAGATTAAGGCTTTTGTATTTTTTTAAATAGCGTTCGGATTTAATAGTTTCAAAATTAAAAGAAGCCTGTTTTTCTTTTTGATCCTGTTTGATAGTTTTTAGTTTCCTTTTTTGAGCATCATCTAGCGTTCGTGCTATTGATAAAAAATATCTGAATCTGGCTTTCTTCTCCTCATAATTTGGATCTATACTAAATTTATTCTCTTTTAGATATAAATACGTCAGTTCATCAATATGATGTACTTGATTCAACGATAATGAGAGTGTTTCTTCAAAGTCGTCCACAAAAGTTCTGGTTCTCGTTATTTTAGGATGCGCCATATCATATTCCTTATTTCTTAAACTAAATTATAGTAAAAACAATCTTAGAATTTTGTTTTTCAAACAAACTAATCTTCTACTTCTATATTTAGTGTCTAAAAAGAATGAATTGTTACCTAAAGGTTGGAGTATTTTATTCAGAAATTTATTTCTGTAATTTATATTTTAGAATATATTGATATTGGTTGAGTTATATGAGTAGATATGTTTTACTTTAGTTACTTCTAAGAGCAGGTTTAAATAACTCCGGTTTTAGCCGCATTTTTTTCCTAAATGAAGAAAAGATCTGTATGCATAATAATGTAAAACTTCTTCTAAAGCCATTTTAAGGGCTTTATTTATGGGTAAAATTATATTTCCCAATTTAAAATCTATTTGATTTAATTTTATATAATATTCTGTAAATATTGGGATGTATAGTCCTTTAGATATCGCATCTGCCGTTGAATTGTAGTTATCGGCCTGACCTTCTTTAATAATTTTGCAAGTAGCCAATCTTAAATTTCCGTATTTGTCAGTGTTGGCTGCAAATCCAAAGAGTCTGCAAATTAAACCGCGGTATTTGTAGTTGCTACAACGACCTTGATCAATAACAGATAAAGGTTTATAAATTAAACACGTTAAGCTTTTGGTTTTATTAAGCTGAATGATGGTGTTTTCTGCTTCTCCATTTAAAAACAAGTGAAATGCCCACGGTAAAAATTCTATAGGAGAAGCTTCTACGTTTGGATAAGTACAACATTTTCCACAGCCAGAGACACAACAAAGTCCTGATGATTGCTCAAACTGAGCGGTTTCTAGTTCTAATTTAGAAAAAAGACTTTCTACTAATTGAACTTTTCGCTCTATCGACATTATTTTTTACCGAAGGTAGACTATTTACTACTATGACCGTTGATTTCTTTTTGAAAAGAAATGAAGATGGTTTAGATATGATTATTGGTAGCGTTTGAAGTATTGTACGTTTTCACCTAAAAGGGTGCATCAATTATATAAATGTTATGGGCATTTATTTAGTAATAAATCTATTAAAAGATTGCCAATATTTGTCTTTATAAATGTCAAAGTCGAATTCAATACTGTTTTGATATTCTCTTTTGATTCGACGTAAGACTTTTGATGGTTTTCTAAAATCAATACAGGCATAGTAAATTTCTCGTACCGAATCTGCTGTTTGTCTCCCAATATTTAGGTAACCATCCGAATCTTTTAATTCTATCATTATTTTATCTTCAATTTCATTTAGAAGCTGATATGAGATATCATTTGGCATTCCATTATTGTTTTTTCCATCATACTTTATTTCAACAGTGGTTATCCAAGGATGTGATGCTTTACTATCCCAACATAACAAATCAGAATTAACGATTGCGAGTAATGGAAGACCATTTTCCAATGTAGCTTCTAGGCTTGAATAATTATCATTATCAGTATTGTGTCTTAATCCTTTATACTTTTCTATAAATTCTTTTTCTCTCCAAATTAGAAAATCTTTCAGTTTAGAAATCGAGATAAGTTCTTTTTCTGCTTGATTCTTAGAAATTACTTTCAAGTTGTCAATAGTGGTTACTGAGTTTAGTTCTCCAAGATAATTGTCGAGAAAAATATACGTACCATTTATTATAGTCGACTCGTCTTGTTCATTGTAATCATTATGCACAACTACGATATCAATTTCATCAGGATAGTTTTTATGGTCAATAGAATAAAATGATAAATTATCACTGTCAAAAGTATAGCCTGCCATTTCTAGTCTTACATTTTCTATGTCAATAGCTGGTTTTAATGCTGTGAATTTCCAGTCTATCATTTTGGGAGCTGCCTGAACAAGCTCTTCGACAAAAACGATATTTTTGATTATCCCATCCGGTGTAAATACTAATTCAGATATATTGTCGTCATACATTCCTGCTAAGTACCAAAATCCATCTTTTAGCTCATTCAGTTTTGGTGCTAACTTGTCAAAGAAAACACGTTTAATATCACCTTGATTTTTAAGAACGTTATGAAATTTTTTTTCATTTTCCAGAAACCAATTCCAAAAGTCAGCGTAAGAGTTTATTGGCTGCTCCTTTCTATTAAATATTGATTTTAAAAAACTCATATCCACTTATTAACTATATTTTTTTCACTTTGCAAATAATATCCGTGTGTATAGTTACAAAAGGTAATTAGATACTTCTTATCTTTTTAATTGTAAACTTGTCTAAACTACGAAAACAAATCCTCTACCTCACTTTTAATAGCGGCTAAGGCTGTATCACTGGGTGCACCTTTTTCTACAGTGGTCATTAACATTACTTCCCTCATTTTAGCTGCAGAATCTACGTCTTCTTTTAAAACCGTTTTACGGATCAATGCAATGGTACCGTTTTTCGCCGCCTTTACAATATTCCAGCATTCATCTGATATATAGATTTGTTGCGTAAGGTTATGATCAAATTCCTGCTCAATGGTATTGACTAATAAGGACTCATAACTTTTTTTATCGTCTCCAAGTGGAGGTGTTCTTAATAATAATTTGCCCGGAGAAATTCGCTCTAGAAACAATGCCATACGTTCATACGCTTGTAATCTAAGCGGTAGTGATTGTTTTTGATGTTCTTTATGCAATAAGAATCGTCGTCTTTTTTCTTCATTATCCGTATGTGTTTTAAAATAGTACAACGCCAAAAGTGTGATAAAAAGAGAAGGAATTAGTGAGATTAATAGCGGTATGATTTCTATGTTCATGAATATTGTTTTAGGATTGATTTGTTTCTTTATAATGTCCTCCCAGATAGGAGCAATCTTTTAGATCTTGAGCACAGCTAAATGCTACAGGTGTTTTTGTGTATTTAAAAGAATCTTCGAGTGTTTTGGTAAGTTCTCCGTCATCGACATTCACATCTATGTCCTTCATTGTAAACTGGCATGGATGTTCATAGCCGGCTGCGTGCGTGATTTCTATCAGTTCTTTTCTAAAGGATTTAAAATATTGTGCCAGTCGATCGGATTTAAGTGGCACATTGATTCCTCTTTGTAACCATTTACTTTGGGTAGCCACTCCTGCCGGACACCGATTGGTGTGACACACTTGTGCTTGTATACAACCAATACTCATCATCGCTTCACGGGCTACATTGATACAATCTACACCCATTGCAAATGCCATCGCAGCTTTTGCCGGAAAGCCTAATTTTCCACTACCAATAAAAACCACTCTATCAGTAAGATTATGTTTTTGGAATATCTTATAAATCGCCGTAAATCCATATATCCAAGGCAATGATACGTGATCTGCAAAACTTGGTGGTGCAGCTCCGGTTCCACCTTCGCCACCATCGATTGTAATGAAATCTGGACCTCGATTTGTTTTGACCATCAATTCTGCTAAGAGTTCCCATTGCTCAGTTTTACCTATGGCTGCTTTAATTCCAACCGGTAATCCTGTTTCTGAAGCGATGTCTTCAATCAGTTGCAATAATTCCGGAACGTCTGTAAATGCCTTGTGAGTCGAGGGTGATAACACATCTTTACCTACTTCTACACCTCTTATTTTTGCGATTTCGGGAGTGATTTTGGCACCTGGTAACACACCACCTTTTCCTGGTTTAGCTCCTTGTGATAGTTTGATTTCGATTGCTTTGATAAAAGGATTTTTTTCAACCAAATCCTTCATCTTTTCCATAGAAAAATTTCCATCGTCAGTTCGTACTCCAAAATAACCGGTCCCGAAATGAAAAATAACATCTCCGCCATTACTATGATAGGGCGACAACCCACCTTCTCCAGTATTATGATAAGCACCTGCATTTTTTACCCCAATATTTAAGGAATCAATCGCTCTTGCAGAAAGTGAACCAAAACTCATAGCTGATACATTAATGGCAGAAGCAGGACGATACGGTTTTTTACGTTGATTATATTCGCCCATCACTTTTGCACAGGGCAAGAAGGTTTTGTCAATCTTATTAGGATGATCCTTATCCATCTGGAAGGGAATCATACAATTCTTTACAAAAATATGTTGGTGCTGATAAATATCTCTATCAGTTCCAAAACCTTCGTAGTTGTTTTCATTTTTAGAAGAAGCATATACCCAACCTCTCTCGATTCTATTAAATGGAAGTTCCTCTCTGTTATTGGCTACAAAATATTGCCTCATTTCTGGTCCGATACTTTCTAATAGATATCGTAAATGCCCTACAATAGGATAATTATGACTTATGGTGTGTTTCCGGTTAAAGAATATATCTCGTATCGCCACTAGAGCAAGCGCAACCAAAATCCACACCCACCATGATATTGAGCCTAAGAAATCTAAGATAGCATCCATTATAAATTAAATTATTGTGCGTTTAAATAGTCTATTGCCAATTGAGACATTACTTTAACACCTAGCACCAAACCGCTTTCATCAATATAAAAATCAGGGGTATGGTGTGAAGCAGCCTTAATCGTATTTGGGGACTTTCCTCCTAAAAAGAAATAAAATCCGGGAACTACTTCTTGAAAATACGAAAAATCTTCTCCTCCTGTTGTAGCCTTAGATAAAATCACATTTTCTTTTCCTGCAATTCCCTGAATCGTTGGTAACATCTGTTTTACCAATGTAGGATCATTATAGGTAATTGAAGTATTGTTTTGGAAGGTAATAGTTGCCTCACCGCCATAGGCTTTGGCGATTGCAGGTACCATTTCATTCATACGGCGAATAATCATTTTACGCATTTTTGGATCCAATGTTCTTACAGTTCCGATCATTTCTGCACTTTCCGGAATAATATTAAATCGTACACCACTTGTGATTTTTCCAACGGTAATGACTGCGGCTTCATCTACTAATGGAGATTCTCTACTGATAATGGTTTGTAAACCATCAATTATTTTTGCTGAAATCAGAATAGGATCAACACCGGTCCACGGCGCAGATCCGTGAGTTTGCTTTCCTTTTACATCAATCACAAAGCGTTCTACAGCTGCCATGGTTCCACCTGGTTTGTAGCGTATCATACCTACGGGAGTTCCTGAATTAATATGTAATCCAAAAATGGCATCAACATCGGGGTTTTTAAGAACTCCTTCTTTAATCATCAATTTTGCACCACCTTCTTCTCCTGGTGGTGGTCCTTCTTCTGCAGGTTGAAAAATAAACTTTACCGTACCTGATATTTTATCTTTGTTGTTGCTTAATACTTCAGCAACTCCCATTAGGATTGCAATATGTGTATCGTGACCACACGCGTGGCTAACGCCAACTTCGGTATCAAGAAAAGTGGTTTTTACGGTTGATTTAAAGGGAACATCTGCACGTTCGGTTACAGGTAGTGCATCAATATCTGCTCTTAAAGCAACTACCTTGCCCGGTTTGCTTCCCTTTAGGATACCAACCACGCCTGTTTTGGCTACATTTTCTGTTACTTCAAAACCGAGATCTTTGAGGTGTTTTGCTATTTTTTTTGCAGTTTCGAATTCGCGATTAGAGAGTTCAGGGTTTTGATGAAAGTCTCTTCGCCATTTGATTACTTTACTTTCAATCTTTTCTGACATTGATTTCACCTCAGGATCAATTTCCTGAGCCTGCATAGCACAGCATAATATAAGAAAGACAATAAATATCTTATTTTTCATAGAGTGAGTTGAGTTAAAAATTAATGAGTCTGTAATTTTCGTTTTGTAATTGTACTAAAGCTGTCATAGCAGATAATGCAAATCGTATAGTAGGATGTACATCTGATTTTGGAATGTTTCGATATGCGGCAGTTTGACCACATAAAATGATTTGAACTCCTTTTTCGGCAAGTGCTGATATCAATGGTATATTAGGATTGTCTATGCCGTACTTTTTCTGGTAGCTTTTATTATTTAAGAGTTCATTAGCAGCGTTTCCGTGAATGACCAAGGCTACCTTTAGGTTTTTTAAAGGAACTCCCGCATCTACGTGCATATTGAGATATCTGGCTGCCGTGTTAATTAGAGGATTGACTTTGGTGCTATCTCCAAACGAGCGTCCAACATCAAATACAACTTTCAAATCATTTTTAGTGTCTGTTTTAAAATCAGGATTTTTTACTTCATACGTTTTACCAAATTCTGTGATAACGCTTCCTGTTTTAGATTCTTTTTGACAAAAAATTACTGCTGGTAGTGCAAGCAGCAGAAATAAAATAGAGTGTTTCAAGCTTAAACTTTTTGGTTTCTAAAGATATTCAAAAATCTATTAAAGGAAAGTTAAAATGTGTTTTTGATCTTTAAAGAAATAAAAAAAGCATATTTCAGAAGTACCAAAATATGCTTTTTAGCTATGCTGGATTGCATTTATATTTTTACAAATTTGCCTATAGATTTATTATCAATTAGGATGATATAGAGTCCACTAGATAATTTACCTAAGTCAATTTCTGATGTTACATTGGATTCTATAATGATTTGTCCCGAAGTATTTACGATTCTTATATCCTTTTGATTGACCGTAAGGCCTTCAATGCGTAAAATATCTCTGGTTGGATTAGGGTAGTAGTTAAAAAATCTGGTTCCTTGACTTAGATTAAGTTGTGATAAGTCCACAGAAAATACTTCAGAAAAAGCATTACACCCGGTTTCGTTAAATACTTCTACACGATACTCACCAATTTGATCAGGTGTATATTGAGAATCATTGCCATCAGCGATAACCTCACCATCAAGATACCATTGATATTGTGCATAGGTAGCATCGACAGATAAGTTTTTGGTATCAGGTATTGTAATCACTGGTGGTTGTGGATTTTCTTCTACGATAATATTAATAGCCGTTCTGTTATTGGTTGTGCAATTATCAAAAGACCCTGCTACATAATAGGTGCGACTTGATTGTAACTCGGGAGCTTCAAAAGTAGCTCCGGTATATAACACATCTCCACCAGTGGGAGAATCATACCATTCAAAATTACTATTTCCGGTAACGGTTAATGAAGTAGATTCACCAATACAAATACGTTGATCTTCTCCAACCGGCTGTTCAGGAATATTAATGGAGATATAATCATCTCTTTGACGAGTATCCTGTCCGGCACTATTAGAGGTAGTAAGCGATACACTATAGGTGCCACTATTAGCATAGGTATGTGTTGGGTTTTGTTCTGAAGAGGTGATACCATCTCCAAAATCCCATAAATATGTATTTACATTATTAATAGTAGTACTATTAAACGTAACCGTAGCACAATTGGTAGCTGCTTCAAAATTGGCAATAGGAGGTTGGTTATTATCACCAGGAATGTATTTACCCGAAATGAAATAATTACCGATCGAGGAATAATCAGAGTAGCCATTACTAAGATTACCTTCTCCCACACCATCAATTTCGATGAAATATGTACCAAAGGTAAGATCAAGATCAATACTTGCCGATAGACCTGAAGGATCAGAAACTGCAATTTCTTCTCCTATTCCATTAAGAATTCTGGCTTGGATATTGAGATTGGGGTGATCTGGATTTGGTTCAAAATCAAAAGAAACATTGCCTGTTTCAATCACAAATGAAAATACATCTTTATCATCACGATTGTGTATAAAACCATAGTTTTGATCAGAACTAACATTTCCATCCGTATCTACTAGAATAGGTGTAGCTTCCGTGATTATATCTTTATGATCATCATCTCTAAAACCAACTCCATTTTGTGTTCCGGCTATGATTTGTATATCATCTTCTTGTTCATTAGCGTTATCATATTCACCCTTGCTCCAGTGTCCTATGGGCTTACTTGCGCTCCATCCCATAATAGGAGACCATTGATCGTGACCTCTATAATAAATTTCTCCAGGACGTCCATCGTGGCTAAGCCACAAAGTATGTCCAACTTCATGAGATCCGGTTTCTCCTGCAGCTCTTGTAGATAAATTATAAACCCAGCAAGGATTATCTGTACGGGTTGAAGAAAAAGATCCTAAATAGGCTACTCCTCCTGCATCTGGTGCGGCATCTTTTGTAGGAGTGAAAATACACATCATCCTACGATTCTGCGGTGCAGCATCATAAAGATCTCTTCTGGTAGTTATGTTAAGGTTAAAGGCTCTGAAATCTTCAGCCATTATTTCCCAAATAGCGATAATTTTTTGGTCTGAAAAATTAGGAGATTGTGCATTGATCGTTCCACCGCTAACCCAGCTGGTTCCTGAAACCACTTCTCCATCAAAATCAAGATAAATAATTCCGGGTGCTCCCGGAAGACTCTCTAATTGAGGAGCCATTTTAGAAAAAACCTCATTTTCATTGGTGTCATCATCACTTTCTTCCTCAACTTTTTCGAAGTCTATACAAACTAAGGAATTAATGTCTACTTCCTTTATATATACTTGTCCAAGATCATCTGTAAATATTTGATAAGCTGTTTTTTGTTCTCTAAGTACTAAGTTTCCTTCTATTTGATTTTCGGTTTTATGCAGGGTAAAAGAAGATAGTTTCTCGTTATTAATAGTACCAATGAGTGTTGTCTTCTTTTCACTTTCTTTTTGCACCTTTATATGTAATAGAAGTGGCTGTTTTTTAGAAATTGTTAGAGATAATCCTTGGGTCTTATTACTTGTTAGATTTTGAATAAAACTGTCTGAACTTTCTGCTATTCGTATAGGGGTTTTATCCTGAGCGTGGATGAATACATTGCTTATCATAATTAAAAGCAGAATGATTCTTTTAAAGTAGATTTTAATCATTTTGGATTTCGTTGGGCAAATTAGTTTTATAAAAGGATTTATTAGTTTTTGATCTTTGTTTGTTGATTTCACCTATGCAAAACCAACTATCATCAATTATTGCATAACAAATTAAGAGCGTGTTTATTGCATGAAACCTTTATAAATAAAAACTCTCCATACATCACAAGGATAATATCGAGAGTTTTGGCAATAACACTTAAAATTTTAAGAAATACTTATGATTCTTTCCAGCGGTATAATAGTAGCTTGTTTTAGTATTACTTCTTTGTCGGTGATTCCCCATATGGTAGTTTCCACTTTTTTGAATCCTTTATTATCAACAAATACTATCTTTACTTTATGGCGTTCTAAATTACCAAGAGATAATGCTCTTTGTAGCTCTAAAATTCGATCTATTTGATCTTTTCTTTTGTTAAGCACATCTTCTTTTGGAAAGGTCAGAAATTTGATTTTTTCTTTTTCAATTGGCTGAACATTTGTGTTTGGGGACATAGCTATAATATTAGGTTATATTTTGGGGTTAAAAATCTACTTTTTTATCAAAAGATTCCTAAATATATGTATTTTATCTTAATTTATTGCATTTAAACGATGTTTTTGTATAAAAAGATATTAACAATGTAAGAAATAGTTAATTGTTGTCATTAGGGCTTGATTGATATTTTGATCTAGCAAACGTTGATGATTTGTTTATAAATATACTTGATAAAAGTTCTATAAAATGTATAGTTTACTTAAATTTCGAGGCTTATAAAAATTGAAGACTTGGAAGAATATTTAGCTGGATTAAATGACGCGCAACGAGCTCCTGTATTGCAAAAAGATGGTCCTATGATCGTTATCGCAGGTGCTGGTTCAGGAAAAACAAGAGTATTAACTTATAGGATTGCCTACCTTATGCATAAGGGAGTGGATGCATTTAATATCTTATCTCTAACATTTACCAATAAAGCAGCGCGAGAAATGAAAAAGCGTATTGCGGATATTGTAGGTGCAAGTGAGGCAAAGAATCTTTGGATGGGAACTTTTCATTCTATTTTTGCCAAAATCCTTAGAATTGAAGCAGACAAATTGGGATATCCTTCTAATTTTACAATTTACGATACACAAGATTCTCAACGATTAATTGCCTCGGTAATAAAAGAGATGGGATTGGATAAAGATATTTATAAGTATAAACAAGTTCAATCGCGTATTTCTTCATACAAAAACAGTTTGATTACCGTAAAAGCGTATTTCCAAAATGCTGAGTTGGTAGAAGCTGATGCTATGGCAAAAAGACCTAGAATGGGGGAAATCTATCAGCATTATGTAGATCGTTGTTTTAAGGCTGGAGCGATGGATTTTGATGACTTATTACTCAAAACTAATGAGTTATTAAATCGTTTTCCTGAGGTGTTGGCTAAGTATCAAAATCGTTTTAGATATATACTGGTAGATGAGTACCAGGATACCAATCACTCTCAGTACTTGATCGTAAAAGCATTATCGGATAAGTTTCAGAATATATGTGTGGTAGGAGATGATGCGCAAAGTATCTATGCGTTTCGTGGAGCAAATATCAATAATATCCTTAATTTCCAGAGAGATTATGATAATGTACAGCAATATCGATTAGAGCAAAATTACCGTTCTACGAAAAATATAGTAGAAGCTGCAAACTCAATTATAGATAAAAACAAAACAAAACTTGATAA
The DNA here is from genome assembly GCF_042684305.1 of Aquimarina rubra. Classification (NCBI taxonomy): domain Bacteria; kingdom Pseudomonadati; phylum Bacteroidota; class Flavobacteriia; order Flavobacteriales; family Flavobacteriaceae; genus Aquimarina; species Aquimarina rubra. The sequence goes on along the minus strand of NZ_JBHULE010000018.1, from coordinate 36,410 downwards.
AGTAGTTTGGACTGCGAACGATCCGGGACCTAAAATTTTCGTAAATCGATTGCTAACAGATGGTGATGAGGGACGCTATGTAGCGAGTTCGATTTTTGAGAATCAAATGCAACATCAATTGACTAATGGTCAGTTTGCTATTCTTTATAGAACCAATGCACAGTCTCGTGCCATGGAAGATGCCTTGCGTAAAAGAGATATTAAGTATAGAATCTATGGAGGGTTATCTTTTTATCAAAGAAAAGAGATTAAAGACGTTTTAGCGTATCTTAGATTAATCATCAATCCAAAGGATGAAGAAGCACTAAAACGTGTTATCAATTATCCTGCGCGAGGAATTGGAGCAACTACAGTGGATAAACTAGTAGTAGCTGCTAATCATTATGATCGATCTATTTTTGAAATTATTGAAAATCTAGATCGCATAAATCTCAAAATTAACAGTGGAACAAAAACCAGGTTAGAAAACTTTATGAATATGATCAAGAGTTTTCAAGTAACCAATCAAACTTCTGATGCCTTTGTATTGGCCGAGATGGTTGCTAAAAATACCGGTTTACTTCAGGAACTTAAGAAAGATGGAACACCAGAAGGAATTGCCCGTATCGAAAATATAGAAGAACTATTAAATGGTATTCGTGATTTTGTTGAAGGACAAAAGGAATTGGCGGATGAAACCGGATCTCTTGCAGAGTTTTTAGAAGATGTAGCATTGGCAACAGATTTGGATCAGGATACCGGTGATGATGATAGGGTTGCTTTAATGACTATACACTTAGCAAAAGGGCTAGAGTTTCCTTATGTGTATATCGTAGGTATGGAGGAAGATTTGTTTCCTTCAGGGATGAGTATGAATACCAGGTCGGAACTGGAAGAAGAACGAAGATTGTTTTATGTAGCGCTAACCAGAGCAGAGAAACAAGCGTATTTGACCTATACACAATCTCGGTACCGATGGGGTAAACTTGTAGATGCAGAACCAAGTCGTTTTATAGAAGAAATTGATCCTCAATACTTAGAATATATTACTCCGATCGATACTTATCGTTATAAACCTTTGGTCGATACAGATATTTTTGGCGATGTTGATAAAAGTAAATTAAGACTTAAAAAACCAGTTTCAGGATCGCCTCCGGTTTCTCATAAACCTTCAGAGGAACAATTACGTAAGCTTCGTAAACTAAGACCTGTGTCTAATGGTACTACGAACACTCCTAAAACAAATCTTTTTGACGGAGATTTGGTACCCGGAACTATTGTGGAACATATGCGTTTTGGCAAAGGAAAAATTCTTCAGCTAGAAGGAGTAGGGCAGGATAAAAAAGCAGAGATTAACTTCGAAAATGGAGGAATTAAAAAGCTCTTATTACGATTTGCAAAGCTCAAAGTCATTGGATAACTTATAGTTCCTCTAAGATTTTATTACTAGTAATCATAGTAAAGTTGTTCTTCTAATTGGATTTTCTAGTGGTAGTTACATAAACTAAAAATTCTAATTGCCTCAAGTCTCAAACATCTTGGTTTTGATTCTTGATTATTTGCTAATTGAATATCCGTAAACTATAATAAATCATAATCGTCAACCTGAACTTGTTTCAAGTTCTTATTATAAATCATTGTTTATTAGCATAATGAGATTCCGAAATAAATTCGGAATGACGCTAAATAATGCATCATTACACAAAATGGATAATCATATTTAATTTTTAATCCTTCAATTAATTTCAAAAACAAAGTAGATTATTTTATAATAAATACTTTGTTTTTGAAGATTCTTAATTATTTATTTTCTCCAGATAGAAAAGTAAATTATCCGCTAATTTTTTACTCATTTATTACTTTTTTAACCTTTTTATAACAAAATATCAACACTCAAACGTTTTCGGTAAAAAACGCTTCTTTGATTATTATAATATCCCAGTTTTTTTTTGAAATATTTATTACAACGTTTGAGGAAATGATATTACAGTAGAAGTTTTCTTGATCGTTATTTTATTAACACACAAACCAGACTTAATTATGAAAAAATTACTCTATTTAGGGTTATTAATTTGCCTTTGTTTACCTAGACTAGGCGTTGCGCAATCCGAAAGAAATCTCCCGTTTTCCTGGGATAATCTTACGGTTTATTTTCTTATTACCGACCGTTTTAATAACGGTGATCCAACGAATGATACCAGCTTTGATCGTCAAAAAAACAGTACAGCTAATGAACTTGATTTTCAAGGGGGTGATATTCCGGGAGTTACACAAAAAATTAGAGAAGGATATTTTAATGACCTTGGAGTAAGTGCTATTTGGGTTACCCCGGTAGTAGAAAACAGACACGGGTATATAGGAACAGAATTTAATGATTATCCATACCACGGATATCACACAAATGATTGGACAGCTTTTGATCCAAATTTTACTTCTGCAGAAGAGTTTGAGGAGTTTATAGATGAGGCACACAATCACGGGATTAGAGTTTTGTTGGATATCGTAATGAACCATTCTGGCTATGTTACCTATAAGGATATAAATGGTCAGAGAATACCAGTGGACCAAGATTATCCTTTGGATTGGGTACGATTACAATGCCAGGAAGATGGGAAACCTAGTAATGGAGAATTACCTTGTGATGATTATACACAACCTCTTTATGGCTTGCCAGATGTAAGAACGGAGTCTTTTAATACAGTAAGTTTACCACAGTGGTTATTGGATAAATGGGAAACTGAAGGAAGAAAGCAAGAAGAACTAAATGAATTAGATGCTTATTTTGCTAGAACGGGCAAGCCAAGAACTCCAAGATACTATTTGATTAAATGGTTAACCGATTGGGTTAGAGAATACGGTATAGATGGATTCCGTGTAGATACAGAGCGTCATGTAAGAGCTGATGTTTGGAAAGAACTGAAAGAAGAAGCGGTTCTTGCATTAAGAGAATGGAAACAAAATAATCCTACCAAAAAACCGGATGATCTTGATTTTTATATGACAGGAGAGGATTCCTCTTTGAATATTAAAAACAATGTAAATGATCCGTTACCAGAAGATTTTACTGTGAGTAAATTTAATAGTATGATCAATTTTAGATCTCCTATAGAAGCTTATGACAGTATGGGACAAGAAGAGATTTTTAGTTCTTTTGCGGCAAAACTTAACCAGGATGCAGGATTTAATACTCCTGGTGAGTATAATATGATTAGTTATTTAAGATCTCATGATTTTAGTGAGTATTACAGAGGGAATATGTTTGAAGGTGCGGTAAAGTTACTGTTGTCGCCCGGAGGTGCTCAAATTTATTATGGCGATGAATCCGGAAGAGAATTTTTTAATGCTGAAACATACGTTGATGCAGGATATCGTGGTTTTATGAACTGGGATAATATGAATGATGCTATGTTGCTACACTGGAGAAAATTAGGAACATTCAGAAGAGAACATATTTCTATTGGTGCTGGTTCGCATCAAAAACTAAGTGATGCGCCATACATTTTTAAGCGTGAATATAACCGTAATGGGGAAACTGATAAAGCACTAGTGTTTCAGGGACAGGATAACGATTTCGCTGGAGCGCTCAATGTTTACGGAATGTGGTCTGACGGAACAGTACTTAAAGATTATTTTTCTGACACTACGGCAACAGTTACCGGAGGAACAATAACTTTTGGAACTACTTTCGGAATTGTTTTGATAGGAGAACCTTTTGAAGTCCCCAATTCCGTATCATTATCTGTAAATCCAGCTTCAGGATTTTATACGGATGCTGTAAACGTAGAAATGACTGCATCCACAACCGCACAAGGAGCTACAGTAGATATTTTCTATACAACAGATGGTTCTGATCCTTCGGTTTCCAGTACATTATATACAACTCCTTTTAGTGTAACCACTTCTACTATGATAAAGGCAATAGCCTTTGATTCAGAAGGTAATGATTCTAATATAGTACCTAGAGATTATGTAATCGGTGATGGATCTCCATTCGATATATATTTTAAAAAACCATCCACTTGGTCATCTGCTAATGTTTACTTATTTAATCAAAATACCGGTGATGCATTACCTGGATTTCCAGCTTGGCCTGGGGAAGTAATGCAAAGCGTGCCGGGAACTCCTTGGTTTACCTATACTATTGATCAAAATGTACCAGTTGGTATTGTATTTAATGATAATGGAGGAGATCAAACCGATGATCTAACAAGAACTTCCAAAGGCTGGTATGATAACCAATGGTTTGATGATTGTCCAAGTGATTGTCCAACAGGACTACAACCACCAGTATTAAACGTATCTCCTGATTCAGGTATATTTAATGGAAGCGTAGAAGTAAACATGAGTGCTACCAATTCTGGAGTCATATATTATACATTAGATGGTTCTGTTCCTAATGCAACAAGTACATTGTACTCAGGAACATTTACAATATCCTCTACAGGAACTACACAATTAAAGGCAGTAGCGATAAATGATGCTGGAAGCTCTTTAGAAATCAATAGAACATATACGATACAAGATACACCTGGATATACGGTAAATTTCAGAAAACCGGATAACTGGGGAACGGCTTATATTTATGTATATGATAAAAATGCAAATGCAGCGATTCCAGGATTCCCTGCTTGGCCAGGAGTTCAAATGACGCAGTTAAATACTTCTCCTTGGTTTACTTATGATATCGACGAATCTGTTGAGTTAGGAATAGTGTTCAATGATAATGGAGGAGCACAAACTGATGATCTATTCAGAAACACTGAAGGATGGTTTAATAACGTATGGACAGATACCTGCCCTGGAGAATGTCCGGGAATTATTCCAGACACTTCTTTCGATGTATACTTTAAGAAACCATCTTTCTGGAATACTGCTTTTATCTACATCTATGATAAAAATGCAAATGCAGCTATTCCCGGAGCTCCGGCTTGGCCTGGTGCACCTATGAACGCTATCAATGGATCTCCTTGGTATTCTTCTACAATAGATGAGTCTGTTGAGGTAGGAATTGTATTTAATGATAACGGAGGAGCACAAACTGGGGATCTGTTTAGAACTATAGATGGATGGTATGATAACCAATGGTTTGATAGTTGTCCAAGTGATTGTCCATCTGTTGATGACATTAAAGCTTCTTTCTCTGATAAGGATCCTGTAAGCAACGAATTACAAGTTGCCAAAGCTTGGCCTAATCCTTTTAATGAATCGTTGACGTTATCTTTTACCGGAAATATGAAAGATAATTTCGTAAGGATAGAATTGTTTGATTTAACGGGAAAGAAAACCAATACCGCGCAGACAAAAGATACTAAAACAAACACTATTACCATAAATACAACCAATCTTCCAAAAGGAATTTATCTTCTAAAGATGACTTCTAATAAAAATGTGAAGGTGATGAAAATGGTAAAGTAGACGATTATTTTGCTGAAGTAAAAACCTGTTGAGGAAGTGATTATCCTTGGCAGGTTTTTTTTATTTTTAGACTATGCAAAAAGATAAAAAAGGTTTCATTTATGTATTGATTCAGTCTACCCTGTTTTTATTGTATATACTTCCGATCTATGATTGGAAGATATTTTGTTTCCCATCTATTCGTTATCTGTTTTTAGTAGCAACCATAATCGGAGGAGTTATAATTCTTGGTTCCATGTTACAACTCCGAAATCAATTATCGCCTTTTCCAGCACCTTTGAAGGATGGAGTTTTGATAGAGAATGGTTTTTATAGATTTTCTAGGCATCCTATTTATTCTGGAATATTGATCAGTTGTTTCTTTTATGCTTTATATAGTTGTTCGGGTTTCAAGATGATAATTTCTATTGCATTACTCATCTTATTTTATTTTAAAAGTTCTTATGAAGAAGAATTACTCTTTAAAAAATATATAGGATATAAAAAATATAAGAAAAGAGTGGGACGGTTTTTTCCGAAGATTTTTTGAAAGAGTTACCCTAGTAATTATGATTCTAATAACTCTTATGAATCCATATTAGTGGTTAATAAAGTATTATTTTTTTTAATTTAAATGCACAAGGTGCGTGTCTTAATACATGTAGTGTGGTCGTTTTTAAAAATATTTTTAACCATATAAAATAATGATTACCAATGTTTTGCGAATATTTTGGTTTTGCTTACAAAAGTTTGGCACGCGTTTTGAAAATTACTAAGCAACTGATAGGGCAATTATAATATCAGTTAAAAAATGTTTATTAATTTAAAATAAGGAAATCATGACAAATTTTATTTCATTCAAAATCAATTGGAGCGTTTTAAGAAAGTTTTTACAAGAATTACCAGCAGCGAGTAGCCATGCAATTCACAGATAGACTTTCTAACTAAACCCCAAACAAAATGTTTACAAATTACTTTTAATCACTGGATATAAATTCTATTTTATATCCAGTTTTTCTTTCCGTTTTTTTAAACCAATTAAAGTGTTTTATGGCTAAACCCTAGTTTCTCTAGAAACAAACCTTTATTTAGTGCGGTTGTTTTCAGGGGTATATTTCCACTGAAAATCTGGGTGATTTTGCATCTATAGTTTTTTAAATTTGATATAACCGAAACACAGAACTGTTCTATATTCTAACAATCTATTTTGTTGTCAATGAATATGTTATTTATAGAAATATTAGCTAATTTCTGATGTTCTGTTTGGGTGTACACAAATTAATCTTAAAACTCAGCGATGGCACTTCAGTCTAACATTCAATTATTCATTGGTGGAATTTCTATAAAGGCATTCAAGGGACTTACCCTTCAGCAGGAAATTGATAATCATCATACACTCGAATTATTATGTAGAAAAGATGTTCTGGAAAATATTTCTGATCAAAATGACGATCAAAGCAATGATTTTTTAGGACAAACAATTATTCTTTCCATATCTTCTCTTGATGCTATAGATCTGTATAAGGAGCTTAAATTTAACGGAGTAGTTACTGAGGTGAAGGTTACTAATGGCTTCCATCAATCGATGGGAGATTCTATTTTGATTAGAGCCAAAAGTAATTCAATACTAACCGATGACGGACCCCATTATGCATCATTTAGTGATGAAAATTTAGAATCAATTCTTTCCAATGTTTTTCAGAAGTATGATCGTTCGAAATTGAATACAATACTATCAACAAGGTCTGACAGTAGTTTGCATTATTGTGTACAACAAGGAGAAAGCAGTTTTGAGTTTGCCAGTAGATTATCTGCTCAATATGGCGAGTGGTTTTATTACGATGGAGAGAATCTGGTTTTTGGTAAACCTTCAGAATCCGAAGAGGTACACCTAACTTATGGATATGACCTGCAAGAGTTTTCAAGAAGTTTGCATCCTAGGTCTAATAGTTATTCCTTTTTTACGAATGATTATTTAAATGATGAAAAACACGAAGTAACTACTTCAGAAATTACAAGCTCCATAAACGGACATAACGGATACGCTTCTAATAAAAGTAAAGAAATGTTTCCTCATAAGACTCAGGTTTTTTTAAATACATATAATGATACTCAAACTAAACAAAGACTCAGCAACCTTGTAAAAGAACAAAAAAAAGCTGAAGAGATTAAGCAAGTTATTGTCACTGGTAAAAGCGATAATCCGGGAGTTAGCTTAGGGAAGAAAGTAAAAATAAAAGAAAAGAATAATGATCAAGGGATTTATAGAATTATAAAAATAACACATACAGCTACAGAAAACGGGAAGTATGTAAATCATTTTGAAGGAATCGCAGTAGATCAGGATGTATACCCAAATACTAATATTTTTAAGACACCTAAAAGCGAAACACAAGTAGGAATTGTTACAGATAACGTGGACCCTGACGGGATTAGTCGTGTAAAAGTGCAATTTCCCTGGCAGAAACCATTAGGGGAATACACACCTTGGTTACGAGTGATGACACCGCATTCAGGTGGAGAAAAAGGGTTTCACTTTATACCGGAAATTGGTGAAGAAGTATTGGTAGGTTTTGAAGGAGGAAATGCAGAACGGCCTTACGTGATGGGCACACTTTATAATGGGAATGCAAAATCTGCCGGATGGAAAACCGATAATAACGATATTAAAGCAATCAGAACTCGTAGTGGTCATATGATTGAGTTCAATGATACCGAAGGAAAAGAATTCATTACGATCATCGATCAAAATGCTAATACTATTCATATTGACACAGCTAATAATAATATAACTATCACGGCAATAGAAAAGATGACTTTGAATGCTAAAAATTTTGAAATGAACATTCAGGAAGATGCTAATTTTAATATTGGTAGGAATACTACAATTTATACAGAAAAGAATTTTAATACCTCTTCTTCTGATCATACAAATACCGTAGAAAATAAAATGAAAACTACTATTGGGGGAGATCTAATTCAAAATAGTGGAAATGCGCAAATACAGAGTAAAAGAAATATGAAGATTGCTTGTGGAGCAACCGCTTCATTTCAAGGAGGTGGAAATGTAAAAATTAGTAAAGGGTAGACATAACGTAAAATATACAATTCATAACTCAATGATTTCAAGTAAATATAAGTTCAGAACAACGGAGGTTCAATTAAATATACCAAAAGAAGGAGCACGTAAGTATTTGATAGAAAGTACAAACTATATTAACTATACCGGAGAAATACGTTGTTCTAATAAGAAAGAAATCTCTTTTTCTCTCGAATATAATGAAGACCAACCTTATACTCGTTTTGTTCATATTGAGATTGAAAGTAATAGTTTTAAATTTTCTGATGGGTCTTTTGCAATGCAAGATATCATAAAGAGAACGGCTTCCGTCTATGCCAAACTTAATTTACGTTTATCTTATCTAGGAGAGATTTTGGCAATAGATAATATGGAAGAATTACAGGAAAATTGGAGCGAATTGAAAATATATTTTAAAAGTAAATTTAAAGGAAATCAGATACAGCGCTTTATAGTAAAAACAGACACTATATTAAACTCTGAAGAAGAAGCCATTAAAGACATCTCTCTATATCATAACTTTGGAGGATTAATAAAATCAATGTACCAAAAATATAGTTCTGACTCGTGTAGTAACACATCTCAGTATTTATCCACAAAGTATGGGAAAATTTTTATGAAAGAAGATGTTTTATTACAATCGGTAAAAGAAACAGAAGAAATTCAGTTACAATTACAGTCACATTATCCCAAAAATGAAGAATATGTTTCTGTAAACGGGACTTATAATTTTAAAGGTATACTTGAGTCGTGGTTGCAGCGGGCCGTAATTTCTAGCATCGAAAAATATGGCAGACAAGAATATCACAATACTGTTAGTGTAATTCAATTGTAATAATGGCAGGACAATTTGTTAAAAACGGAGCTACGTTAAAATGTCCACTTTGTTCTAGTAGTGGTACATTAGTCGTATCACATACTCAAGTACAACTACAAGACACACCTTGTGCCACTAATGGAGATAGAAGTAAGTCTAATCTTGTTTTTAGCGGTGTTTGTAAAAAATGGAGAAAAAGCCCACCACCTTGTGCCAGTGTGATTTCACCGACCCAATGGGCTGGAGTAGCAATAGATGTGGAAATCGATGGAGAGTTTATGTTATTAGAAGATTCTACCATAACCTGCAGTACAGGTGGTGTAGATATCGCTATCGAAGATACTGCACAAATGGATGCTCCTACAGATTTGCCAGATATCGAGAATGCTTTATTAAAAAAGTTTTTGGTTAATGTTAGAAGACCAGATGACTATAAAGGAGAATACGGATTTGACTGGTTGCGTGATGAGTATATTTATCCTATCGAAACCGTAGTATTTGATAATGATGGAACCTCCTTAAATCAACTTGTGCCAATCTGTAAAAATCCAGAAGATCTAAAGAATGAGTATAAAACAAAGGATGTTGTAAATCCTATCACACCTTATGGAGTAGAGTATTATCCAGCGTGGCTATCTATTTTTTCCTATGCATCTAATGGTTATATTAATGAAGTCGATTTAAATATTGAAATTGAAGAAATTGAGCCGTTAGAAAGTGATGGAACGCAAATCATTTTTGAATCTGCTAATGATTCACTTATAATCACTCCTTCCGAACTAAGCTTGAGTGAACTTTTAGGAAAAAAACAAACTAAGGATTTAGGCACTGCCACAAAGGATTTTTATGTAACCGAAAAAGTAATCAATATAAAATGTGATGGCGAGCCACTAGAAAATCACGAAGAAATTAAAATTTTCGCAGAACTAGATGGAGAAAAAGAAGAAGTTGGAAAACTGATGGTGTATAAAAATAATGATATTGCTAATGCTAGTATTATCGCAGTTAATGTGATTATAGACGGAAAATCTGCAAGTTTGAACCCTAATTATAAGACGGCAATTAAATATAAATCCTTAGGTCAATGTTTAATACAAGCAGAAGTTATTGATGATAATTTTGATATTGATAGTTTACCTGATGACGATCCAGATGTAAAGAAATTTAAAGAAGATTTTATTACAGAAACTTTAGATATTGGAGTTCAGTTTGATTCTGTAAATGGGTTTTTAAATGATTTGGTTAGGTTGTATGATAAATACGGGCATTATAAACCAGTAACTGGTATTGAAGAATTTGGACATAATAAAACATTTATGTTTTATACCAATGTTACCGGGATTCTTGAACGGGAGGGGTTACCTCCTTTGCAGTGGAGAGGTTTGGCAACTGCTGATCAAACGGATGTATCCAATGTAAAATGGGGGAATGCATGTATTATATTTGGCGGGGGATTGTCAGAAATTCACAACGTTCCTCACGAAATAGGGCATTCTCTTTCATTACCTCATTCTTTTGAAGAGGAATTAAATACACCTTTCTTTTTTTATAGAGGTTTTACGGATAATTACCTGGATTATCCAACTCAGTTTGAACCAGATCTAAACAAAATAGCTGCGGATAATTTTTTTAAAGGTAATATGCATTCTTTTTTTAAATGGCAATGGGATATTATGAGAGAAGATAAAAGTTTGGTTTATGAAGATAATAAGGCTTTACAGTAAGCATAGTCTGTTTTAAAAAGATCATTATATAATAAAAGATATTAATATGAGTGGACATGATGAAGCATCACAAAATCTAACAAAACAGTTGTTAGAGGCTCGCTCTAAAAGAATTGAGGAGATTAATCGCAATTGGGCAGATTATGCAAATCAAACCACTTTTGCTACTAATGAAGCAGAAGAAGGATTATTGGATGCCTACTTTGCAGAACGAAAAGAAAGAGAAGTTCCTGTAAGTAATTCGGCAGAAACTGAGCCCGTAATCTATACGGTAGTAAGTGGAGATAACCTTACTAAGATAGCCGGAAACTATTCTGGAGTAAGCGTAGAAGATATAGCACTGGCTAATCCGGATGAGGTTGGTCCTGGACCGAATTATAATATTGGTGTCGGTGTACAGTTATCAATACCTAATCAGATTCCAACAATAACTGAGGTTTTTTACGAAAAGGTAAATAGTGGGGTGTTAGGAGGAGATGTGTATATTTTAGCAAAAGGTTTTGCATTAAAAGATAAAGAAGCTACTATAGAAATTTACGAAAAGAGTCCTTATTTGTTAATGGAAAATGAAACACCTCTTACGGTAATTCAATATGATCCTGTAGATGCGGAAAAACCTGTGAATGAAAATAGAATAGAATTAAAAGCCAAATTTAATGATAAAGGTGAAGCGGTAGTAAAAATTCAATTAAGACCTGAAAAACCTGAAGGAGAAAATGCAGAAGACAAGGTGTTCAATGCGTGGAAAGAAAAGTTTACTCCAGAAGATCCGCTGGAAGACTTTACGATAGAACCAAATTCTGATCAAAACGATTTGGCATCGGTTGATACATCGGATTTTATGTTAGACCCAGAAACGGAAAATGAAAGAAATAGAATAACTATGGAAAGCGCTAATGGAACGTATACTTCAGAAAATGTCGATGGAACAAATGTTTTAAATTATACTCCGAATCCTCCAGCAACTGTATCTGATCCACTATGGTTATTAGTAAAAGTGCAAGGAGACAACAATTCGTATGAAGAAGAGTTTTTAAAGCTTACTAATGAATATTTTCAGTTACAAAATGAAATTGCGCCTTGGATGGTGATTGCTTGGGCTGAATTAGGTGTATATGAGGGGGATACTGCTACAGGCGGTTTTAATAGAGTAAAAGAATTTTTCTTGAATGGTGCAGGACAGGCATTACATCCCATTAATCACGCTTGGTGTTCTAGTTTTACCAATTGGGTATTTATCGAGACGAACAAGGTGAAAGGAACAAATTTTTCTACCATCCCTTTAAATGCAAATATTAATAACCCTGCTCTTGCTATTAATTGGTATAACCCGTCTAGATATCCGGGAGGAGTAAGATTATCACCGGATAAAAAGCCTCCTTATGGCAGTGTTCTAATCATGAAAAAACGAAATAGTCACTCTGGTCACGCAGCTTTTGTGATAGATTATGTAAATTCTGGAGATCAATTAACTTTTAAACTTTTAGGAGGTAATCAAACCCACAGAGTTCAGGTAGAAACGTATGTTTTTGTTAAATCTGGTTCTGATTATTTTAAAGGTAACTTTAAACTTTTAGGGTACGTATTACCTCAAGAATATATATATGACGAAAGAAATGAAATATTTTATCAATATCGTAGTGAAGCTTCTTCAAGCGAAGCTGGCCCTACTGAGTAATTTGTTACTCCTACTTTTGATTTGTCTATTGATCTCTTCCTGTGGGAGTCCTAAAAACAATGCTATATCTTTTGTAGATACTAAAAAAGATACTACAAAAATTAGTTCTTTTAAAAAGACAGATTCAGACTCAGTTAGTATTAAAGAACTTATTAAAATTCTACAAGAAGATTATAAGAATATAGATAACAAATCTCTTAATAATCGCTATTTATCTGATACAATTTATGGGGATTGTATTTTTCATAAATTGGAATTAGAAGAGTTATATGAAAGAGGAGATATCTTTTTGTTAAAGAAAAAAATAGTAAGCAAAAAAGTATTTACACAAGATTTAATGAACGTACTAAGAAGCTATGATACTGTAATAATGGAAAATAAACTTCTCGTTATTCCAGTGAATACAAAGGGTGAAGAAATAGAATCAACAACACTTTACAAATTCAAAATTGATAATAATCATATGGAGTTAAAATCAGTAAACTGTATTGGGTGATTAGACGTAGATGGCGTTTAGAATTTAGACACTATCCCAAAAATTAAGTATTTAAAAAAGCAAATATTTAAGAAACCCATAGATGTATGTCTTAATCTCGGCGATACTTTTAAATACAAAAAGTAATAAATAACATTCCAAAACAGAAGCTTTTAATACCTTTCGGAAGAATTCTTTAAAACTATATATAACTCTTTAAGGTTATATTATATTAAGTTCATTTAATAAAAAATAAGTTATCTTAATCCACCAGTCCCAATTTAATAGCGTGTTTAGCTAGGCCTACCACGTTTTTTACATTGAGTTTAGAAATCAAACTGGTACGATATCCTTCAATCGTATACTTACTTAAAAAAAGCTGGTCTGCTATCTCTTGTGTGGTGTATTCTTTAGCGATTAATTGAAGTATTTCTTTTTCTCGTTTACTAAGATTTATCTCATTGTTTTGCTTTTGCTCAAAAATGCTTCTGGTGTAGACTTCTTTAATACTATCCGAAAAATAATTAGAACCGTTTAAGATGGTTTCAATGGCCTTTAAAAGCTCTTCTTTTTTAGCATTTTTGGGGATATAGCCATTTACCTGATCTTGTGTTAATTCATAAATTTTTTGTGGTTCTGATAGCATACTAACGATCAATGTTTTTATAGAAGGGTGATGTTCTTTTATATATTGATTAAGAGCAACTCCATCCATTTTTGGCATATTGATATCCAAAATAGCTAAGTCAATTTGGTCAGAAGCATTAATATCCAGATACTTTTTTAGATCCAAACCGTTACTCGCTGTGTAGACAATCTCATAATCTGATTCATGAGATATAATACTGAGTAGACCATCCAGAAACATCTTATGGTCATCAGCCACAACTAACTTGTATTTATATTTTTTTGTCATTTAGTTCAGTAGGAATTTCGATCCGTATAGCTGTTCCTCGATTGATTGCAGAATCAATATCTATTTTTGCTTTTAATAACGACAAACGTTTTTTTATATTTTGCAGGCCAATACCGGTATTTGTATTTTTAACATCAAAACCGATACCGTCATCCTCAAAAATAATTTCTATAGAATCATTATATACGTTTAGACAAATCTCAATTACTTTGGCCTTAGCATGCTTTAATGCGTTTGTCATTAACTCCTGGATGATTTTAAAAATTTCAACCTTCTGATGGTCATCAATAGAATTAATTTTTTCTTCAGGATGTGGTATAAAAGTAATTTCCGGTTCTGTTACTTTTTCTATGGTATTTATATAATCAGCGATATAGTTTGCAAATGCTGTCTGACTAATTTTCTTAGGAATCAGATTGTGTGATATTTCCCGTACTTGTTCATAGGTGTCATCCAGTTGATCAATAATTGTATTCTGAATGTCTTTATCTTTTTGGATATCTTTCATCTGGAGCTTTATAGCCGCAAGATTACCACCAATACTATCGTGTAATTCTCTGGCGATTCTGCTGCGCTCTTCATTCTGAGCAATCACATAAGTATTCGCAAGTTTTAATTCCTGTTCTTTTAAAAAAGAAGTAATTTTTTGTTTATTAATTTCTTCTTTTTGAGCATTATACTTGTTTTTCACTTGTAATTTTTGATAGTAAACAAGAAGTAACCCAAGGATCGGAATAAGAACCAATATAAAACCAAAAACATAAAACCGCTTTAATAATCTTTGTCTTTTAATTTCAGCATCTTTTAATAACTGATTTTCTTTAAGCTCTAAAATTTCTTTTTCTTTGGTAGCAGTTTCATATTTTACTTCCAATTCGGTGATCTCTTTTCTTTGCTTTCTGTTATTTAATGAATCCCTGAATACGTGATATTGAATTAAGGCTTCGTTAGAAGCTTTGTAATCCTTTGCTTCTTTGTATACAATCGCTAGATTGTCATAGATGTTTCTTTGTATTTCCAGATTAGAAATTTCCTCAGCTTTTACTATAGAATTTTTAAGGGTTTGAATAGCTTCAGAATGATTTCCCAGTATACCTACTACAAGTGCTTTATGTATTGTAGCATTCAGATTTTTATCTACAAAACCGTGCTTATCGGCTATCTCTTTGCTTTTTTCATAGTATTCAATAGCCTGGTTGTACTTTCCGTTTTCATAAAGCACAGATCCTAAATTTAGAGCAATTGTGGCTGATACCTTGGGGTCTTTGTCCGGTGGCATCATTTCAAAAGCTTTGAGAAAATATTGCTCAGCATTTTCAAAATCTTTCTGGAAATAATATATAGCGCCAATATTTACATAATTACCATAAATCGCCTGCTCATTTTCTGCGTGGTCAATGCTTTCTTCTAAAAATTGTATTGCTTTAGTATATTTTTTCTTATTAGCATAAAGTAAACCTAAATCAGATTTTACTTTGACTATCATATCCCTATAGTTTATTTCTTCAGAAATTGTAAGACTTTTATATAAAATTTCAATAGCATTATCCATTTGACCGCTTCTACGAAAACTAGATCCTAACAGTCTATATGCCTTAGCCAAGTATTTTTTGTTTCTCAGATGTATTAAAGACGCTCTGGTATAATACATTGAGGAATCTACTACACCAATAGAATTGAAATAACTTCCTAAATAAAGTTTTGCTTTTGCTCTAATAGAATCTTGATATTTTTGATGCTTCGAAATTTTGGATAATACTGTGTAGGAATATGTAGGGTTATTATCTAAAGAATCAATTGCACTATCGAGTAGTAGTGACGATATTTCCTGGCCAAAACAAATAAACGTACTCAATAGAAATACAGATGTTAAAGTTTTTCTAAGGAATGTGATATCCATTTGGGCTGATGTTAATATAATAAATTGGTCTTATATACGAAGGTAAAGATTCCGTAATGAAGTTTGGTTAATGAAGTTCATATTTAATAAAACTTAACATCATAGAATTTCAATCCAATGAAATAAACTACAAAGTAGGCGAGTTGTGTTATACTAAATTTAAATTCAATTTTAAGTGTTGAAAATAACAAAAAAACACCTGCTTTTTCTTTCTTAAAACCATCCTTGCGTCGTATCTTTAGAGGGTAATTAGAAACCCAATCTTTCTCTAAATATTTTCTATGGAAAACCTTGATGCGGCAAGACTCCAGATGGCATTTACCCTAATATTTCACATTATTTTTGCTTGTATTGGTATGGTGATGCCTTTTTTTATGGTAGTATCACATTATAAATGGCTAAAAACCAAAGATCAAGTTTATTTAACCCTTACCAAAGCTTGGCAAAAAGGAGTAGCAATTTTTTTTGTCACTGGTGCTGTTTCGGGTACTGCATTGTCGTTTGAATTAGGATTGTTGTGGCCAGAATTTATGAAACACGCAGGCCCAATCATAGGAATGCCATTTTCGCTGGAAGGAGCAGCATTTTTTGTAGAAGCTATAGCTTTAGGATTTTATTTGTACGGTTGGAACAAATTACCTGAAAAATTTCATTGGTTTACTGGTATCATTATTGGATTATCAGGAGTAGCCTCAGGGATTTTAGTGGTGGCTGCCAATGGGTGGATGAATTCTCCGAGCGGATTTGATTACATAGATGGACAGTTTCTGAACATAGATCCCGTAAAAGCTATGTTAAACCCTGCATGGTTTACACAAGCATTACATATGACCTTGGCAGCTTTTACGGCTACAGGTTTTGCAGTAGCAGGAATCCACGCCTATCAGGTTTATAAAGGAAGAAAAGTAGCCTTACATACAAAAGCTTTTAAAATAGCATTAACCTTTGGTGCCGTTGCAGCGATATTACAACCTGTTAGTGGAGATATATCGGCAAAAGATATCGCAGAGAGACAACCGGTTAAACTAGCTGCGATGGAAGCGCATTATAATACAGAAAATGGAGCTCCATTATATATTGGAGGTATCGTAGATGCCGAAACACAAGAAGTTAAGTATAAAATCGCTATTCCGGGTATGTTATCGTTTTTAGCATTTGGGGATTTTGACGCTGAGGTAAAAGGATTAAATGATTTTCCTGAGGATGAAAGACCTAATGTACCTATAGTCCATTATGCCTTTCAGACAATGGTGGGTATTGGTGGTGTATTGATGTTAGCCGGGTTATTATATTTTATTTCTTTAAGAAAGAAAAAATGGTTTAAAAGTAACAAGTATTGGTTGCTTTTTGTCTTCTTAGCACCTCTCGGATTTATAGCGTTAGAAGCTGGTTGGATCGTAACAGAAGTAGGGAGACAACCCTGGATCATTCATAAAATCATGCGAACCAAGGATGCAGTAACACCAATGCCTGGAATCGTTTTTAGTTTCTATACGTACATAGTGGTATACTTAACCTTATCTGTCGCTGTGACCTGGTTAATGATTCGTCAGATTAAAGTTCTCAATGCCGAAAAATAATTGATTTATGCTATACGTTGTATTATTCTTTTTGATATTCTCTTTGTATCTATATGTTGTTTTGGGTGGTGCCGATTATGGGGCTGGGATTGTTGAGTTGTTTTCGTCAGAAGAAAATCAAAAAATCACCAAAAAAACGATCTACCGTGTGATGGGACCTGTATGGGAAGCAAATCATATATGGATTATTATTTTGATCGTGATTTTATGGATCGCTTTCCCGGCATATTACAATATATTAGTAGTTAACTTACATATCCCACTTACTATAGTTTTACTAGGAGTCACATTGAGAGGTGTTGCTTTTGTTTTTAGACATTATGACGCGGTGATTGATAATTCTCAGAAGTTATATGATGCTATGTTTAAAGTATCAAGTCTAATTACCCCAATATTTTTAGGAATGGTTTTCGGTGCATTGATAAGTGGAAAAATTCAACTTACGGATGATGTAAGCACCTTAACTTTTTATGAAGTTTTTGTAAAACCGTGGTTTAACGTTTTTAGCATATTAGTTGGGTTGTTTTTTGCTGCTCTTTGTGCATTTCTGTCAGCAGTTTTGTTGATAGGAGAATCCGAGCTGGGAAAAGAAAATATTTATGTTAGAAAAGCCACCATTGCCACTATTGTAGTATTTGTCATGGGGTTATTGACTTTTATTTATGGATATGCTAATGATTACTTATTTGTACGTGGATTTGTTACCAATTTTTATGCTATTATAGCAATGGTAATTTCTGGATTGTTACTGATTCCGTTATGGTTTACCATAAAAAAGGGCAGGAGAGTATTAAGTAGACTTTTTGCAGGGTTGCAGGTGTTTTTGATTTTATTAGCGGCTTTAGTATCTCATTTCCCTAATATCATAATTACAGAATCTAATAGCGTAAGTTTATTAGACAATATTGCGCCTGATAGTGTGATTAATGTTTTAGGAATATCTTTAATTATCGGTGGTGCTGTAATTCTTCCTGGACTGTTTCATTTGTTAAAATCATTTAAAATGATTAAGATATTAGAACAGAATAATAATCCTTCAGTTTAACAAAAGTATTTTTATATTTGTCACCCAATTTCGGGTAGTAGCTTAGTCCGGTTAAAGTGCTGGTCTGGGGGACCAGAGATCGGAGGTTCGAATCCTCTCTACCCGACCAAGAAAATCCAATTGTGAAAGCAATTGGATTTTCTATTTTAAAATAGAACCAAGCTTGCTTGAAGTTATGTTTTGAAATAGAAAAGACAAATAGGGCACTAGCCGATATTGGATTTTTTTGAGCACCGATCCCTTTGATGGATCAACGCAGTTAATCCTGAATCAAGCTTACTTGAGTTTATGTTTTGAAATAGAAAAGACAAATAGGGCGCTAGCTAATATTGGATTTTTTTCAGTTCTGATCTCTGTGGAGGATCAACACAGTTAATCCTCTCTACCCGACCAAGAAAATCCAATTGTGAAAGCAATTGGATTTTCTATTATTACTCGTATTTACTATGCGTGATAATAGCGCTCTCTGTAGATTTTTCCATCTTTCCATTCTGTAGCTACAGTTTGTTCAGAAAGCATTGTGCTTCCATCTTTTAACTTCAATTCCATGATCGCATCATAAAAAGAATGATTACCATTAACTGCATAATTTATCACATCATATCGGATAAACTCCGAAAGTTGGTTATCAATAAAATCTTGTTCGAATTTTAGATTAAACGCTTTTCCTTTTTTAGGAGCATCATTACTTTCTCTAAGTTCCACATCATTGTGTAAGTATGTTTCCATTGCCTCAATAAAAGCTCCTTTAGATAATAATTGGTGAACGTGTTTCAGGTTGTTTTCGATTATAGTTTCCATATGTGTTTTGTTTTTAGATTAATTATACCTGCAAATTTAGATCAGAAGTAAAGGCCGTGAAATGTAAATTATTCCTTAAGACTGATAGATTTTTCTTTTTTGATAAAATTTATTTGTTAATTTGAGTATGAGATTAGATTATTCAAGTATAAAGGATGAGAGTTCTTTTATTCTAACAGATTTTAATTGTTCTCCTGCATTAGATTTACTAAGAGATAAAGGACTGTATAAGATTATATGGAGTAAGGATCAAGCGGTTAGTTTTCGTGTAGATGGATCTCTTATTGAGTTAGAAAAAGATCAAATCATTTTTTGTACGCCGATGAATGTATTGGAGATCCAAAAAAACACAGACGGAATGATTTCACTGGTATTTAATAGAGAATTCTATTGTATCAGGGATCACGATCAGGAAGTTTCTTGTAACGGATTTTTGTTCTTTGGTTCCTCTGTACCTCAAATAGTGTCTCTTAATGAAAAAGAAAAAATTAGTTTTTCGGCGATGTTTGATTCTTTTAGAGAAGAATTTGAAAACAAAGATCAGATACAAGGAGAAATGCTTCAAACGCTTTTAAAAAGGTTTCTTATTAAATCGAGAAGACTTATAAAAGAAGATTTGCCGGAGCCGGATTTACCGAATAATCAATTAGATATTATCAGAAAATTTAATATTTTAATTGAACAGCACTTTCGTGAAAAACATCAAGTTGCTGATTATGCAGCTTTATTATTTAAATCTCCTAAAACGTTGTCTAATTTGTTTCACAAATATAACGATAAGTCACCTTTAGCTACTATTAACGAGCGTATTGTGCTAGAGGCAAAACGGTTACTGTTATATTCGGATAAAACCTCAGAAGAAATAGCGTATGAGTTGGGATATAAAGAAGCGGGGCACTTCTCAAAATTTTTTAAAAAACATGTGGGAATGAATCCTACAGAGTTTAAAACTAAAAAAACCAGGAATTCATAGACAAGATATTGCTAAACTATATAACATTGAATATGTAATATCAAAAAAGACCAACTAGAAATAGTTGGTCTTTTGTATGAATTGTAGAATTAACGTTTTGATTAATTCTTCATATTATCTTTGACCATATTGTAGAACTTATCAAATTTTGGATCAATTATAATTCTCGTTACTGTTTCAATACCTTCTGTAGCATATTCACTTTTTCCTAAAGCTTCCATTCTTTTAGGGTCTACTTTATAATCTGATTGAAGTACCCTCACCACAGATGCTGCTTGTCGAGAACTTAAATCCCAATTATCTATTAGATTTTTACCATCAAGCTTCAAAGCATTACTATTTCCTTCTACTAAGATATTTAGATCAGGATTAGCATTCAGCGTAGCAGCAATCTTTTCTAAAGTTGGTTTTGCTTTTTCATCTACAATATAATTCTTATCATTTTCCCCAAAAAGAGTAGTATTTGGTAAAACTATATATATCGTACCGTTACTGATTTTTATATTATCACCTCCAATAGCATTTTTGAACTTACTAAACACCGCTAAATTGATAGAGTCATTAGAGGTTATAGCATCATTGATAGCATTGAGTTGCTGATCCTTTACTTTAATGATTTCCTGAGATGTCTGAAGGTTACTAGCCTTTTTGTTAGAAAGCTCTGTAAAACTACTCATATTAGTTAATAGCGTAGCATTAGTTTCTTTCAGGTCAGCTACTTGAGTCTCCATTGTTTTTACTTTGGACTGAGCTACTTTTTCATTCTTACGAGCTTCAGTCAATTCTCCTTCAGTAGTTTTTAACTCTTTTCTTAGTTTATCAATTTCTGCTAATAGATCTTTCTTTTTTTGAGCGTGTACAACCGAACTAGTTAATAGTAGTACAGAGGCAAATAAAATAATTTTTCTCATTGGTTTAAGCGATTTGTTGCAGCAGCAAAAATAAAACAATTTTAGAAACTATAACCAAAAACCAGAGGTTATGACTTTTCTAATAGTTTCTTTGCGTTATCAATACTAGAATTGATTTGATCTCTTAGCTTATTAACTTCTACTTCCTCTTCTTTTAGCATTTTCATCTTGGCGGTAAACTTTTCTAAGTCATCAGTTGTAATTTCTTCTCCGTGAGGAAATTTATTACTAAAATCACTCATCCAATCCATCATAAAATCATAGGAGTCTTTAAGGTCTTTCTGTGCTTTTGCATATGATTTTCCAGTTGAGGTAGTATCAATTTTGGGTTCTAGATCCTTGATTAAGGAACTCATTGTTCCCATTTTAGGCATTACTTCATCGTGGACATCGATTACTTGTTGCATTAAGGTATCAAATTCCTGTTCTTCTTTGGATAATTGATTACAGGAAAAGTTGAATAGAAATCCTGTAATTAACAGGAAGAAGTATAATTTAATAGGTTTCATAAGTACTATTCTTTTGTGATTCAAATGTATTGTTTTTCCATCGAATCATAAAATATCATCTCTTTATTAAATTATGATTGGATTAAACAAAGCATACAGATTATTTTCTTATTTGATGAAATTATCCTAAGATGTTTATACGCCAACTAGATTTTTAAAAAGATCTTTTAGTTTTTCAATCAAAGATTTAGCAAATAACCCAGCTAATATTGACCAAAAAATTAAACTAGCTTCATCCAATCCTTCTGAATGAAGCTTAAAACTCCTTGTAGCCTGAAAACCATAATTAATTACAAAACCTGATAAAATACCCAGTAGAGGTCTTACCATAAAAAAAGAAGATATCCTTATACTAAATTTATCTTTTGGAGATTCATTAGGATACTTCAAACCGTTTTTAAATTCCCAACCATTAGCTTTTCGCTGAAGTGCAGAAACTAATGCGGAGATACTGCTACCTAGTATTCCTGATGAGATACAGATCCAAATAGTCTCCAGAAAAAATTTATAATCTAAAATAATAACTAAAGAAGTTAGTATTATGCAAGAAGTCAAAATAAGTATAACTAACCTGAAACGACTCTTTAGCATTGCTTCTTCCAAAACTAAAAGCTCTCCTATTTTTTCAATATGTAGTTTTTGTACTTTTTTAGAAATATTTTTGATTTCCTTTTCTAAATCAAAAACCTGTGATTGAAGTTCTTTAGTTTCATTTGAATTTTCGTTGCCCATAATATGATTATTTATTAGGGGAACAATGTTTATAATTTAATTGGTTATAAAATCTGTGGGAGGTATGTCAAATATACGATATATTTTTATGTTTTTCAGTTGTTTGCGGATTTTGAAGTGTCATTTGGTAGCGATTTCTGTAGTTTTTTACTCTTATATTTTTCGCAAACACATAGTACTAATTTAATTTATTCGATCCACCTTACAATTATAACAACCGGGATTGGCATTATGGATATGTAAGTATACTATTTTTAAATCATTAAATAGATGTTGAATGGTATCGAATAAGGTAGTTCCGTGTACCGTTTTGGCATCAATCATCATAGCATTCTTGTCATACCCTCTAACGGACAGAAGCCTATCTGTTAGCATGGCCGGAATTTCATTAACTTTTAGAGTTGCAGTTTTTACTTTTTGGCGAACGAAAATGGGTCCGGATGCTTCGTATGGTGAATCAACATCGTGATGTCGATATGAAAATAATAGTACTTCTTCTCCAATATTAGCGTCTTCCAAGCTTACGCGACATGGAAATCCGGGTTTTTTGTCTACTACTAGTTTTATAACGTTCTGTTTTACCAATTCTGAATCAGATAATTCAAACAGTGGAGAGATTGTATTTTGGTTAATAGCCTTAACCTGAAAATCATGTTGTATGCGATTCATTTGAATATACTTTTATTTGGTCACAAAGTTCATTTAAAAGGAATCTCAATGCAATCCGATTCTTGCTTAATCTGCTATTTTAAATTTTTAATATGATTATATGAAACAAAAACTCCCCAAACATAGTATGTTTGAGGAGTGTAATTTTAATATTATTGGTAAGTAAAACTTATCTATGAATTGTCTGTGTTCTATCAGGTCCAACAGAAACTATAGTGATTGGAGTTTCTAGTTCTTTTTCCAAAAAGTCGATGTAGTCATTTAATTCCTTAGGGAATTGTGACTTATCATTCATTTTGGTAAGATCTTCTGACCAACCTTTCATCTCTGTATACACCGGAGTTACATTTTCTGGTTCGATATTGTAGGGTAGGTGAGTGATAGTTTTTCCCTGATAATTATAAGCAGTACATACTTTTAGGGTCTTAAAACCACTTAGTACATCACCTTTCATCATCATTAACTGTGTTACTCCATTTACATGTACAGCATATTTCAAAGCAACAAGGTCTAACCATCCGCATCTGCGAGCTCTTCCGGTAGTAGCACCAAATTCATTACCTACACGTCCCATCGTTTCTCCGTCTTCGTCAAATAATTCTGTCGGAAAAGGTCCGCTACCTACTCGAGTAGTATACGCTTTAAAAATACCAAATACTTCCTTAATTTTATTGGGAGCCACTCCCAATCCAGTACAAGCTCCAGCAGCAGTTGTATTGGAAGATGTTACAAAAGGATATGTTCCAAAATCAATATCTAATAAAGATCCTTGTGCTCCTTCTGCCAATATTTTTTTTCCTTCCTTTTGTGCCTGATACAAATATTCTTCGCTATCAATAAAAGTTAAAGATTTTAAAGTTTTTATGGCTTCAAAGAATTCATTTTCTAGTTCTTCCAGATCGTATTCTATTTTTGCATCATAGAAATCGATCATCGCTTCGTGTTTATTGGCTAGATTACGATAACGCTCTTTCCAGTCACTTAATTCCAGATCTCCTACGCGGATACCATTTCTACCGGTTTTATCCATATAAGTTGGACCAATACCTTTTAAAGTAGAACCAATTTTTGCTTTTCCTTTTGAGGCTTCTGATGCCGCATCAAGAATTCTATGAGTAGGTAATATTAAATGTGCTTTTCTGGATATGACTAACTTTGATTTATAATCTAAATTAAACTTAGCCAAGTTATCTAATTCTTTTTTGAAGATTACCGGATCGATAACAACACCGTTTCCTACTAAGTTAATTGCTTTATCGTGAAAAATTCCACTTGGAATCGTATGTAATACGTGCTTAATACCATCAAATTCCAATGTATGTCCGGCGTTTGGTCCGCCTTGGAATCTAGCTATAATATCATAATTTTTTGTTAGAACGTCTACAATTTTTCCTTTACCTTCGTCTCCCCACTGAAGACCAAGTAATAAGTTTACCGCCATTAGTTTTCTTGATTAGTTGGTTTCTTTTTAGTTCCGTAGAAATACAGTGAATGATTGGTGATTTCTACATCAAAAATTTCTTCGATTGTTTTTTTTATGGATTGTATTCTGGGATCACAAAACTCCAGAACTTCACCACTATCCGTTAGAATAAGATGATCATGTTGTCTGTCGAAATATGATTTTTCGTATTGTGCCTGACTTTGACCAAACTGATGCTTACGTACTAGTTTACAATCTAGCAAAAGTTCTATGGTGTTGTAAAGAGTTGCTCTACTAACACGATAGTTTTTATTTTTCATTTTGATATAAAGGGATTCTATATCAAAATGTTCTTCGCTTTCATAAATTTCCTGGAGTATAGCGTAGCGCTCAGGTGTTTTTCGATGACCATTTTCCTCTAGAAAACTAGTAAACACATTTTTAACGATGTTTTGATCGTTTTGCGTAGTTGTTTTGGTACTCATAATGCTTTAAAAAGCAAATTTACATTATTTTTTTATTAGTGAGAGACCAATTTATAAATAGTTATTCAGAAAAAAATGAATGATTTATTCTCTTACCACTTTATCAATACCATTTACTTTGGATAGATTTTGAATGACTGTTTTTAAGGTGTTTTTATTTTTAACGCCTACGGTAATTTTACCGGTAAAAACTCCATCATTGGTATCAAAATTCATATTGTAAATAGCCAGATGCATATTGTTTGATATGATCTGAGTCACTTCATTAACAACACCTATATTATCAATTCCATTGAGTCTTATAACCGCTTTAAATTCTTCCTGACTGGAGTCTATCCATTTAGCTTGAATAATACGATATGCATAGTTGCTTTGCAGTTGTAATGCATTAGGGCAATCTTTTTTATGAATCTTAATCCCTTCATTTACCGTAATAAACCCAAAAACGTCATCTCCGGCAATCGGATTACAACAGTTGGATAATTTATATTCTAGTTTTTCAGAATCTTTACCAAAAACTAACAAGTCATACTTAGACGTAATCTCATCTTTGTTAACATCTTTTGCATTTCCTCTTCGAATTTTATTTTTAATAAAATTCATAAATACATTACTGCGAGTGGTAGCGAATTCTTTGATTTTTTGATTATCAATGGTACCGATACCCACTCTGTAAAATAGATCCTGGCTAGTTTTTAGCTTGAAATATAATACAAGCTCGTTCACTACTTTTTCGCTCATCGTAATTTTTTGCGAACGTAGTTTACGTTTAAGCACTACTTTTCCTTCTTCTGCAATTTGTTTCTTTTCATCACGTAAAGCAGATTTTATTTTTGACCTTGCTCTAGCTGTGGTCGCATAATCCAACCAGTTAGAGGATGGTTTTGATTTGGTGGAAGTGATGATCTCTACCTGATCTCCGCTTTGAAGTTCATGACTTAAAGGAACCAATTTGTTATTTACTCTAGCACCTCTGGTACGGAGACCCACTTCGGTATGTACACTAAACCCAAAATCTAATGCTGTTGCCCCTTTAGGTAAGGATTTGAGGTCACCTTCTGGGGTAAAAACAAAAATCTCTTTAGCATATAGATTAAGTTTAAACTCTTCTACAAAATCTACTGCATTTGCTTCAGAGTTTTCTAATGCTTCTTGCAGTCTGTTTAGCCAACCATCAAGACCTTGATCCTGCTTTTCTTCTGTGTTTTTGTATTTATAATGCGCTGCATATCCTTTTTCGGCAATCTCGTGCATTCGTTCACTACGTATCTGAACTTCGACCCATTGACTATCCGGACCAATTACCGTAATGTGCAATGCTTCATATCCAGTAGACTTGGGTTGTGAAATCCAATCTCTTAGTCTAATTGGATTAGGGCGATAATAATCCGTTACAATAGTATAAATTTTCCAGGCTACGAATTTTTCGTTTTCAATATCATCTGCTTTGTAGATAATTCGAATGGCAAATTTGTCGTAGACTTCTTCAAAAGAGATATTTTGCTTTAGAATTTTACGCCTGATAGAAAAAATTGACTTTGGTCGACCTTTGATTTCATAATCAAGCCCTTCTTTATCAAGCCCTTCTTTAATTTTATCAGAAAATCTTTTTATGTAGGCATCTTGTTCTTCCTTGCTCTCCTTTATTTTCTCAAGTATATCTTTGTATACTTCGGGTTCTGTGTATTTTAGACCTAAATCTTCTAACTCAGTTTTGATATTGTAAAGACCAATCCTATGCGCTAATGGAGCATAAATGTATAAGGTTTCTGAGGCAATTTTTACTTGTTTATCAGGACGCATAGAGTCCATAGTTTGCATATTGTGCAAACGATCGGCGATTTTTATAATAATTACCCTAACATCATCATTAAGGGTAAGTAACATTTTTCTGAAGTTTTCTGCCTGAAGGGATATATCTTTATCTTTTTTTAAAGAAGAGATTTTTGTAAGTCCATCGACTATACGAGCAACAGTTTCTCCAAACATTTGCTCGATATCAACCAGTGTGTACTCTGTATCTTCTACTACATCATGCAATAATGCAGCTGCAATGGAGGTTGCATCCAACCCAATTTCACTGGCTACGATTTTAGCCACAGCTATAGGGTGGAAGATGTAGGCTTCTCCACTTTTACGTCGTTGGTCTTTATGCGCATCTACGGCAATATCAAATGCCTGTCGTATTAGTTTTTTATCATCTTTGCTTAGATCTCGATAACTAATACGAAGCAATTCTTTATATTGCTTGGCAATTTGCTTGTTTTCCTCTTCTATAGCGGCTTCAGTCATACTATAAAGTTTTCTTAGAAAGCCCTTTTATTATCTCATTGTGTGACTTCTCGATACATAAAACCTTCGTCTTAACTTCGAGTTATAGATAAAAATACAACTAAGAATTGTAATGACCAAGTCTATGCTGTTGGATTTATTTTCTTATATTTTTGATCCTCTGTAAAAGCGTTGGATGTGAGTAATGTATGAATACCATAGCGGGATGTGGAGTCAAATTACTAAGGTTGTTTTTTGATAGTTTTTTTAGACTGTTAATCAGCGCTTCACCATTATAAGAGTCTTTTGCATAATCATCTGCTTGGTATTCGAATGCTCTGGAAACAACATTCATTATCAAACCAGTAACCTCTGATATTGGACTGTACAGAATTCCAAATGCGACCAATCCAATATGAAATGAGGGTATTTCTACTCCTAAAGCTTCAGAGAGAAGAGGATTTGCTATAAAAAGTGATAAAAACCAAAGGGTTACTCCGGTAAGCAGAATGGATAAAAGAAGATTAATGATGACATGCCTTTTCTTATAATGTCCAACTTCATGCGCTAGTACTGCAACAATTTCTTCTTTATTTAAATCCTTTATTAAGGTGTCATAAAGTGTAATTCTCTTTTCACTACCTAAACCAGAAAAATATGCATTTGCTTTAGTACTTCTTTTAGATCCATCGATAACAAAAATATCTTTTAGCTGAAATCCTACATTTTTAGAATATTCTTGGATAGTATCTCTTAGTTCTCCAGGCTCTAAAGGTGTTTGTTTATTAAATAGAGGTACTATAAGTTTCGCGTAGAACATATTCATGGCTAGTGTGAAAACTGAAATCAATATCCAGGCGTACACCCAAAAATAATTTCCCGTAATCTCGTAAAACCAAATAATTAAAGCTAATAATCCTCCACCAACCAGGATCATCATAATAATTCCTTTTATTTTGTCAATAAAAAATGTCTTGACTGTAGTTTTATTAAATCCAAATTCTTCCTCTATAACAAAAGTTCTATAATACGATGCGGGTGTCGACAAAATATCACTGCTAATCATTATGATACCAAAAAATATGAGACCTACTACAATAGAATTATCCGAAAAACTTCTTGCGATTTTGTCTACCCATGCAAAACCATCCAGAAAAAAGAACAATAGCATAATGCATAAAGAAATGGATGAAGAAACCATCTTAAATTTATAGTTAGCTTTTTTATAAGCTATTGATTTTTGATATTCATCCTCTGGATACACATCAGAAAGTTCTTCCGGTATATTGTTATTGTAGTGCCTGGCATTAAGAATATCTAGTAAAGAATCTATCAGAAATACTATTATGATAATAGCAATCAATAGGTAAAAGAGCAAATTTGATGTCATTTGTATAGGTTTGTAGCTTTGGGATTTGTAGGTTTTAGAAAGTTAATGATTTTTTAAGTATCAGACAACAAAATCACGTTGTCGTTTTGCTTCAAAAATTAATATTCCTGCAGCTACTGAAACATTCATTGAATCTATAACACCACTCATGGGGATTTTAATATTTTGTGTAGTGTTTTTTAACCACTCATCGGTTAAGCCCTTATCTTCTGTACCAACGACAATTGCAGTAGGTTTATTATAATCTTGGGTGTAATAATTTTCAGAAGATTGTAATGCTGCTCCGTAAATATTTATTTTTCTTTCCTTTAAGAAACGAATGATTTCTTCTGTAGTACCAGAAGCAATTTTATTTGTAAAGACACAACCTACACTCGATCTAATAATATTTGGATTATAAATATCTGTTTTGGGATTGGCAATTAAAAAAGCATCCACTTTTGCTGCATCGGCAGTACGAAGTAATGCACCGATATTTCCAGGTTTTTCTGGGGATTCTGCAACCAGTATTAAGGGGTTGTTAGTATGTAGGTCTAGGTTATTCAGGGAGGTTTCTTTTGAGAACGCTATTCCCAAAACACCTTCGGTTGTAGATCGATGAGAAAGCTTTTGATAAATATCCGAGGTAACTTCAAAAAACTCAATTTGATTATTACTTGTTTCTGTAATTCGTAAAACCTCTTCTTTAGAAATAATAGAAGCACAATAATATATCTGTTCTAGTCGATATCCTCCAGAAATAGCTAGGATTATTTCGCGTTTACCTTCAATAAAAAAACGATTCTCTTTTTTACGCACTCTAGACTTCTCCTTAAGCAGATGCAAGCGTTTTATTTTAGGATTTTGATGGCTGGTAATTTGTGTATGCATAAATGCAAATATAGCCAGAGAAATATGAAATGTTTAACTTAAAGTTTTCAAAGAAACTAAATTTTTAATTTCATTTTTAATTTCTGAAATGATAGATGAATAAGAATGATCTAATTCCTGCATTAGTGCTACGATAGAATCAGAATTTTGTTTTGATTTTCCGTACTTTTCCATTTGTTGAAGAACAAGTGCTTGTTCTGATAGTCCCACTGTCTTAAAACTTGATTTTAGTTTATGAGCAAGCTCTGAAGTCGCTATTAGGTTATGATCTTTTACCGCCGCCTGTAATTTATTATAATCTTGTGGAGTTTCTTCTATGAACATTTCAAGTACAGATTGAATGATTTCATTATCACCAGAAAATGTTTGGTGTAATCCGGAGAAATCACATAATTTTTGATCATTATCATCAATGATTTCCTGGGTGAAACTTGTATAAGATTGTGCTATTATTTCCTGTTTATTTGAATAAGGTTTTAAGCTAAATAATAATTCCTCTAACGCTTTTTCTCTAATGGGTTTTGTTAGGTAAAAGTTCATTCCAGAATCCATAGCCGTCTTTTTGGATTCAGGGAATACGTCTGCAGAACAAGCTACTATAGGGATATTTTTAATTTTTGGATTTTCATGATTTCTGATATACATAGCAGTTTCTGGTCCATCCATTATCGGCATATGCATATCCATTAAAATCAAATCGTAGTTCATATGATCAAGTTTCTGAAGAGCTACTTTTCCGTTTTCGGCAATATCTGCGTTAATATTCCAAATAGAAAATAATTGCTGGATAAAGAATTGGTTCATTCTATTATCTTCTACGATTAATACATTCATTCCGGAAATGGATTGCGGAAACCTGGTTGTGATGTTTGAATTGGAAATACTTTTTAATGTGGTAAGTTTACTTCTCTTATATTCTATAGAAAACGTAAAATCTGAACCAATATTTGGAGTGCTTTCGGCTTGCAAAATACCTCCTTGCAATTCTATAAGTTGTTTGGAAATAGAAAGTCCTAATCCAGTTCCTTCAATTTTATGTTTTCCGGGCTCGTGGACCTGGTAAAAACTACTAAAAATATTATCGAGTTTGTCATTTGGTATACCAATACCAGTATCTTTTACAGAAAACTTTATAGCGATCACGTCTAATTCTTTTGTTTCTGCGGTTACACTAATAACAACCTCACCTTTGTGAGTAAATTTTATGGCATTCCCTAAAAGATTGGTCAGAATTTGGTTTAATCTGAATTGATCTCCTACAATAAATTTAGGTAGAGTAGGATCTATAACGGTTTTATAGGTAAGTCCTTTCTCGTCTGCTTTAATTTTAAACCCTCTTGAAATATTATTAATCAGTTCATGTATGTTAAAATCAGTTTCTTGCCAAGTAAGTTTTCCTGCTTCTATTTTAGAAAAATCTAAAATATCATTTACTAGTACTAGAAGATTTTCTGCCGAGAACTGAATACCATCCAGATTCGCTTTATCTGCTTCAGGGTTGGAAAATCCACCTTTCTGCAGAATGCCAGTAAGTCCTAAAATAACGTTTAATGGCGTTCTAATTTCGTGACTCATATTAGAGAGAAATATCGATTTTGCTTTTGCGGATTTTTCTGCAAAAACCTTTGCTTCCCTGATTTCATTATCAATAAGCTTCTTATTGGTAATATCTCTAAAAAAAGCATTAAACAAATAATCGTCTTTGGTTTTAATCGCTATTATGGTAAGCTCTACATATACAATGGTACCATCTCTTAGAGGAACCGAAGTTTCTACTCTTTTGTTAATTAACTGTCCTTCTCCGGTATTTATATAATTTTCAAAACTATTCTGTAATTCTTGTCTTAATTTATAGGGAACAAGAGAATAGATGCTCTGACCTATTGTCTCTTGTTTGTTTATTCTTAGAATGATTTCTGCTTGCTTGTTCCAATCCAGTACGATACCATTTTTGTCTGTTAGGATGATGCCATCTAATGCAGTATCTAATATTCTGGATTTTAGGTGTTCACTGTGTTTAAGATCATCTTCAATTTTTTTGCGTTCGATAATTTCTTTAGTAAGTCTTTCATTAACTTCTTCCAGGCTATGCAATTGCTTTTGAAGCATTTTGAGCATTTGCTGTTTACTAGGAAAATTTATAAGTTCCTTTGCGAAAATCTCTTCGGGGATTACATTTAATGTAGCTGTGAAAGAATCGAGTAGGTGATAGGACTGAAAATGTTGTTTATATGCATTTAGATATAAGTTGGTAATTGCATTCTCTCCCAAATTCTCTTTCATCTTTGAGAATATTGTTGAAGAAAACTCTAATAATTTCTTTCTTCCCTCTATTATATCTATAGAAGAAGCATTGTCAAAAGCGTCCAAATCTATTTTTATGCTGTCTAAATCAGGATCATTAAAAACACCGATTAATTCCAAAGATTTTTCAATTATTCTAGATAGAAATATCTTACAGATGGATAGTTCTTGCCGTTTAAGGTCTAATAGTATAGGAGCAAAATTTGGATAGTTAGATAGCGAAGGATAAGCTGTTCGTATTTTATCTCTTAATTTTCGTTTTGTATGCTTACGAATTATATTTTTTTCAATTAAATGATCTTCTAAAAATAAATATATCTCGGGTAGCGATTTGATTTTGTTTTCAAAAGAAAGTTTAGTGAAAACATCAATTTGGGCTTTTATTGCTGATGTATTGGTTTTTGTATCAATCTCATTCCACAAGAAGTGTATAAGGTGCAAGATATCCTTTTCTTCCCTATTTGAAGGGAGCCTAGATTTTCTCTTTTTGGGTAGAGTTTTAAACCAATTTTGGATCATGGGGCATTATTTTTATCAGTTACATCCGTTTTGTAAATATCTAATACTAAAAATTAGAGTTACAGGTAATTGATGAACCTTTGTTTTTCCCCAAAAAAAACACGTTTTAAAAAAAGAGTTAAAAAACAGGTGGCAGAATATGGTTTATACATACTTTACAATAGTATACTACCTTATATTTTGGCTTTCCTTTATATTTAGCTCGGACAAATGTAGTAAAAAAATGTCAATCATCTTTTATTTTTATCGTTAAAAAGGGATTTTTTAACGATAAAATACATTTTTTATCGACGAATGGCAATAAAAAAACCCACTCGTAAAAGTGGGTTTTCATTATAAGTGAGAGAATATATTATTAAAAATTACTTTACTTTTTCTACAATCGCTTTAAAAGCCTCAGGGTTGTTCATAGCTAAATCTGCAAGAACCTTACGGTTCAATTCGATATTATTAGCTTTTACTTTCCCCATAAATTGAGAATAAGACATACCGTGTAAACGTGCACCTGCATTAATACGAGTGATCCATAAAGCACGGAAAGTTCTTTTTTTGTTTCTACGGTCTCTATAAGCATATGACATTGCTTTATCGACTGCATTTTTTGCTACTGTCCAAACGTTTTTACGACGTCCGAAGTAACCTTTTGCTTGCTTAAGAACTCTTTTTCTTCTAGCTCTTTTTGCAACAGAATTTACTGATCTTGGCATAATTTAAATTTTTTAGTAGTAGGCGATTCAATAATTCTGAATTTGCAATTCTGAATTCTGAATTCTTTTAAAGGCCCAACTCCTGGGTTTATAATAATTTTAACCTGATTAAAAAGCGATTACTTCAAACGTAATTGTTCTTTAATACTATTTTCATCGCTTTTATGCACTAATGTAGAGTGCGTTAAAGCTAGCTTACGCTTTTTAGATTTTTTTGTCAAAATGTGACTCTTAAAAGCGTGCTTTCTTTTGATTTTACCAGTACCGGTAAGCTTAAAACGCTTTTTAGCACTGGATTTTGTTTTCATTTTAGGCATTGTATCCTTGTTTTTATAATAATCTCACTTATTATCTTTAGAACTTCTTCATATAAAGAAGTTTTTATTATTTAGTTTTTTTTGGAGCAATAAACATAATCATACGCTTACCCTCTAGTTTAGGCATTTGCTCTACCTTACCATACTCTTCTAATTCCTGAGCAAGTCTTAATAACAAAATTTGCCCTTGATCCTTATAGATTATGGAACGTCCTTTAAAGAAGACATACGCTTTTAATTTAGCTCCTTCACTCAAAAACTTAATTGCGTGCTTTTTCTTAAACTCGTAATCGTGCTCGTCAGTGTTTGGTCCAAACCTAATCTCCTTTATAGTGACTTTGGTGGCTTTGGTTTTAAGAGCCTTGTCTCTTTTTTTCTGCTCGTACAGGAACTTTTTATAGTCCATGATTTTACAAACAGGAGGTACCGCTTTTGGAGAAATTTCTACAAGATCTAGTTCTTGCTCTTCAGCAAGTGCTAGTGCTTTTTTGGTTGGGTAAACACCAACTTCTACATTGTCGCCTACAAGACGTACTTCATCAACCCTTATTTTATGATTGATTCTGTGAGCATCTTCTTTAATTACTCTTAGTGGTTTCTGAGACCTTCTTCTTCTTATTGCTATGACTTAAAGATTTAAATTAAACTTAATTATTTTATATTATCCGTTAAACGGTTTTAACGTTCTATTGATTTCTTCTGTAATTATTTCTGCAAACTTTTCAATACTAATTGCTCCAACATCTTCTCCACCATGTTTTCTTACTGAAATAGTATTATCATTTTGTTCTTGTTCCCCTACAATAACAATGTAAGGAATTTTTTTCATTTCTGCTTCTCTTATTTTCTTGCCCATAGTTTCATTTCTATGATCCGCAAGGGCGCGAATTTCGTTATTTTCTAACAAATTTAAAACTTTTTCAGCGTATTTTTCATATTTCTCACTGATTGATAGAACAATAACTTGTTCAGGCATTAACCAAAGCGGGAAGTTACCCGCTGTATGTTCTAGCAAAATAGCGATAAATCTTTCCATACTTCCAAAAGGTGCTCTATGGATCATGATAGGTCTATGCATCTCATTGTCACTCCCTTTATATTCAAGATCGAAACGTTCTGGTAAGTTATAATCTACTTGTATGGTTCCTAATTGCCAACTTCTACCCAAAGCATCTTTGACCATAAAGTCTAACTTTGGACCATAAAAAGCGGCTTCACCGGTTTCAACAATATAATCAAGACCTTTATCTTTGGCTGCACTTATTATTGCATTTTCAGCTTTTTCCCAATTTTCTACATCACCGATGTACTTTTCAGGATTATCTAGATCTCTTACCGATACTTGTGCTGTAAAATTTTCAAAACCTAAAGACCCAAATACATAAAGTACAAGATCTATTACTTTTTTAAACTCTTCATCTAGTTGATCAGGAGTACAAAATATGTGAGCATCATCTTGTGTAAATCCACGTACTCTCGTAAGTCCATGAAGTTCACCACTTTGCTCGTATCTATAGACAGTACCGAATTCAGCATATCGTTTAGGTAGATCCCTGTAAGACCAAGGTCCACTATTGTAAATCTCACAGTGATGCGGACAGTTCATAGGCTTTAATAAGAACTCTTCTCCTTCTGCAGGTGTATTTATTGGCTGAAAACTATCTTCTCCGTATTTTGCATAATGGCCTGATGTAACATACAATTCCTTTTGTCCAATATGAGGCGTAACTACCATTTCATAACCAGCTTTTTTCTGAGCTTTCTTTAGAAATTGTTCTAGTCTTTCACGCAAAGCTGCTCCTTTTGGTAGCCACAGAGGTAATCCTTGACCTACTTTCTGAGAAAAGGTGAAAAATTCTAATTCTTTTCCTAGTTTTCTGTGATCTCGTTTTTTTGCTTCTTCGAGTAATTCTAAATATTCTTTAAGTTCTTTTTGCTTTGGAAAAGAAGTACCATAAACTCTGGTAAGTTGCTTATTATTCTCATCTCCTCGCCAGTAAGCACCGGCAACACTCATAATCTTGACAGCTTTTATGAGTCCGGTATTAGGAATATGTCCTCCACGACATAGATCTGTAAATGTGTCGTGGTCACAAAAAGTAATAGTTCCATCTTCAAGGTTTTCAATTAATTCAACCTTATATTCATTACCTTCTTCCTTATATTTAGCTAAAGCATCATCTTTGGAAACCGATCTCATTTTAAATTCATGCTTTCCTCTGGCAATTTCAAGCATTTTATCTTCAATTGACTTAAAATCTTTTTCAGATATGCTTTGGTCCCCAAGATCTACGTCATAATAAAATCCATTGTCAATCGCTGGACCTATAGATAACTTTACTCCTGGGTATAACTCTTCTAAAGCTTGTGCTAAAACGTGTGAAGTAGAATGTCTAAATGCTTTTTTTCCATCATCATCTCTCCAAGTGAACAAAACTAGATTTCCGTCGGTTGTTAACTCTGTTGAGGTTTCTACAATAGTTTCATTGAATTTAGCCGAAATAACATTTCGGGCAAAACCTTCACTTATATCTTTTGCTACATCCATAACAGTTAAGCTGCTATCGTATTCTCTAACCGAACCGTCTGGTAACGTAATTTTGATCATTATTTTTCTAATTAAAGAGGCAAAGATAATACGATAATAAAATCCTCACAATAAATACAGTGTACATTTATTAAAATATTGAAGGTTATTAGTTGTCATTGGTATCTATTAAGAATTCTATGTTTTAAAGTTTTTTGTGATACTATATATTAAGGATCGATATCGTAGTCACTTTAGAGGTTGTTTTGGTTTAATTTTTAGGTATTAATATATTTTTTTCTTGGTGTAAGTTTATTGTTTAGAGTGTATTATAAAATCTTTATATTTTTTTTAAAAAATACTTTTAATTTTTTGTTGTTGGATTGAAAAAGGGTTGTATGTTTGCACCCGCAAA
>NZ_JBHULE010000017.1:631-1577 GCF_042684305.1 Aquimarina rubra | reverse complement strand
CGTCTCAATGATATCATAGATACCATCATTGTCACTGTCTAAGTCGAAGTGATTCGGAACACCATCATTGTCATTGTCATAAATATCCGGAATACCATCTCCATTACTGTCCGCTAAATCCGGAGTACCTGGTAATCCGTCCGGATCTACATCCTGGTAGTTCGGAATACCGTCTCCATCATCATCCCCGCTTGGATCGTTACCATCACTCTCCACCACATCAGGAATACCATCATTGTCATCGTCTTCATCTACATTATCTGCTATACCATCATTATCGGCATCTAAAATACTTCGGAAGTCAACCTCCGTCAGATCCGCATCATCTGCATTGTCCGTACCAATGGCTCCCGTATCTAAATTATCATTGACATCTGGAGTAGCTCCGGTAGTGTCTACCGTATCAAAACCATCATCCAAACCATCGCCATCGGCATCAGTACCTACTGCGGTACCTTGACCGGCTTCAATCACATCATTGATCCCATCATTATCACTGTCTGTATCTAAGTAATCTGGAGTCGTGTCACTATCCGTGTCCTCAGGGGCTAAACTCGTACCTGCTACAAAACCTGCAGCCGTACATTCATCGGCATTACCATCCGCCGGAACAGTACCATCCGCTAAGTTACATACCGGATCATACGCATCATCAATACCATCATTGTCATTATCAGTACCACTTGGGGCAGTATAACTGGCTGTTGGCTGCGCCTCTACATTGTCCGCAATACCATCGTCATCTGCATCAATATCTAAATAGTCCGGACCGTCATTTACATTACCATCTGTATCAGTAACAACTGTCGTTACCGGATCGCCATCTACATTGCCTTGTGCAGGGTCCGGAATAC
Organism: Aquimarina rubra; assembly: GCF_042684305.1. NCBI lineage: Bacteria > Pseudomonadati > Bacteroidota > Flavobacteriia > Flavobacteriales > Flavobacteriaceae > Aquimarina > Aquimarina rubra. The sequence continues at coordinate 723 of NZ_JBHULE010000017.1, read as the reverse complement.
CATCCGTACCAACGCCACCATCGGCAATACCATCGTCATCACTGTCTAATCCGGCATTGCCCGTCTCAATGATATCATAGATACCATCGTTA
>NZ_JBHULE010000017.1:0-417 GCF_042684305.1 Aquimarina rubra | reverse complement strand
CGTCTCCATCATCATCCCCGCTTGGATCGTTACCATCACTCTCCACCACATCAGGAATACCATCATTGTCATCGTCTTCGTCTACATTATCTGCTATACCATCATTATCGGCATCTAAAATACTTCGGAAGTCAACCTCCGTCAGATCCGCATCATCCACATTGTCCGTACCAATGGCTCCCGTATCTAAATTGTCATTGACATCTGGGGTAGCTCCGGTAGTGTCTACCGTATCAAAACCATCATCCAAACCATCGCCATCGGCATCAGTACCTACTGCGGTACCTTGAACGGCTTCAATCACATCATTGATCCCATCATTATCACTGTCTGTATCTAAGTAATCTGGAGTCGTGTCACTATCCGTGTCTTCAGGGGCTAAACTCGTACCTGCTACAAAACCTGCAGCCGTACATT
>NZ_JBHULE010000016.1:0-2315 GCF_042684305.1 Aquimarina rubra | reverse complement strand
TTTTACGAAAACTAAATTAAAAAGTATAAAGCACACAACACTGTGTATATTTCATTTGGCAAATAGTTTGTCTTCGCTATCGCTACGCAAACGATTATCACCAAACAAAACATACACTTAACGTTAGCATCAATTAGAATTACGAAATGAAAAGAAAATTTGTATTAACTATAATCGGGACATTCTTTTTCTCTTACTTAATGGCTCAAGATGGTTCAAATATTAGATATTATGAGACGGATAAACTTGATCGTACTTTAATTGGAAAATACTGTCATATTGATTTTGGAAAAACATCATTTGGTGGACAAGCAGTTGACACTATTGAAATTGATGTAAAAGGTCAACGAATGAAATTCTATGAGCACAGAGAAGATGATGGATATAATAATTGGTTCAATAAACAATATTTGATTCGAGTAGAAAATAAAAATCATTCATCTGCCCGCCTTCAGAATTCAAGAATTGACAGTCTAACATCTGACAAAATATATGTGACGAGTACTTTGAGTTATTACACTAACGAATCTCCGATTGACACAATTACAGTCTTTCAACACTCGTATGACAAGAAAAATATTTCGAAAATATTAATAGAAAACTAAAAAAAGATGCTAACACTATATAACAAAACATAGCTGCCCTTTAGGTCAGCAACGTTTGTTATATTTAACGTTATCTACAATTCACTGAATGAAAATCAAACTCTGGACAATACAAAATGAAAGTGGATGGAATGAGCTTACAGAGAATGGAATTTTAATTCCGAGAGAGGAATTTGTTGAACCTGATTTCAAGACTGGATACGAATGGATGAAAAGTCAAATGAGTAATCGCATCGGTAAACCTGAAAAAACAAATCAATTTCCTGTATGGGCTTGGTACCAACATTTTGATTCCAGTAAAAGAAAACCTGATTTAAGGAGATCTGGTTATTTACCAAATGGAACTGTTGGTTATCGAATAGAAATCGAAAAAGACCAGAAAGATATTTTGTTGTCAGATTTTGTTTTATGGCATTGGTCACTTAGTTATAAAGATTATATAGCAGACTCTGAAATAGAGGCTAATGAATACGAAAAAAGACGTGGTAATGACGAGTTTGAGAAATTATCAAAAGCGGAGAAAAATCAAATTGAGAAGAGTTGGGAAAAGGTTTTTGACATGAATTTTGACTTAGAGTATTACACTTTACCTTTTCAAGAAAAGAAAATTCAAGCAACCTTTTGGGAATTACAGCTGGAAGATGTAATTAAAGTGGATAAATTTGTAGCAAAATAAAAAAGTAGATAACACTATATATGTGCTCATAGCAGCTAGGTAATCAATCGAATAGTTCTTGTTTTTTTTGGTAAGGCGCAATGCTTGCAGAAAGTAAAAGTTAGCAATCAATGCGCAGTTTTTGTCGAAAACAGAGTAACATTTTGTCCTGCTACGACACATATATTAAACGTTGTAGAGCATTGAAAATAAAAATTTGAAAAAAATAATTGACAAATATCTTGACGAAATAGTTTCGTTGGAAATAAATTCGTTACCGATAAGAATTGAGCCTGAAATGGCGGAAAAAGATTCGGACAAAAATCAAGAATGGAATAATTGGTTCCCCATTCCAAGTACAGTTACAGACATAGAATTGGTGGAATTAGAAAAAGAAATTGGACATAAGCTACCTGAAAGTTATAAGCAGTTTCTTAAACACAAACATTTCTATGATTTATACATAGGCGAATGTTCATTCTGTGCTCATCCGATCAATACTTGGAGAGCTAAAATAATGGAGATGATTTTTGACGGTTACCCAGCAGAAGATTTAATCGAAACTGGACGTATTCCATTTGCGAGTTGGAGTGATTGGGGATTGTTATGTTTTGACACGACAACTGAATGTCTAAATAATAATTATCAAATTGTACTTTGGGATCACGAGGTTTATGACGAGTTTGAATTCCAATATGTGGATTTTGAAAATATGCTTGTGGAATTAGCTCGTGAACACGAAGAACAACGCGAATAAAAACGCTCTACAACATTATATATGAAATCAGAGCAAAAGTTAAGCGCTAGATCGAAAAGTCATTTCCTTTTTACGATGGCGCTGGATTTTTATAAATTAAATAAGAAATAAAAATGCGCAGATAGATCAATTGGTTCAGGCTGTTTTGCCTTGCTCCGATTCATATATTTGGCGTTAGCGGTAATTACGAAAAATAAATGTATCTAGAAGAATCTAAAAACTTTTTAAAAGATTATCCTCAAATAACTTCTGAATTTAGAGGTTGTTCTGAACAAGAAATTGATAATTTAGAATCTAT
>NZ_JBHULE010000015.1:0-2158 GCF_042684305.1 Aquimarina rubra | reverse complement strand
TCCGTAAAGTTTATGAGCACAATCAGGACAAATTGCAATCATTTCTGAATTATTTTTAAAGTATTCAGATTCACATTCAACGCATATTTTAGTTTCTTGATTCATTTTTCGATGCACTACAACGTTAAATATATGGCAAGTTGGGCAGAAAACAAGCGATTACTTTCGGTTTAGCCACAAGCCAAATCTTTTGTATTTTGTTTTAATTTTTCTCTTTTAATACCAAATCAAAAGATTTGGCGACTTTGCAAACAAGCAACAACTTTTGGATTAAGCACTAATCGCACAATTTGCTATATATAGTGTTATGCTGTGTTGTTTTTCAATTTACTTGCAGATTCTTTGTATTTTGAATCTATTATTATGAGCTCAGGAAGCTTTTTGTTTTTTGATTTTTCTTCTTTAAATATTACTAATAAATCATCAAGCTTAGAGTTGTCATCAACATTTAGTACTATGTAAAAAGATTTATCAGTTTTTTCTGCTCTATTATACGCCTCTATTTGTAATTTAAAACCATCTATCAGCTTTGGGTTTTTTGAATACTTTAATTCTACATTCACCTTTTGCTTAAATCCTACAGAAAATTTAAAATCAACTGAGCCTGCACCAGAATTTGTTTCTGGACTAACATCAATATTATTAGCTATACAATAAACTTGGCTTATTGAAAAAAATAGCTTTTGAGGAACATTCTCATGTTTAATCGATACTTTATCATTTTCGTATATTAATTTATACAATCCATTATTCTCAATAAGAGATTTAAAGTGAATGCAAATAGTTTTTATAATTTCAAGAGGTTCTATGTTATGCTTAATATCATCATCGGGAGAAAATACTATCGATTCAATACTATTTGAAATGACATTTTTTCCTCCAGTAATATAATAGTTGTTTATAAACTCTTTTTTTTGTTCGAGTTTTCTTTTCAAATTTGACTTTAAATTTATTTCTTCTGATTTTATAGATTGAAGTGGAACTCTTGATATTAGCTCATTTAGTTCGATTTCGATATTATAATGTAATAAGAAAAGTGAATTATAAAATTTAATAAAATATTCTTTATTTAATCCGTCTGGTTCATTAATTCCATTTTCTTTAAGCCACCTTTTACCTCTTTGAAAAGTAGCGAATTCCTCTAATAATACATCCTTGTTTTTTTTATTAGGATAAACAATTTTAAAGTTTTCATACATTAATCTAATACCGTCTCTTATTCTTATTAAAAAAATGAATTTACTTGGGTTGTCCAGTAAAACTAAATTCTTATCAACTTCATCAAATGCGTCTACAAGATATTTATCATTTAAATACCCTTCGATATCTTTCTGTAAAAATAATTTATCTATAATAGTATATTTAATAGAAAGATTAATGTCAAATAAATTAACTAAGTCAAACCATTTTTTTTCAGATAATGACATTTTGAGTTTTTTTTAATACAGCATAACGTTGCATGTATGAATCGTTGTGGCGTAGCCACTATGATTTATACATCTTGTTATCTCTTGTTTTTATTGTATCATTATATTCGTAAATAAGAATCCATAGAACCATAAAAGTCCATAAATATTGGCCATTCCGAATATTAATCCGAAAACTAATTCTTTATTTACTGTGTAATTATTTAATTCCGAACCAATCGTTTTTAAATTGCGTTGATTCTCAATTCCGATTTTTGTGTTCGCAATTCTATCTCCGATTCTTTGTATTGGACTAACAAATGTGAAAATCAAATCGATTGGTATAATTAGTAAAAAATTCCGCAACGAGCTTTTCCATTCGTCCGCTTTTTGGTCAGTCAGATTATGTACTTGAATTCCGAATATCCGTTTACCAATACTTTTTCCATTTAGAAAATCCTTATTCATTGTAATAGGATAAACAATCATCATTGAAATGAACAAGTCAGAAGTTAGTGAGAAAATTATAAATCCGATTATTGCCATAATCAGATAATCAATAATAAATGCCTTTACTCTATTTTCTAATATTGCTTTCAGATCTTTTTGTTTTTTTAATAAGAGATAACGTTTAATATATGTGTCGTAGCAAAGCAAAATGTTACCTTGCTTTTTGATTTTTCTGCGCATTGATTGCTAACTTTTCCTTTCTGCAAGCATTGCGCCTTGCCAAAAATACAACAACCATTCGA
>NZ_JBHULE010000014.1:0-874 GCF_042684305.1 Aquimarina rubra | reverse complement strand
TAACGGTTTGTGTATGAAACGTAGCGTGCAAAAAGACACTAACTTTTCGGATAAACATAGAGCCGAATTTTTTATTTTGTTTTTATTTTTTCTATTTTAAAAGCCAAATTAAAAATTTGGTGGTCTTTGTAAATAAGCACAAACTTTTTGGTTTAGCACTTACTAGCTATGTTTTATACACCGTGTTGTGCAATGGTTTTTATTTCGCTTTTGCCAATGCCATTTTTACAGCAAGTCCAGTCAATACAGAAGCCATAAACCACTTCTGTATTCTTAACCAAACTGGTTTTTTAGAGAACCAACTTGCCATGTTAGCGGCTGATATAACAATCAGAAAATTAACTGAAAAACTTATTATTATTTGTATAATTCCGAGTTGAAAACTTTGACCTAATATAGAACCATATTCGGGTTTTATAAATTGAGGAAAAAATGAAAGATAAAATACTGCCATTTTGGGATTCAAGATATTTGTCAAAAGTCCAATATTAAAGAGTTTAAGAGGTTTGTCCGATTTCAGGTTTAGGTCAGCGTCAAAAATTTTGTTATTGGATTTAACAGTATTATAGGCTAAATATAATAAGTAGCCTACTCCAAGAAATTTTACCACTACAAATGCATAAGGGACAGCAAAAAATATTGCGGTAAGTCCAAAAGACACCAAAAGTATATGGAATAAAAATCCACACATTACTCCGAAAAGAGAGATGATTCCAGCTTTTTTTCCTTGTGATAAAGACCTTGAGATTAAATAAATCATATTCGGGCCAGGCGAAATTACCATTATCAATGCGGCTAATCCAAATAGTAATAAATCATTAGTTGGTATCATATTTCTGTTTTTAGTTCTTGGTTTTTAACTGTTGCACAACGT
>NZ_JBHULE010000013.1:0-7363 GCF_042684305.1 Aquimarina rubra | reverse complement strand
ATGGTTGTTGTATTTTTGGCAAGGCGCAATGCTTGCAGAAAGGAAAAGTTAGCAATCAATGCGCAGAAAAATCAAAAAGCAAGGTAACATTTTGCTTTGCTACGACACATATATTAAACGTTGTATAACATTAGCCGAGACATGATCAATCACGCAAAATGGAAATTAATTATGAACAATAAAGTATTCAAAATATCTATTCTATTTTTAATTATAATTTTAATAATATCCAATTCTTGCTCTCAAACTCCTAAAGAAAGTTATGAGAAGTTAAAATCTATTAAAATACAAGGATTGATCATCGATACCAAAACCGGAAAAGGTGGCTATTCTTTACTAGTAGCTGAGCAAAAAGATACTTTTCAAATTTGGAATACTTTCGTACAAAATGCACATATTTCATTTTTTGTTGGTGATTCTATTTTTAAAAGCAAGGGAGAAATGATTTATAAAGTTAAAAGAAATGACTCTTCTTATACTTTTGATGCAAGTGGTGCAATATTTAACTATTGACTTGACAAATCAAAATCTAAAAAAAGAACATTATACAACACTATATATGTGATCATAGCAGTTCAGTGATCGATCGATTGGTTGTTGTATTTTTGGTAAGACGCAATGCTTGCAAAAATTAAAAGTTAGCAACCAATGCGCAGAAAAAATCGAAAAGCAAGGTAACATTTTGCTCTGCTACGACACATATATTTAACGTTACAGTGCATAACACAGCTACTAAAAATGCTTGTGAATCTAAGCTCTAAGTCGATAAAACGAAAAAAACTTAATTATTTGTAGATTATAAAAATTAACTTAAAAGTCTTAAAACTAATCAATAATGAAAAGAATAATAATTTTAGCTTTAGTTTTATTCTATACATCTTTCGCTATTTCTCAAGAAATAATAGAAGATACCGAAGAACCTGAAGAAATATATGTCTCTCCTAGTAAAGAGGAATTACAGAAACAACATGAAATATATTTAGAAGAAAAAAGACAAGCAAAACTATTCTGCGAGAAAAACAGTAAAGGAAAAAAGAGAATCAAAAACATTTCAGATGAATCTAATGATATTGTTATTTCTTTATCAGACATAATACAAAAAGATGATAATATCTTTTTATTTCTGGATATAAATAACAAAGGAACTAAAAGCATTAAATTAACGACCATTAAATATTTAGATTGGAATGGTAAGGACGAAAAAGTTGATGCTAGTAGAAAATATTATATTCCCAAATTATATCATCATAATGAACCTGATGAAATTAAACCAAAAACAAATTATTCTATAATTGCAGTATTTAAAAACAGTTCTTTACAAAAAAGAAAAGGAATGGGAATAACTTTAGTTGAACAATCAAAGCTTAACAAAATCGTGACTTTAAAAATCAGAAAGGCAACATTAAACGATGTTGTAAAACTCAACTAGATAATAAATATAAAATTAGAGGTTTACATTTTTTTGAAGTTACTTTTAAAAGTAAAAGGAGAATGATATTCTAAAAAATACGCACTGTAACATTATATATAAAATCAGAGCAATTTAGTGCTAGATCGAAAGGTCTTTTCCTTTTTGTGGTAGACCTGGATTTTTATAAATTAAACAAGAAATAAAAATGCGCAGATAAATCAATTGGTTCAGGCTCGTTTGCCTTGCTCCGATTCATATATTTGGCGTTAGGTGCAATCAGAAAAAAAATGAAATTCAACAAAGAAATTAACCTTTTTGAACTGACTGAAAAAGTAGTGAACAGATTTCGTTCTGAAAGTCAACTGGAATTGACAGGTTATGAGTTTGAATTTAAAATCAAAAGAGATTGGAATTGTCCTGTTAATCGAATAAATATCAACTTGTTTATATTTGGAGAAGATTATGCTCAAACTGTTTTTGATGAAAAATACAACACTCTAGATAAAGTAATTGATTTACTATTTGTCCATTTAAGAGATGATGCTGGGTTTGACAATTTAAAAGATGGACTTATTATGGCTAATCGGCATAAAATAGAATCACGAACCGAAAATCTGACTGAACGAATTAACTTATTATCAAAAGAATTACTAGAATTAAATGGATTGAAACCAATAATTGTTAATGTGGATGAAAAATATCCATTTGATTCACTTTATGAAAATGGATTTCCAATTGTTCAATATCAAATATATACCCCTGGAAATGAAATAAAACTCTATTTTGACCTTGATTTTAATTTGAGAGGGTTTCAAGAAAATGAAGTTTTTGAGATTGTTAACAAAGAAATAAAAAAGCACCTAACACTATATAACAAAACATAGTTGCCCTTCGGGACAACAACGTTTGTTATATTTACCGTTATACCCAATTAAATGAAGAATTTAATTATTCTGGATTTAGATGGAGTTTTAATATTAACTCCCAACTGGAAATCTGACGAAATGCACTCTGACGGTTATTCGGAATTTAATGGCGATTGTGTGCGAAATTTGAATTCTTTAATGGATAATCTTGATGCTGAATTGTGGTTAAGCTCAACAAGAAGATTAAGCAAAGACTTAAAGCAATTTCAAGAAATTTTTAAAAACAGGAATATTAAAGCTCCTCTTGTTGGTTTTTTACCAGGAGGAACTTTAGGAACTGAAAGAAAAATAGAAATTGATACGTTTCTTGATCACGAACCAATTCGGAATTTCCTAATTATTGACGATGATAAATCCCTAAATGGACTTGAATCGGACAGAAAACAATTCTGGGTCCAAACTGAGCTTTTAATCGGATTCAATGCTGCTAAACTAAATGAAGCGCAAGAAATAATTAAACAATGGGTATAACACTATATATGTGATCATAGCAGCTAGATGATGATTCGAAAAGTCTGTGTATTTTTGCAGTGGCGCAATGCTTGCAAAAAGTAAAAGTTAGCAACCAATGCGCAGAAATATAGAAAAACAGGGTAACATTTTGCCCTGCTACGACACATATATTAAACGTTACCACACATTGCCGAAATGACGACAAAACAACGAAAAATATATTATGTGACAATTTTGATTTTAGGATTATTTTCAATGGCCTGGCAAGTCACATTATTTCGGAATACAATAATTGACGTTTCAATCTTAATCGGAATCATTATAGTTGTAGGAATTATAACTTTTTTAGTTGATTTCAAGAATTACGGAAAGACTTACAAGAAAAAAGGAATTGGACTTTACTTTTATTCTGGAATGCAATATATTTTGAGTTATGGATTTATAGCTTGTTCAATATTTATAATGACCAATTTTTATATGGCAAATTCAGAGCCTATAAAAGAGACTTATGAAATAGTGAAGCGCTCATCTTTGCCTGGAAGAAAATATCACCGAGATGAAAGAAAACCGACTTTTGATATAAACTATAATGGAAAAATTAAAGAACTAGTTTTTCCGCACAAATATTACGAAAAAATGGAGTTTTATACAAAAGTGGAATTGGAAGTTCGGAAAGGGTATTTCGGATTTGATATTTTGGAAAATAAAAAACTGAATTGAAAAAACGTGTGGTAACAAGGTGTATAATTAATTGCGGCTGAATTTCCTCACCAGAAATTCAATCTTATTAATTATCTTTCCACAACAACGGAAAATGACTCGCGTCCTTTTCCCGCAAAAAACCATACACAAATACGTTAGGGCACATACTTGTTATCTGAAAAGCAAAACGCAATCTGAACCTGTCTGCGGACGAACCTCGATCGTTTGACCTGAGAGTTTTTGCAGTGGTTTGTATCGGATCAAAAGTAAAAAAGCGATGAAAAAATCACTCAAAAGAAGTATTTCGGAGTAGTAACGTGCTGAAAAATCGCTTTTTTTGGCTGATTACGATAATTTTGACGGAAAAAGGGTTTCTGATTTTTTAGTTTGGTAAGTGATATATCCAAAGGCAGCAAAGTGATCGCAGGAGATTTAGAAAAATAATGCGGAGCAATTCCTGCCAGAGGCAGGCAGGCGCAATCTGACATCACTTTACTGCGGCTTGTTTACTAAGTTCAGGTTTGTAAAAAGTGGTACGTGCCATAACACTATATATGTGTTCATAGCAGTTAAGTGATGATTCGAAAAGTCTGTGTATTTTTACAGTGGCGCAATGCTTGCAAAAAGTAAAAGTTAGCAACCAATGCGCAGAAATATCGAAAAACAGGGTAACATTTTGACCTGCTACGACACATATATTAAACGTTGGCATTCATATAAAAGACACTAAATGACATATATAATAATCGGAATAGTCATAGTTCTCATAATCATCTATCAAATAGGAAAGTCTCAACAAAAAAGTGAAACAAATAAATCCGTTTTGTTCAATGTTCAAACAAATCCTTCTGTAAAATCGAAGGAATATTCTAAATGGGAAATTGTCCATAGAAAAACAGAAAGGTGGTCTGAACTTGGATTTGGAGACGGAGATAATTTCCCAGGATATGGTAGATTGTATGACCGAGAATTTAAAGTGTGGTACTGTGAAGTTGGTTCCAAAGAAATAAAAGATGAAAGAATAATACGAGATAGGTTTCCTCTGCATTATGAACCCAAAAACAGCAAAGAAATAACAGGGGAAGGTGTTTATTTGGACAGATTAGAAAACACCAAAGGTTATGAATCCTTATTTACAGGATTGGACAATAAAAATAGAAAAAGGTGGTATTTCGCGCTAACAAAATTCACCCCAACTTGGATAGAAACAGACCGAGCAATTGAAAAAAAAGAGACTGAAGTTGAAAAAGAAGAAATAGAAGTACCTGAAGGTTGGGAGTTGGTTAGAAATCATTCACAGAAGTGGACAGAGCTTGGTTACAACAATGGCTTTCCCGGTTACGGAAAAGTATTTAATGTAACCTTTGATATTTGGTATTCCATTGTGGGAGAAAAAGAGAAAGTTCAGCAACCAACTGTTTCGGCTCATTTAGCATTGTACGGAAAAGACTCAAACATATATTACTTTGAGAGAGTTTGTAATGAAATAGAAGAATTGAAAGAAAAGAGTTTGAACTTTGAACGACTTTCAAGAACTCAGGGATACTCTCAATTATATAACGGGTTAGATAATTCGACAAAAAGAAGATGGTATTTAGGAGTAAAAGAAATGAACCCGACAAATTATTATACCGCAAGTGCGGAATAAATACGAAATGCCAACATTGGCTATACGTAATGCGGGATAAAGTGCTAATATGAAAGTAATTACATTTAATAAACTAACAGCTAAACGGAATGGGAAGTGCCTTGTAATCCCGCACTACGCATAGCCGAGACCGTTGTAAAACATTGAGCAAATATTGAATTTAGAATGAAAAAATGGACGTTTATTATATTTTCAATACTAATACTCTATTCCTGTGAAAATGAAGGAAAAGAAATAGCGATTTATAAATGTAATGGATCAGTTGACCGTGCATTTGATGTTACGGAATCTACATTCTGGGATTTCAAAAATAATGGTGATATTGACTCTATAAAATTAAAAAAGCGAAGTTCCTTGGAATTAGAACAAATTATCTCTGAATTAAAAATGGAAAAATTTAAAAGTAAACCTTTTTTGAATCCGGAATATTCAATTGTTTATAAATCCAACGAAATTGACACTATTTATATAAATACTACAATTGATCAAGGTTATTCAGTTAAAAACAAAAAATCCTTTGTTAATGAAAATGGAACGTTATTAGAATTCTTTAAAAAAAATGGATTTCTAACTGATTTGACAAAGTTTAAATTAAATAAATAAACGTTTTACAACACTATATATGTGATCATAGCAGCAAAGTGATCAATCGAAAGGTTATTGTATTTTTGGTAAGGCGCAATGTTTGCAAAAAGGAAAAGTTAGCAACCAATGCGCAGAAAAACCGAAAAACCGGGTAACATTTTGCTCTGCTACGACACATATATTAAACGTTGGCTGTAATTTAAAATGAACAGATACGAAATAGCAATAGAGGAATATGAATCGTCTGAAGATGACGGAAAACACAAACTGATTTATGCGTATTTCGGCCTTGCAATATACTTTAGTCAAGTTTTGGAGGAGACATTTTCTATAATGTTATGGACTGATAGAATTTTCAAAAAGAAAGTTAAATCAAACAAAGAAGTCAATGAGATAATAGACGCTATAGAAAACTCAAAAAAGACAATGGGTGTTTTTATTAATGAGGTAAAACAAACTTATAGTTTACCAGAACAACTAATTGAAAGTCTTAAAAAAGTTCTTGAAAAAAGGAATTATATAGTTCATAAATATTTCAAATTAGAAATTCAAAAAATCGCATCTGATTTAGGAAAAAGAGAAATGCTTCAATACTTCTGTTCCTTTATTGACAACGTTAAAGAAATCGATGAAGAGTTAAATAAATATTACCTAGATTATAAATTAAGGCTAGGCATAACGGAGGAGACAATTGACCAGTTGGTTAAGGAAATGAAAGAAGAGGAACTAGAAAGAGAGTTGAAAATAAATAGCAACAAATGAATCAATACATAATTGACACAAAATATGCTGTAAAGAAATTAATTAAAACTATTTACAAAGAAGAAAAAGAATTAGATTCTCTGACTACAAAGTTCAATGAATTAAAAAAAGTATTTGACCACTTGTTTTGGGACTATTCAACTGCCGATATGCACGAAGATTTTAATGACTTACAAGTTCAACATAAGTTTATTCAAATGGCTAAATTCCACGAAGAGAATGATTTGAAAGGTAAAAAAGCAGAATTAGATAAATTATCCCATTCAATAATTACAAAAGAACACTCAATGAATTCATTAAGTATGAGTTTATTGCAAATAGCGAAGCAAGGAATATCAACTGTTCACGGAAGCCCAAACAATTGTCCTACTGGCAGAAATATTGGTTCTGAATCTTTAAGAAATGTAATTTGGCAAGGTCGCAATCAATCTATTCATTACGAAGAGGGAAATCCAAATCAAAAAGTAAAAGATTGTTTTATTAATCTGACAAATGACTTTGGTACTGACTTTGACTTGTCATTAGATTATACAGTAAATAAAGCGAAAAAAATTGTTGACCTATTAAATTGGAAAAATTATAAAAACTATAAAACTGATTTAAAATCATTAATCGGATAAAAACTACAGCCAACACCGTGTATAATTCATTGCTAGTTATAGCTTATTTACGAAAGTCCTCGCGGACTTTCTATCCGTGATTTATTTGCTAACTTTAGTGCTTAAACACGCAACGAAATCATACACAAACACGTTGTGCAACAGTTAAAAACCAAGAACTAAAAACAGAAATATGATACCAACTAATGATTTATTACTATTTGGATTAGCCGCATTGATAATGGTAATTTCGCCTGGCCCGAATATGATTTATTTA
>NZ_JBHULE010000012.1:0-6092 GCF_042684305.1 Aquimarina rubra | reverse complement strand
TGATTTTCCTGATAATTTCATTTTGAAATGTTTTTTTTAGATTTCTCTAATTTTTGATTTTCCTTTATCCGTTTTCAGAGGAATTTATTGAAATTTCTGTTGCGGTTTGGAAATTGCTTACAACGGGCGCGTGTATGAAACGTAGCGCAAGTATGCGCTGATTTTCGATTTTACACAGAGCCAATTTTTAATTTTTATGTTTAGTTTTCAGATAAATATAATCAAATTAAATATTTGGCGGTTATAGCAGAAAAAACAGAACCTTTGGATTTATCACAGACCTGCTATGTTTTCATACATTGTGTTGTGTTTAGTTTTTTAATCCAATCCAAAAGTCAGAGTTATTATTTTATTAGACTCTATTTGGGTTGAGATTACACAAACTAAGTATGTAAAAAAGTTTGGGTCTGTCAATTTATCAGAATCTATTTTCTCCGCATTGATATAATAAAAATTCCGATTTGATAATTCGAATTTGTTCAAATTAGAAATAGCTAAGTCAAAGTTCTTTTTAAATATCGGCAAATCTTCTCCCCAATCTTCATCTTTCCAATATTCCTGAAGTTCTAAATTCAAGGAATTGAAATCTAATGCTTTAAAATCTGATACATCAATTTTATTCAGAAGAATAGAACCGTAGTAGTCTGTCGGTTCTTTCAATTCTTTCTTCATACTTTTAATCGGACCAAACTCTTTTTCTTTCAGGATTTCATTTTTCAATAATTTTTTCAGTACAGGGTTTTTCTCAGAACATTCAAAAATATTCACGCAATAGAATCCAAGTCCACTTTCATCAGAGTTCCATATATTTTGTTTTAGTTCTAAGTTCATTTTAATTAAACACAACGTTTAGCTATGCGTAGTGCGGTAGTAGAAAGTTACAGGTTTTCAATCTAGAACTTAGCCAAAGTTTATATTTTGTTTTTATTTTTTCTAAAATACTAAATTTAAATCTTTGGCGAAAAACCAAATAGGCACTTACCTTTCGATCAAACCACAACCCGCATTATCGCATAGGTGTTGTTATCTAGTGTTTTTTTCAGAATTGCATATACTTTCCGACATAATTTATCACTTCTTGTATTGAGTTCAAATTATCAAAATCAACTAATTTATCTTTTATTTCATTCTCTCGTTCTGGATAAACGTCAGAAACGAAAGAATTACTTCCTTCTATGATTTTTTTCTTCAGATTATTTAGAGTTTCTTTTCCCTCAATTTTTGAAGGGTAAGAAAATCCAGTTTTTGTTTCTTTATGATAATGTTCGTGAGATAGTTTAAAAGTATTTCCTGAACTATCAATAATTATTTCTAATTCATCTGTTTCTTATGAAAAGTAATCATTTAATCCCCAATGTCCTCCAATAGATTCTCCGATTAATTCAGTTGGACTATGAAACACTTCAAAATCCCAAGGGACGTGACATAAGAGAATTATTGGATATTTAAGTTTGTCATTTGTCAAAGAACTAGCAACCTTTTCAAGAATCTCATTCCATTCCGATTGGATTTCTTCTTGACTTTTTTTTGGTGATATTAGTCTTTTTAAAAATTTCACTTTCGTAATTTCTGTAATACTAGATAACGCCAAATATATGAATCGGAGCAAGGCAAGTATACCTGAACCAATTGATCTATCTGCGCATTTTTATTTCTTATTAAACTTATAAAAATTTAGCGCCACTGCAAAAAAGAAAAGACCTTTTGATCTAGCACTAAATTGCTCTGATTTCATATATAATGTTACCAGCTGGCTACTTCTTTTTATCTCTTAACTTGCGCAAGACATCTATTTCCGCATTGAGTTCAGTCATTCCTTTTTCGATATCTTTTGATCTTCGCTTTTTAGAATCAGTTTTACGTTCTATTTCGTCTTTAGGTTTTCCATTTAATTTAGGAAAAGGAGGTGGAGTAGGATATACCACAGGATAATCAAAACTTCTACTTATTCCACAAATATTGAGTCTTAAAAATCCATCTTCTGTAGATCCATATATTAACCATTTTCCTTTTTTGTCAATATACGGACTGCAAGATTTCCAATTTTTCCCAACATAAGTATTATTTGAAATATCTCCTCCGTCCAACGATTCAGAAACTCTTACTTTAAAGGTTTGGTTTGGTTTGTTGATATCAAATACTTCTCCAATAAATATACATTCCGAATTTTTTATTTCAGATTTCTGTAAGTCAGATAACCGTAATATTCCACATATACAGGCACTCAGTTCTGATGATAGAGAAATGAGTAAAAGAAAGGTTAATATTATTTTTCGAGAATTATTCATTTTTACTGCTTGCTGGTAACGTTTAATATATGTGTCGTAGCAGGGCAAAAAGTTACCCTTGTCTTCTGTTTTTCTTCGCATTGATTGCTAACTTTTTCTTTCTGCAAGCATTGCGCCACTGTAAAAATACACAGACTTTTCGAATCATCACTTAACTGCTATGAACACATATATAGTGTTATGGCACGTACCACTTTTCCAAGCCTGAACTTAGTAAACAAGCCGCAGTAAAGTGATATCAGATTGCGCCTGCCTGCCTCTGGCAGGAATTGCTCCGTATTATTTTTCATAATCTCCAGCGATCACTTTGCTGCCTTTGGATTTATCACTTACCAAACTAAAAAATCACAAATCCTTTTTCCGTCAAAATTATCGTAATGAGCCAAAAAAAAGCGATTTTTCAGCACGTTACTACTCCGAAATACTTCTTTTGAGTGGTTTTTTCATCGCTTTTTTACTTTGGATCCGATACAAACCACTGCAAAAACTCTCAAGCCAAACGATCGAGGCTCGTCCGCTGACAGGCTCAGATTGCGTTTTGCTTTTCAGATTCTGAGTATGTGCCCTAACGTTTAATATATGTGTCGTAGCAGGGCAAATTGTTACCTCGCTTTTCGATTTTTCTGCGCATTGGTTGCTAACTTTTACTTTTTGCAAGCATTGCGTCTAACCAAAAATACAACAACCATTCGATTGATCACGTAGCTGCTATGAGCACATATATGTTGTTGTACAACGTATTTTACTTATTTTTTTAATCCGATTATATCTTTCCGTATTTCCTTGCGCCATTTTTTTCCGTACTTCTTGTCAAGATATTCAAAAATGGTTTTATTGTATTCATAAAGACTTTCCTCAGCAACTGCTTCGCATCCAAACTCCACAAAGTTTAGGTTGTACTTTTTAGAGAATTTTTCGTCGGACTGATAGACTACCGGAGCTATTCCTCCAGATAATAATAAATTAATTTTTCCAATTTCTATATGATCAAGAGCTTGTTGACGGTTAATTCCAAGATGCGGTTTGAGTATGATATTCAAGTTAATATTTTTTCCACTATTCACATTTATTATGGTATCTAATAGTTTATAACCCATCGCAATAGTCTCAATCTTTTCGATACGATCTCCTGATCTCAAATTATAAACATATTTGAATTCTCCATTTTCATTTGTTGAAGCTCCTCTAGATCTAGAATCAAACGAAACAATAACATCAGATAATGGTTTGTTGTTTACAGATGAGTAAACTATTCCGTTAATCTCAATAGTATTTTCTTTTTCAGATTGAGCAATACTAAACAGAGTGATAAATAAGAATAATATGGTTAAAGTTTTTGTCATATGTTGTACAACGTCTCTTGTATGTTGCGTTTGCCTGCCGAAGGCGGCATATGCAATATACAAATTGTTATGTAGCTTATTTATTTTCCAATAAATGTTATTCTTAAATTATGGTCAGTTATAACTGGCGTACCGTTTATTTTTCCAGACTCCCAATTAGGGTAATTGTCTTTTATATAGTTGACAGCAATAGTATAAAGTTGGTTTTTAAACTTTTCATTATGTTCTAAGTAGGCAATGTAATTATTATTATAAAACTTTGATATTTTACCGTTTCTCTCAATAATAAAACTTAAATCAATCGCAGGCCAAGTTCTACCTAATTCAGTTCTCTTTAAATCTAAATTTGGAACATCTAATGTAGTTTCAAGATATTTCTTGTCACCTAGAATGGGGGTTGGTTTTTCATCACAATCCCACGAAAAGACAGGAATTTTTTCTTTAATTATTCGAACTAGGAATAGACTATCGGCTTCTTTATCAAGTTTGTCTTTGAAGTCTGAGCCGAATTTATCAATCAAAGTTTTATCCATATATGCTCCATAGCATCCTTGAGTTTGTCCTTCCATTACTACACAACCAATCAAGTCCACATCATATTCAAGTCCTTTCTCTTTACATAGTTTTTTTAAGTCTAACTCATATCTCTTAAATCCAAATCCCATTCCCGCTGTTTGTACGTAAACTAGTTTCCCGTTTTGTATGTCAGATTTTGCTTTTAAAATATCAGATTGACAAAGCGAATCAGACGGGGAGGGGTTCATAACATATTCTAAAGGATCATAATTTTTTTCCACAATAACTGATCTATTGGTCTTTACAATTATCTCTTTATCGCCAGATTTTTTTTCATTAGAACAGGCAAATGTAAAAGCAAGAATTAAAATATATGTTACGATTTTTTTCATATGCTACATAACGTTTCTTGTATGTTGTGTTTGCCTGCCGAAGGCGGCATATGCAATATACAAATTGTTACCACCTTTTTATATTTCGTTTTCTAGTAGGTAAAAATAGTTTTTGAGTCCATAAGAATATTTACTCTGATCAGAACCTAAAGTTTTGAATTCCTTTTTCAATACCTCTATTAAATCAGATTTTATATCTTTTCCTTCAATTTTTGCGCAGTTTAGTTTTACCCAATGAATTTTTGAAGAATAAGGAAAGTCTATCAATGCTTTTTCCAAATCAGGGTTATCATATTTGTTTTTATCAGCTAATCCGATAAAATAGCTTATCGCAAATTTCTCACTTTGGTATTCGTTCCATCCTTTTTTGTCTGTTTGTTCAGAAACGTGTCCAGTGGCAACTGATTCTAAGTATGCATAAATATTTAAAAGCTCTTCATCCTTATATTTATCAGCTAAATCAATCATTTCTTGTCCTCTCTTTTCAAAGAACTCTTTTTCATCTAATAATCTATTGATAAATGAAATTCTTAGTAAATCAGAAGCTACTTTTCCATTAATTGGCATTTGGTTATTATCAAGAATCAATTTCGAATTTAGGAATGCTGTTTTAATAGAGTCTTTAGGACTTGATTTTTTAGATAGGTGTTTAATTTTGTTGTAAGCAGATAGTTGTAAGTACTCTTTACTATCAGAACCGAAAGTACTTTTAATTGTATTTATATCTTTTTCTAAAAAATACTCTTGGATATTGTTATTCCACCAATCTAATTCCCAATTCATATCTAGGAATATCAACTCGTATGCACTTTTAGAATCTTTAGATTTAGTTTTTGTTATTAAATTTGATCGTTTTTTAATTTGGTCAACTTGTCCGTGAATGATATAAATAGCTTTGTCAATTCCAGTATGATTTTTGGGATGATTTGCTTTCTTCCAATGTTCAATTGCTTTTGAATAATTATCTATATTTAAATAGCATTCACTTAACCAAACATCAACTCTATAATCTGTGTCTTTTGTCTGCTTATAAATCTCGTAATGTTTAATAGCCGTTTTATAATCTCCAATTCTATGACTTTCTATTGCATATTCTAAATTGAAATTTAACTCATTTGGATATTTTTCATAAGCTGACTTATGTAAATCATATGAGACTTTTGAATCAATATTGTATAATGCTCCACCAATCAGATATTTTTGGTACTCATCTGTAGCTTTAGAAACTAATTCATTTATACACTCGTCACATTCTTTATTTATTAAACAATCTGATAAAAAATATTCAAGAGCAGGAGTTATTTCAGTCTGAGCTTTTTTAATTTTTTCTTTATTGTTTTCAGTCTTAACTTGAGCTTTACAACTCAAAGCTATTGTCGAAAGTAATATAAACAATATGTGTTTTTTCATTTTTGGGTAATTGGTGGTAACGTTAAGTGTATGTTTTGTTTGGTGATAATCGTTTGCGTAGCGATAGCGAAGACAAACTATTTGCCAAATGAAATATACACAGTGTTGTGTGCTTTATACTTTTTAATTTAGTTTTCGTAAAA
>NZ_JBHULE010000011.1:0-4199 GCF_042684305.1 Aquimarina rubra | reverse complement strand
AAGCCTCTGTGTACTATCGCCGTGTTACCACTGGCTTCAACGAACATTTCCGTCAGTTCGCACCAAATATACGCCTCCGTCACTTTTAGCGTGAGCAGGTACAGGAATATTAACCTGTTGTCCATCCACTACCCCTTTCGGGTTCGCGTTAGGTCCCGACTAACCCTCAGCTGATTAGCATAGCTGAGGAAACCTTAGTCTTTCGGTGTGCGGGTTTCTCGCCCGCATTATCGTTACTTATGCCTACATTTTCTTTTGTAGCTGCTCCAGCAAGAATCGCCTCTCACCTTCAACGCCACTACAATGCTCCCCTACCACTCGCCTAAGGCGAGTCCATAGCTTCGGTAATATGTTTATGCCCGATTATTATCCATGCCGAACCGCTCGACTAGTGAGCTGTTACGCACTCTTTAAATGAATGGCTGCTTCCAAGCCAACATCCTAGCTGTCTAAGCAGTTCAACCGCGTTTATTCAACTTAACATATATTTAGGGACCTTAGCTGATGGTCTGGGTTCTTTCCCTCTCGGACATGGACCTTAGCACCCATGCCCTCACTGCTGGTAAACATTTTATAGCATTCGGAGTTTGTCAGGAATTGGTAGGCGGTGAAGCCCCCGCATCCAATCAGTAGCTCTACCTCTATAAAACTATAACCAACGCTGCACCTAAATGCATTTCGGGGAGTACGAGCTATTTCCGAGTTTGATTGGCCTTTCACCCCTACCCTCAGGTCATCCCAAGACTTTTCAACGTCAACGGGTTCGGTCCTCCACTTTGGGTTAACAAAGCTTCAACCTGCCCAAGGGTAGATCACACGGTTTCGCGTCTACTACTACTAACTAAAACGCCCTATTCAGACTCGCTTTCGCTACGGCTGCTCCGCTTAACGGATTAACCTTGCTAGTAAAAGTAACTCGTAGGCTCATTATGCAAAAGGCACGCCGTCATCCGCCGAGGCGGACTCCGACCGCTTGTAAGCGTATGGTTTCAGGATCTATTTCACTCCCTTATTCAGGGTTCTTTTCACCTTTCCCTCACGGTACTGGTTCACTATCGGTCTCTCAGGAGTATTTAGCCTTATGGGATGGTCCCCACAGATTCATACAGGGTTACACGTGCCCCGCACTACTCAGGATACCACTAAATCAATATATCTTACCTATACGGGACTATCACCCTCTACGGTCAGTCTTTCCAAACTGTTCTAATTCAATATACATCTTATAACGTGGTCCTACAACCCCAGCATTGCCGTAACAATACTGGTTTGGGCTAATCCGCGTTCGCTCGCCACTACTAACGGAATCACTATTGTTTTCTTCTCCTCCGGGTACTTAGATGTTTCAGTTCTCCGGGTTCGCCTCCTTGCGGATACTATATCTTCAATATAGTGGGTTGCCCCATTCGGATATCTGCGGATCATAGTGTATGTGCCACTCCCCACAGCTTTTCGCAGCTTATCACGTCCTTCATCGCCTCTGAGAGCCTAGGCATTCCCCATACGCCCTTAATTAGCTTATGCGTCTTTGCTTTAACTTGCTCTTTTAGTTTATTCGTCTTATTATTTCCGATAAAAAATAATAAAACACTCTTTTAATTTGTATCATTAATTATTCTCTCTCGAGAACAACTAATGCTCGTATTCTTTAAATCAATATGTCAATGAACGTTTTTCCTATAAACAGCATAAAAATGATGAACATAAATACTCTTTCAATTGAATGAATCCTGTGTTTTATGAACTATCAACCCTTATACCTAAAGAATCGTGGAGAATATCGGAGTCGAACCGATGACCTCCTGCGTGCAAGGCAGGCGCTCTAGCCAGCTGAGCTAATCCCCCATTATTTGAAATTCAGAATTACGAATTTAGAATTACGAATAATGTGACTTAAACTCTATCTTCTAGAATTTCCTTTCAATACTATAATCAATGAACTTATTTAAACTCAAAATTTAAAACTCTGAACTTAAAACTTGCAGCTTTGCTGCGTCGTAGTCTCAGGCAGACTTACGCCATAGGCGCATAAACTTCGCGTCTGTCTTTCGACTTGTAGTCTCAGGCAGACTCGAACTGCCGACCTCTACATTATCAGTGTAGCGCTCTAACCAGCTGAGCTATGAGACTTCTTCATAGTTGATGGTTGGTGGTTTTTTGTTGATCGTTATAAATATTTTAAAAAATACTAACAACTAACAACCAAAAACTAACAACTATTGTTTAATTAATTAACAGCTTAAGACTAAAAACACCTCAAAATAACAATTCCTGAGTATCGTCTTTCTCTAGAAAGGAGGTGTTCCAGCCGCACCTTCCGGTACGGCTACCTTGTTACGACTTAGCCCCAGTTACCAGTTTTACCCTAGGCCGCTCCTTACGGTGACGGACTTCAGGTACCCCCAGCTTCCATGGCTTGACGGGCGGTGTGTACAAGGCCCGGGAACGTATTCACCGGATCATGGCTGATATCCGATTACTAGCGATTCCAGCTTCACGGAGTCGAGTTGCAGACTCCGATCCGAACTGTGATAGGTTTTATAGATTCGCTCCTGGTCACCCAGTGGCTGCTCTCTGTACCTACCATTGTAGCACGTGTGTGGCCCAGGACGTAAGGGCCGTGATGATTTGACGTCATCCCCACCTTCCTCGCGGTTTGCACCGGCAGTCTTGCTAGAGTTCCCGACATTACTCGCTGGCAACTAACAACAGGGGTTGCGCTCGTTATAGGACTTAACCTGACACCTCACGGCACGAGCTGACGACAACCATGCAGCACCTTGTAATCTGTCCGAAGAAAACTCTATCTCTAAAGCTGTCAGACTACATTTAAGCCCTGGTAAGGTTCCTCGCGTATCATCGAATTAAACCACATGCTCCACCGCTTGTGCGGGCCCCCGTCAATTCCTTTGAGTTTCATTCTTGCGAACGTACTCCCCAGGTGGGTTACTTATCACTTTCGCTTAGCCACTCAGACCGAAGTCCGAACAGCTAGTAACCATCGTTTACGGCGTGGACTACCAGGGTATCTAATCCTGTTCGCTACCCACGCTTTCGTCCCTTAGCGTCAATACATTATTAGTGATCTGCCTTCGCAATCGGTATTCTAAGTAATATCTATGCATTTCACCGCTACACTACTTATTCTAACCACTTCATAATGATTCAAGACCTGCAGTATCAATGGCAATTTTCCGGTTGAGCCGAAAACTTTCACCACTGACTTACAGACCCGCCTACGGACCCTTTAAACCCAATGATTCCGGATAACGCTTGGATCCTCCGTATTACCGCGGCTGCTGGCACGGAGTTAGCCGATCCTTATTCGTAGAGTACCGTCAAACCGGTATACATACCGGGGTTTCTTCCTCTATAAAAGTAGTTTACAACCCATAGGGCAGTCTTCCTACACGCGGCATGGCTGGATCAGAGTTGCCTCCATTGTCCAATATTCCTCACTGCTGCCTCCCGTAGGAGTCTGGTCCGTGTCTCAGTACCAGTGTGGGGGATCCCCCTCTCAGGGCCCCTATCTATCGATGTCTTGGTAAGCCGTTACCTTACCAACTAACTAATAGAACGCATAGCCATCTTATAGCAATAAATCTTTAATCAATTAACGATGCCATCAATTGATACCATAAGGTATTAATCCAAATTTCTCTGGGCTATCCCTTACTATAAGGTAGGTTCTATACGCGTTACGCACCCGTGCGCCGGTCGTCATCAAAAATGCAAGCATTCTTATGTTACCCCTCGACTTGCATGTGTTAAGCCTGCCGCTAGCGTTCATCCTGAGCCAGGATCAAACTCTTCATCGTGTATTCTTAAATATTATTTAACAATAACAACAGGAATTTTAAATCGTATCTCAAAAATGCTTCTAGTCTTAATTCTTATTGTAAAACAACTATATCAAATAGTTGCAATACGCGCTGTCAATCAATATATCAATGAACTTTAAATCCCTCTCCAACAATGTCGAATCTCCCCTTATAAAAGGGAGAAGCAATCTATCACAATCACTTCCGGATTTCTTGTAAATTAGTAAGGAATCGAACCTTAAAAGTAACCTAAATTACCCTACTCCAGTGTAACTTTTATTCCTATGAACTACGCTTGTCTCGCAAAGCGGGTGCAAATATACAACGCCTTTTTTAATCCAACAAAACTTTTTAGAAAAAAAATAAAATATTTTTTTT
>NZ_JBHULE010000010.1:0-7036 GCF_042684305.1 Aquimarina rubra | reverse complement strand
TCACTTTTTCAATTGATCTAAAACAGTATTTTTTAAATGAGCGAGGACTATAGGTTTCAGCTTTATTTTCTTTCAAGAGTGTTGCTTTCGCACTGCTGATTACATCCTTAATTATTGTTTACAACGTTAAATATATGTGTCGTAGCAGGGCAAAATGTCACCCTATTTTCGACAAAAACTGCGCATTGGTTGCTAACTTTTTCATTCTGCAAGCATTGCGCCACTGTAAAAATACACAGACTTTTCGAATCCTCACTTTGCTGCTATGAACACATATATAGTGTTATGGCACGTACCACTTTTACAAGCCAGAACTTAGTAAACAAGCCGCAGTAAAGTGATATCAGATTGCGAACTGCTCCATATTATTTTTCTTAATCTCCAGCGATCACTTTACTGCCTCTGGATATATCACTTACAAAACTAAAAAATCACAAATCCTTTTTCCGTCAAAACTATCATAATGAGCCAAAAAAAGCGATTTTTCAGCACGTTTTACTCCGAAACTCTCCGTTTTCGTGTTTTTTTCATCGCTTTTTTACTTTGGATCCGAGACAAACCACTGAAAAAACTCTCAGGTCAAACGATCGAGGTTCGTCCGCAGAAAGGTTCAGATTGCGTTTTGCTTTTCAGATAACAAGTATGTGCCCTAACGTTTAATATATGTGTCGTAGCAGGGCAAAATGTTACCTTGCTTTTCGATATTTCTGCGCATTGGTTGCTAACTTTTCCTTTCAGCAAGCATTGCGCCACTGTAAAAATACACAGACTTTTCGAATCATCACTTAACTGCTATGAACACATATATAGTGTTATGGCACGTACCACTTTTCCAAGCCAGAACTTAGTAAACAAGCCGCAGTAAAGTGATATCAGATTACGAATTGCTCCGTATTATTTTTCTTAATCTCCAGCGATCACTTTGCTGCCTTTGGATTTATCACTTACCAAACTAAAAAATCACAAGCCCTTTTTCTGTCAAAATTATCGTAATGAGCCGAAAAAAGCGATTTTTCAGCACGTTACTATTCCGAAATACTCCTTTTGAGTGATTTTTTCATTGCTTTTTTACTTTTGATCCGATACAAACCACTGCAAAAATTCTCAGTTTACACGATCGAGGCTCGTCCGCAGACAGGTTCAGATTGCGTTTTGCTTTTCAGATAACAAGTATGTGCCCTAACGTTTAATATATGTGTCGTAGCAGGGCAAAATGATACCCTGATTTTCGATATTTCTACGCATTGGTTGCTAACTTTTTCATTCTGCAAGCATTGCGCCTTGCCAAATATACAAGAACCAATCGATTGATCACTTAGCTGCTATGATCACATATATGTTGTTACCATACGTTTTTTTGAAATTCAGTATGCGTTTTATTCCGCAAAACACTTCATATATCCGTCCGAGTATTGTCCGCCGCACGTTTTGCTTGGTTTCCATTCCGATTCCAATTAAACTTCTGCAAATCCATCATTTTTTCGTCTGAGTAATGTCCGTTGTTGCGTTTTCATTTTCAGATTCCGGTTAACTAATCAATTCAGGAATTAGTTTTTCGTCAGTTTTTGATTCCGATTCCGTTTCAACTTTTCAGATCATACTAGCTTAATATCAAGTAATTTATCCGAACTGATTTTTATGTATGGTAACGTTTAATATATGTGTCGTAGCAAAGCAAAATGTTACCCTATTTTCGACAAAAACTGCGCATTGATTGCTACTTTTTTCGTTTTGCAAGCATTGCGCCTTACCAAAAATACAACAACCATTTGATTGATCACTTTGCTGCTATGACATCATATATCGTGTTATCATTATTTTTTTAAGTTCAGAAGACGTATCATTATATGCCAGAAACCATAGTAGTCAACCTTTTTATTCAACCAAACATCTATTGAATTCCGATTATGATTATTTATAGTTAATACTTCGTATTCAAACTTTCGAATCATTCTATCTGGTTGATTTTGTTTTGCTTTCTTAGATTCTGATTTTGGGACTTCGAACCCTTTAATTTGTTCGATTCCGATTAAGCACAACTTCTCGCTTTTAATGGCTAGCTTTTTCGTTCCTACAATTAACCAGTTACCATTTGGATGTCCAAACTTAATTATTGGAATTCCAAATTTAGATTGATCAATATTGCTTTCGAATTCCTTTTTAAAGTTGTTGGATAAGTCATCATATAAAAATGAATATTCTGTAGGTATTCCATATTCCACAGCTTTCTCACTTATATTATTTTTGATTTCTAAATCCGTCATACTTAATTAATGATAACGTTTAGTATATAGCAAGTAGGGCAGAAGAAAGCGATAAACTTTCAAGTTTGCACTGAGCCAAAACGTTGTATTTTGTTTTTAATTTATTCATTCTTAAAAGCCAAATCAACGATTTGGCGGTGTTTGTAAATAACACTGACCTTTCGTGAACCACTGAACACCCTATTTGCTATATACAGTGTTAGCAACTGGCTTTTATTTTTTTGTATTCGGCTTAATTTCGAAGTTACTGTTCAGATTATATTTCCAATCGTCGGTAAATTCCATAAAGCTTCTCCCGTCCGTCGTTGTCAAAACCATTCCCTCAACACTTGCAGTATAAAATTCATTCCAGTTTTGGATAAAATCCGATGTTTTTACTTTTATAATTGGGTCATTCCAATCCAACCAAGTATAAAGAAATTCAGATTTTGATAATTCACTTTTTTTCAACCAATCTGTTATTTCCGATTCGTTGTTTTCATAGTCAAAAAAGAATTGATAATGATTTTTCGATTTATTCCAGTCAACAGTTGAGTGGTCAATTTCCCAATATTCTCCTTTGTTACTGATTCCCAACTTTGTCAGGAATTTATTATACCCGTTATCTTTTCCATCAATTCCAACTGACTCCATAAAAGTCAGATTTTCGTGTAAAAAATGTTTTTTATTGGTCAAAATTCCCATAGGTTCTTAACTTGTTGCTAACGTTTAGTATATGTGTCTTAGCAGAGCAAAATGTTACCTTGCTTTTCGATATTTCTGCGCATTGGTTGCTACTTTTTCCTTTTTGCAAGCATTGCGCCACTGTAAAAATACACAGACTTTTCGATTCTTCATCTAGCTGCTATGACATATATATAGTGTTATGGCACGTACCACTTTTACAAGCCTTAACTTAGTAAACAAGCCGCAGTAAAGTGATATCAGATTGCGTACTGTTCCGTATTATTTTTCTTATTCTCCAGCGATCACTTTGCTGCCTTTGGATGTATCACTTACCAAACTAAAAAATCACAAACTCTTTTTCCGTCAAAATTATCGTAATGAGCCAAAAAAAAGCGATTTTTCAGCACGTTTTGCTCCGAAACCCTTCGTTTTCGTGGTTTTTTTATCGCTTTTTTACTTTCGATCCGATACAAACCACTGCAAAAACTCTCAGTTCATACGATCGAGGCTTGTCCGCAGACAGGTTTAGATTGGGTTTTGCTTTTCAGATAATAAGTATGTGCCCTAACGTCTCGTATAAGAAACGTAGGGCAGGTTATAAGCGATACGTTTCGGATTGGTACTAAGCCAAATATAAATATTTTGCTTTTATCCTTTCTCTCATAAACGCCAAATTTTATATTTGGCGGCTTTGCAAATAAGCACAGACCTTTTGATTAGCTCAAAAGCCCTATGTTTTCTTATACATTGTTAGCATACGTTTTTAATTCCGTAATTCTTTTAACAAAGTCGTCCCAATTTGGTCGAACCAATTCATTTTGGTTAATTTGAAGAATTTCATATTCATTAAATCGAAATTCAACATTATTTGTATAAATTTCGAGTGAGGTAATTTCGTTTATTTTTCTGTGTTTGTCTTTTCCAAGCTCGTCAATTCCATTCTTATCAATAAATAGTACTCTTCTCTTGGATACAGTGTATTCAAGAAACAAATAAATCAGTGTTAACATTATTAGTATTCCTGTATAAACATTTAAGTTGGATATGCAGAGTGCTACTATTAACAATATAAATCCTAAATTCCAATAGTCAAAATTATTCTTGGATAGCATTATATGACTGTTATCATCAATGATTTTCTCAAATTTTTGATAAGATAAAAAAGAGGAAATTAAGTATGGTAGAAATATTAGAATCATAACTAATTCAAATTTCTCAAAATGGAGTAATATCAGATAGCCAACTACTAAAAAGATGGTCTTAAATATCAAAGATTTATTAAATTTTGTCATTTTTTCAAAGTTTTGAATGTATGCTAACGTCTCTTGTATGGTGTGTTTGCTTCCCGAAGGGAGCATATGCACTATACAAAATGTTAGGTTTTCGTACTATTTTAATTGCTTTTTAAGTTTGCTTGGGTTTTGCCTTGTATCAAAGAGAGTAATTATTTCGATTTCTTTTTTTTCAAAATTAACTCTGTAATAAAAAGTCGTTTGTTTTGTAACAACACATTTATAAAGTCCATTTAACTCCTTAGATCTTGGACAACTATCGGGTTGTAAAGTTATTTGATTAATTTTTTCAGTTAATTTAGCTACAAACTCGTTTTTAACTTTTAAATTCCATTTTTCTATAAGATATTCAGTGAGTTTTAGAAGTTTAGATTCGGCAAGTTCGGATAGGTAAACTTTCATTAAGAAATCTTTTTCAAAACATCATCATAGGAAATTCGTTGGCCTTTTTCGAGTTCCTCAATCCCTCTTTTAATTTCTTTTTTTTCTGATGCACTTAAATCATTCCAAAAATCTGCTTTTTCATTGTTAATATAGTCAGTCACTTTTTTAATGAATTCACTACTATCGATATTCAAAATCATTTTAACCAGCTCAATTTTAGAAGTTTTAATATCCATTTCCTTTCCTTTGTTTCAAAAATACGAAAAAATTAAATTTGATTCTTATTTGGGTATAAAACCTAACGTTAAATATAACAAACGTCGCTGACCTAAAGGGCAGCTATGTTTTGTTATATAGTGTTGTGGTGTCGTTATTTTTTATTTCCGTCCAGA
The DNA here is from genome assembly GCF_042684305.1 of Aquimarina rubra. NCBI lineage: Bacteria > Pseudomonadati > Bacteroidota > Flavobacteriia > Flavobacteriales > Flavobacteriaceae > Aquimarina > Aquimarina rubra. The sequence continues at coordinate 2,038 of NZ_JBHULE010000010.1, read as the reverse complement.
ATTTGATTTACAGTTTCATTTTCTGGTTTATAAAACTCAAAAGTACTTGTTTGTCCAACTTCAATTGCAATTCTTCCACAGTTTTCACATTCAAACATACTTTGCGTTTTTTCATTAGTGTGCTTTGATATTAAATCGTTTATCATTTCAAAGTCCTTCATATCTGTTGGATAGGGAGGAACAAAGAAATTCTTTTTTATCCATTCCATTCTCTCATTAGAGTCTTTTGAATCCAAAAGTTCACTTACACTTGAAGAAATATTATCATAAACCCTGTCAATTTGGTTGTCAGGAATCAAATATCCTTTATATGATATATTATTAGTCTGATCAACAATAGTATGTCCACAAACACATCTTAACTTTCCCATTATTCAACAAGTTTGAATTTTCGTCCGATTAATTCACACTTTTTGGTCACATTCCAAAATCCAAATCCAGGAACTCCAGTAGGTATTTCCCAATAGATTATTTCTCCATTTCGTTTTCTCAATCCGAATTCCGATAAATGTCCATTGTGTTTAGTTATAATCTTTTTTTCTTTATCTACGACAAATGATTTGTAACCATTATGCCATTCAAATTCAGCGTAATTTATGATTTCCATCTTGTCAGAGTCAATTCTGATGAATTTTTTTGTGGTATTAACAATAAATTCCGATTCCGATATTTTTAAAACCAATACTGGAATCTCATTACTTTCTAAATTTAGTCTTTGTTTTAGTTCAATTTGCAATTCCGCATTGAGTAATTCAAATAGAGTAAAAAGTTCACTTCCGTTAAAATCTTTTTTGGTTTTATTAAAATAGTTGAAGAACCAAAACTCAATTCGTTCTTTTATTTGTTTAGCAGATTTTTCTATTATTTTCTCCATTTTTTTCAATGCACCACAACGGCTCTGTATAAGAACAGTAGGGCGGAAAATGAGCGACTACCATTCGGTTAAACACAAGCCGAATTTTTAAATTTCTATGTTTATTTTTCCTTTTAAATATAGCCAAATTTAAAAATTTGGCGACTTCACAAATGCGCTCGAACCATTCGGATTTGCTACAATTGCCCTATTATTTTTATACTTTGTTGTGCATAGTGCCTTCCGCATTGTTTCCATAATATTCTTCAAGCGCCATAATTATTCTTTTTACGTTTCCATTGTAAAAGCCAGCGCTATTGATACAATTAATTTCCATTATTTTCCAACCTTCGTAAGTCAATGCTATATCCATCACATAGGCATCCGCAACATTATATAATTCCGCCATATTTTGGGCAAACTGCAATCCTTCATTTGCTACATAATCTTCAAATTCAATTCCGCCGTGAAATCTATAATAAGAACTTGTAACTATTTTTTTTCCTACTATCCATATTCTTGCCTCTTTTATTAGTTTATAAGGTTCTGAAATTTGTATTGCTGTGTCTTTATTTATTCTTTGATTTTGAGTATCGTTTAAGCTATTATAAACAAAATCATTCCATTCGGATTTATTAAAAACTTTTCCAGTAAAGACTTTTGCATCTATACTTGGCTTTATGAATAAATCAGTTTTATTTGACCAATCAACTTCATCAGAAAATTTCGTTATGTAACTTCCAAAATTAATTGTATTAATTCCGTATCCTTTTGAATATTTTGCAAATTCGTGATTATTCCCATAAAAAGAACCTGGAAACCAATCAAATTTCGCTGTCACTTTAGCTAATTTAACTGAACCATAAACGAAAATATCTTTTCTGTCAGTTTGTATTTCAAATTCATTACTATTTGGCTTGAATTCTACACGTTCATAATCAAGTTTGAGTTCTTCCAATACCTCAAAAATCACATCGTATCTTGGGTCTTGGAATACATTCTTTTGAATTATGTAATACATTTTATTTTAGTGTAATTTGTTTTTTTTGCATTATGCACAACGTTAAATATATGGCAAGTTGGGCAGAAAATAAGCGATTACTTTCGGTTTAGCCACAAGCCAAATGTTTTGTATTTTGTTTTAATTTTTCTCTTTTAATACCAAATCAAAAGATTTGGCGACTT
>NZ_JBHULE010000009.1:0-2471 GCF_042684305.1 Aquimarina rubra | reverse complement strand
CAGTGCATAACAAGATGTATAATTCATAGCGGCGGAAATTCCTAACGGAATTTCACGCTGGTTTATTAACTTTGGGCTGTGACGGAACATTTACTGTGTGCTTGTCCGCTACAAACCATACATTAATCGTTGTAAAGCATCAGGTACGTTAAACGAACATCCCTGAAATATATCGAAATGAAGTTCATTCTTAGAAAGAAAATTAAACTTGAAATAACTAAAGCTGATTTCGACAAGAAGTTCAGAGCAAACGTAATCAATGAAAAAATTCATTATTTTACGCCTCCTCTACTCAAAAATAGGATTACGAAAGATTATTCAGGAATTATTTATGATGGTGAATTCCGTTTGAAAAAAAACACCTCCTTTAACCCCAATCTAAATTTTGAAACTTGTTATGGAAAGATAACAGAGACTAATGGACGTATTGAATTACAGATTATTATAAATGGAATTCAAGGTTTTTCAATCTTAATGGTATCTGTATTTATTCTAGCAGGACTAATTACTTTTATAAACATAATTTTACAGGACAATTTCAATCAAAATGGAGCATTGTATATATTAATCCCAATCTTTTTTGTTTTCTATTTTTTAATCTATAAAAAGATAATAATTCAAATTGTGGAAGATGTTGCCAATACCACTGATAAATTAGAAAGCGATATAAGAAATTGGTTGAGAATATAAACGCTTTACAACATTATATATGAAATCAGAGCAAAGTTTAGTATAAATCGAAAGGTTATTTACTTTTTGCAATGGCGCTGAATTTTTATAAATTAAACAAGAAATAAAAATGCGCAGATAGATCAATTGGTTCTGGCTTGCTTGCCTTGCTCCGATTCATATATTCAGCGTTGTAAACAATTAGATGGAACTATTCGAAGAAATATTAAAATTTTCAGTTGGCGGACTAACGGTTGTTGGAATAGTTGTCTTTTTGGGTAAATTAATCCTTACTAAAAGTTCTGACTTATTAATTGAAAATCACAAAAATCGTCTTGCAATTTCAAAAACAGAACATCAAGTTAAATTCACAAAGCTTCATACAGAAAGAGGAGAAATAATAAAACAGATTTACCAAGATTTTTATGAGCTTGAAAAAAAGCTTGAACACATGACCACGCTATTCCAAGGTCCAGAATGGAGAACTGAAAAAGTAAGAGATCAAGATGCTATAGATAAGTATCGAGAAACTTGCGAAACATTGGAAAAAAACCGAATATATTTTACTGAAGATTTATGTAATCAACTAGCTTCTTCTCTTGAAAGTTACAGTGATATTATTAACCAAATGTTAACTGCAAAAAATAAGGCGAAATATGAATCCGATGGAACTGGTTACCGGTTTCCTGAGGGACAAGGTTCTTTGGAGTTATGGATGGATGCGGAAAAGAAAACTAAGAATGAAATTAGGAATTTAAGATTAGAGCTAGCAAAAGTATTCCGAGAACTCATAGGAGTTTAAAAATGTTAAACATAATAATCAAACAAGCTGATGAAAATACAAGGTTCATATATTCAATATGGTGGAGGTTATAATAAAGATAATGTTGAAAAGAAAGATGTCCTAGAAGCTATTAAATATCTTGAAAAAACAGATGATGAACACGCAGATTTTTGGATTAGTATTTATGGAGAAAAAACCGAAGAAAAAGTTTTAGAGATAAATAAGTGGTTCGAGACTTTCTTCCACTTGAATGACGAAAAAAACACTTTTTACGCTACTAAACTGAATGGATTTGATGAAATCAAAGCTTTATGTGAACTTCTTATTGAGGGAAAAATTCAAGAAGTAGAGAAAAAGATGATTGAACATAAATCTAAAAAGACCCAAACTGACTGAAAAAATAATAACTAACAAAAAATAACTGTTTACAACAATTTGTATAATGCATATGCACCCTTCGGGATGCAAACGCATCATACAAGAAACGTTATGCACAAGCATGTGGAATCTGAAAAGCAGAATGAATAATCGGACGGGATAATGGTCAAAGACCGGAGTGTTTTTATAAAGGTAATTTCTGACACAAAGATTCTCCCCTATCAGCATCTGACGGAATAAAGGTCATCGCTATTTTGTGTTGGTAATCGCTAAACCCAAAGTCGCAAAGCGATCGCGGGAATTGAAAAAATATTACGCAAGTAGTTTCGTAAGCAATCATCGCTTTGCTTAGGTAAGTTTGCAAAGTAACGGCTGAATAAAAAAGGCCAGTGCATAACAAGATGTATAATTCATAGCGGCGGAAATTCCTAACGGAATTTCACGCTGGTTTATTAACTTTGGGCTGTGACGGAACATTTACTGTGTGCTTGTCCGCTACAAACCATACATTAATCGTTAGCGGTAATTACGAAAAATAAATGTATCTAGAAGAATCTAAAAACTTTTTAAAAGATTATCCTCAAATAACTTCTGAATTTAGAGGTTGTTCTGAACAAGAAATTGATAATTTAGAATCTAT
>NZ_JBHULE010000008.1:124648-844374 GCF_042684305.1 Aquimarina rubra | reverse complement strand
ACAAAAATTACTTCCTTATGCTTCTGTAAAAGTTGGATACTCACAAATGTTTGCCGGAGAAGGAATGGAGTTCCTAAAAAACCAGCCAAATCCAAGTGGATTACAAAACTGGGGATGGGTACAATTAGTAATCAAGCCCAACTTCCTAAAATGGAGCCCGAAGTCTTAAACAAAATAGTCTGCTAACTATGTTATTTATGAAAACCTGTAAAAGAAATTTTGCAGGTTTTTCTACAATATCAGGAGTATTACTTAATAAAAGTAAACCAATCCTGAAAGTAAGGCCCTACTATTGGTACAGTTTTCTGTTCTTCTCGTATGGCTGTTATCAAACCAAAAAACCAAAGTACGAATATAAAGATGTAAAAGGATGATGAAATTATCCAAGAATCGAACATGCTTACTAAAGCTCCCAACAAATAGAAGCCAATGTTTATACCCAATGCCTGGCGAATATGAAAACTAGCAAACGTATTTTTGTCATCTTGATTCATATAAAAAGCTATAATCGTTCCGATAATGGTGATGTAAGCCACAATCGCAGCGGTTTTTCCTTGTTTTGCATAATCTGATTGCATGATTGATGTTTTTTATTATCGTTTTATTAGTGCTAAAGAATAAAAGAAGCAGTAAAAACCCTTTTTATTTTAATATCATGTACCCGTTAGAGATGATCCCATAGGTACTCCCTTTCAAAGTTTTACCTAAAAAAGCGCTGTTCTTAGAAGTTGACAAAATATCTTCTATCTTAAAAGTGGTATTCCCCTTTGGAGTAAATAATGATAAACTAGCCTTATTTCCTTTATTAATAGATATATGTTCAATTCCAAATACAGACTTTCCTTTGGTAAGTAATTCTATCGTTTGATCCATACTTAATATACTGTTCAGTATCCCAAAAGCAGTTTCTAAACCTGTAGTACCATATTTTGCATTATCAAACTCTACTTTCTTATGTTCTATGTCCATAGGTCGATGATCACTGGTGATCATATCGATAGTGCCATCTTTAATACCTTCTAGCAAAGCATTTACATCTTTTTGGGTTCTTAGCGGAGGTAAAACTTTATAATTCGTATCAAAAGTTGTTAATTCCGCATCTGTAAGAGATAAATGATGTACGGATACGCTACAGCTTACTTGTAGACCATTTGCTTTAGCATCTCTAATTAATTGCACCGATTTTGCAGTGGATATAGTCGGAATATGTAATTTTCCTCCAGTATATTCTAATAAGTAAAGATCTCTGGATATTTGTAATTCTTCTGCCAGCGCAGGAATTCCTTTTAGTCCCAGCAATGTACTTTGTTCTTCTTCGTTGACTATACCTTTACCTGCAATACTCGTATCCTGTGGAAAGGAAAGTACAAGTCCATCAAAATTTTGAGCATACAATAGTGCTATTTTAAGCAAATTTGGATTTCGAATCGGTTTTTTATAATCTCCAAAAGCTACAGCACCGGCTTGACGCATATCGTACAGCTCAGCCATATCCACACCCTCAGATTTTGTAGTCAAGGCACCGATGGGATGCAGATTTACCGGGTTTTGATATGCTTTGCCTTTTAGAAAGCCAATAGATGAGCTCGTGTCTGTTATGGGCAATGTGTTAGGATTAAGCGCTATATCTGTAAAACCACTTTTGGCAGCTACCGTTAAGCCTTGATCAATAGTTTCCCGTTCTTCGTATCCTGGTTCTCCAAAACTTACACTGCTATCGAACCATCCTTGGGATACGTGTAGTGTATCTAATTTTACTTCTTCAACAGTTTCGTTAGCTTCGATGAGTGCATCAATATCTTTAATGATTCCGTTTTCAATTAGAATATCCACCGTTTGATTATGAAAAGGCGATGAAGGGTCAATTATAGTAGCGGCCTTTAATAATAAGTTCATTTGAGATATTTTAATAATAGAATTTCGATTAATAAGAAAATCAAAGCAAAAATAATAAACCATTTCCAAAGTTCGTGGATACTGGATTCTTCTTTTATTTGCTCAAATAAGGATGTTATAGAATCGCTTACTTCATATTCTGCAGTAGTAGAAAGATCATAATATTGTAAATTACTTTCTGTGGTATTATAATTATAACTTACGTTTTGGATGAATTGCTCTTTATCCTTAAGTGCATATATTCCTGCCTTTGTAGGAACTTCTTCAGTTGTGATTTTTACTTTAGAGGCAAAGCTTTGTTGCAGAGGAATAATATTTTCCTGACTTGATTCTAAGGATAGTATTCCATCTTGTCCTAATGATATGGGAATATCATACGTATTGGTTTGTCCGATGGTATAAGATATATCTGACAGTTGTAAACTTTGTTTCCCAATATTGTATAACGTAGGAACTATTAATGGTGAATTTTTAAAATTAGAATTCTCATTATCAATAGATGCGGTGAATATATAGATAGAATTTGTTTTGTAAAAAAAGGGAGTACTATCTTCAAAAGACAGGATACTATTTACCGCATTGGTCTGATATAATGAATTGACCTTGGGATATTGAAAATTAGTTACCCTTTTATCAAAAACCCCTCTATATAACGGATGAGAAAAATTAATGCCTGTTATTTTCTTTTCCTGTGTTTTTAAAGCCGATAGTCCTTCATTAGAGAAACTGCCAATAAGTTGCTGGTAAGAGACGAGATTGCCGTCTGCAGCAGGAATAAAACATATAGTGCCTCCTTGATCTTCAAAAGACTTAAGAGCATTAATTAATGAAATAGGAATTTGTTTTAGTTCGTTAATCAATACCAAATTAGCATTGCTAATATCATTGTAATTTAGATTTTCTAAAGGAGTACTAATTAATGAAAATTCATCTGGGGTATAGATATTTCTTATAAAACGGTCATTTGCCTCATTAATGGCGACAACTTTGATTTTTTCGGGTACATTAATTGTAAAATATCGAGAATTATCAAATGTCAATCCCGGATCTTCCAGAACAATTCTTCCATTAACCTTCGTATTTTCTTCAATTTTAAATATAGTACTGGTTTTACCATTTTTAGGAATTGTAACCGAAGTTTTCGCGATTAGCCTTTCATCATTATAAAAAGCAATCGATACATCCTCTGCATTAGCATCGGTATTACTAAGTAGAACATTAAGAACCAATTCATTATTTGTATCGCGTTTTAAAAAAAGACTATCGATGGCTATATTTTGACGTGTTACAGGCTTTAACTGAATAAAATTTGTTTTGGTTTCTGCATCCAAAGGAAGATCAAAAACCTCTTTCTTTTGCTGAAAATCAGAAACCATAATGATTCTTTTGATAGTTTCCGGAGAATTTCCTAAAAGTTGTTTTCCTTTTAGGTACGCTGCACTATACGGTATTTGATTAGAAGTATACTCTAGCTGAAGCAAATCATTCTGAATGTTTTTTTTACTAACCTCTTTAAACGTCTTGGTGTTAGTAAAGAGGGAAATATTCTCATCATCAGGTAATACGCTTAATAATTCTTGAATTGCTCGCTGTAATAATGGACCATTAGAACCCTTAGCTTGCATACTAAAAGAGTTATCAAGGTAAATTACGGTTTCACTTTTTTTACCCACGATTTCTTCTGAAGCCAAAAAAGGCTGTGCAAAGGCGATAATTAATGCCGCAAGAGCCAATAAACGAGCAAGTAGGGTTAACCATTTTTTTATCTGAGAACTTTTACGCGTTTGTATGGTAACTGCTTTTAGAAACTGGACATTGGTAAAAGGTACTTTCTGAAAACGTCTTAACTGAAATAAGTGAACTATAATAGGAATAACGAGTGCAAATAAAGCATAAAGAAATTCTGGGTGTCTAAATTGCATTCTTGATTAACGTTTGTCAAATATACTATAAGATTTGATATTGAAGGTTTAGACTTAACGAATTTTTAGGCTAAGAATTATACTTTTTTACTTCTCACAGACTAATAAGCAGATAAGTAAAACGTATACTAAAAATTAGATGTACCTTTGCAGCTGCATTCAGAAATGGCATAACGTAATAGCTTGTTGTTTCTTAAACAATTTATATGTCATTTAATTCATTAGGATTATCCGATGCTTTATTAAAAGCAATCGATAAAAAAGGATATACTGTTCCTTCCCCAATTCAGGAAAAAGCAATACCACCAATTTTAGAAAGAAAAGATGTGTTAGCATCTGCTCAAACGGGAACCGGAAAAACAGCTGGATTTACTTTACCAATACTTCAGTTACTGTCACAAGGTCAACATTACAGGAAAAGACCAATTCGTGCATTGATATTAACACCTACACGAGAGTTAGCAGCACAGATTTTAGATAACGTAAAAGCATATAGCGAATTTGTAGATATACGATCTATGGTGGTTTTTGGTGGCGTTAATGCGAATCCACAGATCAGATCATTAAGAAATGGAGTAGATATATTAGTTGCTACTCCCGGTCGTCTGTTAGATTTACATAATCAAAGAGCACTTTCTCTGGCAAAAACAGAAATACTGGTATTAGATGAAGCGGATCGAATGCTTGATATGGGATTTCAAAGAGATATTAATAAGATATTGGCCTTATTACCAAAGAAAAGACAGAACCTATTGTTTTCTGCTACATTTTCTAAAGAAATTAAAAAATTAGCTAGCGGAATTTTATATCATCCCGTATCTGTAGAGGCTGCTCCGGAAAACACTACTGCAGAGAAGGTAGATCAAAAGATGTATAAGGTTGATAAAGCTAAGAAATCTGCTGTAGTTATCAAGTTGATCTCAGAAGGAAACTGGAAACAAGTACTGATATTTACTAGAACGAAGCACGGAGCAAACCGGCTAAGCGAAAAATTAGCGAAGAGTGGAATCACATCTGCTGCAATTCATGGAAATAAAAGTCAAGGCGCAAGGACTAAAGCACTAGCTGGTTTTAAACAAAATAAAATCAGGGTGTTGGTCGCTACAGATATTGCAGCACGTGGATTAGACATTCCTTTGTTACCGCACGTAATTAATTACGAATTACCAAATATATCTGAAGACTACGTACATAGAATTGGTCGTACTGGTAGGGCAGGAGCAAGCGGTGAGGCAATCTCTCTTGTATCTCAGGATGAAGTAGCTTATGTAAAAGGAATAGAGAAGTTATTAGAATTAACATTACCTAAAGAAACCATTGCAGGTTTTGAACCGAGCTTCGTTTTTGATTATAACGCTGCTGCACCAAAGAAAAATCAACAAGGAAGACCTAAACGTACAAATAGAAATAATAATCGAAGACGTAAAAGAACATAAAAAAGAATAAAAAAAAGCGGAAGTTTAACTTCCGCTTCTAAAATATTTATATATCGCTTCTTTTTAAAATATATAGTATCCTATAGAAAGTTGGAAAGTTCCGTTTTTCGAATCAACATTGTCTACGACATCGGTAAGTCCAAAATTATATCTTGCCTGAGCAAAGAAATCACCAAACTCTACACCGGCACCAACAGCACCACTAACATCAAAACTTTCTGGTTCTCCTACTTCAAAATCATCATTTACCACGATACCAAATTGTGGTCCTGCTTCGAAGCTAAGAAATTTAAGAAATTTATATTTCACTAATATTGGTACATTAACATAGTCAATATCAGTATCGTCAGCTCCTTGAGCAGAATATAATACTTCTGGCTGAATCGCAAATTTGTCAGCGATTCCTAATTGTCCAACAACTCCGATATGATATCCTGTTCTGCTGTCTAGATCAGTATCTCCGTTTATATTAGAAAAGTTGACACCTCCTTTAACACCAAATTTGATACTTTGTGCATTAGAAATTGTAGTAAAACCGATAAGCGCGATGGCTAAAAAAAATAGTTTTTTCATAAGTCTAATTAATTGTTTGTTCTAATCAAATATAGAAACTTAAATACTAAAAAAAGGTTAAATAGTCTAATAAAACTTTAGAACTGGTTCCTTTTTAACATAACAAATCTTTTATGATCCGGTGTTAGAGTGCATTAATAATAATCGGATTTATTCTTTTTATCCATTCCCCAGGCAAGTACTTGTACACCTTTGGAGTAGCACATTTTATCTGGATTATTTTTTAGTAATGTTTCGAACCGCGGATACTTCACCAGTAAGTTTTTAATTTCAATATCTTGTAATGACCATTCCGGATGATGTATTTCATATTCATTAATAAATTCTTTAGAATCCTGAAAGAGGGCATACCTTTCTGTTAACCAAATATCAAGGTCTGATTTGGTGTTTTGCTCTTTCCCAGGGTGATATTCAATTTTAAGCGAATCTTCATATTGATTATTAGTAGAGGTGTAAATTCCTGATTTTCTTTTCATTTTAGAATAGCGATAAGGTAGTTCAGAAATCTTTTTGGCGATCATACAGGAAAGCTTTTTACCTCCTTCTATGCTTAAGAAATAAACACCTGTCTTTTTTCCTGACTTAATATAGGTTCTAATATTAATTTCTCCAAAATTTGAAATAGGATCAAAGTATGGTAGATTTTTTGGTCTGATCTTTTCCATAGAAAAGGCTACCAAGGATACCCAGGGACTCCCTTCATACATATCAATTTCCAATTCTTTAGGAACGAATTTTCTGAGTTCATTGTCATCTACTTTCCAATGTAAGAAAATTGCCTTATTCCATTCTTGGTAATATTTCCAAGGTTGTTTTGGTAATTCCCAAGGTCGATGTTCAGTGTTTTTTAATATTTTCTGAATGGTCATTAGATTACTATTGAATACTTTTATTAGATATTGTATTTATGTACCTTTAAAGGCATGATTAAAGATACAAAATTAGCAGTCCTGATTGATGGAGATAATATTCCCGCAAAGTATGTAAAAGAGATGATGGAAGAGATCACCAAGTATGGAACTCCGACTATCAAACGAATATACGGAGACTGGACAAAACCTTATTTGGCAAAATGGAAAAATCTCTTACTCGAAAATGCTATAAACCCAATACAACAATATAGTTATACAACAGGAAAAAACGCTACCGATTCTGCGATGATCATAGATGCAATGGATATTTTGTACTCAGAAAAGGTTAATGGTTTCTGCTTAGTGTCATCGGATAGTGATTTTACTAAGTTAGCCATGCGATTACGAGAAGCTGGTGTCGTAGTGTATGGAATTGGAGAAAAGAAAACTCCGGATCCATTTATTGTTGCTTGTGATAAGTTTATTTACCTGGAAATTCTTAAAAAAGATACTGAGAAGAAGGATGGTAAAGAAAAATCAGAGAAATCCAATTTAGATAAGATCACGCCTAATATTATAAGATTACTTAGAAACTCTGTAGATGATGCAGCAGATGAGGATGGATGGGCGTTTTTGGGTGATGTAGGTTCCCTAATTCTAAAAAAGCAGCCTAATTTTGATTCAAGAAACTTTGGCTTTGCAAAATTAACTCCTTTATTTAATTCTTTGAAGCAATTCGAAATAGATCAACGAGATCATAGTAGTGGAAAGTTTAAGCTGATTTATGTTCGTAACAAATAGATTTACTGTATAACATTGTATCTTCGCCAAAAATTAGAAAACCTATTCCTTGCAGTACGAATTTAGCATACAAGTAACACCTGAAGTCTCGGCAAATCTGGATTTATTGAAAACTCAGGTGTCGATAAAAAATGGGTTGCCTATTGACGAAATTAGACATATACTGATTTTAAAAAGGTCTATTGATGCACGTCAAAAGGCCATAAAAGTCAATTTGAAAATTAAGGTATATGTGCAAGAGGATTTTGTTGAAGAATCTATTCAGTTACCAGAATATCCAGATGTTTCAAATGCAAGCGAGATTGTTATTATCGGAGCGGGTCCTGCAGGGTTGTTTGCGGCTTTACGTTGCGTAGAATTAGGATGTAAACCTATCGTATTAGAAAGAGGTAAGGATGTTCGTAACAGAAGAAGAGATCTGAAAGCAATAAATAGAGATCATATCGTAAATGAAGACTCCAATTATTGTTTTGGAGAAGGAGGAGCAGGTACCTACAGTGATGGAAAATTATATACACGCTCTAAGAAAAGGGGAGATGTAAATCGTATTCTTAGATTGTTAGTTGGTTTTGGTGCTACAGATCAGATTCTTGTAGAAGCACATCCACATATAGGGACTAATAAGTTACCTGCCATTATTGCTTCTATTCGAGAAAAGATAAAACAACACGGAGGCGAGATTTATTTTGAAACCAGAGTGACTGATTTCAAGATCAAAAACTCTGAAATCAATGCAGTAGTGCTTCATAACGGAGATGTAATCGAAACGAAGAAAGTAATATTGGCTACAGGACATTCTGCCAGAGATATTTTTGAATTGTTATACAAGAAAAACATTGATATTGAAGCAAAACCTTTTGCATTAGGTGTTAGAGTAGAGCATTCTCAACAATTAATTGATCAAATACAGTATAAATGTGAAGTACGCGGGCCTTATCTTCCTCCATCTCCTTATAGTATTGTGAAACAAGTAGGAGGTAGGGGAATGTATTCTTTCTGTATGTGTCCCGGTGGCGTTATTGCTCCTTGTGCTACAAGTCCCGGAGAAGTAGTAACCAATGGCTGGTCTCCATCCAAAAGGGATCAACCTACTTCTAACAGTGGTATTGTTGTAGAATTGCGGTTAGAAGATTTTAAAGAGTTTTCTGAATATGGTCCTTTAGCTGGCATGTACTTTCAGAAAAAAATAGAACAACGTGCCTGGCACTTAGCAGGAGAAACACAACGGGTTCCGGCACAAAGATTAGTGGACATGACACTAGGAAAAACATCATTAAATTTGCCTGAGACTTCATATAAGCCAGGTTTAACATCGGTAGATATGCACGAAGTTTTTCCGAAGTTTATTCATAAAACACTTCAAGAAGGATTTAAGGCGTTTGATAAAAGTATGAGAGGATATCTTACTAATGAGGCGGTAGTGCATGCTCCCGAATCCAGAACATCATCTCCGGTGAGAATTCCAAGAGATCGATTTACTTTAGAACATACACAAATAAAAGGATTGTATCCGTGCGGAGAAGGTGCTGGTTATGCTGGCGGAATTATTTCTGCTGCTATCGATGGTGAAAAGTGTGCCGAAGCCTGTGTGGCTACTATTGCTTAAAGATTTTGCTGTTTTTTGATAGAAAAATCAAATGTGGTTTGTACTCTCAAAGTTGATTTTACTTTGATGCATCCACCCAAATTTTCCACTAATTTTTTTACAGTAGATAGTCCTATTCCATTTCCTTTGTTACCGCTTCTGTCAGTTCCGTTAGCTGTAGTAAATAATTCGAAAATAGAATCAATTTTATCATCCGGGATGCCCATTCCATTGTCAGTAATCTTAAAGTAATAAAAGATAGTATCTTCTGTATACTCAATATCTATTATAATTTGTTCTTTATCATTATACTTAATACTATTTCCGATCAAATTAAAAAATATTTGCTTTAATGCTGATTTGTTGCAATTTAGTGCAGGATTAGATTCCGGGAAATGAATCGTACAATCAGGTTTAATACTTAATAATTCGGCAATTTCTTTTAAAAGATAATTAAGTTTAAATGACTCTGGTTTATTTTGTGCTAAGCTATCACTTTCGTAGTGATCCAAAACATCATTAATATAATCACTCATAGTAAATGAGGATTGTTTTATATAATCGAAATATTGTGAAGTTTCTTGATCCAGATCATTTGCCAATTTCAGTTTTAACAAATCTGAAGTTGTAATCACATTGGCCAAAGGCATTTTTAAATCATGAGAAATTACTCTTGCAAACTCCTTTAAGGATTCATTTCTTTTACGAAGTTTATCTTCTACTTGCTCTAAGTCTTTATTTTTTTTATTGAGCTCAAACAAAATGACAACTTGGTGGGCAAGAGATTTTAAAGCTTCTAACTGTTTGTCGCTAAGTTCTTTGGGTTGTCTGTCGATTACACATAGAGTGCCCAGTGCGAAACCGTCTTTATCAATCAAAGGAATACTGGCATAAAAGGTCACTGTTCCTTCTATGGTAAGAGGATTGTTACAGAAACGTTCATCTAATCTGGCATCCTTAACAATTAATGGAGTATCGGGTTCTAAAATAGCATGAGCACAAAATGATTCCTTTCTCGGAATTTCACTAGCAGAAAACCCATAGGAGGATTTAAACCATTCCCGGTCACTATCAACCAATGATATTAAAGCAGACTCGGTATCACACAAATACGCAGCTAAAGCGGTGATCTCATCAAATTCATTTTCGGATTCTGTATCAAGAATACCTAATGACTTTAATGCTTCAATTCTGAATTCTTCGTTTAAGGGGAGTACCGGTGCAATCATCTTCATCACGAATTGCCTTGTGTGAAACAATTCTTAATAAAATTAACAAAAAAATATTAAAAATTAAGAATTCCCTTTAATCAATATTCAAATCATACATAATTTAATATACTATTGACTCATCGTTGAGACTTTTTATAAAAGCAATGATATCAGCGATTTCTTGTTTTGTTAGATCCAGTGGATCTTTAGGTAGAGTCTGATATTTTTGATCTATACCGATACCGGCTCCGCCGCCACGATTATAAAAATCCATAACTTCTTCTAAAGTATTATATACACCATTATGCATATAAGGTCCGGTTCTATCGGTGTTTCGTATTGTAGGTGTTTTAAAAAAGTGTTTTCGTTCAGGAGTTTTGTATACTAAGTATCTTCCTAAATCGTCACTAATAACGGCATTAACTGTATCCTTATGTTTAGGAACTCCAATTAGTTCCATTTCAGATTCTTTATAATCTGGCGGAACAGTGCCATTAAATAATGGTGCAAAATGACAAGTAGCACATTTTGCTTTACCATTAAAAAGATTAAATCCATGAATTGCATTCTGGGAAAGCGTATTTTCTAAACCGTTTATATTTCTATCAAACTTGGAATTGAACGGAATCAGACTTCTTATATAACTTGCGATTGCATTCCGGATATCATTATTGTTGATTTCACGATTAGGATATGCTTTTGAAAATTCAGCTACATATGTATCATTTTCGATAACAGCTTTTTCTAAAGTTTCTAAATCCGAATGAAATTCGTTTTCATTTTCTACAACACTTATAATTTGTCCCTCTAACCCACCGGCTCTTTTATCATAAAAGAAATCTTGTTGTAAGGCTGAATATAATAAGGTGGGACTGTTACGAGTAATTCCTTTGGATGTTTTTAATCCATCAGTAAAAGCTTTTTCAGGTTGATGACAGCTTGCACAGCTGATATTTTTGTCTGTAGAAAGATTCGAATCATAAAAGAGTTTTTTGCCGAGTAGTATCTGATCTTCTGTGATTTCTTTTTGACTTTGATCCGCAAAATAATTCACATTAAAAGTATCGGAAGAAAAGAGTGATTTTGCATCGTTTTTTAATGCTAGTTCAAAAGGAAATTCTACTTTCCAGTCTGTAACTGTTTTATTCCAAAGATTTAACTGTTTGTGTGTATGGTTTTTAATAAAATTATAGCGATCAAATTCATTAAAATCACCTTGTAGATTATTTATTGTAGCGTTTATTTCATTATTCCAGGCTTCAAATAGGCTATGATCTTTGAATTCATTATTAAACATGGATAGGTACGTCTGTAAACTTTTATACACTATTCTAGCATCTTCTAATGAGTTTTCGAGAACAGGAGAATCAAAACCTGTAATTCCGGTAAGCGCAACTCTTGCAATAGCCTTTCTAAACATCCACAGAAAGTGATACGGTTTTATATGGTTAAAGCTCGTGTTCTTTTGAATGAGCTTTAACCGACTAGAAATTAGATTGACATGTTTAATAATAGTAACTGTATCAATTTGTTCTGAAAATATCTCTTCTTCAAGAACCTGATAGCCACTTGGAGGTTTTATTTTGATATCCGTAAAATCTTCTTCTTCAACTTTTAGAATATTTGGCTGGTTAAGAAATCCATAGTTATCTATATCAAGAGTGGATAATATGGGTTCTAGCTTTTTAAAGTATTTTCTTGCTTCTTTAAAATTCTGTTTAATTTTATCAGGATTATATTTAATACTATCAGTATACATAATTGCTAAGGTAATATCCTGGTCAAATTTTTTATGCATTACAGTATTGAATTTGATTTCTTCTGTATCTTCTTTTTTTACTACTTCACTGCAAGAGAATAGAGTAATTAAAAGGAAGAGGCTTATCCCAAGACAAGCCCCTTTATTTGTTATATAATCTAATAATAATTGCATTTGATGATATGTGTGATATAAAATTATCGTCCTAATCCTTTGATAATATATAACATACTACCTTCTTTTCTGCTATTAGCAACATTTGGATTGGCGTTAGGATCCGTAAAAGGTGTACCGTCAGCTTTTTCCCAACCGTGGTTTTGGGTAATGAGAATAAATGTCTCATCTACTCTGATTATGTCAGAAATATCAATCATACCTGTGATTTCCCAAGTTTTATCGGCAGGTCCGTATCCTTGAGCAGCAGCAGTTACTTGATCACATTCTAGAACAGTTTTTAATATACCTGAATTAAGATTATACTGATACAATCTAGCATAATGAGCGGCTGCTGGTTTAAAATCTTGTATTCCATTAGGGTCTTCCTGAATATACGCGTAGTTTTCTGTTACTAAAATATTATCAGGACTGTGGAAGGCTTCAGCTTTACCTCCTTCTTTATCTCCATCAAGCACACAGGTTATTTTTCCAGCTCCTGTAGGGTCATTTTCGTTCAGCATCACTTTATACACTCTTCCTGAACGAGTTCCTTTTCCGATAAGGTCTGGTTTATCTCTTCCGGTAACGGCAAGATATACTTCTCTGTTATTAGCGGCAGAACCTCTTCTCCAGTCGATATCCTCTAATCTAGAGAATCCCATTACACCTTTTGACTTAGCCTCAGCATCTAATAGATCAATATCTTTTTCTGTAAGCTCTACAAACTCCATATCATATGCAGTTCCTTCTTCCATATCCATTTCGTATGTAATTCCAGGCGAAGTTACTTTTAATCCATATAATTTTCCTCCTTCGAGATCACCTCGATTGCCAACATACATACCTAATTGACCAGAAGGAATTTCGTTATTACTATTATCGTCTCCTATAAAAACAACCGTTTTGTCCGGATATGCATCTTTGCCAATAGCCACTGCGTTTTCAGTAGACCACTGTCCCATTGCAGTTAACATTCTGGGAGTAGAGGCAATAGAAGGATCTCTGTAAGGGTCTGTGGCAAAAACTCCTTTAGAATTTCCACCCCATTCTCCGCCAGAAAGGTAGATAGGTCCAAAACCGTGTTCCTCTGGTGTGACCATAGATCCAGAACACTGAGCAGTTTCTGCTGTTGCTATCGCATTAAGAATATGCTCTCCTTTGATAGGCTTAAAAGTTTCATCGAGTGTAATTCTGGCTATCGCATAGTCTGCTTCTATATTGTTTATTAATGTATAGGTTCCATCAGTATTACGAAGTAAGCCAGCTCCATCTGCCATAGAACCATACGTGAAATCAGGAATGTAAGTATCTTCTGAAGATAGTAAGTTGTAAATGTCAATATCTGTAAAACCAGACATTTTTTTTAGTAAAATAGGTGATGTTGATCTGCTTTCTAAATTGATGAGATCTCCTATTGGTGGTGCTGAAGTATTGTCATCATCATTGCAAGAAATGAATACAAAACTGCAACCTAGCGCAAGAAGTTTTAAGTAGTTTTTCATGATTGTGTGAATTTTGTTTTCACAAATTTAGCACGACCACAAGCCCAAACTCTTTATGGAAATGTTGTATGTTCATTAAAGAAACATCAATCTAATGTTTAGAATGTAAACAGAGTGTTATTCTTTAGAATTATTCTAAGTTAAAATTTTTCAAAAACACCTAATCCAAATAATGCGTAGTCATATTTTACGGGGTCTAAAGGATCTAATAACCTTAAGTTAACATCAAGTTCGTGTAGTGCCTTACCATCGTTTTGTTTTCTACTTAGTAAGTTTAATTTTCTGGCAACGTTACCGGAATGTACATCTAAAGGACAAGATAATTGTGAAGAAGATAGGCTTTTCCAAACTCCTAAATCTACACCTGCTTTAGCATCTCGTATCATCCATCTAAAGAACATATTGATCCTTTTTGCTGCGGAGTTTTTGTGAGGATCACTTACGTGTTTTTGGGTTCTAGACAGATGCGGTAAAATGAAGAATTCTCTTTTAAAATAGTGGATAGCGTTTTGCAAATGTGTTTCATTACCGAATTGTTTGAAAAAGCCTTCTAGATCGCCATACTTACGATAGATATTTTGTAATGCTTTTATAAAATAAGTAAGATCTGTACCATTAAAAGTTCTATGAACAAAACCTTCTAAATTTTCAAGATCTGTATCTGTATGATTTAGTATAAAATCGTAAGGAGCATTTCCCAGAAGCTCCATTAACTTATGCGCATTATTAAGAATGCTTTTACGGTTTCCCCAGGAAATAGTCGCCGTAAGAAAACCGGCTATCTCAATATCTTCTTTTTTGGTAAAAAGATGAGGTATCTGAACTGGATCTGTTTCTATGAATTTTGGTTGTTCATAAAAAAGAGCTTTTTCATCAAGAAATTCTTTGAGTTCTGAGTTTGTTAAATTTTTCACAGATAGTGTTATTTTTTTAATAATCGAATATGTTCTTGTTTTTAGGGATATTAAAGCTCAAATTGTTATTTATATATATCTGTAAATAAACTTTTTAAGATATGTCTATGACAATAAAAGATTCTCTATTCCTTATTAGTGGCTTACAAACGTTAGTTATTTCCCTTATTCTATTCTTTTATAAGTCCAAAAAAATCAAAGTTAATAGATATTTATCATTATTTTTTGCTACAATGTTTTTTGAGATAGCCATCTATTTCTTAACTAAGTACATTGATCATCCTGCGGTTTATTATTTACCTTTTAGATTTGATTTTTTAACGCTCACCCTATTACTATTCTACGCCTATAAGACTACAGGTATTAACGTAAAATCAAGGTTTATATACCTGATTCCAGCTTTGATAGAATTCGTTGTACTACTTATCATATCTATTATAATTCTTGTAACATCAGAAACACCGGAATTTTTAATTAAAAATAATTTTGATTCTATCCATAGGATTCTTTCATCTGTATATATAGTTTCGCTTAGTATTCTAATAATTCGTGTTTCGATCAAGCATAATAAACTTCTTACATTTCATTTTTCAAACACAAGATTTAAATCCTTGATTTGGTTAATTGTTTTTTGTATAAGTTGTATCATATTAAATATTTTCAGGCATTTATATTATTCATTCGAAATTAGAAATAATCTGGTATCTAATCTTTACAGTGCCATAGGACTACTTTGCCTATATTATATAACAATATCGAGCTTAGTCCAAATTAACATTAATAATGTGATTCCTGCCAAAAGGGAAATTAATGATGGTAAAGAAGAATTGGAAGAAGTAATCAAAAGGATAGAAAATCATATTAACGAAAAAAAGTCTTATTTGAATCCAGATATAAACCTAAAAAGTTTTTCTAAAGATATAAGACTACCCGAAAGAATAATTTCAAGGGCTATTAACAGAATTGAACACAAAAATTTTAATGGATATATAAATTCTTATCGAGTTAAGGAGTGTAAGAGGTTATTATTATCTGAGAAATACGAACAATATAGCATTTCTGCTATTGCAGATGAGGTTGGTTTTAGCTCCAGAGCCTCGTTTTATAAAAATTTCAAAGAAATAGCAGGTGTCTCTCCGTCAGAATACATTAAGAGTGTAAATAATTGATTTTCAATTCAATAATGTAAATTCTCAATTTTTTTAGACATCTTAAAACGTGTTCTGAGACAATCAAATGTTGTTTCTAGTGTAAATTATTTCGAATTTAGTCCTCAACTAACACAAACTCAACTTATATAAATTTTATGACACCTAATTATCACCCGAAGTACTATTTAAACAACATTTGCATCTGGATTCGAAATATTATTTGAACTTTATCATTTCCTGAAAAAAGGGTTACAACTAAGATTTTATAACATTTGAATCAACATTTAAACAGGATCAATCTCTATCCTATTTGCTAAAATAACTATTGTTAAGTATAGTAAAATCATACTCATATCAAGGTTTTAAGTAATCAATATTCTAATAAGCAATAAAGAATTGTGTGATATATGCTTGATATAAAGTCTAATCTATATTTTTTAGATAAAAGACTAATTATTTTGGTTCATTTAGAAGGGGCGATTGATTTTTATCTAAAGTGCTTACAAAAAAATAATACTAAACTCAACTAAGAGATTTCTAAGTTAACAAGCAGTATTGAAACTAAATTTTTTAACTATCAAACTCAACAATTATTATGAAAACATTCAAATTAATGATGCTAACTCTTTTGTTCGGTGGAGCTTTTCTGTCCTGCCAAAATGAAGGTGTAGGCGATGAAACTGAAACATTACAGAAGGAACCAACAAAAGAGCAATTGCTGAAATTAAATGAACTTGGGGTCAGTAATACCGAAGTTTCTTTTAAGGCTATTACCGATTTAGACGGAACTACGACCGATTTCATCGTAAATAATACCGATCTAGGTATTCCTGTAAACCAACTTATGGATATGGAAGGTTTAGGAGATACTGATAATGGTATGAAGCAGTATAGAACTCGTAATCTTGTAAGTAGTAATAATCGTACTATTGATGTTCTAGGATATACAGGAGGAGGCGGAAATGGCCTTGATACTACAAATAGACAAGCGCTACAAAGAGCGGTAA
Source organism: Aquimarina rubra (assembly GCF_042684305.1). Lineage (NCBI taxonomy): Bacteria > Pseudomonadati > Bacteroidota > Flavobacteriia > Flavobacteriales > Flavobacteriaceae > Aquimarina > Aquimarina rubra. The sequence goes on along the minus strand of NZ_JBHULE010000008.1, from coordinate 827,610 downwards.
ATAATTATAATCGCTTAAATAGTTCTCTTAATCTTAGACTAACCTTTGGAACTAATTATCAAGCAGCTGATCTTGTGGTATATGTTAGAAGAGATCTTGGAGCTGGAGGATTAGCCGGATTTCCATCAGGTGGTAGGCCTTATAAATGGGCTCGTATTGGACCAAGTGTTTCCAGTAGAGGGTCTAATTATGCAACTCATGTTATTACTCACGAAATGGGTCACTGTATTGGATTACGTCATACTGATTGGTTCAGAAGATATTGTGATGGAAGTAACGAACAGCAAGGATCAGATGGAGCAATTCATATTCCGGGAACTCCTACAGGAATTGACATTAGTTCTACAATGATGTCCTGTCCTACAGGATATGAAGATGGAAACTTCAACAGAAATGATGTAACTGCTATAGAATATCTTTATTAAAAAAAAATGCTATAACTTAGAAATCTATCAAAAGACCGTTTTTTAAACGGTCTTTTATATATTTTGTTAGAACTAAGAATATTAGCCTATAATTTTACCATCTACCATTACTAATTTTCTGTCTGCCATATCCGCCAATTCTTCGTTATGTGTAACTATAACAAACGTTTGTCCATACTCATCTCTCAATTTAAAGAATAGTTGATGTAAATTTTCTGCGGATTCACTATCTAAGTTACCAGAAGGTTCATCGGCAAAGATTACTTTAGGGTTGTTAATCAAAGACCGGGCAACGGCAACTCTTTGTTGTTCTCCACCGGAAAGCTCACTGGGTTTGTGATCACACCGATGTTCCAGACCTAAAAAGCCTAACAATTCTTTCGCTCTTTTTTCTGCCTCAGCTTTTGGAACTTTTTTAATAAATGCAGGGATGCATACATTTTCTAAAGCTGTAAATTCAGGTAAAAGCTGATGAAACTGAAAAATAAACCCTAATTGCTCATTTCTAAATTTAGAAAGCTGTTTTTCAGAAAGGAAATTGATAATACTATTATTGATAGACAAATCACTTCCTTTAATTTCTGAAGCTCTATCTAATGTTCCAAGAATCTGTAGTAACGTAGTTTTTCCTGCACCTGACGCTCCTACGATAGAAACAATTTCACCTTCTTTAATGTGTAAATCTACACCTTTTAATACGTGTAAATCTCCGTAATTTTTATGAATATTCTTCGCTTTTATCATCTATTTGTTTCTTGAATCTGTGAAAGTAACCAATATCCTAAAAATCGCCAAGATTATCCTTTAAAAGAACCCTTTAAATTATTGATGTCAAGAAAATAAACAACTCTTAATGATAATGTATGCTGGATCGGCTGACCAAAAAGATTGTCTAAGCTGTCTGTATAGTTAATCATAGAAAGTTCATCCTGATTAAAAATCTGATTTCGGTAGAGTAGGGTAGCTTCACTTCCGGGAGCAAATCTCCAGCTAAAGCTTAAATCCAGATTCCAAATATTAAAATTGGTATTAGGATCGTTTTGCGAAATGTCGTAATCTGCTTGTGTGCGACTTCCATCGTTGTTCAATACGTAGAATACATTTTCTGAATAATCTGCTGTACTCCAAAAGTTTCTAAAACGAAGATTGATCGCTTTATACGGATCAAAATTATAGCTGGCACTCAGCGAATTTTCTATTGTAGTAATGTCTCTTTGTCCCAGGAAAACATCCGTGTCATTATTGTCAATATATCCAAAATTTCGTTTTCTGATAGAGTAATCAGTGGCCCAAACTACCAGGAGTTTATCAGAGAATCGATATCTTGGAGAAAGATTCATGCTATAGGTTTGTTGATCATCTTCAAACCAATTACGATGGAATACTCGTACATCGTATGCAAATTTCTTTCGATAATCAGAGGATACCCATAGATTGACTCCTAGATTTTCACTAAATGTTACAAATCTGCCATCTACTCTTGGCTCAAAATAATCGTCTGTGTCAGAATCATAAATAGTAAACCCTCCAAAAGCAAAACGTTCTCGGGTCACAAAAAACCAATCAACACCTATAGAGTTAGATGTTTGAACGCTTGGTTTATATAACCTACGATGCCTGGCAAAGAGATTGATCCTATAGTTATTAAATACCTTAGTGGGTTCAAAGATTTGGTAAGAGGTACTTACTCTAAAGCTATTGAAGTTGTTTCTAAAATTTACTCCCAGATCATTAATATCAAAAGTAGTGTTTGCTAAGTCATGACCAAATCCGTATCGCCATTTACCTTTGATACGATCAAAATCTAATTCTGATCTAAAACCTGCAATGTTATCTCCCGGTAGATTTACCTGACTGACTATGGATCGTCCTGTTAATCGGTATGAATTTGCCTTATTCGCCAGATTCCAAACTAATCCCGTTACGTTAGCATCCCTAAAATCGCTGCCATTACGAGTTACATTCGTATTTATTAAGGATAAAGAAGAGTTATTATTAAACTGTTGATCCAGTACAAAAATGTTATAATTAGCCAATGGTTCGACCACCTTACTTCTTTGATTTCCAGTAATTGTATCTGTGATACGAACCTCTGTTTTTTCAGTAACAGCATTAAAAAAACCAATACCCAGATTTCCTTTGGTTCTTCCGGAAATTTTAATTGCATTTAATAAGTTAACTTTAGAAGGAGCTTCTTCGGCTATTTCATTTTCCATGAGTTCATCATCCGATACAAAACCTGTAGGGCCATTACCCACACGTCTGGAAAAGAAAATATTACCTTTATTAAAAAGTTCTGTTCCTTCTGTAAAAAACTGTCTGTTTTCTCCAAAAGTCTGTTCAAAGGGGCCTAAATTAAGGCGCACTTCATCAAAAGCAGCTTGCCCAAAGTCAGGTATCAACGTAGCATCCAGCGTAAAACTATCACTTAATCCATATTTTACATCCAATCCTGCACTAAAATCAGTTTCCGTTTCTCCATCAAAGTTGGTAGCTAAGCCTTGGACAAAAGGAAAAAATGTAAGTCTTAGCGGAGGATTTATATTTTCCACACCTCTCACTAATCCGTTATACTGGGTTCGTTGCCCTACTTCATTATCTACAAAATTCCAGGAATGTGTTTCATTTCTATTTTGCAGACGTCTAAAAAAATTGATACTCCAATCTTGCACTGCTACTTCAGGAAAACGTAAGGCGTTGTATGGGATCCTAAATTCTGCATACCAACCTTTTTCGTCATAAGAAATTTTGGCACTAAAAACTACGTTATAGCTAAAATCTTCATTAAACTGATCCGCTCGAGCATCTCCAATGGTTCCTGCACTCGTAATAAAAAATCGAGTTTCATTAATCCCATCATTATAGGTGTTTATCGAAATATTAAAAAAGTCTGCCTGCGCAAACACATTATCACGTTGACTAAACTGCTTTAATATTTTGTCCGGTTGATCATCATATAGATACGCTGCAAAATATACAGCTTTATTATCATAAGCCATTTTAACTTCCGTTCGAAGATTCTCCGGAATTGTTCCTTCGTTTCCCGGTTGCCACATTCTAAAGTCGCCAGAAGCAGGAATATCTTTCCAAACCTGATCATCCAGAATACCATCGATCTTAGGTGCTGTAGTGATTCTCTTTGCGGTAATCTCTTTTTTTTCTTGACTGAACAAAATAAGCGCATGCAGCATTAACAGCACACTTAAGATAGGGCGTAGTTTTCTATTCATGTTTTGTAAAAAAATCCTTACTTTTTCGACTTACCTGCAAAACTAGGATTGTACAACTACATGACATACTAATGAAAAGTTAAAAAACATTAGGGCTGTTTAGTATATGTGTACATTAGTTAAACAATATTTATATTTTAACATTACTATGGGAAAAAATAACTTAAGTACTGCTGTTTTTGCTGGTGGATGTTTCTGGTGTACCGAAGCGGTTTTTCAGAGGCTGGAAGGCGTATACAAAGTAATCTCAGGATATACAGGAGGCACAATTAAGAATCCGGCATATCGAGAAATAACAACAGGTAGAACAGGTCATGCAGAAGCGATTAAAATCGAATATGATGCTGAGATCATTAATTATCACGAGTTGTTAGAAATCTTTTTTGCTACTCACGACCCAACCACATTAAATAGGCAAGGAGCGGATCGAGGTACACAATACAGAAGCGCTATTTTTTATATTGATGAAGAACAAAAGGAGATGGCACAATCCATTATTGAAAGTCTTACTTCTGAAGGCATTTTTGATGACCCTATAGTAACGGAAGTAACCGAGCTAGGAGCTTTTTATAATGCTGAAGATTATCATCAGAACTATTATAATCAAAATAGTAATCAAGGGTATTGTCAGTTTGTGATTAACCCAAAACTAAGTAAATTGCAAAATACTTTTAAGAGTAAATTAAAGAAGGAAATACAGAACTAATAACGATATAATGCCATATAATAAATTCGAGGAATACAACATAAAAGTTACAGACGATGTTAAGAATAAATTTAAATCTATAATCACAGATCTAGGAGAGGATGTAAGCAGAGAAGGAATTGAAAAAACTCCTGAACGAGCAGCAAAAGCCATGCAATTCTTAACCCAGGGTTATCACCAAGATCCTGAAGAAATTCTCAGAAGTGCTATGTTTAAAGAGGAATACGATGACATGGTAATTGTAAAAGATATTGAATTGTATTCTTTGTGTGAACATCATATGTTGCCGTTTTTTGGAAAAGCTCATATTGCATACATTCCTAATGGTCAAATTGTAGGTTTAAGTAAACTACCAAGAATTGTGGATGTTTTTGCCAGACGTCTTCAGGTGCAAGAGCGGTTGACTCATAACATTTTGGAGTGTATAAATGATACGTTGAAGCCTAAAGGTGTTGCTGTAGTTATTGAAGCAGCACATATGTGTATGATGATGCGTGGCGTACAAAAACAAAATTCGGTAACTACCACTTCGGGGTTTAGGGGACAATTTGAAAAAATTGAAACCCGAACAGAATTTTTAAGGTTGATTACTGCGGATTTGGCATAACAATTTTTTGGCATTTTTTTTGTTATATCTTTAGTAAATAGAAACTTATGAAAAAACAGAAATATAAATTATTAAAAAAAGGGATTGTTTATGATATAGTTGGTATGGCTTCAATGGCTGTGCCCTTTATTGGTCCTTTTTTAGATATTTTGTGGGCACCTTATGCTGCAAAAAAAATGATGGATATGTATCCCGGAAAGAAGGGTAAGATAGCTTCCGTAATAACTTTTATTGAAGAGATTATTCCAGGTACCGATATTATTCCATCATTTACATTAATGTGGATATATACTTTTGTATTAAATAAAGAGGAAGTTGCTGATAATGAAGCTAAAATAATTGAAGTGGAAGTTGTTAAATAAACTTTTACTTGTGGATGGATAGTGTTTAATCTTTTATGAATCGGGCAAACCCCATTCTACGAAGCATTTTTTTCTCGAACCACCAGAAAAACTTAAACTGTCCAAACAACCATCCTACAATCAATAGTATTACCTGATATATTGGGAATATTAATAATATTCGAAGAGGCCAATAAATCCAACCATTTGTAGTTTCCCTACTTAAACCAAGAAGCGTTAGTATAGGGTCAGAGACCTGAGCCGCAGTAGAGCCTGTAATGGCAAAAGCTATAAAAATAGCAATAAGTTCCCATCGATAAGTGACATTCCATTTTTTTTCTAAAGCATCAAAAATCTTTAAGGTTAAACCTAGTAATGGAATAAAAATAAAAATGGTGATTAAGGATACCGCAAGAAAATAAGAATCGTTGGTTTCTGATAATTTTAAAAGGCCGGAAATTAACCGTTTACTTATTAAAAAAGCTGAAATTAGTAAACCTAATAATCCCAGGAAGGGGAAAAGAAGTTGCCAATTTGCTTTAATCTCCCAACGATCTTTGAATTTTTGCATGGCGCAAAAATACAATTTATACTTTTTGTGTCAAAACCTTTAACCTCTACTTACAAAAAATTTCTGCTTATATCGCTGTTCGAAATATTTAAAATAATTAAAAAGAAGATAATTTACCTCGTATCCATAATCCGTATATTGATCGTAGTTAATCTGTTGTATATATAAATTAGGATCAAACCGTTGTGGCTGAACAACTCTTTGATTATACTCAATAACGTATTGTCGATTTCTTATTTCCAAAAATTGTTGATTGTAATATCCTCTAGGTTGTTGTGTAACCAACCAATTATTAAAGCCTGGCTCTATAATAATAATTTCATACTCTAAATCGTCATTAGCAATTCTTAATGTATCAGATGTAGCGGTGGTAGATGTCGTATCCAGTTTTCTGTCCTTAGTAGTTCCACAGCTATAGATACACAATGCTAAAATAAATATGTAAATACTGTTTTTCATAATCATTTTCTAAATTACAAAAAGTAGATTGAATACTTTATGTGTTTAACATTTTTATACAGCTAATATTATAAAATAAAAAGAGCCTTGATACAATATCAAAACTCTTTATTATAATTTTATAAAAAGGGTGGTTGTCGGATTTTATTTTCCAAAGAGCCCCCCTAGTAGTCCACCAAGACCACCTTTTTTCTTGTTAGATCCGATCACCATATCAGCAACATCGTCAAGAACACTACCATCTCCATCTGAGTCAATAAGAGACATAATCAAACTTTGATTCTGTTTTGGTTGTCCTCCCAACATACTGCCTAATAATGAGGTTAGTCCGTTGGAATCACTCACGTTATTGGCTCTGGTTTGTTGTCCTAAAACACCCATAAGTATTGGAGCTGCAACTTTAAGAATTTGACTAACAGATCCTGCATCGACGCCAGATTGAGAGCTAAGTGCATTTTCTACCTGAGGTTGTTTTTGTCCTAGAATATGACCAAGAATTCCTGCCCCATCTTGCATTGTATTATCATCGACACCTCCGTCAAATAATCCTCCTAAGTTTTGAAGAATTCCTCCATCGTGCTTACTTGACAAAGCATTCATCAGACCAGAAGCACCATCAGACGTTGAAGCATTTTTTTTCATAGCTCCCATTAATACGGGTAATGCCATACTTAAAACATCAGCAGTTTTTCCTTCTGATTGACCAGTCTGATTGCTAACGCCACTAATCATTTGTTTTCCGATATCGCTATTTAATAAATCTAATAATCCAGACATTTTAATATATTTTTTATTATGTGACTTAAAGTTACATTTTTTATTTCTAAGAATATGGGATAGGTATGCTTTTATTTCATAGAATAATAGATGAAAAGAAGATTTTGTCGATATAAGGGTAATGAAAATAAAAAAACACCTATTGCAACTATTTGCAATAGGTGTTTTTTAAGAGTAATATAGTTTCTTGCTATATTATTTACTTTAGTATAGAAATGATTTGATCAGCAAGTTCCTGACCAATTCTATCTTGAGCTTCTCCTGTAGCTGCACCAATATGTGGTGTTAAAGATATTTTATTATTCATTAATACTTTGATAGCAGGATTTGGTTCATTCTCGAATACATCAAGACCTGCGAAACTCAACTTACCACTCTCTAAAGCTTCTACCAAAGCTACTTCATCAATAACTCCACCACGCGCTGCATTAATTAATCCTGCACCATCCTTCATTTGTTCAATTTCTGCCTTACCAATTACGTAATCCTTTTGGGCCGGAACATGTAATGTAAAGAAATCCGCTTGCTTAAGTACTTCTTCTTTAGAAACGGTTTTTATTTTAAAATTTAATGATTGCCCATCAAAAAACTCTAAAGGAATATCCACTTCTTCAATAAAGGGGTCAAAGGCTACTACGTTCATCCCCACACCAATCGCAATTTTGGCAGTTGCTTGACCAATTCGTCCAATACCAATAACACCCAGTGTTTTGCCTCTTAATTCGGTTCCACTAGCGTATGCTTTTTTAAGGTTCTTGAATTTGCTATCACCTTCTAATGGCATATTTCTGTTTGCATCATGAAGGAAACGAACACTTCCATACAAATGAGCAAAAACCAGTTCGGCTACAGATCCTGATGATGCTGCGGGTGTATTGATAACGTGTAAGCCTTTTTCACGAGCATACGCGACATCAATATTGTCCATACCTACACCACCACGTCCTATAATTTTTAAAGAACTACAATTATCAATAATATCAGTTCTTACTTTAGTAGCACTACGAACTAATAATACATTGATTTCGTTTTTGTTAATATAATCTACTAACTGATCCTGTGCAACTGTGGTGGTTTGCACTTCGAATCCAGCTTTTTCTAGAGCATCAATACCGCTTTGCGATACTCCATCGTTTGCTAATACTTTCATTTTAAAAGTTTTAAAATTTTAATGTTAAGTTTTAAGTTGACTTGTCTTAACTATTTTTGTTAGAATTTTTATAATTTGATTTATTTCATCAAGATGAGAAGATAAGTTTATGTTAACTAAATCACTTTCATTTAATAAGCGCAGCCAATACCTTGTTTCTCTAGCTTCTTTTGAAGCAATTGCCATTTTAGAAATGAAATCCTTTTTAGATTGCCCTGCACCGGCCTCCGCAACATTAGCGCCAATACTTGTAGCAGAGCGCAAAATTTGATCAGCAAAAACATATTCCTTAGATTCTCTCAAGAATTTTACAAGTTGTATGATTTTAAGTGCAAATTGAAAACTACGTTCTTCAATCATATTTATTTATAATTTAACACTTAAAATTCATCATTTCTTACGCTTTTCTTTCAAGATCACTCATTACATCTACTAATGCAGCTACACTCTCCATTGTCATAGCATTGTACATACTAGCTCTGTAACCACCCACACTTCTATGACCATTTACTCCGCTAATACCAGCTTCTTTCCACATAGCATCAAATGTTTCTTTAAGATCTTCATCTACCAAAGAAAAAGTAGCATTCATCATAGATCTATCTTCTTTTGCAGCAAATCCTTTGAAAAGAGGATTTAATTCTATTTCAGAATAGATCAGCTTTGCCTTTTTATCGTTTTGTTCTTCAATTGCTGCAATTCCACCTAGTTTTTTCAACCATCTTAGTGTTAGCATAGAAGTATACACTGCAAATACAGGAGGAGTATTAAACATACTACTCTTGCTGATATGTACTTGATAATCTAACATGGATGGGATTTGTCTTTCGATTTTACCCAAAATATCTTCTTTTATAACTACTAATGTAGTTCCTGCTGGACCCATGTTTTTTTGTGCTCCTGCGTAGATCAAACTAAATTTTGAGAAATCTAATTGTCTAGAGAATATATCACTACTCATATCACATACCAGAGGTGCGCTGGTAGTCGGGAAATCTTTGATTTGTGTTCCAAAAATAGTGTTGTTACTTGTGCAATGTAGGTAATCTAAACCCTCGGGGACATCATATCCTTTTGGGATGTAATTGTAGTTTGCATCTTTAGAAGAAGCAACCTCAATAACTTCTCCAAAAATTTTAGCTTCTTTGATTGCTTTATCGCTCCAACTACCGGTATTAATATATCCGGCTTTCGATTGTAGTAAATTATAAGCAGCCATTAAAAATTGTGTACTAGCTCCACCTTGAAGAAAAAGTACTTTATAGCCTTTGCCTTCTAATCCCAGTAGTTCTAAAGCCAGGCTACGAGCTTCTTCCATTACATCTACAAAATCTTTACTACGATGTGAAATCTCCAGAATCGATAACCCAGAGTCATTGAAATTTAATACAGCCTGGGATGCTTCTTTGAATACTTCTTGTGGTAAAATACAAGGTCCTGCGCTAAAGTTGTGCTTTTTCATCAGTAGTTTTTCTAGTTTTATATTATTTACTTTTCTCGTTATTTTCCAGCTCCTTAAACCGGTAAGAAAAAACACCACAAAGGTGCTAATAATCTAATACAAATTCATTGTCAAAATGATAAATTATTTAATCAATTTTTGTTAAAAATTCAATAACATCAACATTATCTGCGTAATCTGATAGAGAAGGATGTTGTGTGGTTCCAAAATCGATACTATTGGCAGAAAAATTATCGCCTACAATACATTGAATAGCTTCTTTGTCAGCTTCTAATTTTTGTAACAATTTTTCTTTGGAGGTATAGGTCTCATAAAATAAAGTTGCAATCGGAGATCCATAACTTTTGTCTTCTTTCAGCATTAAAAACCCGTTTTCCAATAATTTAAAATTACTCATTAAATAAACAGCCTTGTTATAATCATAATTATTAGCATACTTGGCTCCATTTATGATATCATTGTAAGCATACATAGATTTAAAAAACAAGTCAAAATCATATCCTTCCGGAACCATAAGCTTAGAAACACTTCTACAACCTAATCCATAATATCTAAAAATATCTTCCCCTAATGCTTCTAACTGTTCTTTGGATTCATTTCCGGTTAAAACGGCAATAGAGTTTCTGTTTTTACGTATGATATTAGGTTTATTGCCAAAATAATGCTCGAAATAACGTGCCGTATTATTGCTTCCTGTGGCGATAATCGCATCAAAATGGTCAAATCTCTCTTCGGTAAAAGAAATACGTTTTTTAAATCTTGGTTCAATTGCGATTAGATATGACGCCAGATACGGAAGTAATTGATTGTCGTTTGAAGATTGTTTTACTAAAACGTTGTGCCCACTTATAAGTACCGAAATGAAGTCATGAAACCCTACTAATGGGATATTACCTGCCATAATAATTCCTACTGTTTTAGGTTTTATATGATCTAAGGAATATGATGAGGACCATTTTTCTAAACTGTCTTTGGTTAGCGTTTTACTCCATTGTGATAATGAAAACATTATATTTTCTTCGGTAAACCAACCATTATGATGTTTAGCAGATTCTATTTTTTGGATCATTCCGTCAAAAAAATCTTCATTAAATTTAATGTTGCTAATCTTCTCATAACCAGTATTTTTGAATTGGCTTAAGAACTTACCTAATTCAGAAAAAGCTGTGATTCGATCATTTAATCCCATTTCTAATTTGTTTATCACTAGTTTACGAGTTATTTTTGTGATGCAAATTTAGAATAAAAAAGAGCTATGGCAATTATAATAACAGATGAATGTATAAACTGTGGTGCTTGTGAACCGGAATGTCCAAATACCGCAATTTATGAAGGTGCCGATGATTGGAGATATGCCGACGGTACTGATTTAGAAGGGGATGTTGTGCTTCCTGGCGGAAAAGCTGTTAATTCAGAAGAGGCTCAGGAACCGGTTAGCGATGAGATTTATTATATAGTACCAGATAAATGTACAGAGTGTAAAGGTTTTCATGAAGAACCTCAGTGCGCTGCTGTGTGTCCTGTAGACTGTTGTGTGCCGGATGAAGATGTGGTTGAAACAGAAGAGTTTTTATTACAAAAACAAGCGTTTATGCACAAGGAATAACATACTAGTAGATAGATATTTACTACAAACCTATCTGTTTAGATAGGTTTTTTTATACTCGTTTTTTAAATTTTAGTATTTTCGTCAAGAATTTAACCTCAAATCTAAACATGAAATTATGAAAAAATTAATATTCTTTATTTTATTAACTGTTATTTCCTTTTCTTCTTACGGACAATATCGCTGGGAAGTTTCAGGTGGACCTACATTTTCTAAACTTAATTTTGAAAATGTAGATTCAGAAATTGGCACAGGTTTTTATTTTAATGCTGGGTATGGTTATCTGATGGGTGTTCGAGCAAAGACTAGTTTTGTTTTTTCACTTGATTTAGTGCAACGTTCAAGTGAAGTTGAAGGTTTTGGTGAATTTAAAGCATTACAGGTTGGTTTTAATCCTAAGTTTAGGTATTTATTTGGCAGAGGTAAAGATCGATTTAGAGCATTTGTGAATGTTGGTCCATCATTTAGATTAAATACTAAGTTTGAAGTTTTAGGTGTTGAATTAGAATCAGAAGCATACGAACAGTTGGTAATTGGCGGAGTATACGGAGCTGGTTTTTCTCAGATGATAGGGGAGATGTTTGATATATTTTTTGAGGCTGGTGTAATGAATGATTTTACCAATAACTTGAGTGATGATGTATTGGTTGCTCAATTTACTGATAAAAGTAAGTTTTTTGATATTTATGCGCGGGTAGGTGTTCGTTTTAGAATTTATGATGCTAGACGATAAGATAGAATAAGCACAATATTAGTTAAGATCCTGCTACGGTAGGATTTTTTTATTCAATTATATTTAATTTTTTGTAAATTAGTTACTTACAAATACATCTAATTGAATATTAATATGCCAAATTGGGGATACATAGCAATTATTATTCTTGGGTTTTATATTGTAGCTAGTATTGTTTTGTACTACCTACAGGAGTATTTTATTTTCAAACCTGAGAAATTAGATAAAGATTTTGAGTTTCACTACAACAATCAGGTGGTGGAAGAATATAACCTGGAAACACGGGATGGTGCAATTATTAATGGACTTCATTTTAAGGTAGAAGATCCAAAAGGTGTTGTTTTATATCTTAAAGGAAATTCTAAAAGCATCAAAGGTTGGGGTAAGTTTGCAGTAGATTTTACCAGACACGGATATGATGTATGCATGTTAGATTATCGTGGTTTTGGTAAAAGTACGGGTAGACGATCTTTTAAAGCAATCAAAAGAGACCTTCAATTTGTTTATAATAAATTAAAGGAAAAGGTAGATGAAAAATACATCATATTATATGGACGATCGATGGGATCCGGTTTTGCAACTAAACTAGCTTCTATCAATAATCCCAAAATGTTAATTCTTGATGCTCCTTATTATAGTTTAAGTAAAGTAGCTGCTAAGTTTATTCCTTTTATGCCGGTTTCACTGATCATGAGATATCCCATACCAACTTATAAGTGGTTAAAATATGTAAATTGTCCGATTCATATTATCCATGGTACACACGATAAATTAATTCCTTTTAAGTCTAGTATAAAATTGTCTAAAATAAAACCTAAACTCACACGCTTATACACTGTTATAGGTGGGGGACATAAAAACTTAAATAATTTTGAATCCTATCATAAGATGCTAGGAGAAATTATTAATTCAAAGATGAAAAAAATTAATCTTTCAAATACAAGCATTGGTGTTAAGCATTCTTCAAAAAAAGTAAATGTCCAAGCTTAAAAGAGTCCTGATTTGGACATTAATTGTATATCTTATAGGAATGGGCTTGCTTTATTTTTTTCAACATAAAATAATTTTTCAGCCTAAAAAACTTTCAGAACTTCATTCATTTCAATTTGATCATCCGTTTGAAGAGTTTTTTCTTGAAACTACTGATGGAGAACGCTTAAATGCTATTCATTTTAAAAATCAAAACCCTAAGGGAGTAATTTTGTATTTCCACGGAAATAAGGGAAGTCTATCTCGATGGGGAAATATAACTACTTTTTTTGCTAAGAAACAATATGATGTGATCGTGATGGATTATAGAAGCTATGGTAAGAGTACCGGCACCATAACTGAAGAAAATCTATACAAGGATGCTCAGTTGTTTTATGAGTATGCTTTAACTAAATATGATGAAGATCAGGTAATTATATATGGAAGATCTCTAGGAACAGGTATCGGTACAAAAATAGCTTCAACTAACAAACCGGGTAACCTAGTATTAGAAACTCCTTATAATACTATGGAGGAAGTAACTTCTCATTGGTTACCAATCTTTCCGGTTAAACAGATACTTCAATACAAGTTTCCTTCAAACAAATTTGTTAAGGAAGTACAATGTCCTATTACTATTTATCACGGTACCGATGATGGCGTGGTACCATATGGTTCTGGTAAAAGACTTTTTGAAAGTATATCAACATCAAATAAGAGAATGATTACGATAGAAGGAGGCTCCCATAATAACTTGATCAAATTTGAAAAATACAGAAATACAATTGATCAAGTTTTAAGCAAGAAAAATGATGAGAAATAATATGTCACACTGAGCATGTCGAAGTGTATTTTATCCAGAATGATTCATCTTCGACAGGCTCAATGTGACAGTGATTTATTTAAAAATTAAAATCCAATCTTGCATAATAATAGGCTCCACTAAATCCCATTTGTACCGCATCCCAATATCCACCAGCTTCTGTTAAATCATCTTGTTGGTCAGGATACTCATTGGTGATGTTGTTTCCACCTATTGTAAGTTTCAGTTGATCAGTCAATTCGTAACCAACCGTAAGATCAGCTGTTATTTTTGCACTATACTCATCTTCATTGTCATCAAAATCAACCAGTGTAATATCACTGAATCGTGTCAATCCCAATCCAGCATTAAATTTATCAGTGTTGTAGTTTAGATTCAAAGCAAATTTGCTTCTCGGCGCTGAGGCTAATAAAAATGCTTGCTCTCTTTTTCCGAAAAAGATATCTGGATCTAGGTCCGTATTTACGGCGGTAATGTACATGTTATTAATATTACCCGCTAACAGCGCAGACAACGTTCCAAAACTATAATTACTTTTCCAAGAAAGCACAACATCCATACCTAAGGTTTCTGTATCCACTCCGTTAGCAAAAAATTGAGCTTCATTTACATTGTCAAAATCGGTTGCTGGAAAAGTCCCGGTAAGCACAATACGATCCTTAATATCAATATAGTAACCATCTACGGTTGCCGAGAAATCACCCAACTTAGCAGTAACACCCAAAGATGCGTTTATGGAGGTTTCTTCTTTTAAGCGATCTATTCCAAAAGACGCAGTAACAGGACTATTATTTGGAGATAATAGCGTTTCCGTTGCGACACCTCCTTGGAAATCCGTGAATCTCAGATTGTAGTAGATTTGAGCTAAAGATGGAGCTCTAAATCCTGTACTAACCGAACCTCGAATATTGATGTTATCAGAAGCTTTTACTCTAAATGCTAGTTTTCCATTGATGGTGCTTCCAAAATCGCTATAGTTTTCAAATCTGGCAGCTCCGGCTAATAGGAAAGCATCAGTAATATCTAATTCTGCATCTGCATATAATGATAAGTTCGATCTAGATCTATCCACTTCGTTGGCTGGACTGTATCCAGGAAATCCTTGGGATCCACCAGGTCTTTGAATTGCTAAAGCGTCAATACGTTGTCGATCACCTGGATTCGTGACAACAACTAATGGGAAATTACCATTAGCATCAGCAACATCGGAATAGGCTACATAATCACCATTAATATTTTGTGCTAAACCATCATTATCAATGAATAAATCGGTCAATATTTCATTTCCGACAGTGTCGAAATTTGTGGCGACAAAATTACCATTAGGTCTCCAATAGGGTAAATTTCTAAAATTAGTACTTGGAGTCACTATTTCTCCATTCGCGTCAAATGTTCCGTATGATCCTGCTTCTCCAGCAAAAATTATAAAATTCTCAGTTCTGTATTCTGCTCCAAATGCCAGGTTTAAACCTTTGGCAAGTTTGGGATAATACTTAGAGAAGTCTAAATTGATGGTGTTTTGACTTAAACTATGTCCTCCTGCATCAAATTCTGTAGGAGAATTTGTTTCTAGTGAGGCATTTAGGGTACCCCCAATGAAATAATGGAAATTGTTTTTTCCCCAAGTATTACTAAGGTCAATTTTCCAGCCACTATCTGTTTCAGTTCTTACACCAGCAGAAATAGAATTATCTATAATATTAGAAGTAATCCTTGGTGTGAAGCCATTAGGATAAATTTCAGTTACAACACGTTCACCGCCATTACGAGTAAAGGCAAAAGCATCGGTATCACGGTAATTTCTTCCACCAAATGCGTATAATTCAGTCTTGTCAGATAGAGGAACACTTGCATTAGCAAAGAAATTGAATCCATCTATAGCTGCTTCACCAAAACCTCTCCTGAAATCAAATCCTGGTCTAAGTGTTTTGTTTTTGCTTAGATATTCTGTAGTGAAATTGATATATCCTTTATCACCAATACCTACTCCGTAATTAGCGGTAACTTTTACAGAACCTCCATCCAAACTTTTATCATCGGCAAGTCTGTTTCCGTCATTTTCTGTGTCTAAGCGATTACCATCAGTATTTGGAGTTCCATCAGGAAAATCACCTTTAGCATTCGTGTTATAAGCACCATAACTGATACTACCGCTTAGTTTATCAATGTTATCTCTTAGTACAATATTAATAACTCCTGCAATCGCGTCAGAACCATATTGTGCAGCGGCTCCATCTCTAAGGATTTCGATTCTTTTGATTGATGTAGCCGGAATGGTGTTAAGATCTGTTCCTGAATTTCCCCGGCCTCTGGTACCAAAGATATTAATAAGAGAAGAGCTATGTCGTCTTTTTCCATTAATTAAAACTAATGTTTGATCCGGACCTAAACCTCGTAAACTGGCAGGATCAATGTGATCAGCTCCATCAGAACCAGATTGTTTATTGGCATTAAACGAAGGAGCAGAGTACTGTAATAATTCATTAATTTCTATTTTACCACTTTTTGTAATAATATCCTGCATATCTATAATATCAACAGCTACAGGAGTATCAGTAGCGGTTCTTTTAGGACTTCTTGATCCTACGACGATGATGGTACTAAGTGCTTCTCCTTCTAAAAGAACCACATCAATTTTGTCGTTATTACCTACAGGAATTTCTTGGGTCTGAAAACCGATAAAACTAAATACCAGAATTGCATTATCATCTACCGCAATGGTATACTTTCCATCATCATCAGTAGTGGTACCTTTATCAGAACTTTTCTCTAAAATATTAACAAAAGGAATGGGTGATCCAGAAGTGTCTGTTACTGTTCCTGTAACAATTCGTTGGCTAAATCCTAAACTAGTGAATAAGCCAAATAAAATGAGTGTGAGTTTTTTCATGTAATAATATTTATTGGTTTGGAATAAAGATATTCAATAAATCTTAAAGCAAGAGGATGGATACTATTTATTACAAGTTTTAAATAATGGAATGCTAAAACTTGACGGGTTTTGAAATTTCTTAAATCTTTTTTGATAAGTTTTCTGCATTAATTCACTCAATTATCTGTTGATTTTTGGGTAAAAAAAATAATTTTCAAACAAGATGTGCTCGATTATGTAAGTGGTTAATTCGCTAAATATAGAATCATATTAAAATAATAAGATGATACTGTTTGTAGGATTTTTCGCGTGTTTTTAAGTGGTTTTAAAGTAGTAGAGATTCGGTATGTGCTGTATGCCAAAATTATGAATATGGAAAAAAATTGATAATTATTTTACGAAAACGTTTGCGGAGTGTTAAAAAAATAGTAATATTGAAAAATTGGTTAACCAATTTAATCAAATCGGTAGTTTAAGGGAAAAACGTTAACATTTTAAAAAAATTACTAACAAATGAAAAAATTACCAATCATCCGGGGAAAGTTGTTTTACTTGTCATTTATAACTACGTTCTTAGTGTTACTATTCATTTCAGCTGTTAGCTGTACCAATGAACAAATTGAAGATGAAGTTTTAGAGGGAATTAAAGGTAATTCTGAAATAAAGGCTTCTGTACCACTTCAAAATCCAGGATTCGAATCAGGTGAAGTGGGTTGGGGAGATACTGCAAAATATGCTATTTCCGGGGATGAGCACTCAGGATCTAAAGCGGGTAAAGTTACCAGTTCTTCAGGTAAGATAGAACAAACTGTAAGTGTTAGCCAAAACACTAATTATATCCTAAAAGCTTGGGTAAATGGAAATGGAAAACTCTCAGTAGGCGGCAAAATTAATGATTTTAATACCAGTAGTTATGAAGAAATTACTATTGCATTTAATAGTGGTAGTGCATCTTCAGTCACTATTTTAGGAACTAGAGATAGTGGCGATGTTCGTTTTGATGATTTTACACTTGACAGTTCTGAATCGGGTGATCCAACCCAATCAGGTCAGATCATACCAACAAGTGTCTCTGCCAACGGAAATCAAACTGGTTATGTACCTGAAAATACAGTAGATGGAGAAATTGAAAATACAGAATCAAGATGGTCATCTAATGGATATACGGGTAAGTACATCACATATGATCTTGGTGTTTCTAAAACAATATCAAGTTTAAAAATTGCTTGGTTTAAAGGCGATGAAAGAAGAGCATATTTTAAAATTAGAGTGGGTAACTCAACATCTTCTCTAAGTACAGTATATGATGCAAAAACAAATGGGAGTAGCGGTACTACTGAAGGATTGGAGGCCTATAATTTTGATAGTATAGAGGCTAGGTATGTAAGAATATCTTGTTTTGGTAATTCCAGTAGTAGTTGGAATAGTATCATTGAAACAGAAATTTACGGAGAACTTGGCAACCAAGAAGATACAACTCCTCCCGGACCTATTTCAGGATTAAGTGCAACAGCTGGTGATGGTACTGTTTCTTTAAGTTGGAACAATCCTGGAGACGCTGATTTTAATAATGTACGGATTACATATGCTGGTGGAAATGCTACCACATCTGGAGAAAGCAGAACTATTAGTGGTTTAACCAATGGAACATCATATACTTTTACCCTAGTAGCAGTGGATAATGCAGGAAATACATCATCCTCAAGAACAATTATTGCTACTCCGCAAGGTAACTCTAGTGGAGGTACTAATCCTTCTGATATTTTATCTAATTTGGATCAATGGAAAATTACATTCCCACTTGATGGAAATGGAAAGGATAGTACTAATGATAGCAAGTCAGGAAATAACTGTAATGATAGAAATAAAAATGCTTCTGATAGCGAAATAGAAATGGGAGATCTTATGGGACAAATTCCTGCACCATATGCTGAGTATTTTTATGTAGAAGGTGATGAAGTTGTTTTTAAAGCACATTGTGGTGGAGCAACGACTGGAGGATCAAGTTATCCAAGATCGGAGTTAAGACAAATGCCAGGAGGTAATGATAATTATTGGAGTATGAATGATTATCAATATCTAGATGTGCGTGTTAGAGCTACACATTTACCGGTAGAAAAACCAGAAGTGTCTATGGTGCAAATTCATGGTCCAGGTGATGAGCCTTTGCGTGTGGAGTATAGGTCAGATGAGCAAGGGTTACATGTCGTTCAAAATGATGATATTGAGGTAGATAATGTATTGCCTTACAGTTTGGGAGAGCAATTAAGAGTTACAGTTACTGTTCAAAATGGTCGAGTTTACTGTAGGATAGAAAATGAAAGTAGACCTAGTTTGGATGCTTGGACAGATGATTGGAAATCCGAGGATAGTACGGGATATTTTAAAGTAGGATGTTATACCCAATCTACAATGTTCTTAAAAGATTGTAAATCAGGAGAAGGGTATGATAATGAGTCCCCAGATGCTTATGGTGAAGTTAGAGTTAAAGATATGACGTTGAATGTTACCTATTAAAATATGGGTATAGTAAAAACTTAAAAAAAGACTGCTCTAAAGAGTGGTCTTTTTCATTATTATATGACTTAAAAATTAGTAAGATTAAACTGTTTATTTGGTGTAAAATTAGTTTTACTAAAAATTACTGTTAAATATCTAATAATCTGATAATTATTTTTAAAATATTTTACGAAAACGTTTGAGTTGTGTTAATAAATTACTAATATTGTTACAACTAGATTGGTTAACCAATTTTATTATTGGATAACCAAATATTTAACACAAATAATATTAATAATTAAAACTCACAATTATGAAAACTTATGTAACCCATCGAATGAAGGTGTTTTCATCTTTTCTTTCCAAAACTTTCCTGTTTCTAACTTTTATTGGTCTCGTGTCTTGTGAATCAGAAGAGTTTGAGAATTCTACAGAATCTGATTTAAAAGAAGAGTTTTTTCAAAAAGCAACGCCGATTGCTGGAAAAATTTACACCATTAAAAATTTAAAAAGTGGTCGCACATTAGATATTAAAAATAAAAGTAATTCGAATGGTGCAAATCTTCAGGTTTGGGGAACCGACGCTAACACAAGTGCAACTCATAGACAGTGGCAGATAATTTCTGTTGGTAATGGGTATGTCCGTCTGAAAGGAGTAGATAGCGGGAAATCACTCGAGGTATCCGGCGGGAATAATTCTAATGGAGCTAATGTGCAACAGTGGGCTTATCAAGGAACGACGCATCAACAGTGGCAAATAATTTCTGTTGGAAATGGATATTTTAGACTGAAGAACAGAGATAGCGGAAAGAGTTTAAGAGCAGGAGGTACAACGAATGGTAGTAATGCAGATCAATGGGCTTACAGTGGGTGGAATAGTCAGAAATGGTTTTTTACAGAGGTAGGAAGTACACCGCCACCGCCACCACCAGGAGGAGGAACCGCAGCAAGTATTATAGGAAGTGGTTGGAAACTAAATGGTTTTAGTGGTAACCTTAATGTTGGTAGTAATGACAATGGGTTAAATTATGCAGATAATGCAAGCACAAGTGAGAGTCATTTCTTTTTTGAAAATAATGGATATGCAACATTTAGATGTTACCCAGGAAATCCAACCTCTGGTGGGTCATCTAATCCAAGATCAGAGTTAAGAGAACTAGTAAATGGAGGAAGTAATTATTGGGATGGAACTACTAATACAGAACACTCAATGAAATGGAGATTTAAGATAGAAGACCTTCCACCATCGGGGAAACTATGTTTTGGTCAAATTCATGAAAGAAATGATAGTTACGATGATGTTATCCGTGTACAAGTTCAAGGAAATAGTGGGCAAAATTCAGGTTCGGTAGACCTTAGGATCTTAGGTTATGTAACAGAAGAAATAGAAGGTCAAGGAAGAACTATCGATTTCAATATGAATATGGATACTGAGTACTATTTTGAGTTAACGATGAGAAATAGTGTAGTAAGATTATATGAGTTAAATAATAGTGGCAGTAGAGTAAGAACATTGTTTACTTCTGTTAATATCGGAGATGCAGATGAGAATTATTTCAAAGCAGGGGCGTATTTGCAATCAACCAGCAGCAGTCATTCTGGCTCTAATGTATATGGACAAGTAGCAATTAAGAACCTTAGTGTAAACTAGATTAAAAGGATTATAATTTAACTTTAGATAGATTAGCTACCAAAATGGCCCAATGTTTTTACATTGGGCCATTCTTTAGTATTAGTGAAATCTAATACGGATTATTTTAATTTATATGTTAATGTTATTACGGCATCCGTTGCAGCATCGTATGTTTCAATAATTAGGTTTTTAGATTCATCAAAACGACCTAAACAATTATCATTTGCTCCATTATTTATCAGGTAATAACCATTAGATAGTGGTTTAGCTTTAGATGTTTTTTCTCCTTTTTCATCAATAAGAGTTAATACATAGC
Organism: Aquimarina rubra; assembly: GCF_042684305.1. Lineage (NCBI taxonomy): Bacteria > Pseudomonadati > Bacteroidota > Flavobacteriia > Flavobacteriales > Flavobacteriaceae > Aquimarina > Aquimarina rubra. The sequence goes on along the minus strand of NZ_JBHULE010000008.1, from coordinate 806,431 downwards.
CGTTGCCATCGGGAATACTGCTGTATATCTTTTCATTAGAAGTAGTTCCAGAATTTTTGATCGATACCTTCTCGGGCGTATAAACAGCAGTTCTATTAGTTTCACCATCTTCCTCATCAGGACTTAGTTTTACTTCACTTTTTTTAGTAATCACTTGCTGTTGTTTGATTACCTTTTCTTCTCCGTTAGCACCTTTAATCCTGATGATTTTAGTTACGACTTCTTCAGAAGTATTTTCTTTAGCTTTTGTTTCCTCAACTTTCTCTTTTTCATCTTTTTTTTCCTCAGATTGAGAATAGCCAAGTATTGTACAGAAGAAAAACAGAAGGGTTACTACGTTACGCAATGTTTTCATTGGTTTATTTATTTGGTATTGTAAAATTACGAAAAAGTAATAAATCATTTTATAGTAATTAAATTATAAGGGCAATTACCAAGGTAAATGGGATTGAATATATTTACTTTTAAATATAATCTCTTTACGTTGTATTTGTATACTATCAGTTAATACTGTTATCTTTGCACTCTCAAAAATTTGAGCAAATATCATATTTGCTCTTATACATACATAAATATGAAAGCAGGAATAGTTGGATTGCCAAATGTAGGAAAATCAACACTTTTTAATTGTTTGTCTAATGCGAAGGCACAAAGTGCCAATTTCCCATTTTGTACAATTGAACCAAATATAGGTGTAGTAAATGTGCCTGATACGAGATTAGAAAAGCTCGAAGAATTAGTAAATCCAGAACGAGTTATTCCCGCCACTGTAGAGATTGTTGATATCGCCGGATTGGTAAAAGGAGCAAGTAAAGGAGAAGGGTTAGGAAATCAATTTTTGGGTAATATTAGAGAGACTGATGCGATTATTCATGTGCTTCGTTGTTTTGACAATGATAATATTGTTCACGTTGATGGCTCTATAGACCCAATACGTGATAAAGAGACTATTGATATAGAATTACAGCTAAAAGATTTGGAAACTCTTGAAAAAAAGCTGGATAAGATTAAACGAGCTGCAAAAACCGGTAATAAAGAAGCACAGAAAGAAGAAGCTGTGTTGCTAAAGTTGAAAGAAGGGTTAGAAGCCGGAACATCAGTAAGAGCTATCGAGATTTCTGAAGATGATCACCTGGCATTTGTAAAACCATTGCAATTTATTACAGATAAGCCTGTGTTATATGTATGTAATGTAGATGAAGGTGCAGCAGTTAATGGCAATGATCACGTAAAAAAAGTAAAAGAAGCAGTAGCTTCAGAAAATGCCGAAGTGATTATTTTGGCAGTTGGAACCGAAGCAGATATAACCGAGCTGGATGATTATGAAGAAAGACAAATGTTTCTTCAGGATATGGGATTAGAGGAGCCTGGATCTTCAGTGTTAATTAGGGCAGCATATAAGTTGTTAAATCAGCAAACATATTTTACGGCAGGTGTAAAAGAGGTTAGAGCCTGGACCATTCCTATTGGTGCTACAGCACCTCAGGCAGCAGGTGTGATCCATACAGATTTTGAAAAAGGATTTATTCGAGCAGAAGTTATTAAGTATGATGATTATGTGTCATATGGTAGCGAAGCCAAAGTAAAAGAGGCAGGAAAGCTTAGTGTAGAAGGAAAAGGATATGTTGTAAATGATGGTGATGTAATGCATTTCTTATTTAACGTATAACGCAGATAACCGTTTATTTTTATATAAAACCTCTTGGATTGTTTTTCTTAGAGGTTTTTTTAATGGTGAACATCGTAATTTTTGTCAATTGGAGAAAGTGTAATCTAATATTGAATCTAATTTTGCTCAATGCAAAAAAAGCAACCAATCCTTTTTGGAGTTATATTGGCTATTATTGGGGTCATTCTTTTTTCTGCTAAAGCAGTAATGGTAAAAATAGCTTATAAATTTGACATAAGCTCAGAGCATTTATTATTGTTCAGAATGTTGTTCTCACTTCCTTTTTATTTTGTGATAGCTACTTTGAATAAACCCTCAAACCCAGAAAAAATAAGGAAAACTGACTATTTGTGGATCGTATTCTTTGGTTTTGTAGGTTATTATTTAGCCAGTTACTTTGATTTCCTAGGATTACAATACATAAAAGCTGGTTTAGAACGGATAATTCTATTTGTGTACCCAACTTTGGTGATTATCATCTCTAGAATATTTTTAAAAGATAAAATAACAAAACAACAGTTGGTAGCTATAATTACTACATACATAGGAGTAGTAATTACTTTTTGGCAAGAACTTCAATTGGATAGCACAAATGTAAGCTTAGGAGTTTTATTGATATTTTTAAGTGCTTTAACATATGCTACATACTTAGTAGGAAGTGGTTGGTTAATACCTAAGTTCGGAGCTATTACTTTTACTTCTTATGCGATGATCGTGTCTTCTTTGTGCATTATTATACAATATTTGGTCTTTGATAGAGGTAACCTGATAAATTACAGCTCAGAAATATATGTTTTGGCTATTTTAATGGCTTTTTTTTCTACGATTATTCCATCATATCTTATTTCATACGCTATAGCAAGACTCGGGGCTTCTAATGTTGCTATCATCGGGAGTCTTGGTCCGATATCAACCATTATTCTTGCCTTTTTTCTTTTGAATGAAAGTGTGTCTAGCTTACAGATTATAGGTTCTGCTATCGTAATTTTAGGGATTTATAGTATAACTAGAAATAGTAAGAAAAAATAAAAATAGAATATGAAATTTTTAGCTTAACAAGATAAAACTAACGATTGTTTACTTTTTTTTAGTAAATTAACCTTAAAGATTGATTATCATCAATATTAGTTCGGATTATTGGATTGATTTCGGATAATCATTTTAAAAGTTACATATCTTGAGGAAAGTAATACTATTCATATATTTTATATTCTCTATTCCTTATTTGGTCTATACTCAGCAAGAATCTAGATTTCCCATTAATGATAGTCTTCAATACTTAATAGACACCTCTAATAACTTGACCTTTGAGTATAAGATCAAAGAATCTCTTGAGTATGCAATTAAAGCTGCTAACTACGCACATGAATTAGGTAACGATCATTATAAGTCAGAAGCCTATTATTTAATGGCTTATAATTATGAAACACTGGTAGATTACAAAAATGCAGAACTGTATTTTAGAAAATCATTGGAATATGCAGAAAAAGCCAATGACTCTTTACTTATATTATGGAATAACAATGGTTTGGGGAATGTATACTCAGACGGTTATAAAGATCTTGAAAAATCGTTAAGCTTCTATAATAAAGCCACTGAGCTAGGTAAATCACTAAATAATTCTCAGGAGTATATGACTCCTGTTATCAATTTGGCCTGGACCTATATCGATGCTAAAGAATATGACAAGGCAATTCCTTATTTAGAAGAAGCCGAAAAATTAGTAATAGAGAATAGAGATATTGAGGGATATTGTGAAGTGTACTACCTTAAAGGAAGACTAGCATTAAGTCAAAATAAGTATACTGAAGCAGAAGACTATTTTCAGGAATCGATAGAGATCGCAGAAAAACATAATATGTTACTAGAGCTATCCTATCTGTATGAAGCAAGGGCAGAAATGCATGAAAAAATGGGTAATCTTGGAGAAGCCTATAAAGATATAAAGCGATATCAGGAATATAAAGATCAAGTCTACAATAAAGAAAAACTAAAACAAATCGAAGTCGCTCGAGTTAGTTTTAATGTAGATGAATACAAAAGAGAATTAGAAATAACCAAAACAGAAAGGGAATATCAGGCCAAAATGGCAAAGAATAATAGGACGATTACTATTATTTCTGTAGCTGGACTTATATTTTTATTCGCAACCGCGTTTTTTCTTTTTATAGGATATAGATCAAAGAAAAAGTTAAGTGACGTGCTAAAGGATAAAAATGTACAACTTATTGAAGCAAAAGCTGAAGCTGAAAAACTAACACAAGTAAAATCTCAATTTATTTCTACTGTAAGTCACGAATTAAGAACTCCGCTTTATGGCGTAGTAGGAATAACATCATTATTACTCGAAGATGAAGATGTATTAGAGAAACATAGGCAATTGTTGGGATCATTAAAGTTTTCCGGTGATTATCTTTTGAATTTAATTAATAATGTACTACAGATTAGTAAGATAGAGTCCAATAAAGTTCGATTGGCAAAAACACCAACCAATTTATTTAAACTTTCACAAAATCTATTGAATTCTTTTGAGTATCAGGCAAAAAGTAAAAACAATGAGCTCGTACTTGAGGTGCCCAATGATTTACCGGATTCTCTTAATGTAGATTCGCTGCGATTATCAGAAATTCTCATCAATCTGATCGGTAACGCTTCTAAGTTTACAGAAAATGGAAAAATATGGCTAAGAATTAAAATTTTGAATAAAGAAGACAATACCATTCTTATTCGGTATGAAGTAGAGGATAGTGGTGTGGGAATTCCAGAGGATAAAAAAGACTTTGTATTCGAAAAATTTTCTCAAGTAGATAGAGAATCTAATAACGTAGAAGGTACTGGTCTTGGCTTATCAATTGTAAAAAACCTTTTAAAAATGATGGATAGTCAGGTGTTTCTGGAAAGTAATGAAGGAAGAGGGGCTAAGTTTTACTTTGATCTGGAACTAGAGATTTTAGAAGAAGGAGAAGAAGCAACTACAACTGATAGAAATAGCGGGGCAACCAATGTGTATCGTAGAATATTGGTTGCAGAGGATAATAAAATCAATCAAATTGTTACTAAAAACCTACTGGGTTTAATTGGGTATGATTGTGTGATTGTAGAAAATGGTTTTAATGCCATACAAATGGTGAAGAAAGAAGACTTTGATTTGATACTGATGGATCTTAATATGCCTTATTTAAATGGTAGCGAGGCGACGAAAAGAATCAGGGAATTTGACAAAACAACACCGATCATAGCACTCACTGCAGCAGAATTGGGCGAAGTACAAGAAGAATGTCTTGCTATTGGAATGAACGATATTATTAATAAGCCATTAAATAAAAATGATCTGAGAGATATTATAGCGAAAAATCTTTTGCCTTAACTAGGTTATCTGATCCCTAAAGTTCTTAGATTTTTAATGTATTTATAAAACTAGCTGTTGTTTCTACTACTATATTAGCAGCTTCTCTATGAGGCGAATGACCAACGTCTGGTATTATTAAAGCTTCAGAAATCCCAGAGGTTTTTTGTATGATACTAGATACTTGGTTTATAGTACCATATTCATCGTTCTCTCCTTGTATGATCAGAGAAGGACATTGTATTCCAGGTAAATAATTTTCTATGTTCCAATGAATAAAAGATGGGGAAAGCCAGGTTTCTGTCCACATCTTAAATACGTTTTCTGTTTTGTTCCCGTGGTATTTCTTTAATTTATTCTTTAAAGAAGTAGTCTCGTATGCCATTTTTGCATTTCGGATTCCTTCCAGAGTTTCCTTTTCTACAAATACATGTGCTCCTTCTGTAATGATTCCTTTAATCTTTTTGGGGTATAATGAGGCAGCTATTAGTGCGATGCTTCCACCATCACTATGACCAAATAGTATTACTTTTTCTAATTTTAGATGGTCAATTAATTTAGCCAATACTTGTGCTTCTTTTTTAAGATATTCTTGATCTCTTTTTGATATAGAAAATGGATCTGATTTACCATACCCCTGGCGATCATATGAAAGAACATTGCAGTTTATAGATTCACTTATCTTCTGTGGAAAATCTCTCCAAAGCTCGATAGAACCTAAAGAGTCGTGTAAAAAAACAATTGTTGCTTTTGAAGAATCAAACGATTCTGGATGATCAGAAAGTCGTATTCGATAAGTATCAATTAAAATATCCAAAGTGCTATATAAAGTAAATAATAGCCAAAAATAGGTTAAAGTCTATACAAATTCTATATTTTGCGGGACCAAAATTGTAACACCAAATAATTTTTTGCGTCTAGCAAAGTAAGTAAAAGTAAATAATTGAAATACATGAAAAATGCCTTAATAATAGTATCTATTGGTTTGGTACTAATAGGATGCGGATCTATAAACCAAGCAAATGATATTGCTTCTAAACTGCCGATTGCTACCGAAGTAGATTTAACTGAAATAACAGATGATAAGGTTCCTGTTGTTATTAATCCAGGACGTTTTACACAAGATACTGTAAAATATTTCCTTCCTAAAGTAGTACAAGGAACCTATGCTGTTAGTGATTTTGGGAAATTTGTAGATGGTTTTAGAGCACTGGATTATAGTGGAGCAGAGCTGGCAAGTGAGAAATTGGATACCAATACTTGGCTGATTACCAATGCTAAGCAATTGGATAAAATAGTTTATTTGGTGAACGATACATATGATATAGAAAACACAAGCGAGAGTACTCCTTTTTCGCCTTCAGGGACGAATATAGAACCCGATAATTTTGTATTGAATCTTCACGGTTTTATTGGATATTTTGATGTTTTAAAGAATAATCAATATGCACTGGAGGTAAAAGCACCTACCACAATGAAGAGAACTTCTGCTTTGCAAAAAGTAGGTTCTGAGTCGAGTGAAGACGGAAGCATTACTACTGATAAGTATTTTGCTACAAGGTATTTTGATATTACAGATAACCCAATGATGTATGGTAAGTTGGATGTAGAAGAGTTCGAAGTAGATGGAATAAAAATCGTTTTAAGCGTGTATTCGCCAAATAAAGTGTACACAGCAGCGGGAATTAAAGAAACTGTTTTTAAGATGATGAAGGCACAAAAAACGTATCTGGGAGATATCGATAGTACCCCTAGATATGACATCTATCTTTATCTTGCACCACAAACACAGTCTGCGCCCACTGGTTTTGGAGCACTAGAGCATCATACTTCTACCGTGGTGGTGTTGCCAGAAGCAATTCCGGAAGATGCCTTGGCTTCGGCGATGATCGATGTAGTTTCTCACGAGTTTTTTCATATAGTAACTCCGTTGAGTGTACATTCTGAAGATGTACATTATTTTGATTATAATGATCCAACTTTTTCTAAGCATTTATGGATGTATGAAGGTGTTACCGAGTATTTTGCAAGTGTATTTCAGGTGAATCAAGACTTGGTTCCAGAGGAAGAGTTTTACACTAAAATGATGGGAAAGATTGCATCCGCTAGTATGTTTGATGATGCTATGAGTTTTACGGTAATGAGTGAAAATATAATTGATGAACCATATGCTAAAAATTATGCGAATGTATACGAAAAAGGTGCTTTGATTGGTATGTGTATTGATATTTTAATGAGAAAAGAAAGTGAAGGAAACCGAGGCATATTGTCACTAATGAAAGAGTTATCATTAAAATATGGTAAGAATAAACCATTTGAAGATGATAAGATCATTGATGAAATTACTGCTATGACGTATCCTTCAATAGGAGAGTTTTTAGAAACTCATGTAGTTGGGAACACTCCAATTAATTATAATGAATTCTTTGAAAAAGTAGGACTTTCGATAGGAACAAAAAATATTGAAACTGACTATGTTAGAAATGGCGGTGCAATTATTGTTGGAGGAGATCAGGATAAAGGAACTATTTTCTTTACGGATCTGGTAACCGAAAATAGTTTTTGGGCGGATAATGGAGTAAAACCATTTGATGTTATTAAAGAAGTTAATGGAATCGCATTAACATTAAATAATGCCAACACTGAATTACAAAAAACACTTCAATGGCAAGAAGGTGATGATGTAGAAGTAAAACTAGATAGAGCAGGAGAAGAGATAGTTATAAAGACTAAACTAACTAAATCCTATACAAAAGGAGAAGCTTTATCATCTGTTGATAATCCAACCAAAGAACAATTAGCACTAAGAAGCGCTTGGTTAAAGGGATAGTGTTTTAAAAATATAAAAAGAAAAACGGGTCATAAAGACCCGTTTTTTTTTGTGGTACTATTTGTCATAAGGAATTTTATCTAAAACATGTCGAATTGCTTCAACTCTGGCTTTAGTCTTTTTATCTGCTTCAATGATAATCCAGGGAGAAATTTTTGTATTCGTATGCTCAAACATTTTTAATTTATACTTTGTGTATTCATCCCATAGCTCCTGAGCTTTTTCATCTACGTTGGTCATCTTCCATCTTTTTAAAGGGCTGGTCTTTATATCTTTAAATCTGCGAGCTTGTTCTTCTTTGGTGATAGAGAAGTAAAATTTAATTAAGTACGTATCAGATTCTAATAGCATTCTCTCAAAATCATTTACCTGACCCATAAAAGTTTCATACTGAGCCTGAGTACAAAAATTATTTACAGGCTCTACAACAGCACGATTATACCAACTACGGTCAAAAAATACAATTTCTCCAGGTTGGGGAAGTTGATTTACGTAACGCTGAAAATACCATTGTCCTTCCTCTTCCTTTGAAGGTTTTGGCAGTGCTATAATTCTAAACTGTCTTGGATTGATATGGGCGGTGATTCTTCGTATAGCACCTCCTTTTCCTGCAGCATCGCGCCCTTCGAAAAGTATGACAATTTTCTTATTGTTTTTAGCAGTCCATTCTTGTAGTTTGATAAGTTCTGCCTGTAATTCTTTGAGTTCGGTCTCATATCTTGCCATTCGAACTACTTTCTCAAAATCTGGTTTTTTATCAGCAAAAAGATATTTTATACCAATTTTAGAATTTATAAGCGCGAGATCTTCTTCAGAAAGATTTAGGTTTTTTGTTTTTTGAGTTACTGACATATTCTAAATATCTATTTGTTCTATATAGCGATAATATCGCAAGATGACGTTGGGATCTGGCAGAATAGTTGTTTTTGCCTTTGATCTCCCAATATAATCAAATTGAGAAAGCACGTAGCGCATACTCTCTAACCTAGCTGTTTTTTTGTTGTTAGTTTTTACAATAATCCAGGGACTAAAGGTAGTATGAGTCTTAGAGAACATCTGTTCTTTATAATGGGTGTATTTATCCCATAGATTCTGTCCTTCCATATCCACAGGGCTAAACTTCCAGATTTTAAGAGGATTTTTTAACCTTGCATCAAAACGCTTTTTCTGTTCATCTTTAGAAATAGAAAACCAAAATTTAATAACGATAATACCATCTTCATAAAGCATATGTTCAAATTCCGGAACTTGCACCATGAAATTTTTATATTGTTGATTAGAGCAAAAACCCATGACAGGTTCTACAACAGCTCTGTTATACCAACTACGATCAAAAAATACGATTTCACCGGGATTTGGTAGTTCTTTTATATATCTTCTAAAATACCATTGCCCCTTTTCAATTTCAGTGGGTTTTGCCAATGCGACAATTCGCATGGAACGGGGATTTAGGTGTTCTGTAAACCGTTTTATGGAACCTCCTTTTCCGGCGGCGTCTCTACCTTCAAAAATTACGGCAACTCTTAGCTTCTTCTTAGCTATCCAATTCTGAAGATTAACCAACTCTGCTTGTAGCGCTCTTAGTTCTTCTTCATATCTTATTTTGGACAATATTTTTTGGATATCAATATTTTTCTGGTGTGCTATATCGATAAGTTGTTTCCGTTTTTGAATTTTACTTAATTCTTCTATCGTAAACATATAATTTTTGGTTTGTTTTGAATTGATTGTCACTATAAAGATAAAAGAATATTCTTATTTAATTTTATTCTGTTTTTGCAAATGCATCTACACCAGAAGCAAGTCGGTCTCTTTTTACTTTTATTTTTTTTCGGATCCATTCAGGGTAGTCAGAATCATCTTCTGCCTCGTAAATCCTAATATTCTGCGAATCATCTGGCTGTATAAGATCTTCTTGTCTGCATTTAAGTATTTTTGCAGCAGTTTCTACGCCAGAATACCCTGCACCGGCAACTCCGTGTGATAAGACACTAGCACCACATAAATAGAGATTTTCTATTTCGCTTTTTGCCTTGTAAGCAAAAGGTCCGATTTGCCAGAAACTTTTTTCTGTTCCGTATACACAACCATTCGTAGAATTAATATAGTATTCGTTAGTAATTGGGGTTCCTAATTCTTTTTGAACAATTTTATTGTCAATTCCGGGAACCACTTTTTCCAACGTTCTAATCATTTTTTTTGTCAGTTGATCCTTAAAATCTAAATATTCTTTAGATCGGGTATCGCCTTCATTTTTAAACTTGTCAAAAGATTTATGGTTAATATAGGTAATTGCTTCAATGGTATGATATCTACCGTCAAAACTGATAGGATCTTTGAGAGTTGTACAGCTAATAAACATTCCGGGAAATACATCTCCTTCTAGTATATCAATTTTCTGAGTTTCTTCAAATAAAGTATCGAGGTCTTCATGTTGCATCATCCAGATGTTACCAGAGTCCAAGCCGGCCTTTCGCATATCCATATCCACAGTTACGAAAAGCATCAAAGAAGTACAGGAGTATTTGGTTTTACCAAGGCGCTTATTTAGTTTATTACTAATATTTTCTTTTCCGACCAGTTCGAGAAAGGTTTTGCTGGGATCCGCATTAGAGATAATCCGCTTGGCTAAAATCTTTTCACCATTCTCTAATTGTACTCCGATAGCTTTCTTTTTTTTGCCGCCTTCTAGTAGAATTTGATTCACTTTTTGACTTGTTCTTATTTCCCCATTATGTTTCTTTAAGGCATTTGTCATAGCTTTTACAAGGGCGCCTCCACCACCTACAGGGTAATAACCACCACTAGAGTAATGGCCCATAACTGCGGCGTGCAAGGGAAAACTAGCCTTAGAAGGAGGTAGCCCATGATCTCCTATTTGTATATTTAATACGGCTTTTAGTAGTGGGCTTTTTATATGTTTTTTTATGACTTTCCTTAAACTAAAAACGCTGTATTTACCCATGTTCTTAGTACGAAAGGGAATGGTAAGATGTGCCCAAAATCCCTTTACTTTTGGGATTAATTGCAGCTCATAGCTTACAGCACTAACAAGTTTTAGATAAGAAGCAATTCCTTTTTTCTCTTCGGGAAAAAGTTTGGCCAAGGCTTCTTTTATATTGTCATAACCTGCTGGCATGTCTATGCGTTCATTACCGACCCAACAATGTTCATAGGCTTTGGGGTTCATTCTAAAAAAGGAAACATCATTAGCAATACCAAGTCCTTCATAAAGAGTATTGGTAGATTCTCCTTTGTTTAACAAACCAATGTAATGTACTCCCGGTGTAAAGCGATACCCGTTGAGATAAAAACTATGGCACCAACCCCCGGGTACATCGTGCTGTTCTAATACTAAAACTTTCTGACCTGAACGTGCCAGACATATAGCGGCAGAAAGTCCACCTGCTCCTGACCCAATGATAATGGTATCATACTTTTTATTTTTATTTAAATCGTTTTGATTTTCAACAGGAGACACTTCCGCATAGTTTTCTTTTTCCATAGAGTTCAATAACTGTCGTTTAAACTTGTCCTTTTTAGCAGTTTTCGCTAAAGGTATTATTTTTTATGATAGTTGAGAAGCAGGTTGCAGGTATATCTTACGTTTATATATAAAAACTAAATTTCTGGAGTCTTAACATTGCTATTTTTTATTTGAAGTATCTACAAATTCTTTTAACCTATCAAAAACGGATCCCCAACCATTCATAAAGCCCATTTTTTCTTGTTGTTTACAATATTCCTCAGTTGGGTGGACTACATTAAATGTAAAACTTGTACGATCTCCATCTTTTTCAAACAAAGCTTGTATTTCTACACCTTCAGTCATAGGTTTAAAATTTGCAGATGAAATTATTTTTTCAAGTTTTACAATTTTAATATAAATACCATCAGCAATAAACTCATTCCCATCAGGCATAAGCATTGCATATTTCCAGGCTCCGCCTTCACTAAAATTATGTTCAATAACTTTAGTTTCCATTCCTTTAGGCCCCCACCATTGGACAATATGCTCTGGTTGTGACCAGGCTTCCCAAACTAATTCAATGGGTGCATTAAAGGTTCTTTGTAGAGATAAAGTACGATTATTTAAGTTATTCATTTTGTTCGGTTTTAGATTGTAATTTATTTAAATAGTTTTCGAAGGAGTCCAATTTTTCTTCCCATAGGATTTTGTATTGATCAATCCATAAGAATGCAGGCACAAGGTTTTTTGGCTTAATTAAACAATAACGCTCTCTTCCTTGTTTATGAATAGAAATGAGATCGCACTCTTCTAGGATTTTAAGATGCTTGGATATTGCAGGACGACTGATATCAAATTTTTCGGCTATAGAATTAATAGACATCGTTTGTTCTGCCAAAAGAGCAATAATATCTCTTCTAACCGGATCCGCAATAGCCTGAAAAACATCTCTTCTCATCAAAAACGTAACTGAATGGTTACAAATATAAACGTAATCATTCGGTTACGCAAATGTATGACTCATAATCTTTAAGGTGATTTTTGTAAGTATAGATTTTGTTTATTGTGAATTCATTTAAATATATAATCAATCTATAGATAATGGATAAGCAATTCATTAAATTTGAGAGTACACTTTAAAACTCATTACATTATGGATAGCACAGGAAGTTATAATATTAATACCGAAACCGATGTTAGCAAGTGCCCTTTTTTGGGTGGTGCTGCAAAAGGAGCTGCCGGTCAGGGCACTACAAATCGTGATTGGTGGCCTAACGAATTGAAATTAAATGTTTTAAGACAACACTCTTTAAAATCTAATCCTATTGATGAAGATTTTAATTATGAAGAGGCGTTTAATAGTCTTGATTATGCATCATTGAAACAAGATGTTATTAATTTAATGACTGAATCACAAGATTGGTGGCCAGCAGATTATGGGCACTACGGAGGATTTATGATACGCATGGCTTGGCACAGTGCCGGTACCTATCGTGCAGGTGATGGTAGAGGTGGAGCTGGTTCGGGTTCAATGCGTTTTGCTCCTTTAAACAGTTGGCCTGATAATGGAAATCTAGACAAAGCACGTTTATTACTTTGGCCAATTAAAAAGAAATATGGAAATAAAATTTCTTGGGCTGATTTGATAATACTAGCTGGAAATTGCGCTATTGAATCTATGGGGCTTAAAACTTTAGGATTTGGTGGTGGAAGAGAAGATGTATGGGAACCTGAGCAAGATATATATTGGGGTTCTGAAACAGAATGGTTAGGTAATGACGCGCGCTTCTCTGAAGGAAGAGATAATTTAGAAGCACCTTTGGGAGCGGTGCATATGGGACTTATTTATGTAAATCCTGAAGGTCCTGATGGAAAACCGGATCCTTTAGGCTCTGCGGCAGATATGAGAGTAACCTTTGGACGTATGGCTATGAATGATGAAGAGATTGTGGCACTTACTGCCGGCGGTCATACATTTGGTAAAGCTCACGGAGCCGCTAATCCAGATCAATATGTAGGAGCAGAACCGCACGGTGCTTCCATCGAACAAATGAGTTTGGGATGGAAAAATTCTTATGAAACAGGCGTTTTAGATCACGCTATTACTAGTGGTTTGGAAGGCGCATGGACACCAAATCCAGACAAATGGGATCATGACTATTTAAAGGTTCTTCTAGATTATGAATGGGAATTAACTAAAAGTCCTGCCGGAGCTCATCAATGGACGCCAAAAGCTGACTCTAAAGCTCCTACCGCGCCAACAGCTGGGGATCCTTCTAAACGTCAAGCGCTAATAATGACGGATGCAGATATGGCATTAAAGGTGGATCCTGAATTCCTGAAAATATCTAAACGTTTTAGAGAAAACCCAGAAGCGTTAGAAGATGCATTTATTAAAGCTTGGTATAAATTGACACATAGGGATATGGGTCCAATTTCTCGCTATCTTGGCCCTGAGGTTCCTAATGAGGAATTTTCTTGGCAAGATCCTATCCCAAAAGGGAAAACTCTTAAGGACTCCGAGATCGTTTCTTTAAAAGAGATGATTTCTAAATCAGGATTAACTATATCTCAGTTGGTAACAACAGCATGGGCGTCGGCTTCTACATATCGAGATTCAGATAAACGAGGTGGCGCTAACGGAGGACGTATTCGTTTAGAACCTCAAAAGAGTTGGGAGGTAAATAATCCTAAAGTGCTCTCAAAGGTCTTGGATGTTTATGAACGTATCCAAAATGATTTTTCAGGAGATGTATCGATTGCAGATTTGATAGTACTTGGCGGTAATGTAGGTGTAGAACTGGCAGCCAAAAATGCAGGATATAATATATCAGTTCCTTTTACCTCTGGTAGAGGAGATGCAACTCAAGAAAAAACAGATGTTGTTTCTTTTGGTTATTTAGAGCCACAAGCAGACGGTTTTAGAAACTATGTAAGGAGCGACCAAAATCAACCTGCAGAATCACTTCTAATCGACCGTGCTCAATTATTGACCTTGTCAATTCCAGAAATGACTGTGCTGATTGGAGGTCTACGTGTTTTAGGTGCAAATTATGACGGTTCTGATTATGGTGTATTCACTGATAGATCTGGTTCGTTAACAAATGATTTTTTTATAAATATTTTAGACTTTACCTATACCTGGAAATCGGTTTCTAATGATGATACCATATTTGAAGGAAGCGATCGTAAAACCGGAAAGGTGAAATTTAAAGGAACAAGAGCAGACCTCATTTTTGGTTCAAATACAGAATTAAGAGCTGTTGCCGAAGTTTACGCATGTGAAGATGCTGAAGAAAAATTCGTTAAAGATTTTGTGACAACTTGGTCTAAGGTAATGAACCTTGATCGATTCGATTTGAAATAAAAATGAAATAGAAAAATTGATATTTCTAAAAGGTGACCAAAATTATAGGTCACCTTTTTTATTTATAATTAATATTTTGAAAATCAGATTTATGAATTTTATAGTATGATGAGTTTTGAATCCCGTTACAAGGATCCTTTTTCCAAAACTTCATACCTAATTTTTCTAAAACCCTAATAGAAGCTTTATTTTCTCCATCGACTCGTCCTATAATTTCCTGAAGATGCAATTGATAAAATCCGTATTTTAACGAAGCAATGGCAGATTCGGTAGCATAGCCTTTACTCCAATGATCTTTAAAAAATCGAAATCCTATATCTATTAAATTTTCCTCATTTAACTTAAGTCCACACCATCCTATAAATTGATTGGTGTTTTTTAACAAAACAGCCCAACGTCCAAAACCATTCTTCTTATATTCTTTGTAGTTTTTTAAAAAGAGTTCTGCATTCTTGATCGATAAAAAAGGAAGATCTCCGGTATATTTTAAAACTTCAGGATCTGAGTTCAGTGTAAAGAAATCTTTTGCATCAGAAATACAAAACTCTCGTAAAATCAGTCTATCGGTTTCTACTATTATATTCATGATTTTTTATACTATCCATACAAATCCTAGAGAACTTCATGCCAATTCTTTACTGGTCTATCTTTTGGATATCCGAAATTGTTTCTATAGTTTTTTCTTTCTGTAGTAAAATCCCACCAATTTTTTGAATAATCACTAGTATTTGCAAAATGTACTGCCAATCTAAATTGATCTTCTACGCAAGAATCGATACGATATCCTTTCTTTTTTTCATATTGATTTGTTAGTTCAGCACCATCCTTATCTTGTAGTTCAGTAATAGAATAGTAACCTAAAAAGATTAAATCTTCGGCGAATTTAATTCCTATGGAAGGAATTCGTTGAAAATCAGCTAAAGCATATATTTCCTTTGCTCTTTCAGGGGATACACCAAGAATCACTTCTAATTCATCTACAGCATAATTGAGAATCTCAGAAATTTTAATCTTCTGTTTCCTTAGGTTAGATCTTTCAATGTCAGAAAGATTTAATTTTATGTTTGTTTTAGTTCTCATTAAGATGTGATCTTAAACTTAATTTTTCAAAAAAATTGAAGCCTATTTTCAAATTAAAATACAATATATAAAGAATAGATAATTAATTTTTCAACTAGTAAAATTAAAAAGATTGAAGCACTATATGTGCGAATAATTTTCACTGGATTTTCTATTAATCTATTGTGTGCCAATTAATCAACAAAAATTACGTTAGAATTGTTAATTACTTTGTAATATGACTGTTTTAATTTTGTAAGTGAAACCTTATATTAGCAAGCATTCTACCCAAAATTTTATGAGCGAAGAAACTAAATATACCGAAGATAATATACGATCCCTCGATTGGAAAGAACATATTCGTATGCGACCTGGTATGTATATTGGTAAACTAGGCGATGGATCTTCTGCGGATGATGGAATCTATATTTTACTAAAAGAGGTACTTGACAATTCTATTGATGAATATGTCATGGGTGCTGGCAAAACCATTGAGATTTCGATCCAAGGCGACAAAGTAATTGTAAGAGATTATGGACGAGGAATTCCATTAGGTAAAGTAGTAGACGTAGTTTCTAAAATGAATACTGGAGGTAAGTATGATTCCAGAGCTTTTAAGAAGTCGGTTGGATTAAACGGAGTTGGTACAAAAGCCGTTAATGCGTTATCAGCTTATTTTAGAGTTGAATCTACTCGTGATGGTAAATCAGCATCTGCAGAATTTGAAAAAGGAAACCTTACCAATCAGGACACTTTAGATGAAACTTCTCGCAGAAGAGGAACAAAAGTCTCTTTTGTACCGGATAATACAATTTTTAAGCATTACAAGTACCGCACAGAATATGTGGCAAAAATGTTAAAGAACTACGTGTATCTTAATCCTGGATTGACTATTATTTTTAATGGAGAGAAATATTTTTCCGAAAATGGTTTAAAAGACCTTCTTTCTGATAATATTAATGAGGACGATCGATTATATCCTATTATTCATCTATTAGGTGATGATATAGAAATTGCCATTACGCATAGCAAAACCCAATATAGCGAAGAATATCATTCTTTCGTAAATGGACAGCATACTACACAAGGAGGAACACATCAGGCTGCTTTTAGAGAAGCAGTGGTAAAAACCATTCGAGAGTTTTATGGCAAAAACTATGAAGCAAGTGATATTCGTAAATCAATTGTTTCTGCAATTAGTATAAAAGTAATGGAACCGGTTTTTGAAAGTCAAACTAAAACCAAATTAGGTTCTACAGAAATGGGAGGAAATCTGCCAACTGTTAGAACCTATATCAATGACTTTGTAAAAACTAAACTTGATAATTTTTTGCACAAAAATTCGATTGTAGCCGAATCACTACAAAGAAAAATACTACAAGCAGAGCGAGAACGTAAGGATTTATCAGGTATTCGTAAATTAGCTCGCGAACGTGCGAAAAAAGCAAGTCTACATAATAAAAAACTTAGGGATTGCCGTGTTCATCTTACAGATAGTAAGAAGGATAGAAACTTGGAGAGTACCTTGTTCATTACCGAGGGTGATTCTGCAAGTGGATCGATTACAAAATCTAGAGATGTAAATACACAAGCTGTTTTTAGCTTACGCGGTAAACCGCTAAATAGCTATAACATGAGTAAAAAGATTGTGTATGAGAATGAGGAGTTTAATTTACTGCAAGCTGCACTTAATATTGAGGAGTCCTTAGAAGATCTTAGGTATAATAACATCGTAATTGCTACAGATGCCGATGTAGACGGAATGCATATTCGTTTGTTATTAATTACATTTTTTCTTCAGTTCTTCCCGGAAGTTATCAAAGAAGGGCATTTGTATATTCTTCAGACACCATTATTTAGAGTTCGTAATAAAAAAGAAACCATTTATTGTTACTCAGAACAAGAGAGAAGAGATGCTATCCAGAAATTGTCAGGAAAGCCTGAAATTACACGATTTAAGGGGCTAGGAGAGATATCTCCGGATGAATTTGTACATTTTATAGGAGATGATATTCGTCTGGATCCTGTAATGTTAGACAAAGAAAAGTCGATAGAAGAATTACTGTCTTTTTATATGGGAAAGAATACGCCGAGTAGACAAGAGTTTATCATAGAAAACTTGAAAGTAGAGCTGGACGTAGTAGAGGATTAATTGTAAGGAATACAAAAAAGTGCCCCGAAAAAAGGTATGGATATAGAAAACGAAAACGAAGAACTACATAATGAGTTAACCCCAGAGGATCATCAGCCTCAGGAAGTGATTACCAAAGTTACCGGAATGTATAAAGACTGGTTTCTGGATTATGCGTCTTACGTAATTCTGGAACGAGCAGTACCGGCTATAGAAGATGGGTTGAAACCTGTACAGCGCCGAATTCTTCATTCTATGAAGGATTTAGATGATGGTAGATATAACAAAGTTGCAAATATTGTAGGACATACCATGCAATATCACCCACATGGTGATGCTAGTATTGCTGATGCGATGGTGCAGATCGGTCAAAGAGATTTGTTGATTGATATGCAAGGGAACTGGGGTAATATACTAACAGGAGATAGAGCTGCGGCATCTAGATATATTGAAGCACGTTTGTCTAAATTTGCTTTGGATGTTGTTTATAATCCAAAAGTAACGGATTGGCAACTATCCTATGATGGTCGAAAAAAAGAACCAATTAATCTTCCTGTAAAATTTCCCTTATTGCTTGCTCAGGGAGCAGAAGGTATTGCAGTAGGATTAAGTACAAAGATTCTTCCGCACAATTTTATTGAGCTAATTGAAGCCTCCATAAAGCACTTACAAGGAAAGCGATTTACAATTTTACCGGATTTTCCAACGGCAGGTATTGCAGATTTTACCAATTACAATGATGGTAATCGAGGAGGAAAGGTTAGGGTGCGTGCAAAGATCTCTCAATTAGACAAGAACACGCTGGTTATAAACGAGATACCTTTTTCTACTACAACTTCTAGTTTAATTGATTCTATCCTTAAAGCCAATGAAAAAGGTAAGATAAAAATCAAAAAAATAGAAGATAATACTGCTGCAGAAGTAGAGATTTTGGTGCACTTGCCAGGCGGTATTTCTCCTGATAAAACAATTGATGCTTTATACGCTTTTACAAATTGCGAGTCATCTATTTCTCCTTTGGGATGTGTAATTGAAGAAAATAGCAGGCCAAATTTTATAGGAGTTTCTGAAATGCTGAGGCGTTCTACAGATCATACTGTAGAATTATTGAAGAAAGAATTAGAGATACAGTTAAACGAATTACAAGAGCAATGGCATTTTGCTTCATTAGAGAGGATTTTTATTGAAAACCGTATCTATCGTGAAATTGAGGAAGAAGAAACCTGGGAAGGTGTAATACAAGCGATTGATAAAGGATTACAGCCTTATATAAAACATTTGAAACGTGCCGTTACCGAAGAGGATATTGTACGTTTGACAGAGATTCGAATAAAAAGAATTTCAAAATTTGATATTGATAAAGCACAGCAGAAGATTGAAGCTTTAGAAGAAGATATAGCTCAGGTAAAACATCATCTGGAACATCTTGTGGAGTATGCTATTTCATATTTCAAGAGATTAAAAGATACCTATGGTAAAGGAAAAGAACGTAAGACGGAAATCAGAATTTTTGATGATATTGAAGCTACTAAAGTTGTCATTAGAAACACAAAACTATATGTAAATAGAGAAGAAGGTTTTGTAGGGACATCACTTCGAAAAGATGAATATGTAACAGATTGTTCTGATATCGATGATATCATTTGTTTTATGGCAGATGGTAAAATGATGATTACAAAAGTAGATGCAAAAACCTTTGTAGGTAAAGATATTATACACGTGGCTGTCTTTAAAAAGAAAGATAAACGCACTATCTACAATATGATTTATCAGGATGGTCGAGGAGGAGCATCTTATGTAAAACGTTTTGCGGTTACAGGTGTCACCAGAGATAAGGAATACGATCTTACACAAGGAAAGAAAAGTTCCAAAGTGACTTATTTTACAGCAAATCCAAACGGAGAAGCAGAAGTAATTACTATTTTCCTTCGTCAAGCCGGAAGCGTCAAAAAATTGAAGTTTGATCTTGATTTTTCTGATTTGTTGATAAAGGGAAGAGGAGTAAAAGGAAATATCGTCACTAAATATAACATCAAAAAAATCGAACTGAAAGAACAAGGGGTCTCTACGTTAAAACCTCGTAAGATATGGTTTGATGACACGGTTAGAAGATTAAATGTTGATGGAAGAGGAGAGTTGCTTGGTGAGTTTAAAGGAGAAGATCGATTGTTGATCATCAATCAAAAAGGGATTGTGAAAACAATTATTCCTGAAATTACTGTTCATTTTGACTCAGACATGGTTGTTCTGGAAAAATGGAAACCGATGAAACCGATCTCTGCTATTTACTGGGATGGAGAAAAAGAGCGTTATTATGTAAAACGATTTTTAGTAGAAAATTCGGATCGTGAAGAGACGATTATTTCTGACCATCAAAAATCATTCTTAGAAATTGTTTCTACAGATCATAGGCCGGTTGCAGAAATAGTGTATAACAAGCTTAGAGGAAAGGATCAGAAGCCAAATGATGAAATAAGTTTAGAAGATTTTATTTCTGTAAAAGGAATTAAGGCGCAAGGAAATCAATTGACTACTGAAAAGGTGAGACAGATAAATTTATTAGAATCTTTACCGTACGAAGAACCCGAAGAATTACCTGTAGAGGAAATAGAGGTTATTGAAGAGCAGGCGGTAACTCCAGACTCAAAAAACAGTACCTCTGGTAATGATATTTCATTAAATAAAGATGTTGAAGATGATGGCAGTGGCGAACAAGCTTCTTTATTCTAAAGTATTGATTAATAGTGTTTAAGACTATATTACCTGAAACAAAAATTCAGGTAAATGTAGCAAAATACAAATGAAAAAAATCCTAGATATTAACTAGGATTTTCTTATTCTTTATAAAACTGTACTGCTACGACTTTTTTACAAACTTGGTTAAAATAACAATGTGTTGGCCACTAACTTTTCCTTCTATATGTTCGGGATTATCGTGTACTAAAGATATGTTACGAACTGCTGTACCCCTTTTAGCAGTAAAATTAGCTCCTTTAACGTTTAGGTCTTTTATCAATACGACATTATCTCCTGCTTGCAGTATAGCACCATTAGAATCCAGATGTTTTATAGTAGTGTTTTCATCTTCACCTTCTCCGGTAGCTTTTGCCCAGCCCAAGATATCATCTTCAAGATATAGCATGTCTAACAAATCCTGAGGCCAACCTTCAGATCGCAATCGGGTAAGCATTCGCCAAGCCATAACCTGTACTCCGGGAATCTGGCTCCACATACTGTCATTAAGACATCGCCAGTGATTGGGATCCATAGTTGACACATCTTCAATCTGTCTTTTACACGTAGCACATAATAATAAACTTGAATCTAATCCTACATTAGGAGATTCGGGTATGTCATATACCGATAGCCCTTCGTTAGCACTGCATAATTCGCATATAGATCCACTACGATCCTGTAATTCTTTTAGTTTGCTCATTTTTAAATAAGTAAGATTGTTTCCTTATAATTTACAATCAACCTGAATGCTAGGTGATTATAAGTAAAAAGGGTGTTACTTAACTTTTTTTGCGGTTCCTCTTTGTTTATTTTTTTTTACTCCTACCAAACCGTATTCAAAAGTATAGGTGTTTTTATCGGTTGTCAAAATTTTCATGTGTATAGCTTTTTCTTCGGCCATGTTTTTTGGATGGAGTTTTTTTACGATATACTCACAGTCGTTAATCCAACGAATACTGGCGGTATCACTTTTACCTTGAAAATAATCAATTTCGATAGAGTCATTACGCACAAATGTAGTTTTAGCAAGTTCGCCGTTCAGGTAAGTTTCAAATTCAAAAGTACCTGTATGAAAATCTACACAGTTTCTTTCTTGTTGATAACAACCAGAAATGAATGCTGAAACAAGCAGTAAAAAACAAAGTCGCTCCATGTAATTTTAATTATGATGGACGAAAATAAATCTATTTCTACAGATTTTACAGGAACCAATAGAAAAGTTGTTAAGATTTCTAATTCTTGTAGACGTCAAAAGTGCCATCTTTATAAAAAAACACAATCTGACTAATATCCTTACTAGTAGAAACAGTATTGATGATTTCTTTTTTTACTTCAGGAATAGTTTCATCTAGAGCACTTGTGATATTCGTTTCGGTTTGAGAAAATAAATCTTGCTCTGTGTCTTCAGCTGTGGACGTTTCAGTAGGAGAAGGGGGCATTGTTTTAATTGGTGAAGGTGTTTCAATATTTGTAGCTTCTTTTTCTGATTTAGGAAAAGTACCTTCACCATATAGTAGCCAATATAATTCAGCCTCTGGATATGCTTCTGTAATCTTCATCACAAAGTCCAAACTAGGTTTGTTTCTTCCGGATAAAATATGAGAAATAGAAGATCGGCCAACGCCCATAGCGTCCGCAAATCCAGACGCCGAAACGTGATAGAATTTCATGATTTCTTGTATTCTTTTTCCGAATGCAGCCGTGTTTACCATTGTAAACGATTTTAAAACGTGAGAGTGGTTACAAAGTTAAACAAATGATTTTAAATAGCGGTTTACAATTGTAATTTAATATAGTTTCTTAATGAATTTTATTAAATAAACACTTTATGTAAATAAGTTTTAGTGATTGAAAATAAGTAAATTATAAATATTTATTTAACTCCTGAAATTATTTGTTAATTAATAAACGACTTTGAATAATTCTAAAGAAGGCAGTGTTTAACTTATTAAACAAATATGATTCTTATAGCGTTTACATATGTAACATTACACTAGTTTACAATTGTAACTACTGTTGTAGTTTACATCCGTAAAAACTGAAATAATTGTTATGAATCTTCGATAAACCGTAGTAATTTAGACGTTTTATTTAGCATATGAATATTAAAAATTTGTCAGGCTGGTTCGATATATATAAAGAACCTTCCCTATCAGGACGTTATATACATCTGGAACATATTCTTCCACTTTTTGATACCTTATCAATTCATGTCGAGATAGAGCTTTTAGGGACATCAGAAAATAATGCTCCTATCCATCTTTTGAAATTAGGTACTGGAAAAAAGAAGTTGTTATTTTGGTCACAAATGCATGGAAATGAAAGTACCACTACAAAAGCTGTATTTGATTTTCTAAATATGCTAATAGATGACACCAATGAGATTTCTCAAGGTATTTTGGCTTCTTGTACTTTATATATCATTCCTATACTAAGCCCCGATGGTGCAAAAGCATATACAAGACTCAATTATAATCAAATTGATCTTAATCGGGATGCACAAAATAAAACTCAGAAAGAAAGTATCTTGCTCAGAGATATTATAGATAGGTTTCAACCGAATTATGCATTTAATTTACACGGACAGCGAACTATTTTTAGCGCCGGAGAAACTAAGTATCCGGCTACAGTCTCATTTTTGTCACCTGCTGGTGATAAAGAACGCACAATTACTCCTTGTCGTAAAATTGCTATGGAGATTATAGCAGAAATGAACACAGTATTGCAACAGGTAATTCCTAATAGCGTAGGAAGATATGATGATGGCTTTAATATCAATTGTATTGGTGATACCCTGTCTGATATGGGAATTCCTACTATATTATTCGAAGCTGGGCATTATAAAGATGATTATGATCGCGAAAAAACCAGAGTTTTTATTTTTTATGCATTGGTGGCAGCTGTAGATTACATTTCAGAAAAAAATATAGTTGGGAATCTTTATGAAAACTACTTTGAAATCCCGGAAAATGGAAAATGTTTTTATGATATAATTATCAGAGATGTTATGTTGGATAAAAAAAATGTAGATATAGCAATTCAATATACCGAAGAATTATCCGAAAATGATATTAAATTCATACCAAAAATTGTTAAAATTGCGGATTTAGGAAATTTTTATGGACACAGAGAAATTATCGGCAATAAAAGAGTGATACAGAACGAAAACGTTACAGTAGAGGTAGTTCCAGATAATGAGATGTTAAAATTCTACCTAAACGATGAATTATTCTCAACAGAATTGAGAAAAAGTTGAAAAAAAATGTATGAAAACATTATTTTTCTGTTATTTTTGCAATGTAAATAATCGGGAAAATTTATTAGAATTACTATGGCAAAATTTAAATTAGACGAAGTAGATCACCAAATTTTAGACATGTTGATTGAAAATACTCGTACTCCTTTTACGGATATTGCAAAAAAATTACTGATTTCTGCAGGTACCGTTCACGTACGTGTAAAGAAAATGGAAGAGGCTGGAATTATCGAAGGTTCTTCTTTAACATTAGACTACAAAAAATTAGGATATTCTTTTATCGCTTATGTAGGTATTTATCTTCAAAACACCTCACAAACCAAGTTTGTACTGCAAAGAATTAGAGAAATACCTTTTGTAACAGTTGCGCATATTACCACAGGAAAATTCAACATTTTCTGTAAGGTAAGAGCAAAAGACACTAATCATGCTAAAGACATTATTTTTCAATTGGATGATATCGATGGTGTATACCGTACAGAGACTATGATTTCTTTAGAAGAAAGTATTAATGATAAGAAACGCTTGATGCATTCTATTTTCCAAGATTTGTAAAGGGCAGTCGTTTTTAAACATATAAACCCTTTAGGAATAGATCTTAGAGGGTTTTTTAATGTGAAATAATTTATTAATCAACCATATTCGTAACCACAATTATGGCAAGACAACCAAAAATAGAGCGTTTTAACCACAACGTTCTTACTAAATATCAGATATACAACAGTATATTTATTACATTACCTTTTGATGAGATTACCAATACCGGAGTTTTACTTCCACTTTTTAAAGAATTCTGTGAAAAAGGGTATGATCAAAAGAAAAACCCTTCAGAAATTGTAGAAAGTTTTTTTAAACTTTATCAGGATAATCCTTCAGACAAAGAAAAGCACGATCTTTTATTTCGATTTATCCAATATATAGAGCGGCAGGTAGTATTGTTTGATGCCATCGAAGATGCTGCTTTTCCTATTGTAAATAATATGGATGGCCGTGGTACGCTAAGAAGTATCAAAGAAGAAGCACAAGCAAAAGGACAGTTAGAAGAATTAAAAGATTATCTAAGAAGGTTTAAAATTAGACCAACCTTAACTGCGCATCCTACGCAGTTTTATCCGGGAACAGTACTCGGAATTATTCATGATCTTGATACTGCGATTCGTGATAATGATTCTCAAAGAATTAAAAGGTTACTTGCTCAGCTTGGTAAAACGGCATTCTTTAAAAAGGAAAAACCCACACCTTATGATGAGGCAGTAAGTTTAATCTGGTATTTAGAAAATGTATTTTATCATTCGGTTGGAACTATTTACAACTACATTCAGCAGAATATCTTTCAAGGTGAGGATTTGGAAAATGATCTGATCAACCTTGGTTTTTGGCCTGGAGGAGACAGGGATGGTAATCCTTTTGTAACGACAGAAACAACATTAAAAGTTGCCAAAAGACTTCGTAAAACAGTTCTGATCAACTATTATAGGGATATGCGTAAACTAAAACGCAGAATAACTTTCGGAAACCTTCAGGATAAGTTGGGTGTTTTAGAAGAAGCTTTATACGATAATTTTTATTACGCTAAAACGGCAGAACCTTTGTCCATTGAAAAGTTGATGAATGGTTTATTAGAAGTAAGAGAAGAATTGATCAGTAAGCATCAATCCCTATTTTTAGAAGAATTACAGGATTTAATCAATAAAGTAAAGATTTTTGGATTCCATTTCGGGACGTTAGATATCCGACAAGATTCTAGAGTACATCATAGTGTGCTTACCGAAATTGTAAAAAAAACTACTGAGTTAGGACTAGGCTTCTTTCCGGATAATTATCAATCCTTATCAGAACAAGAGCAGATACAGGTTTTATCTAATGTTACCGGAAAATTGAATCCGTCTGTACTAGACGATGACATGGCAAGAGCGACCATAGAGTCTATATATGCTATACAGACCATACAACAAAATAATGGAGAGCGCGGTGCGAATCGTTATATAATCAGTAACAACGGAAGTGTACTAAATGTAATGGAAACTTTTGCCATGATCAGATTGAGCGATTGGGAGCATCCATCAGTAGATGTGATTCCATTATTCGAGACTGTACCCGATCTTCGTGTCGCACATCAGGTGATGGAAGCATTGTATAGTAATCCTGTTTATATGGAACATCTAAAACGTCGTGGAATGAAGCAAACGATTATGCTTGGTTTCTCTGATGGTACCAAAGACGGAGGATATTTGATGGCAAACTGGGGAATCTTTAAAGCTAAAGAAGCCTTGACTGAAATTTCCAGAAAATACGATGTAAAAGTTATATTCTTTGATGGTCGTGGTGGACCACCGGCCAGAGGAGGAGGAAACACCAATCAATTCTATGCTTCGCTTGGACCAACCGTAGAAGATGAACAAATACAGATAACCGTTCAGGGGCAAACGATAAGTTCTAATTTCGGAACGCTGGATTCTTGTCAGTATAACTTAGAACAATTACTTGGTGCGGGTGTAGAAAATCAGTTGACAGCAAATGAAGCCAATCTTTTTTCTAAAGAGAATAAAGAAACGATGCAGGAATTGGCTGATATCAGTTATCAAACCTATGTAGACTTTAAGAACCATCCTAAGTTTTTACCTTATTTGGAGCATATGAGTACGCTGAAGTATTATGGAAAAGCAAATATCGGTAGCCGTCCTTCTAAACGAAGTAAAAGTAGCAGTTTGGATTTTGGAGACTTGCGAGCTATACCTTTTGTAGGTAGTTGGAGTCAGTTAAAACAAAATGTTCCAGGATTTTATGGAGTAGGTACCGCTTTAAAAACGTATGAAGATAGAGGAGAGTTTGATAAAATTACTGCATTGTATAAAGAATCTGCTTTCTTCAGAGCTTTGGTTGGTAATAGTATGATGAGTTTAACCAAGTCATTCTTCCAACTAACGGCGTATATGAAAGATGATCCGGAATACGGAGCTTTTTGGAATATCATCCACGATGAGTACGAATTAACCAAACGTTTGATATTGAAGTTAACCGGATACTCAAAATTGATGGAAAACGAACCTGCAGGTAAGGCATCGATAGATATTAGAGAAAACATTGTTTTGCCATTACTTACGATTCAGCAATATGCCTTAAAGAAAATTCAGGATATTACCCGATCAGGTAAGGATTCAGAAGACTTAGAAATCTATGAAAAAATGGTCACCCGTTCGTTATTTGGTAATATCAATGCCAGTCGTAACTCGGCATAGTAAAAAATAATTTTAAAACCAAAACCACAGTTAGTATTGCTGTGGTTTTTTTGTTTGATTAATTTTAGTTTCCTTTAACAGTAAATCCTTGCAGCGGTTGCTTTAATCGTTTGTAAAGAGTTGGTTAATGATAAAATATAATTGCCTTTTGTAACTATACTAACACGTTAGTGGTAATTAGAACGGAATGAAAAAAGAAATAATAAATAGAATCTTAGATTTAGGGGGAACTTTTAAAGAAGGGCTGACACTACAAGAATGTATAGAAGGGATAGAATTTAATCATCCCTTATATCCCCAAGAACTTTGGGGGCACGAATTGTATGGAGTCGAGGAATTTTATGATAAAAAAAAAGACCTTTATAAACAGGATAAAGATAGATTTTACAAAAGTTTGATTTCTCATTTTTTTTCTGACCACGAAATACCATATGGACAAACTTTTTACAGGAAAAGATTATTTACTCCATTAACTGAGGGTACAAATGATTATGAAGAATGGAGTGCGGATTTTGAAGATGAAGAAATGACCAACCTGACCGAGGTCAAAAAGGTTATAGGGAATGGAAAATTGGAGTTTATGGAAATAGCATTCTCATATAGTTTTCCTGACGGATATTATATTTGTTTATCTGATCCTAATCCAGAAAACCCAACTGTTTTTGGAACCGACCACGAAGTTTATTTCGAAGAAATCACAAATGAAGGAACACTTGAAGATTTTCTAAGTAAATTTTATACAAAAAAGGAATTCCTTGAATTGGTTAAAAATTATATTGAGAAAGAAAAAAATAGTCATTAATTCTGTATAACAAATCATTACCGCCTATTGCTTGCAACGATTGCTATACTAACCGTTATGCGTAATCATGCTTCGCCCCAAATTAATTCGTGATCAAACCATTTCATCTAAACATATACAGCCTTATCATTTATTTTGTAGATGAGATAGTATATTTATTTATATTGTACAGTATATGAAATTATGGAAAGAAATAAATCAATATGTAAGTAAGAGCGATCTTTTCTTATTTCTAGGTTTTTACTTTTTTTCAACTATCATATATTATACGGCAAGCTGGATTTCCTGGGGTGGTTTTAAACCTGGTCACCCGCCTTATTTTCATTTAGAAGAATTTTTTGCTTCTGGAGGAGCGCAATTTTTTATCAGTTTTTTGGTAACGATTCCCATTTGGTATATCACTTCCATTACATTAAGAAAATATAACCTTAGGATACAGCTGTTATCACATTTGGTTTTTTTACCACTATACATTGCAATATGTTATTTTTTGTTACTTTGGGTAACAAAAATATTTGGTTGGGCCATGTATTGGGGAGGTTATAAAGTAATCTGGACACTCTATACTTTTATGCTTTTTTATTTTGTGCAATTTGGATTCATACACGCATATGGATATTTCAAGAGATTCAAAAAAGAAGAAAAGGAAAAAGCTATTCTTAGAGAGATTACCTTAAAAAGTGAAATTACTGCCTTAAAGTCTCAACTAAACCCGCATTTCTTGCATAATTTATTTAACTCTATTAACGCGACCATACCGCCAGAAAATGAAAGAACTAGAGAATTGATTATACAATTGTCTGATCTTTTTAGATATCAGAATTATGCATCTCAAAATGAATCTGTTACCATTAAAGAAGAGATGGACTTTATAAAAAGTTACTTAGAGTTAATGCAGATAAGACTAAAGGAACGGTTGAACTTCTCTTTTGAAGTACCAGAGAAGGTATATAATCTTAAAATCGCACCAATGCTATTGCAGCCTTTGGTTGAGAATGCGGTTAATCACGGTATTGCTGCAAAAGTTGAACCTTCAAGATTGATAATAAAAATTGAAGAAGTAGATGGTTTTTTAAACTTTTCCATAGAAGATACTGGAATTGGTATTATAAATAAAGATACTATTTTCTCTAAGGGATTGGGATTATTAAATACCAAAATGAGACTTGACAAAATTTATAATTCTGAATTAAAGATAGAAGACAACATACCTTCAGGAACTAAAATCTCATTTGCCATTTGAAAACAATAATAATTATAGATGATGAAGAAGATGCAAGAGATTTATTAAAGCAATATATTTCTGCTCATAAAGAGCTTGCAATTATAGGCGAAGCAACTAATGGTAATGATGCGGTTAATTTGATAAATCAATTGAAGCCTGATACTATTTTTCTTGATATACAGATGCCTGGTCTTAATGGTTTTGAAGTGCTTACTAAGTTAGAAGAAATACCAGAAGTCATATTTTCTACGGCTTATGACCAGTATGCTATAAAAGCATTTGAGGTACATGCCATTGATTACCTACTTAAACCTTATGGTAAAAAACGTTTTGACAATGCACTCAACAGAATATTTAATAATCAAGAAAGTGTAATTCCCTTGACAGAAGCGCTTCTTCAAAAAGAAGCTAATTTTCCATCCAAAGTAATTCTTCACAAAGGGACAAGAAAGTTAATGGTGAACGTCTCGGATTTATGGTATGCAGAAGCGTTTGGCGATTACACTAAAGTGTTCACCAAAAACTCAGTATTTCTCTCTATAAAAGGAATTTCCCAACTTAAAGACATGTTTAATCCAAAGGTTTTTTTACGGATACATCGTTCATATTTTGTAAATATGAATGCTATCATAGAATTGAAGAAAGTAGATAGATATCACTACGTCATTTTAAATAACGGAAAAAATCTTAGGGTTAGTGATACTTATTTACCAGAAATAAAAAGCATCGTACTTTAACGATTTCATCGGTTTATTTTCAGGCCTATCGACTTTAAAATACGCAGACTGTCTTTCTTGAATATCTTTAAGATAAGAAACGTATTACTATGAAAAACATATTGAGAATACTAGTAACAATAGTTGCTTTATTAGTTTTTAATCAATCAGTCCATTCCCAAATTCAAGAACCGTTAAAGGTTTCTAAAGAATCAGAAGTCGATATGAAAACCTATACAGGTATCATATCAGAACAGTATGCTAATGGAAGTCCATCGCTTTGGAAGACTTTAGTTAATGGGAAAACTGAAGGATTATGGTTAGAATGGTATCCTAATGGGGTTTTGCGGTACAGAGCCTACTGGAAAAATAGTTTAGGAAATGGGCGATGGGAATATTTTTATCCAAATGGACAGTTGCGCTCCGAGAGTTTTTATATTGATGATATAACTCAAGGAATTTTTAAAACTTATTATGAAAATGGTCAGCTAAAATATGACGCTACCTATATTAATGGTAAAAAAGATGGTGTTGAATTCACGTATGATCCAAAAGGTATTTTGCTTTCGCGAAAGCGTTACGAAAATGGAATACAGCGCATTGATGAACCACTGATATTTCAAGAAGGGCTTATATCTGAGCAGAATAGCAATGAATGGGGTATTAATTTTATGCCAGATGGTGAAACAGCTTATTTCACCAGAAGAGATATGAAAACCGGCCAAAAACGCATATATAGTACTAATAAAACTAAGAAAGGATGGAGCAAACCAATAATTGCAGCATTCTCAATAGATGAGGATGAAGCTCCTTTTATAAATAGTGATGCCAGTGAACTCTATTTTGCATCATATAGGCCTCTGCCAGATGGAAGTACTACACAAAAAATGGATATGAATATTTGGGTGATGAACAAGAGTTATAATGGTTGGTCAAAGCCCAAGCCATTGTCTAATACAATAAATAAATCTATGGCAAAAGGTAACGTATGGCCTGCAAACTATGAAGCAGGACCTATTACCGATAAAGATGGTAATCTTTATTACTGGACAAAAGGGGTTAATAATGATAGAACCAATCTCTACTTTTCTATTTTAAAAAGTGATGGAACCTATGGCAAACCTCAAGAATTAATTCCACCGTCAAGCCCCATCAATTATGATACTTCACCACAATTTTCACCAGATGGGAATATTTTATTTTTCGGTTCTGACAATAGATATGATGGTTATGGAGGATCAGATATCTATTATTCTGTAAAAAAAGGAGATGTTTGGTCAATACCCAAAAACTTAGGACCAGTGGTTAATTCATCCCAATCTGAAGGATCTCCTAGTTTTTCACCAGATGGGAAGTACTTCTATTTTAGTAGTAATCGAGGAGATATGAAAGATGCTAATGGTGAGAGAATATGGAATCTATACTATATGGAATCAAAGTATTTAATGATTAATAAATAAAAAAATGAAAAGATTAATATTGCTAATATATCTAACTCATTTTATGAGTTGCGCACAAAATGATAACATTACATTACCTCCTCAATCAGAGATGGTTTCAATGAATGATGCAAATGTAAAATATGGAACTCGGTATGGTCAACAATATTTTGCAAATGGAAATAAAGAACCCTATACGGGTTGGTTATGCGCAAGGTACGATAATGGAGAATTAGAAGCTGTTCAGCAATTTAAAAACGGTGTAGGCAACGGTATTTGGATTAATTATAACCCCGATGGAAGCAAAGATTCTCAAGGCACTTATGTAAATAACAAAACGGAAGGTCCGGCAAAGCTATTCTATGAAGATGGGAGTGTTAAAGCTGAAGGTAAATACATTCATTTAAAAAGAAAAGTAGGTTGGTGGACTTTTTATGACCGAGATGGAAATATAGTGAGCAAACGCTATTTTACCAGGTAACTAATTATAATTTTTAGTAAAAACAAACTTCGTTTTTAAGGAGGCAGGATAACCTTGACGTCAAGTAATAAAGAATGGATTATCATGTTTATCTGCGGTGTTTTTTTAAATTTACTAACACTCTATGCAATAAGAACTACTCATGCATAAATGCAATGATCTGTGTGTTTCTTAGATATAACTGTGTTGTTGAGAATTCATTGTTAAAATAAAAAAAGAAAAGTAAACTGTTTAATATTATTTTGCACTAATTCCAAAAACGTTTAACTTGTTGTGCCAATAAAAAGCACTATGGAAATACACAAGGTAAACCTACAGTCAAAATTAAAAACCTTCAACGAATATTGGACACCTAAGATCGTCGGATCACTTAATAATCAGTTGGTTAAAATAGCAAAATTCAACGGAGAATTTGTAATGCACAAACACGAACAGGAAGATGAGCTATTCTATGTCATAGAGGGTAAATTATTTATTGAATTAATCGATAAAACCTTAGAGTTGAATTCAGGCGAATTTGTAATAATTCCAAAAGGAGTGGAGCACAAACCGTATGCACCAGAGGAAGTTAGCGTGATGTTATTTGAACCGGCCTCTACCTTAAATACCGGAAACACAGAAAATGAATTGACCGTTTCTAAACTAGACAAAATTTAATTTTTAGGAATGATACGGTTTGCGCACACAAATATTGTAAGTGTCAATTGGAAAGATCTTGTAGATTTTTATGTAAAAACTTTCCATTGTAAAATTGTTCCGCCAATTAGAAATCAATCCGGAGAATGGCTCGACAACGGAACTGGATTGAAAAATGCCAAATTGGAAGGTGCTCACCTTTTACTTCCTGGATATGGAGAAAATGGCCCAACACTGGAAATTTACCAATATAATCAAGTAGAAAATCAGGAGTTTATATTACCAAACAAAAGAGGTTTTGGTCATATTGCATTTGAAGTAGATAGTGTTGATGAGATGCTTCAAACTTTGAAAGAAAATGGAGGTACAACACTTGGAGAAATCACAAAAAGAGGAATAGATAAAGTAGGAGAAATCACTTTTGTATACGCTAGAGACCCTGAGGGAAATTTGATTGAGTTACAAAGTTGGGATACATCTGCTATTCACTTGTAAAGGCATAAAATATAATTAACCAAGTCATTCCATTTATAAGGTATACTATCTTATTGAAGCATTTAAGAAAAAAGCGAAAACGATAGAAAATAAATCTAAAATTAAGGTAACATTTTGAGCCATTAAGATACATATACTAAAAGATAGTATTGGTAGATTAAGAATAATCATTTTAAGAATGAAATCGAGCAGATGAAATTATTGTCAGTATGTAAGTTAAAATAATTATTGAATGGTATGGATATGAAGGATTTCTGTATAATTCTAATTTATCTATATTTGTGGCGTTTTTAAAAAATCAAAGGGAAATAATTAAATGTTAAATTGGTAAAAAGCGAGCTTAAGTTTTTGTGTAAAATTCATTTTATATTAAAGGTTAACTACTGTTTTTTTAAATCCATCACACTAAAAAATGAAAGAAAAAATAAAAAACACTGTAATTTTTACCATATGTATATGCTCTATTCTAATAATTTCTTGCAGTACCGATAATAACACAACCACAGATGAAAGTTCAATTGATATTATTAATCCTACGGTTTTAATAACGAATCCTGTGAACGAATCTATTCAAGCAAGCAATTTTGACATCATTGTTGAAGCAGAAGATAATAACTCAATTGAAAAAGTGGACCTATTTGTAAACAATGTTGTTGTTGGGTTTGACTCTGATTCTCCTTATGAATTTTCTATTGATATTACTTCTTATACTTCAGGGAGTTATTCTATAAAAGCTATTGCTTATGATGTTAGTGGTAATATGTCAGAAAATGAAATATCCGTTATAATATCAAAGCCAAGTATAGATAAGCCTTTAGGTTTAACCGCAAGTAAGGGAGACTACGGAAATAAGATAGAGCTCAATTGGGTTACTGTTCCTAATGCTAATAACTATCAAATATTAAGGTTAGAAGAATCGTCTAATGAATATCTTATAATCGGTGAGACATCAGAGAATATTTTTGAAGATATTGACATTCAGAATCCTTTAACTAAATATTTTTATAAGGTTAGAGTATATAATTCTGCTACAGAGTTTAGTGAGTTAAGTGACAATGATTATGGTTATTCGAATGGGGATAATTATGACGTGTTATCATCTTTTGGAAGTGAAGGAACTAATAATGGTCAATTCTTATTTAATGAGCATGTTAATATAGATGATTCTGACAATATTTACATTACTGATACAAACGGAAATAAGATTGAAAAGTTTGATAGTAATGGAACATTTATTGAAAGATTTCAATCAATAAATTCACCAAGAGGTATTGAATTTTTAAGTGAAGGAAAAGTTGTTCTAACGAAGTCTTCAGAAAACAAGGTTTCCATAATAGATCAGAACAATAACATACTCAACGAATGGGGTGAACAAGGTAACGCTTCAGGTCAATTTTTCTACTTCAGACAAATAACTTCTGATCCTCAGGAAAATATTTATATTGTTGACCATAATAACCATAGAGTGCAAAAATTTGATAATCAAGGTAGTTTTCTGTCGGAATGGGGACAAAATGGAATGAATGATGGAGAATTTATAAACCCTTGGGGTATTGCTATTTTAAATGATAGAGTAATCGTTTCAGATCAAAATGGTGTCCAAATTTTTGATCTACAAGGAAGTTTTATTAATAAAATAACCATTCCAAATGTGAATAATATTTATGATATTGCGGTTGATGGAGATAATGTTTTTCTTGCTTGTGAAAATGTAATTCTTAAGACATCAATAGACTTCGATGTGATTGAGCGTATAAAAGAAGGTTTATTTACAGCTGCGACAGGAGTGGCAATAAACTCTGAAAAAGAAATAATTGTTAGTGATACATATACCAGAATCGTTACAATCCTAAAAGAAAACTAGTTATTGTTTATAAATTGCCCTGTTGTTAGCAATTATTGTAAATTATCAATAATGAAAAATGTTCTCTATTTAATTATTATATTTTTAGTAATATCCTGTAATCGCAAGCCAGAAACTTTTAAATATTTTGATAGAGAAAAAGGAGTGTATGTCTTGGACACATTACCTTATAATAGTATAAGAGACTATCCAAAGATTAGAAGATGCAAAAATCCTGATTTCTTAATCAAGGGAATTGTTGAAGCAAATTTTGTTTATGAAAGTGCTATTGGGATTGGGGGTATATATCCAAAACAATATGCCCGATTTGAACGCTTAACTGAGTTGTTAGACGAAATACAAATGTTTGAATTGATAAAACACGAAAATCCAATTGTAAGGGTTTATGCGTATAAAGGTCTTTCAGTAAAAAAGTCAAAGCTTATTGACAAAGCAGAGAAAATATTGGAAAGAGATACTGCCCAATTTAACTACCAAACGGGTTGTCTAATCTGGACCAATAAAGTTTCTGAATATATCACACCCAAAGAATAATCAGAGTATGATTTTTTTAATTTGTATTTTTATTTAAAATCAAATTAATCAACATATACTGAATCAATGACCGAAATCACATTTGAATACTGGAATAAACTCGCAGACCAAACCATTACAGTCAGTTCATTGCTTGGAGGGTTTTCGATAGCGGTAATTGCAAATCTTTTAGTATCCGAGATGAATACCAGATTGTTTAAAAAAATTATGATTGCGTCTACCTTGGCAGCTTGTTTCTTTTTGGTTACTGTGTTTGCTATGACCAATCTTCTTATGAAGACGACCGTCGGGTATCCTTTTAAAGTTGTGGAAGATGATTTGTTACTTCCACGAGTCGCTGGAGTTATCGGCTTTTTTATGGGAATTATATCATTGATTACGATGATTTCTTTAGCAGGTTGGACTAAATCTAAGAAAATGGGAATCTTTACCACAGTGATAGGTTTTTTAACCTTGGTATTCATACTGATTATGTTAACTTAATGTTTTAGAATAAAGAAAAACTTCAAAAAAATGTGGAAAAACTATTTAGAAGAGAGAGAAACAGAACGTTTATTAATTCGGCCACTTGTTAAGGATGATGATGAAATGTGGCGAGAGTTTATTATGGATGAAGTTGCTACAAAGTATTTTCCTGATGATTGGAAAATGAAACCGGAAAAATCTATGGAATGGATTGATTTTCAGTTAAAAAGATATGAGGACAATCGTTATGGTTTACAAGCATTAGTTGAAAAAAAATCAGGCAATTTGATAGGACAGTGCGGTCTTTTGTTGCAAAATGTAGATGGAAGAAATGAGATAGAAATCGGGTATCATCTAATTTCTAGATATTGGGGTAATGGATATGCAATAGAAGCGGCTAGTGAATTTAAAAAAATAGCCTTTGAAAACAATGTAGCTACGTCCATCATTTCTATTATTGACATAGAAAACGTTCCTTCTCAAAAAGTTGCTGAAAGAAATGGAATGACCAGGGCAACCAGAACAAAGTATTTAGATATGGATGTTTACATATACAGAGTACAATACAAAGACTACAAGAATACCTCTGTCAGTTAAACAATGAAATGGTAGAGCTATCTTATATAAAAAAGAAAGATAGATACTCGATAGTAGTTTTTTTTGCTGAATATAAAAATTCTCTTTCAATTCGATAAATGCTATAGTTTCTGAACAGGTTTAGTATCTTTTCATAAATTAGTGGTCCATGAACTTATAGCAATACTAAAAAGAAAATCACTCACAACCCTTAAAAAGATGATAATGAATAGAATACTAATAATCCTCCTTCTTTCAATATTTTCAATGAGCTTGTTCTCTCAGGATATTACTGGAGATTGGATGGGAAAAGTAACTATAAACACGATGAAATTAGATGTTGCTTTCCATATTGAGAAAATGGCTGATAATTATGCGCTAACGATGGATATTCCACTGCAAGGGTTGAGTGGCGTTAAAGCAGAAAGTGCGACCTTGATAGATTCTATACTCACCATATCATTTCCTGATTTGAAATTAGAATATAAAGGAAACCTTAGTGAAAATGGTGAAATTATTGGAAGTTTTATGCAAAGAGGGAATCCAATTCCCTTAAACCTGAAAAAAGGAACCATTAAACTTAATAGACCTCAAGAACCCAAACCGCCATTTAGTTATTATTCAGAAGAGATAACGTTTATGAATGTTGCTGATACCCTAAAGTTGGCAGGAACTTTAACGCTTCCCAAAAAAGACGGTAAATTTCCGGTAGTTATTATCGTTAGTGGTAGCGGTCCTCAAAATAGAGATGGTGAAATGATGGGGCATAAACCTTATTTTTTAATTGCAGATCAATTAACTAGAAATGGAATTGGAGTATTACGTTTTGATGAGAGAGGTGTCGGAGCATCAGAGGGCGATTTTAATACCGTTACGATCGCGGTTTCGTCCTCTGACGTTAAATCAGCAGTGGATTACCTAAAAACCAGAAAGGAAATCGATGCTTCTAAAATTGGTTTAATTGGCCACAGTATCGGTGGAATTGTAGCTCCTAAGGTTGCTTCTGAAACTGAAAATATTAGTTTTCTAGTACTTCTGGCGGCTCCGGGAGTTAATGGAGATATCTTAATGTTATCGCAAAAAGCTGCTATTGAAAAAACAATGGGTTTAAATGAAATGCAAATTGCTCAAGGTCAGGAATTAGTAAAAGGAGCGTATGATATCATTAAGAATTCTAAGTTGGATAATACATCCCTAAAAGATAGTATCAATTCATTTTATAGTAATAAATACGGTAAAATGTTCCCTGAAAATCAAAGAAAAATGCTGGTAGCGCAAATTACTAGTTTCGAAGTTGCAAGTTTAATACAATCGAAGCCTTCAGAATATTTAGAGAAAATAGACGTACCTGTTTTAGCAATGAACGGTGACAAGGATTTGCAAGTTCCCGCAGACGAAAATCTAATGGTTATTAAAAACTCACTAACAAAAGGCAGTAATGATAGCGTAAAGATTATGAAATTAGAAAATCTAAATCATCTGTTTCAGGAATGTAAAACAGGAGCGATGAGTGAATACTCAGAAATTGAACAAACATTTTCGCCTACTGCATTAGATGTGATTACTAGCTGGATACAAGAACAAACCAAATAATAGTTTCTATGATAAAGTTTTCATGAATTTAAAAATCTAAAAGTGACATATGATGAGGTAATAACAAGGCTTAAAAAGCTGCAGGATCCTGAAAAAGTAATCTTTAGAGAAAAGAAATTCGGAATTGTATCTAATAATTCTTTGGGAATATATCATAAAGATTTAAAAGTAATTGCTAAAGAAATTGGAAAAGATAACCAACTCGCTTTAAAACTTTTCGATAGTGATATTTATGAAGGTCGTCTTTTATGCAGTAAGATCTTCGATCCAAAAGATGTTACTGAAGAATTAATGGAAAAATGGGTCAAAACCTTTGAAAACTGGGAGATTTGCGATAGCTTTTGTATGGGATTGTTTGCCAGAAGTAAATTTGCATTAGCCAAAATCATAGATTGGACAGAAAGAAAACCTGAGTTCGAAAAACGAGCAGGTTTTGCTACCATGGCAGCCTATTGTATGGCGGATAAAAAATCAGATAATGATTTATTTGTTCAGTTTTTTCCAATGATCTTAAGAGAAGCTACCGACGAAAGGTTATATGTAAAAAAAGCTGTAAACTGGGCATTACGGAATATTGGCAAGCGCAATATTGATTTAAAACAAATAGCGATTAAGGTTGCTAATGATTTGTTAGCAATTGATAATTCCGCTGCAAAATGGATCGCGAAAGATGCATTAAAAGAACTGCAAAAAGAGAGTGTAAGGATATCAGATTACCCCAGAAACATATATAGACCTAAATAATTTCGTGGTATGAAGGGTAGGATCAATATATGAAAACCAGAAATTGGAACAATATCTACTTAAACAACTAGATTATGAAATAGTATTATTTCAACTGGACTATTCTTGTATATTTGTTTTAATTTTTTTGATACAGTAGATCTCATTTTGCATTAATAAATAGTAGTACCATAAACTATATCGTCTTAAATATAATAGTGCTTTTTGGAGCAATTCAAGGGTTTACATTATGTCTTTATTTACTTTCTAAAAGAAGAGAAAATAAAGCGGCTTTTAATTATTACCTGTTGTTCTTGTTCTCCTTGTCCTTTTATAATTTTAGATACGCGCTATTGTATATGGATGTCAATTCAATAGGATTTATTCCTTTGGGGTCTTTTCCTTTTCCCTATAAGTATCTAATTGGTGTTGGATTTTATTTTTATATCAAAAATCAAATAGAAAAAAGGGCAAATGTTATTTCTTCTATTGAATATATGCTGTTTCTTCCAGCGGTGCTATATGGAGTATTAAGAACATATTGGTATGTGATGCT
Source organism: Aquimarina rubra (assembly GCF_042684305.1). Classification (NCBI taxonomy): domain Bacteria; kingdom Pseudomonadati; phylum Bacteroidota; class Flavobacteriia; order Flavobacteriales; family Flavobacteriaceae; genus Aquimarina; species Aquimarina rubra. Next base: position 767,224 of record NZ_JBHULE010000008.1, on the reverse strand, counting down.
TCATAGTGGTATTGATAAAGATATCTTTTGGCGAGTGTATCAAACAGGATTTTTCTTGTACAATGATTTTGCTTACTTGATCTTCAATCTACTTATTATGATGAAGGTTCTAGGGTTTATAAGGAACCATAAAGAAATGATTAAAGGTTCTGTATCAACTCGTAAAAACTGGGAATGGTTGTCAAAATTTTCTAAAATGTTTATTGTTGTTATCATTCTTAATTTATTCCATCAGATTATCGCTGTTCTTTTTAATCTTGAAGATAGCAGAGAGTTTTATTACGTAATATTAGTTTTAAATTCTGTGTATATATATTGGATTGGTTTCATTGGTTTTACAAAATCGAATTTATTATTTAAAACCTTTCATCTCAAAGAGCAAAAAGAACAAGAGCCAGATCGTTTATTAAAAAATAAAATAGAGCACTATATGAAGAATGAAGAAGTCTTTACTAATCAAAATCTTAAGGTTTCGGATTTGGCTTCTCTATTATCTATGCCAGAAAAAGAACTATCCTTATACATTCACGATACCTATCACATGTCTTTTACCGATTTTATAAATACCTATAGAATTGAAAAGGTGAAATCATTGTTAGTTTCTTCTGAACAGGAAAAATTTACGTTGTTGGCGATTGCAGAAAAATCTGGTTTCAGTTCTAAATCCTCGTTTAATGCAGTATTCAAAAAAATAACGGGTTCAACTCCCACTCAGTATAAGGCAAATCATAAAAACTAATATGTCCAGTATTTATTTTCTGGACATTATCACGTTGTTTTCGAAGTTGTTTTTCTATAAAAGCCCATAGTTTTGAAATCATAAAATTTTAAAACTATACTTATGAAAAGATTACTTTTAAGTTTGATTATTAGTGTTTCTGTATTTTCTTCAAGAATCTACAGTCAGCAGAAAGTAGCATCGGTGCAAGACAGTATTAACGTGTTCTATGATCAATTCTTTGAACAATTAGAAGCTAATTATTTGTATCGAAAAAATGTTGATTGGAATCAAATAAAGCCGGATATAAAAAAAGAAGCACTAAAAAGTAGAACCTTTGAACAGTCGCTAGAGGTATGTTCAAAGCTTTTCGATACCATAAAAGGAGATCATTTACTCCTCTTTTCTGAAAAAGGAGTATATCAAAGCAATCTCAAAAGACAAATTACACAAGAAGATTTGCATAAAAGCCTACTGGAAGCATATGCAAAAGAACCAAAATTTGAGGTAAAATTAATCAATGATCATTATGGGTATGTTTTTATTCCGGGAATGCTTTTGCTTAATGCAACGCAAGAAGAGTTAAATGAAAATGCTCAGAAAATATACGATTCTATCATAAAATTAGACAAAGCACAAAAAATAAAAGGATGGATCATTGATTTACGATTGAATATAGGAGGGAACTCTAATGTTATGCTGGCTGGGTTGTACCATTTAATTGGTGATAACACAGTTTCCTTGTATTTGGATGCAGACAAAAATGTAAAAAATCGTTCAGGTTTAGACAAGGGGATCTACTATGAAAATCAAAAAATTCAAGCAGAGGTAAAGACAAACGCTAAAGCAAAAGCAAATATTCCGGTAGCATTAATTACTGGTGTTATGACAGCAAGCGCTGGAGAATTTGTTGCCTTAGGTTTTAGAGGAAGAAAAAATACCGTGATTATAGGTGAAGAAAGTTATGGGTTGACCACAGCTAACGATTTGTTTGAATTACCATATAAAACAAAAGCAGCAATTACACTCAGTTATGGAACCGATAGATCTGCCATATTCACAAAAACCATTAAACCGAAAATTGAAATTATTAAAGAAGCTAATTTTCAGGATTTAACTAAAGACAAAAATATTATCGAGGCCATTAAATTTATAGATGCAGAGCAGTAAAAAGTGTAGATATAATTAATTTAGGGATTTGTTGACGGCGGTTTAAGTATTGATTAGTTAATGTATATTTGATATAACTAATAACATATTAACTAATCAACTCTTTTAAAATCAACGACATGAAACTTAAATACATATTTCTTTTATTAGCAATCCTGGGGCTTTGCTACACCTGGTATTTTAATATTCAGTTTTATTTAACGGCAGAAGATACTTCTTTACTTAACTATATTGCACAAACAAAAACTACGTTTCCTGCGAAATCATTTAATGCAGATTTATTAGTGGTAGTATTTACCTTTTTTGTTTGGTATATACCGGAGGCTATTAAGCTAAAAATGAAACACTGGTGGATATTTATTCCCTTAACGTTTATGGTAGCTATTGCATTTGCATTTCCATTGTTTTTATATTTTCGAGCGCGTAAGTTGGAGAAACAAAACGCAAACAGTTAATTTGGGATAGTCAATAATAAAGAACTGTTAATGAGTTTATGGATTGAATTAAGAATTAGTACATTTCTACTTTATTTTTAAATAATAATATATGCAATCTATACTTACTCCAGAAGAGTATAATCCATATTATGGCGTTTACATTGATAAAGCCGAAAGTTCTAATGTTGTAGATGGCTTAAAGCTTGATAAACATAAATTCATTGAATTTGTAAATTCAATTCCTGATGAAAAACTAACCTATAGCTATGGGGAAGGCAAATGGACCGTTGCTGAAGTATTGCAGCATATCATTGATACAGAACGAGTTTTTGCTTATAGAGCACTTCGTTTTGCGAGAAAAGATAAAAGTCCGTTAATGGGGTTTGATCAGGATGAATATGTTCCTAATTCGAATGCTAACAATTATACCAAGAAAGAGTTTATAGAAGATTTTGAGGCCGTTAGGAATAGCTCAATAACTTTATTTAAAGGTTTTACAGAGGATATGCTAACTCAAATAGGTGAGGCGAGTGGTAGCCCAATGAGTGCCAGAGCTGCCGGTTATATACTTTCTGGTCATCAGAAACATCATCTCGATGTAATTGAAAATCGATATTTATAATACGCAAGACCTGTCAGGTTTTAAAAACCAGACAGGTCTATATATTTCCGCAAACAATTGAAATGACAAAAGAAGAAGTAGCGAAAAAATATCTTTCTTTCTTAGAAAAAGGAGAGATGGATAAAGTGATTAGCCTGTTTACGGCTGATGGAGTTGTAGTTTCTCCTCTTTATGGTACACTGCCAGCTATAGAATTTTATAGAAAACTATCTGAAGATACGTCTTCTTCTCGATTACATTTTGATGGATTGTTTTTTGAGAAAAATACGAACAGAGTTTCCTTACTTTTTGATTATGTCTGGACACTAAAAAATAATAAAAAAGTCAAATTTAAGGTAGTAGATATTTTAGAATTAACTTCTGAAAACAAAATTCAAAAATTGACTATTATTTATGATACTGTCCTAAGCAGAAAGGCTACAGAAGAATTAAGGGGTTTTAAATAATTGAATTCTAAAAAGTTTTTTCCAGAGTAGAAATATCCAATTCGTGACCGCCAGGATGTGTTCTAAATTCTATTTGTGGTAAAATTTCTTTAACTCTTACTTTTTCTGCGTTTACTTTATCTATTTCGAAATAAGGATCTTTTTCTCCCAAAATATGAGTTATTTTGGTTTTATCTGTCAAAAATGTAAAATCCTCTTTTGCGAGTTCTTTCGGGAAACCTCCCGAGATCATCACAAAACCATCAGGTTGTATGTTTCTGCTGGCAATCCATCTACTGGCGATACTAACACCTTGTGAGTACCCCAAAACAACAAAATTGATGGTAGAAGGAAGATTTTCGGCTTCTATTACAGCATCTATATAATTCAGAACATTTTTAGTCTCAGTTTGTGTGTTTTCTTTGGTAAGCCAGCTAGATCCTACTTTCTTATAATCATTGTTTTTGTAATATTTAGACGGAGCTTGAGGTGCAATGATATAGTTTTCCTTATTATCCAAACTTTGGAATAACCGAATGAAATATCGACTTAGATAACCAATTCCGTGAAAGACTAACCAAACAGTTTTCGTTTCTTCAGTCAACTCATTCAAAGTATCATAGGTGTTTGTAGATTGATATACAACCTCTTTTTGCATAATTAGTGTGGTTTTATAGTTGGAACCATTCATCTATTAGTGGCCACAATATATCCTGATTTTTCTTTCTAAAAAAATCAAAATGACCAATTTTTTTCAGATTGTAATCAGATGGTTTTAGGTGCTTTCGAATCGTTTGTGCATTGCTATACACTCGATCTCCTAAGATGTCTACTGATTTTTTGGGAGCAAAAAGATCATCATCAATACTAATAAGCAACATAGATGCCGTGATATCCTGATAATAGGTTTCAGTATTTTTTTTGGTAAATTGTAACATCGAGTCAGGATGTAAAAGGAAAGTAGCCCAATCTTTTGCAGCTTTGGTTGTTAATGGTCTTCCTAGCCCAAACCAGCTAGAGGGATAGTATCCTAGTATAGATGTAGTGACAGGGACGAATATCTTAAAATTGAGATATATCAAAGCACGCATTCTTGGTGTAAAATGTTTGTAAAACCCAAACTGAGATCCAATGGTAAGATACTTATCATAATATTGGTAGGCGTCACTAAACCCCACACTGTTTCCGCCATAACTATGACCTATCATATATTGGGTATTTTTCGGGAATTCCTCCTTTATATATTTGGATACTGATTTGAAATCCATCGCCCAGGAAAAGAAACCATATTCTTTTAGAGATTGAATGTTTTGAGAAGTTGATTTGCCAATACTTCGATAATCAAAAGTAAATACATTGCACCCTTTTTCTGCCAGATAGATAGCCAAATTGAAGTAAAATTTTTGTGGAACAGCTACTGCCGGAGCAAAGACGATTGTTTTATTATTGGGTGATTTTGGAACAAATTCGTGTACCGAAATAGGATATCCATCATTAGATTTTATAAAATAAGATTTCATGATTGTGATTTCAAAATTATCTTTTCCATTCTGGAAACAGCATTGTTTATATATTTATGATCGTTGTAGATACGCATCAATAGGATTCCACCTTCCAGATCTTGAACCATCTGTTCTGCCAATGCCAGAGATTCTTCTTTAGAATAGTTGGGCTCTAATAGAATCTGTAACCCAGCTATAAAATCTTCAAAAAAATATTTGATTTCGTCTTTATAAATAGGATCAAGGTGTGCGGTTTCTAAGGCGGTATTGGCCATAATACAACCGCTATTGGCATTTCTAAACATTTTATCGATAAGGCCATGTACTTTTTTAAGCTTTTGTTCGGTAGTGAAGCTTTTGTTTTCAATTACCTTAAATAAATTATGCTTAAAATAACTATTAACGGTTGCTAATACTTCTTTAATCAACTCTTCTTTACTATTAAAGTAATAGTAAAAATGAGATTTTTCAATTTCACAGGCTTTTGCTAATTCGCTCATACTGCTTTTAGAAACACCTCGTTCTCTAAGTACCGGAATTACTTTACTTAATACTTCTTCTTTGGATGTTTTGGTTTTTGGCATTTTATTGAACGTTCGTTAAAATTACAATCAAATATAGTTAGAATTATTTAATGTCATTGCTTATTTTTACTTAAAATTTAAAACATATGAAGTTAAATAAAGAGGAGGTATTGAAACAATGCGCTATCATGTGCAAGAATACATTGATGGAAACATTGGATATTTCTTTTTGTGATGTAGGAGAGGATTATTTAGTAGCAAAGATGCCGGTAACTCCCAGAGTACATCAGCCAGATGGTGTTCTTCACGGTGGTGCAATGGTAGCATTGGCAGAAAGTGTGGGTAGTGCGGCTTCTCATATATTTTTGGACACCAAAGATTTTTATATTAGAGGTTTAGAGATTTCAGCGAATCACGTAAAAAGTGTTAGAGACGGATATGTATATGCAAGAGCTGAGATTGTACATAGAGGAAGGACCACACAGCTTTGGGATATCAAAATACGTAATGAGGATGATAATCTGATCTCTATAGTAAAACTAACGACTATTGCTTTGGCAAAATCCAGATAATATGGATATTTCATCTTTATATATGAAGATCCAATCTCAATGGGATCGAGAATTACCATTTGTAATATATCGGAAATCAGGGGAAAAAGAACTTCATAGTTTTCTTCAAAATAATAATGAATTATACAAGGTAGATTCTTATGACACTACAGGCTTTGTTTTTGCACCATTTGATAACAGAGACGATACAATTCTAATATCAGCCGAAAACAGTGAATATTATAGATCGGTTATTTCAGAAACCGAATTTGAAGTTCAGCATAACAAACAATCAATATCAATTGATATAGATGATAATGAGAAAGAAGCTCATTTGAAGCTTGTCCGCAAAGGAATTGAAGCTATTACTCAAGGTTCTTTTAAAAAAGTAGTGTTATCCAGAAAAGAAGAAATGCATTTTTCCGATATAACTCCTTTGGTTGTTTTCCAAAAGTTAATTGATAGTTATCCTAATGCCTTTGTGTATTGCTGGTATCATCCGGCAATAGGAATTTGGCTAGGAGCAACCCCGGAAACTTTGGTAACCATAAAAGGGGATCAGTTTTTTACAATGTCTCTGGCAGGAACTCAGCCGCATGTTGATTCTTTAGAAGTGAAATGGGGTGCTAAAGAGATAGAAGAACAAGCTATCGTAACAGATTATGTGATGAATAGGCTTTCTTCTAAAGTAGATTCTCTTGAAAAATCCGGGACCTACACCCATAAAGCGGGAACATTATTACATTTAAGGACAGATATTAAAGGTACATTGATACCTAATAATTCTAATATAGAAGATATCATAAAAACATTACATCCTACACCGGCAGTATGTGGTTTACCAAAAGAAGAAGCCTTATCTTTTATTATGAAGAATGAATTATACGATCGAAAATATTACACGGGCTTTTTAGGTGAATTGAATATAGTTAAAAATGGACATAGAGAATCTAATCTGTTTGTAAATCTTAGATGTATGGAGTTCGTGTCCAAAAAAGCCCTGATTTATGCAGGGGGAGGAATTACCAAAGATTCTATTCCTGAAAATGAATGGGAAGAAACAGTCAGAAAGACTGAAACAATGAAAAAGGTTTTACATTAAAATACTTCTAAAAGGTTGGCTTTAATTATGGCTAAATTGTAATTTAGCACCACGAATGAAAAAACGTTTATATTCCAAAATTCCTTTGTCACAAACTATTGTTGCTTTATGCGAAGCAAAAGGAATTCATCATATTGTTATCTCGCCTGGATCCAGAAATGCACCCTTGACTATTGGTTTTACTGAAAATCCAGAAATACATTGTTATAGTATTGTAGATGAGAGATGTGCAGCTTTTTTTGCATTGGGTATTGCCCAACAAATCCAGAAACCAGTTGCATTAGTTTGTACATCAGGTAGTGCTTTACTCAATTATTATCCTGCAATTTCTGAAGCTTTTTATAGTGATATCCCATTGGTGGTGCTAAGTGCCGACCGACCGATTGAGCGCATTGATATTGGTGATGGGCAAACAATACGTCAGAAAAATGTATTTGAAAATCATATTCTGTATTCTGCGAATTTATATTCTGAAATTGTACCGGAGACGAAAATTGATGACGTAAAAATAAAACAAAAACAACACGAAGCTCAAAAACATAACGAAAGAGAAATTAATCTGGCGTTAAATATTGCTTTAGAAAAAAATGGTCCGGTTCATATTAATGTTCCTTTTTATGAACCGCTATATGATACTATTACCGAGCCCACAATTTCTCCCAAAAATATACCCGTAGAGCGTATAGAAAATAAGATTTCTAAAACTCTGCGATTGGGTATGGTCAAAGAATGGAATCGGGCAAAACGTAAAATTGTATTGATCGGAGTTAATTCTCCGGATAGTATAGAGCAGAGATGGATTGATCATTTTGCTAAGGATCCTTCTGTTTTAGTATTGACTGAGACGACATCCAATATTCATCATTCTACACATATTAATTGTATAGACCAGTTAATTACACCGTTAAATCAGAAAGAGTTTAAAGCCTTGCAGCCAGAGGTTTTATTAACTTTTGGCGGGATGGTTGTATCTAAACGGATTAAAGCTTTTTTAAGAAATTATCAACCCAAAGTTCATTGGCATGTAGATGAAAAGAAAGCTTATGATACTTATTTCTGTTTAACAGAACATATAAAAATGAATCCCAATTCATTTTTCTCCAATTTTTTACCAGACACGGTTCTGGTAGAAACCAAATATAAGTCTGATTGGATCACTATTAGGAATCAAAGAAGAGAACGACATTCTGAATATTTAAAAAAGATAGATTTCACAGATCTAAAAGTATTTGAGTATCTATTCGATTTAATTCCGAATCATCAGATGATTCAACTTAGCAATAGTTCTACTGTGCGATATGCCCAATTGTTTTCATTAAATCCTTCATTTAAGGTATATTGTAATAGAGGCACCAGTGGTATAGATGGTAGCACATCTACGGCGATTGGTGCAGCATTGGGATCGGGATTGCCGACCACCTTAATTACCGGTGACCTTAGTTTCTTTTATGATAGTAATGGACTATGGAACGATTCCATACCATCTGATTTCAAGATTATCTTAATTAATAATAGTGGAGGAGGTATTTTTAGGATTTTACCCGGTAAGACAGAAAGCGAAAACTTTAGTAAGTTTTTTGAAACAAAACACCAGCTCACAGCGAAGCAGTTATGTCAAATGTTTGATATAGAATATATGGAAGCAAGCGATGAAAAAGAATTGGTAAAAGGTGTGGAAAAACTATATAACTACAATGATTCTCCACAGTTATTAGAAGTTTTTACCCCAAGAATCAAGAACGATAGTGTTTTAATCGATTATTTTGGGTGTTTTGTCTAAAAAAGGCGATATAATATAATTTATTAATGAATAATTCATTAATAAATAAGTTATATTTGAGATAACATAATAAATTAACTAAAACCTAAAACATTATCATCTTATGAGTAAAAGAGACGAATTAATTACTAAGTATGCTGCTGATATTAAAGATAAAATTGGTCAAACACCAGACATGGATTTTTTAACTAAAGTTACCATTGGTTGTGGACCATCAATTTATAATAAAGATGCTGCTACGGTATCTGGTAGTGATGCGGCAGAATTAGAAACAGTAAAGAAAAATTTCTTAATTAAAAAACTAGGTCTTTCTGATGGACCAAAATTAGATGAAGCAATTGCTTCTGTTATGGATGCATATGGTAAGTCTAATAGAAATAAGTATAGAGCAGTGGTATATTATCTGCTGGCAAAACACTTTAAAAAAGAATCTGTTTACAAATAAAATATCAGGTTTTTACCTTAAAAAAGGTGTTCCATTAGGAGCACCTTTTTTACTTTAATTTAACAAGAGGAAGATTAAAGAATTATATTTGCGCAAAAAATAGATTATGTTTAAACTTGGTACATACAATACGCTGGAAATAGTAAGAGAAAGAGATCAAGGGGTTTATCTTAGTGATGATGATGGAAATGAAGTGCTATTACCAAATAAATATGTGCCAGAAGAGTTTATGATCAGGGATGAGGTGAAGGTATTTTTATATCTCGATCACGAAGAACGAATTGTAGCAACTACCATAGAACCTTATGCCACTGTTAATTCTTTTGCTTATTTAAAATGTACAACAGTTTCTGATATTGGAGCTTTTGTAGATTGGGGATTAGAGAAAGAGCTTTTTATTCCTTTTAGAGAACAAGCTTCTAAGATGAGAGTAGGTAGCTGGTATCTGATTTATGTATACTTGGATGAAGAAACAAACAGACTTGTAGGTTCGAGTAAGACCAATGCTTTTCTGGACAATTCTTTAGTGTTGCTTTCTCCTTTTGATGAAGTAGATCTTATTGCTTCACACCCATCGCCATACGGTTGGAATATGATTGTGAATCAAAAACATTTAGGTTTGGTATATGAAGATGAAATTTTCCAGAAAGTTACTCCCGGTGATCAGTTAAAAGGTTTTGTCAAAAAAGTTCGTCCGGATGGTAAAATAGATCTCACACTACAAAGACACGGATTCAGGGCTATAGAACCCAACGCCCAGCAGATACTGGATGAATTAAAATCTAGTGGAGGATTTATTGATCTCAACGATAAATCAGATCCTAACGATATCAAAGATGTTTTTCAGTTAAGCAAAAAGAGCTTTAAAAAAGCGATTGGTTCTTTATATAAAGCAAAAAAGATAGTTATAGAAAAAGACGGAATCCGTCTGGTAGACTGATTTTTTGATTACGTTAATTCATTTATACTAATTTGGTCTTCGACTAGTAGTTAGTGGGAGCCCAGTGACCGGACAGTATATTCCTGTTCTGGTGCTGGCATCTTCATATACGGTGTTTTTAACGCCCCCGTTGTTAGGATTACTATTATTGTAACCACCATTTCCTGTAATAGTAATACTTGCGTCACTTTTCTCGATGGTAGGAATTGCGACGTAGTAATCAGATTTTACAAACTTATTTTCCGGAAGCAAAAGCATGGGCCTGTCATCTTTGATAAGTTGCCTTCTAAGATCAACTGTCAGGTCTATTTCCATGAGTTGGTAGTTACCGGTAGAAACTATAGATCTTATATATGAAAGTGAAGGAATGATCTCTTGATGTTCAATTGTATATTGGGTATAACTTTCGGATAGCTGAGCGTTCAGAGATTCCCATTCTATAGCTAAGGAAGGTTTTTCCTGACCAAAAGTCATAAAACCGAATCCACCCAAAAGTAATACAAAAAAGATTCTCATAATTTTTAACTTACATTTTCTCACTAAAAGTATCAAAAATCGTGCAGAACCTTTGTTAATTTAATCAAAATCTAAAATATTATGTTTTTTCAACTCGATTTAACTATGGCAATAATATAGATGAATACGATATATTATATTATTTTTGATAGCACTAAAAAAAATATAATGAGTTCAATAAACTGGAAAACTGTAAAAGAATATCAGGATATAACCTATAAAAAATCAAATGGAGTAGCAAGGATTGCATTTAATAGACCCAACGTTCGTAATGCTTTTAGGCCTAATACCACGAGTGAATTGTATGATGCTTTTTATGATGCGCAAGAAGATACTTCAATTGGAGTAGTATTACTTTCGGCAGAAGGTCCATCTACAAAAGATGGTGTATACAGTTTTTGTAGTGGAGGAGATCAGAAGGCTAGAGGGCATCAGGGATATGTTGGACAAGATGGCATGCATCGATTAAACATTCTGGAAGTACAGAGATTAATACGATTTATGCCAAAAGTAGTCATTGCTGTAGTACCAGGATGGGCTGTTGGTGGAGGACATAGTTTGCACGTGGTTTGTGACCTTACTTTGGCAAGTAAAGAACACGCAATTTTCAAACAAACTGATGCAGATGTTACTAGTTTTGATGGAGGATATGGGTCTGCATATTTAGCTAAGATGGTCGGCCAAAAGAAAGCACGAGAGATTTTCTTTCTAGGTAGAAATTACTCCGCTCAGGAAGCTTACGAAATGGGGATGGTAAACGCAGTTATTCCGCATGATGAGTTAGAAGATACGGCATATCAATGGGCACAAGAAATATTAGAGAAATCACCAACGTCTATAAAGATGCTAAAGTTTGCGATGAATCTTACAGATGACGGTATGGTAGGGCAGCAGGTTTTTGCCGGAGAAGCTACACGACTTGCCTACATGACGGATGAGGCAAAAGAAGGTAGAAATGCGTTTTTAGAAAAGCGGAAGCCGGATTTTAAGGATATTAAATGGATACCATAGTTTGATTTTGATGTCTAGATTAGAGAATTATAATGAAAAGTAAAGAAGACGAATTATTATCAGTACAATACAGGATTGAAAAATCTGGAATGAAACAGCAAAAGCTGGAAAACCGTCTTGTTTCTATTTCTGAGGAACTTAAAAGAAGTAAGCGAAATAGTCTTATTTTTATGATCTTTTTTCTTACTGTCATTATGGTAATGGGAGGAGGGATGTACTACTTAAGTCAAAATAGTGAACTGATTTCTGAAGATTCCCCGGATAATATACCAGATAAAGTAGATCAAATACAGAAAATCAATGATTCCTTAGAAAAAGAATTGGTAAAGCTTAAGTCTGATATTGCAGACTACAAAAGGGGATTGGGAACAGCAGAAGATAGTCTTACAACAGAAACAGCAAATCCAGGAGAAAATATTATGGATGATGTTGTTCAGAAGTCAGCAACGGATACCATAAATAAATTAAAATTTGAAAGACAACATTGTTATGTCAAAAAGGTCTTTAGAAATAATGGTGTAATTTTTATTGAAGCTGATTTTATTGAGTATTATAAAGGAAAAAAAGCTGTAGAAAAAGCAAAAGAAAATAACGAAGCCGAATATGATATAGATAAAAACGGGGACACCTTGTATTTTTTGTATGATAACTATTACGTTTCTAATGCAAATACAAAGCTTAGAAGGCTGGAGTTAAACGATAAAGTACGTATTCAGGATATAAATCAGATCTCTAAAGGCTTTCCATTAAAAGCTTTTCAAAAAATCATAGCGGAGAACCCCATTATGGTTCTAGAAATAAGCGACGGAATTGTGTATAAAATTACTAAACAAAAATTGCCATAACTATAAACAACTCTTAATCCCCAACTAAGATGCCAGATATTAAAAATGAAGATCTTTTATCGTTACATTATCAGATAGAAAAAGCTGAAGTGGAGCAGGGAAAGCTAGAGGATCTTTTGAATGAAAGATCAGCAGAACTTAAAAAGAACAGGGCCTCCAAGGTAATGCTAAAAGTGCTTTGCTCATTTTTGTTAATATCTACGATCGCTTTGCTGATCTATACTATATTTTGGGTTGATGATAATAATGCAAAGAATACTTTTGTAAAAAATAAAGAACTACCTTCATTTCAATCGGAGATAGATGTGCTTAAAAATCAACTAAAAGATTTGGAAAAAGGTCAAAAAGACCTTCAAAATATAAAAGACCTCTATTTATATAGAAGTCTTATTAATAGAGATACTGTATATTCGGTTCAAATCCAGTCGTTTACAAAAGATAAAGTTTCTCCTTTGGTTTCTGAAAAATTTACCAATGCTCTTTTCTATAGTGACACTTCTTATTTTAAATTGAGCTTAGGAATATTCGAAACACTTTCTGAAGCTCAGGAATTTAGAAAAATTCTACTTCAGTCTGGTATCATTGATAGAAATATATTTGTTATTTCTTATCAAGACGGAAAGCGTATTCGGATAGAAAATCCTTTTTAAGGTATTATCTTAATTTTGGATATTCTATAGGATTTACTTCATTCATAATATTATAAACTTTCTCGAAAATATCTTCTGTAGATGGTTTACTGAAATAATCTCCGTCGGTACCAAAAGCAGGGCGATGTGGTTTCGCGCTTAATGTTTGCGGCTCACTATCCAAATATTGATAAATATTTTGTTCATCAATAAGTTTGTGAAGGATATATCCTGTTGCGCCTCCGGGAACATCTTCATCGATAATCAGAATTCTATTGGTCTTGGCAACACTCTTTACAATGTCGTGAGTTAAATCAAATGGAATTAACGACTGTACGTCTATTACTTCTGCATTGATACCAACAGATAAAAGTTCTTTAGCAGCTTGTTCTACTAATCTTAATGTAGATCCGTAAGAAACCAAAGTAATATCACTACCTTCTTTTATCGTTTCGACTACACCGACCGGTGTTCTGATTTCTGATAGGTTGGTAGGCATCTTTTCTTTAAGGCGATACCCGTTTAGACATTCTATTACTACTGCAGGTTCATCACTATCCATTAAAGTATTATAGAATCCAGCTGCCTTTGTCATATTTCTTGGCACCAGAATATGAATACCACGTAATAAATGAATTAATCCACCCATTTGAGAACCAGAATGCCAGATACCTTCTAGTCGATGTCCTCTGGTTCTAACAATTAATGGTGCTTTTTGTTTGGCAAATGTTCTGTATCGTAAGGTAGCCAGATCATCACTTAATCCCTGGATACAGTATAGAATATAATCCAGATATTGTATTTCTGCAATAGGTCTAAGACCTCTCATCGCCATACCGATACCTTGTCCGATAATAGTTGCCTCTCGTATACCGGCATCAGAAATTCTTATCTCTCCGAATTTTTGTTGCAATCCTTCTAGTCCTTGGTTAACGTCACCAATTTTACCACTGTCTTCTCCAAAGATTAAAGATTCTGGAATTCTGCTAAATATTTGGTCAAAATTATCCCTGAGAATTAAACGAGCATCTACAGTTTCTGCGTTATCAGCATACTGAGGTTTTACCTCTTTGATTTTGGTTACATTACTATCAAAATCATTATAAAGATGATCACTATACTTAGGTTGTATTTCTTCTATGTAATTGTTTACCCAGTTTTGAAGTGCAGTTTTTTCAGGAAAATCTTCTTTAACTATATAGCGCAAAACTCTTCTAGTAGCCTCAAGAATATCCTTGCGTATAGGCTCATCCTTATCTGCTAATGTTTTTACGAGAGGAGAAATGAAATTTTTATTTGCACTTTTGGCTTCTACAGCCCGCAATTGAGCTAATGCTTGTTTTTGTTCTTCTTTAATTTCAGATAAATAAGCATTCCAAGCACTAGTTTTACCTTGTCGTACTGTTTTCTTACAAGATTTTTCCAGCTCTAGCAATTCATCAGCCGTTGCGATATTGTGTTCAATAATCCACTCTTTGAATTTCTTATTACAATCGTGCTCGCGTTCCCAGTTTAATCGTTCTTCGCTTTTGTATCTCTCGTGTGATCCTGATGTGGAGTGACCTTGTGGTTGAGTCAGTTCTTTTACGTGGACAATTACGGGGATGTGGTGTTCTCTTGCCAGATCCTCTGCGGTTTCATAGGCTTCCACTAATGCTGGATAGTCCCAACCATTTACTACTATGATTTCGTATCCGTCATGTTTTTCATCACGTCTAAATCCTTCCAGTACTAAGGATATATTTTCTTTTGTTGTTTGATGTTTTGCGTGAACAGATATCCCGTATTCGTCATCCCAAATGCTAATCACCATAGGTACTTGCAAAACACCACCTGCGTTTACAGTTTCCCAAAAAAGACCTTCACTTGTACTCGCGTTTCCTATCGTTCCCCAGGCAACTTCATTTCCATTGATAGAAAAATTAGTATAACCTTCAACACTCTTTTCATTTCGATATACTTTAGATGCCTGTGCTAATCCTAATAATCTAGGCATTTGACCTGCAGTTGGAGAGATGTCTGAGCTAGAATTTTTTTGTTTAGTTAAATTTTTCCAGGATCCATCTTCATTAAGGCTATGAGTAGCAAAGTGACCACCCATCTGTCTTCCTGCAGCAAAAGGTTCTTTTTCTATATCTGTATGAGCATATAAACCGGCAAAAAACTGTTCTACAGTATATTGGTCTATCGCCATCATAAATGTTTGATCACGATAATAACCTGATCTAAAATCACCATCACGAAAAACCCTTGCCATAGCCAATTGAGGTAATTCCTTTCCACCACCAAAAATACCGAATTTAGACTTTCCGGTAAGAACTTCTCTTCGTCCTAACAAACTACACTCTCTACTTATTAAAGCGACTTTGTAATCTCTAAGTATTTGATTTTTATACTCTTCAAAAGAAATATTAGGTGTAATAGTTGTTTCAGGCTGCATGTGAACGATGTTTTACGGTGCGCAAATTTAGCTAAAATTCGAATCATTTCCAAGAGAGTAAGTATTAAAGTTATTGTGAATTATTCATATAATTATACTTTTTATTGAAGAATTCTTTTTTTAGTTGATTATTTTAAGAACTGATTAACAAATATTCAAAATTTTCACATTTATCATTTTTGTTAGAAAATAAGACAAATTGTACAGATTCGTAAGACGGAAGATACAGTTGTCGTCCATTAAAAATTCTATTGCAGATATACGGTTTTTAATTTTAATTAATTGATTATCAAAATTTTGTTCGTTTTTAATAGAAGTGATAGGTTGTAAAGACTTTCTTTTTATCAGTTATTTTGTAAAATGTAGTTGATTGTTTTTTTTAGATAAACAAAAATTAAAAAGATGAATTCAGATAAATATTAATGTTTATATTACGATTGATTAGGATTTTTTATAAATTAAGATCCATCCCTATTCATGTAACTATACATTTTTGAAAAGCATAAAACTCACAGATATATTATTCTATATGGCGTTTGCAGTAGTTATTATAATTACTGTTTTTTTTGATAGAAATTATCTGACTTATGCGTTACCTATTATAATTTTTTCAATTGGAGCTATCTATTTTGAACGAGCTGCTAAAGTAAATATGTGGTACGTACTTAGTTTAGTTTCTATGATCGTTTGTGATATTTTAATTTATACGGATTTTATCAAGAATTTTTCGCTTATCTGTATGTTAACGTCACTTTACTTTATTTTTTGTACGCTGGCATTGAGAAAGTATTTGGTAATTGGAAAAATAAAGAAAAACACGTTTTTATCTGCCCCAATTTTGGTTTGTACCGCATTGATTGCTTATTTGATTTATTCTATCTCTCAACTATTAATCGATGTAGTGAAAGAGGCTATTCCAGAAGTTGTTATTTGTCTTTTTAGTTCTACTACATATATACTAGTAGCTTATTTGATCTATATGCAAGATATGTATAAAGAAGGTCTGAAATTAATAATAGTCGCTTTTTTGTGCATATTTATAGTGTCGTTATTGCCTATCAACGAATTATTCTATCCAAGTGATATTTTTACAGTATTTGTTAATATTGCCCACGTGCTAAGCTTATATATTTTTATGTTGTTTTTAGTAGAAGATACTCCCGAAAAGGTAACAGTTGCAAAAGAAAAATTTTTATAATTATAATCTAATACCACTCTCTGGTAAAAAGACCAATAAGGGTTTGCGGACTTAGTGTAATGATAAACCTGATTTTTTCATCGTAATTAGGTTGGTTTATTTCAAAACCATTATTGGATACAACCGGAAAGAAAAGCTCAAAATAATCGGCTACCAGACTTACTCGTACTCCTGCATCATAAACAAACTTTGGAGATGTTCCTTTGTTTTTGACAAATCCCGCATCTCCATAAGCGTAAATCCAATTCCAAATATTGGTATTAGCATTCAACGTTGTGATCCATTGATTTGCAAAAGGAAATTCTAACTGGGATTTAAATCCTCCTTCAGCAATAATAATTTGCTGGCTTACTAGGCCGGTTTCTTCACTTCGTCCTAAATAACTAAAATCAAAAAGATAATCTGTAGGGCGATCTAATGCGAAGCTGAAGAAATCTCCATCTTTTTCTGTATCATTATAAAGAAAAGCTCCAGCAAATAGACGAAGATTGATCTGTCTATTATTTAAGAATATTTTTCGGTAATTAATTGTTGTAGATAATTTACTGAAATTCTTAGCGATTTGATAATCAAATAGGTAAGATGTGAAGTCTAACAAATTGAAATCAGAGTATCGATACCTTACATTAAATACACTATAATCTGGAGTTTCTACAGGATTGTTGTCGTCTCGTTCTCTAAATACATTTACACTACGTATGGATAATCTTTGAGTTTCATTAGATCTTAGATCTTCTGGTCTCCAGAAAAAATCAACAGAAGGAGAGAAGCGTCTAAAAAGTAAATCAGGCGCATAACTAAACATACTACCACTAAACGCATATTTGATTTGATAAAGATCGTAATCAGCAATTTGATGTCTATATTGAAAAAATGCAGAACCGATTAGTTTTTTTGATAGAAAACCATAACTAGGCGTAATTCTATAGTCAAAATCCCTTCTTATAAACGTTTTATTGTAAAATTTGGAACCGATTGTAAGACCATCATATACATTAAATTCGAACTCTGGAATATAAAAAATCTGGCTACGAGTAGGGTCTTCTACATCTTGTAAAAACCTGAATTGAATAGGTTTATTAAAAATTCCTTTTAGATTTCGATGATTATTTCTTCTATTTATTTCCGGTATGTTCTGATCATAGTCTAATACTAACTTATCAATATTTTCATTGGCAATTTTCACCTTTTTCCTTCCCGTGATGCCAGTAACCCACGTCTTCGAAACTAATTGTCCATCCCTTAATCCGGCTATAGAAACGGGCATGTAATTATTTCTTTTATTCTTTATAGTAATTTCAAGAGAATCCTTTCTTTTTTTAACCGACTTAATTTTAAAATCTAATTTTTCGTTCGTAGGGATGAAATCTTCAAAAAACCAATCAATATTTTTGGGAGTTAAGGTATTTAGGATTTTTTCAAATTGTTTAGAGCCAGTAAGTTTTAAAGTGTTGTTTGAATAATATTCCTTTATTGCATCAGTTAGGATGTTATCATCTTCTAAATAGTCTTCTAAATATTTAAAACCAATTCCTGCTTTATATGCATTTGCAATATTTTTATTGAATTTTACCAGTTTATCCTGTGGCTCTGTGAGAGGTTGATCCAGAAATAATCTCGCCATGTTTTTATATCCTAAGAAATACTGATCGTTAAAATCTAAGTCTGCAGCGTGAAACCAACGGATACCTATGACTTTGCTTAAATTACCGATAATCTTCATATCCGGATAATATTGCTCTGTATAAGCCATCATCAGATAGATATGTATAGCATCTTTTATCCAAGCATCATATCTGGGATTGATAAACAATGTTTTTTCGAGATAACTTTCTGTAATCGATTTTAGTTGTTTAATTTCATATTGAAAACCATCAGGAAAGGGTCTCAGGATATCTGGCAACTGATTTAAACCATATACTGGATTATTTTTATAATCATTTTCTGAAACTAAGATTTTATCAAAAGGGTAGGGGCCTAATCTATTTTCCAAAAACTTGATAATTCGTTTTGTTGCCACACTTTTCATTTCGGGCATCAAATCATTATCCTCTATATTACTAATGAGTTTTACCCCATTCATCTGAAAGTCATAAAACGAATTATTCCTTTGAAGGTATAGGTTAACCTCGTTTCTGTTTTTACCGGTCAACTTAACTGTTTTTGTTGTACTGTTGGGTTCAGTTGATTCTTTCTGATTAAATTCACTAGTAAGAGTATAATCTACCGGTAAACTTAAGTTTACAGTATAATCCGATAACGGAGCATAGAGGTCATCAAGATTTTTATGACTATAAACATTCCATTTGGTATCATAAACAGCAGGCACGATGTACCAATATTTTAAACTAAAATCCCCATTTCTATGATACCCATAGCGAGTGAACTTTTCACTAGGTAATTTTACTTTATACTTTAATTGAAAGGTGAAACTAGCTCCCGGATACAGAGGTCGATCCATCTCGATTTTTATGATATCCGGAGTTTGATTATGACGCATCCATGTTAAATTGTTTTCTGATGTATCCGTAATAGATTTAATAGAAGTGGATCCGCGCTCATAGTCTTTTGCGTAATAAAATCTTTTCAGAAAATCTTCAGAAAATCGCTCTCCCAGAGGTGTTGTTTTGCTTTCAAAACTATTCGCCCAATCGTGTAAAAAAATCTCTTGTAGTGTGTCTTTAGATAGATTAGTATAAATGATTTCCTGTTGTATCGTTATACTTTTGTTATCGGCATCCAGAACTCCATCAATAACAATAGTATGCTGAGCAGAGGCTGCTTGCATTATCAAAAGTATTAAAACGATATGGAATATTCTGGAGCGACTCAATTTTTCTTCACAAATTTGATGGTATCACTAATAATACTAACGGGAACAAGATAATACATTCCAGCACTTAATTCAGATACCGAAATATTTGTAATACTATTACCTTTTGCCGAAAATGATTTTATTTCTTGCCCTAAGGTATTATATATTTTGAAATCAATAGGCTCAGAATTATTATTAATTTGTAGCGATAGTTGAGTATCTAAGAGGTTGCCGCTAATCAATTCTATCTTTTTTATTGTTTCTGTAAATTCCGGTGTGCTAAGAAATTGCTGATTAGCCTGTAATTCCATAACTACTGGTAGATGGTCGCTCATAGTATATAACGCATCTCTTAGAGCGCTATCAAAAGTTCCTGTGCAATCGACGTTATCAATCCTTTGGTTATAACAATTGCCATTATTACCATAAGCTTCGTAAGTATTAGGAATATATTTTAATTCGGTACTATTAACCATATTTTCTGACATTAAGATGAAGTCAAAACGATCATCCAATCCGCCGCCACTTCCAAAATCATCAAAATCCTCACTACTTAGTCGTGTACTTTGAGTATGTATATCGGTAAATGTGTTATCACTGCTCCAATTACCGGGAGTGTTGATAGGATCAACCATAATAATTTTGTTATTCACGTCTAATAACTCTTGATATGCTGGTTCATTAGAAGAATACAAATTGAAATCGCCGGCAAAAATCACGTAATCATTTTCATCTAAATTAGCATAATTATCTGTAAACTCTCTTACCATATTGAGGCGTTTTGTTTCATTATCAGAACCTCTGCTAGCTTTTAGATGTGCCACAAAAACTTCTATTCTAATCGGATTGTTTACTTGATCTTCTGATATTAACTCTAATGTATACCAATTGATATCCCTTATAGTAGTGATTAGTCTTTGACTTTGGATCAATGTAAACTTTTGATTGTTGTAATATAGTAATTGATGTAATTCTACATCAGAATTAGAAAAATTACTTAAGAAAGGAGCACTGGAATAATTAGTATTGTCATCATTTAATGAATTGTTTAGTATCTCATTACCTCCCTCTTCTGTTTCTAATTCACAAATCATAAAAATATCAGGTTCATAACTATCGATGATCGTTTCTAATATTTCTTCTCTATTTTCCGGCGGAGCAGTAGGATAATTTAATACATTATAAAACATAGTTTTTATAGTAGCCTGCCCAAAAGAAATTTGGGCAATACAAAATGTGACGACTATTATTAATGATCTTTTCATTGTTGAGTTTGTTGAGTTTGTTGAGTTTGTTGAGTTTGTTGAGTTTGTGCGAAAAGAAATGTTTTCTAAAAATTTGGGCTTAGATTATATTCTCCGTAGAATTTATCTAATATGTGCAATACTTCTTCTGGTGTATCCACCACGTGGATTAAATCCATATCTCCCGCGCTAATATTTCCAAATTTGTCTAAAAGTGTACTTTTTACCCAGTCAATTAGCCCTCCCCAGAATTCAGTTCCTACTAAAATTATTGGGAATACGGCTATTTTTTTAGTTTGTATCAAAGTGATTGCTTCAAAAAGTTCATCTAGAGTTCCAAATCCTCCAGGCATTACGACGAATCCTTGAGAATACTTTACGAACATTACCTTACGAACAAAGAAATAATCAAAATCAAGACTTTTGTCGCTATCAATATAAGGATTATCGTGCTGTTCAAAAGGCAAATCAATGTTTAGACCTACGGATGTTCCGCCACCTAAATGTGCTCCTTTATTACCGGCTTCCATGATACCTGGTCCACCACCGGTAATCACACCATACCCGTGTTCTACGATCTTTTGAGCTACATCAACGGCTAATTGATAGTATTTATCATCAATTTTGGTTCTTGCCGATCCAAAAATAGAAACACAAGGTCCAATTTTACTCATTTTTTCGAATCCATTCACGAATTCTCCCATGATTTTAAAAATAGCCCAAGAGTCATTTGTTTTTATCTCATTCCATCCTTTATGTCGTTGTTCTTTTCTCATAAAATAATATTTTACAGCTTTTAGTTAATCACTAATAAAGCTTTGATTGGTTGTTTATTTATTTTTTTGAAGGTAGCACGTAACTCTTCATTAGTTACTAACTTCTAATTCTTTTTTTAGAAACTTAGCGGTATAGCTCTTTTTGTTTTTAATAATTTCCTCTGGAGTTCCTTTGGCTACAATTTCGCCACCATTTTTACCTCCTTCGTATCCAATGTCAATAATATAATCTGCCATTTTTACAACATCCAGATTATGTTCAATAATTAATACAGTGTTTCCTTTATTTACTAGTTCATTCAGGACCTCCATCAATACTCGTATATCTTCAAAATGAAGACCCGTAGTAGGTTCATCTAATATATAAAAAGTATTTCCGGTATCTCTTTTTGATAATTCTGTTGCTAGTTTTATGCGCTGTGCTTCACCACCAGATAAAGTAGTTGATTGCTGTCCTAAGGTAATATATCCTAAGCCAACACTTCTGATTGTTTTTAATTTTCTAAATATTTTAGGAATCTGATCAAAAAACTCACAAGATTCATTGATAGTCATTTCTAACACATCAGAAATAGATTTTCCTTTATATCTAATTTCTAAGGTTTCTCTATTAAATCTTTTTCCCTGGCAGGTTTCGCATTCTACATAAACATCAGGTAAGAAATTCATTTCTATGACACGCAGACCTCCACCTTTGCACGTTTCGCATCTACCGCCTGCTACATTAAAGCTAAAACGGCCCGGTTTGTATCCACGAATCATAGCCTCGGGAGTTTTAGAAAATAAGTTTCTGATTTCTGAAAATACACCGGTATATGTTGCGGGATTAGAACGTGGTGTGCGACCAATGGGTGATTGATTAATATCAATAACTTTATCGGCATGCTCTAAACCTTTAATTTTTTTGTAAGGCATAGGTTTTTTAACACCATTAAAATAATACGCATTAAGAATAGGGTAGAGTGTTTCATTAATAAGTGTAGACTTACCACTACCCGAAACTCCGGTAACGGCAATCATTTTCCCTAAAGGTATATCGATCGAAACGTTTTTCAGGTTATTTCCTGTAGCACCGGTTAAAGAAATCTTTTTGCCATTTCCTTTTCTTCTTTTTGCAGGAACTTCTATTTGTTTTTTACCACTCAGATAATCCGCGGTTAAAGTATCGTGTGATCGTAAATCTTCCGGAGTACCTTCACTGATGATTTCACCACCGTGTTTTCCTGCTCTCGGACCAATATCAATGACATGATCTGCTCGCTCAATCATATCTTTATCGTGTTCTACAACGATAACAGAATTACCAATATCTCTCAACTGAACCAAAGAGTTAATGAGTTTCTCATTATCACGTTGATGCAGTCCAATACTTGGTTCATCTAAAATATATAAAACTCCCACCAGTTGAGAACCAATCTGAGTTGCCAAACGAATCCGCTGTGCTTCTCCACCAGAGAGTGATTTACTACTTCGGTTTAGAGACAAATACGTTAATCCAACGTCTATTAGAAATTGCAGTCGAGCATTAATTTCTTTAAGGATTTCTCCTGAAATTTGCTTTTGTTTTTCATTTAATTGATCAGGTAGATGAATGAACCAATCTGCTAATTCACTAATATCCATATTGGCCAGATCAGCAATATTTTTCTCACCAACTTTAAAATATAAAGATTCTTTGCGAAGTCTGGATCCGTTACATTCGGGACATTCAATATTATCCATAAAATCCTTTGCCCATCTGCGCAAAGAAGTAGAGTCATTATTAGTGTAGGTATTGTCTATAAAAGTGGCAATTCCTTCAAAATCAATCTTATATTCTCGGGTAACTCCAAGTGTTTTACTATCTACACTAAATTTTTCTTTTCCTCCATAAAGAATGACTTCCATCGCTTCCTTAGGGATTTTTTTAATCGGATCACTTAGTTTAAAATCGAAGCGTTGTGCAATTAATTCTAATTGCTTAAAAATCCAGTTATTCTTTTGTGGTCCTTGTGGTACCAATCCTCCATTTTTAATGGATTTAGAATCATCTGGAATGATTTTTTTGATATTTACTTCATATAGATTGCCAATCCCGTTACATTTAGGACAAGCGCCTTTTGGTGAATTAAATGAAAAGTTATTGGGTTCCGGGTTTGGGTATGAAATTCCGCTTGACGGGCACATTAAATTTCTACTAAAAAATCGTGCTTCTTGAGATTCTTGTTCAATTACCATCAATACATCATCACCGTGATACATAGCAGTATTAATAGTCTCCATCAAACGTTTAGAATTATCTTTATCGTCATTAACAGCCAAACGATCAATAACGATCTCTATATCGTGAGTTTTGTAGCGATCCAACTTCATTCCTTTGGTGATATCTTTAATTTCACCATCGGTCCGCACTTTTACAAAACCTTGTTTTGCTATTTGTTCAAAAAGTTCTCGATAATGCCCTTTTCTGGATCTTACGATAGGGGCTAGAATGTTTATTCTTTTACCATTAAAGTCTTTAAGAATAAGATCTTTGATCTGCTCATCGCTATAACTAACCATTTTTTCACCGGTATTGTAGCTATAAGCATCGCTTCCACGAGCAAATAAAAGTCTTAAGAAATCATAGATTTCCGTAATGGTTCCAACGGTACTTCTTGGGCTTTTACTGGTTGTTTTCTGTTCTATAGCAATTACAGGAGATAAACCGTCGATTTTGTCAACATCAGGACGCTCCAGACTACCCAAAAATTGCCTGGCATAAGCAGAGAAAGTTTCTATATATCTACGTTGTCCTTCGGCATAAATCGTATCAAAAGCTAACGATGATTTTCCAGATCCCGAAAGCCCGGTAATAACTACTAATTTTTCTCGAGGTATGGTGACATCAATGTTCTTAAGATTATGAACTCTTGCCCCTAAAACCTCTATATTTTCGTCTGATATTGCCATAAATTTTTAACCAAGATTGCAAATGTAGTTATTTGATAGCTCTTAGTAAAATAGGGTTGGCTTTTACAATTGTTAAATAGCTGTTATAATTTTGGACTTTGAGAGCCTCAGTCCTCTCACTTTGACAGAGGTCGGTACAGGGATGCTGAGTTTACGGAAGGATAATTCTCAGATCACGAGCCCTGAGGCTCTAGAACGTTGATTCCAGATAAATAGAAGTAAAGCAATTAATCCTAAATTAATATTCTGTTCTGTCAATTTTTGAATTCCATTTTTTGAAAACTTTTAATGCTTCATCTCTCAATCCATTGGTGAACTCTATTTGTCTATTAGAAATTCCTACTGCAATTTCATCATAAATTAATTGGTCATCAAATTCGATATCAGCAGCATCTTCACGCGTACATCCATAAAAAACTTTTTTAGGTCTGGCCCAATAGATGGCTCCCAGACACATAGGGCAGGGTTCGCAAGAAGTATAAATGATACAATCTTCTAACTGAAAAGTGTTTAGTTTTTTGCAAGCCGTACGGATGGCATCTACTTCTGCATGAGCAGTGGGATCATTTTGTGATGTAACCTTATTACAACCTTCTGCTATGATTTCTCCATTTTTTACAATTACTGCTCCAAATGGGCCGCCTGTATTAGTATCCATACCATTTTCTGCAAGTTCAATGGCACGCCTCATAAATTTCTTATCCTCTTCTGTCATTTGTCTTTATTTAATATTTTAATTCGATAAAAATGATAACATTTTTATCTATTGAGTCTTTAATGAAATCAGGTGGAAATGTAGATTTTTTATAGTAAGAAACAAAATATATTATTGGTTCATATTTTTGATCTTAATAACTTCTGCGGCAATGCTTACGGCTATTTCTTCTGGAGTTTGACTTTTTATGGTAAGCCCAATAGGTGCACGAACTATGTTTAATTCAGACGTTGTTACACCTTCTTTTTGTAATACCTCCCACATTGTTTTTAATTTTGCTTTGCTACCAAGTACGCCTATGTAGGCAAAATTATTTCTGATAAGTTTACTCAGCACTAATTTATCATCGGTATATCTGTTGGTCATAATTGCCACATAACTTTCTGAACCTTCAGAAATGTAATTTCCTATTTCATTAAAGTCCACAATTAATTTTTGGTGTGCACTCGTATTTAGTTCTAGTGTGTTTAGGTCTTTTCGATTATCAAAAACAATCACATAAAATCCAAGAGTTACAAATAATTCAGAAACTGCTACACTCACATGACCTCCACCAACGATGTATAATGTACTCTTATGTCCTATATATTCTTTAAAAAACCAATCTTGAGATGCGTTTATCTTGTACTCGAATTTATTGGTTAATTGTTCATTGGAAAAATTTAATAAAGTCGGTGTTAGTGTCAATATTCCATTAGTATTGTTTTGTAAACAATCCAAAATATCTTCAATAACAGAAATATGTGTATTGTTTAATGGATGAAAGACTACCGTTTGTTCCCCTGAACAAATCATTCCTGAACCGTTTTCTTTATGACCTTGATGTATTTGTTTTTTCAAAAAGATTTTCAGATCCCGATTTCTTAGTAGTTTTTTAGCCTCTTCTACCAATGAAAATTCCATAACGCCTCCTCCAATAGAACCAAAAATAAAACCGTCTTCAGCAACCAGCATTTTAAACCCTTTTCTACCGGGAGAACTACCTATATTTTCTATAACAGTTAGTAAATATACGTTTTGGTAATCTCGTAATTTTGATAAAAGATGTTGCCAGAATTTCATACGTTTTATTAAAAAATATAATCCACTTCTAATTGAAAATAACTTCACTTAATGCATAATAAATAGCCATTAATGCAGAGAAGATAGCACTAGCCAAAAATCGCCAACTTAAGTTTACTTTATTTTGAATCAAATAATTAGCCACAAATGATATTGGGATATTGACCAAAAATGATACCCATGCTATTTTTAGTAAATTTAAGTTGATTTGAGTAAGATTGCCAGAGAAAAGTTTGATAAATAACAAATGACGCGCAATCCACAGTGGATTAAAATAGAGGATTGCTAATCCTGTTTTAGCAAGTGTCTTTTTGACTCCTGTTATATCCTTTGTTTTGACCTCGATCCAAGCGAAATAATTCGGAATTTCGAAGGCATATAATGTTGCGCCCAATACGATCATACCTAATAGTCGATACATAGAAAATTCTCCTAGTAGTAGTGAAGCAATCAAATCACCAGAACTATAAATAATAGTTCCTCTAAGAATATTAGCTTTGGTGTATTGCAGTTTTATGGTTTTGCTCAAGGTTATTACTTTTCGTATAATCCCATGAGTACCTTTTCTGGTGTAAAGGGGGAATCAAACTTTAGTTTATAATTTTTGTTGAATGCTTTTACGGCCTGCTGAATTGCAAAGTACGCACCAATTCCATACATTAATGGAGGTTCACCAACGGCTTTAGATTTGTGGATCGCCATATCGTTTCCATCCGTTTCTACAGCTATTGTTTCGATTGTCTTTGGGGCCGAAAATATATCCGGGACTTTGTAGGTTGACAATGCATTTGATAATAATCGTCCATCACTATTATAAGAGATTTCTTCCATAGTCATCCAACCAATTCCTTGTGCGAGGGCACCTTCTACTTGACCAATATCTACACCAAAATTCATACTTTCTCCGAAATCATGTACAATTTTCACGGAGTCAATTTCATAGGTTCCTCTCACACAATCCACTGTCACAGATGTAATGGCGGTACCATACACGTGATATGCAAAAGGGTGTCCTTTTTCTTTAGTTTTATCAAAATGAATAACTGGGGTTGCATAATGTGCATTTTCTGATAAGGCAATACGTTCTGCCATGGCCTGAGCAACGATTGCTTCCCATGTTATTTTTGATTTTTTACCATCTACAAAAACATAATCTTCTTGAAAAGAAATTTTGGACACATCTGCAGTCACCATTTTAGAAGCCACTATTGCTAATCTTTCTAGTAATGCAGTACAAGCCTTTAGTACAGCTTTTCCATTTAAATCTGCTGTCGAACTTGCTGCAGAAGGTGAAGTATTGGCGACACGAGTGGTATTGGTTGTTTCTAATTTTACTTTATTAGCGGAAATACCTAACGCATTCTGAGCGACTTGTAGCATCTTTGTATTAACGCTTTGCCCCATTTCTACCGCTCCTGTACTCACACCAACACTGCCATCCTGATAGATATGAATTAATGCTCTCGCATGATTCATCATGGTGTTTGTAAATGAAATTCCGAAGGTGACAGGCATTAAAGAAATTCCTTTTTTGAAATGGGCATTATTAGCATTGAAATCAGTAATTTCTTTCTCTAGTTTATCAAGTTCAAACTTTTCTTTTGCGGTAAACCAAGTATTTTGGGCTTCAACGTTGGTTGCGATTTGCCCGTAAGAGAATTCATCATTTTCGGCCAGTAAGTTGGCTTCCTGAATTTTTCGTTTATCAATACCTATTGTATCTGCTGCCTTGGCAATAGCCGATTCAATAACGAACATTCCTTGTGGGCCACCAAAACCTCTAAATGCCGTATTGGGAGGTAGGTTTGTTTTACAGCTATAGACGGTTGTACTCACATTAGGAACAAAATAGCTGTTTGTGGCATGAAATAATGTTCTCTCGGCAATTGCTGGTGATAAATCTGCTGCTGCACCTGCGTTTTGTAAAAATTCAGCTTCAAACGCAACTATTTTTAAGTTTTTATCAAGCCCAATTTTGAAAAAAGAGGAATATGGATGACGTTTTCCGGTCATGCGCATATCATCATGGCGGTTTAGGATATATTTTACAGGTTTATTGAGATGTTGTACGGCAACTGCAGCCATAACAGACCAAGGAGTTGCTTGATCTTCTTTTCCCCCAAATCCACCACCTAATCGAATAACGTCTATCTCTATCTTATGCATAGGTACTCCCAAAACTTTAGCTGCCGTTTTTTGTACTGCTGTTGGGCCTTGTGTTGATGATGTAATCTTAATACTTCCATTTTCTTGAGGAACAGCATAACAACCTTGCGTTTCCAAATAAAGATGCTCCTGACCGTTAGAAAAAGTTTCCCCTTCGATTACGTAATCACAATCCGAAAAAGCTGCATCTGTATCTCCTAATGAAAACGAACGTGGAGTATTGATGAAGCTCTGTTTCTCTTTGGCTTCTTTTGCCGTTGTAATTACAGATAATTCTTCAATCTCTATGTCAATAAGCAGCCGTGCTTTTTTTGCAATGGCTTCAGATGTTGCTACAATAAATGCTATAGGTTGTCCCCAAAAATGAACTTCGTCTTCTGCCCATAGAGGCTCATCCGGAATGATCCCACCAATTTGGTTTTCACCCAAAATATCTTTGTATGTAAATATTTTTACAACGCCCTTAACCTGTTCTGCTTTTGTATAGTCTACATGTTTTATTTTCCCATGAGCTTTTGGTGAATCAAATACCAATCCATACAACGTATCTTGCCTAGTAATCAAATCATCAACAAATAGTGATTCTCCCCGAACATGAGTAAAACTGTCAATATTTTTCATCGTCTTCATCATGCGATCAGTTTTTGAAGTTGAATTTTTGTTGGAAATAACTCGATAAAATGTGCAAAGAACAATTGTTTGGCTAATAAACGCTTATAGTCTGCAGATCCTCTTACATCACTAATTGGTGTTATTTCGGATTGTAAAACTACTGCAGCTTCTTTTATGGTTTCTGAACCTATTGTTTTTCCGATTAAGAAATTACTAGTATCGAATAGATATTTTGGGATAGGAGCAACGCCTCCCATAGAAAAATGCGCCTCTTTGATCACATCATCATCTAAAGTGATCTTTGCAGCGGTATTTACACTCGCTATATCTAAATGGGTTCGTTTACTCACCTTTTCGAAATTATAAAAATCTTCGTTTCCCAGAATATCGAAAGAAATACTTTTCAAAATTTCTCCCTTCTGTAAATCATACGTTTTATACCCTTTATAAAATTCTTGAAATGCTATTTGTCTTTCCTGTTTAGTTTCGGCTTGTATTGTTAAGGAGGTATTGAGCGCTAGAAAGAAAATTGTCATATCCCCGATTGGAGATGCATTTACAAAGTTTCCTCCCAAAGTTCCCATATTCCGTATGGGTTCAGAAGAAACTAGTTTCAAAAAAGACTTCAACTTTGGAAATAGAAGTCGTAATTCCTTATTTTCTAATAGCTCTGTAACTGTAGTATTAGCACCTATGGTACAAGTTGAATCTGTAAATTCAATTCCTGTCAAAGTTTTATGACCCGCAATTAACTGAACTTGTTCTTGGGCAAGTTGATCTGCGTTATGCACATATAAATCAGTTCCACTAGCAACTATTTTTCCTTCGCCGGTAAGAACTTTTGGCTCTAAATCTTTTAATTTCTGCGGAATGGTTTCAAAATAATCAGGAATAAATTTCTCTTTGATCAACCAAGTAACGGTATCATTAGTATCTTTTTCTTTCAGTTTTTCTTCTATAAGTAATCCCGCTTTCTCAATTGATTTATATCCCGTGCATCTGCAGATATTACCACTTATGGCATCATTACAAGAATCCAGGTTATTTTTATCTTTTTCTATAGCGTACCCTGTCATAGAAACCACAAAACCCGGAGTACAGAACCCACATTGAGTAGCATAGTTATCGGTCATGGCTTGTTGTACTGTATTCAGTGTTTTCGGTAAATTAATTCCTTCGATCGTTACAATGTGTTTTCCGTTGGCATTTCCGAGAGGTGAAATACATGACGTAATACTTTGATAAGAGACTTTGTCATCATTTAGTTGTCCAACCAAAACTGTACATGCACCACAATCTCCTTCACGACAACCAATTTTTGTTCCTTTTAATTGCTTGTGTTCTCTAATAAAGTCTAGAAGCGTTAATCCTGCATTAGCAGATGTGTGAATAACCTCGTTATTTAAAATAAATTGAATCATAAGTAGAAAGCAAGGTACTAAAAACTTATAATTGATAAAGACTGAAGTGCTATAATTCTCATTGAAACTTTAAGTGAAATCGGACTTCGGCTAAGCGGTTGCTGAGTGTACCGAAGTACAGTCCTCGAATTGGCACGTTAACGAAGGGTGATGCTTTCGAACCATGAGAGTACCCAGACTTCGACTCCACGACTGCTGAGTTTACCGAAGTATAGCCCACAAGCATCGAAACCGGAGTATAGGGAAATATCCTAATCAAATCATACTGAATATTAGATTTCTCACTAGATCATATGACTAAACCGTCATACTTTTATATTTTAGCTTAAAAACAAATACCAATGATATTAGGAATAGGCTCCAGAATTAAACATCCAACTTATGGGTTGGGTGTAGTTACTAATGTGACATCAAAGATGTATTGGGTAACATTTATAGAAAACGGATTAGAAACCATTGATGTCGATGAAGATTTTGAAGTGATTGATGGGGTAGAAGATGAAGTAGATACTGTAAGTTTCTATGAAGTGGAAAACACCTTTAGGGAATTATTAAAACGCTACAGTGATATATCCGAAATTGTTCCGATTGCTGATAAATGGAAAGGAGGTAAGATCATACTAGAACCCGGTGATACGAATCTTGTTTCTAAAGAAATTCCGATTGATACGTTTTTTCATAAAATAGTAATGGTACGAGATCGCATCCGTGTGATGGAACAAAAGATCAATAGTTCTAAAGTAATAGACGATCAGGATAAGATAGATTTACAACAATACATTACACGTATGTATGGGAGTTTGACAACATTTAATGTGTTATTCAAAAATAAATCCCAACAGTTCACGGGAAGTAGCAAAAAATAAATGACAAGATATCCACTGATTAAAAAGATTGGATTGATTGCCGGACCCATATTGTTTTTGGTCTTGATCAATCTTCCTATAGTGATGGTTTCTGAAATTGCTGATAAAGTACTTTCGGTAGCAGTATGGATGATTGTTTGGTGGATTACAGAAGCAGTTTCTATATCGGTAACTGCTTTGATACCATTGATTTTGTTTCCGCTGGTCGGTGTTTTAGACCTAAAAACCGTTTCGCAAAGTTATGGAAGTCCTATTGTATTTC
Organism: Aquimarina rubra; assembly: GCF_042684305.1. NCBI lineage: Bacteria > Pseudomonadati > Bacteroidota > Flavobacteriia > Flavobacteriales > Flavobacteriaceae > Aquimarina > Aquimarina rubra. The sequence continues at coordinate 735,499 of NZ_JBHULE010000008.1, read as the reverse complement.
TTTTTTTTGGTGGATTCGTGATGGCTTTGGCGTTAGAAAAAGTGAATTTACACAAGCGAATTGCGTTATCTATTATTAGAATTACAGGAACCAGTCCGGATCGGGTCATTCTGGGGTTTATGATTGCGACTGCTTTTATGAGTATGTGGATCAGTAATACAGCCTGTACAGTAGTGATGTTGCCAATTGCGTTGTCTGTAATCCAGTTATTAGTAGACGATGAAGATGGTTTTACCAAGAACGATCGAAACTTTGCCTTGAGTATTATGCTCGGCATCGCTTTTTCTGCGAATGTAGGAGGCGTGGCAACGATAATAGGAACACCACCAAATTCTGTTTTAGTAGGGTTTTTAGAAAATGAATATCAGATAGAAATCTCTTTTCTGAATTGGATGTTATTGGCATTGCCTTTCTCTGTTTTGATGATCGGAATTATATATGTTGTGATTGTAAAATGGATATATCCGAATCGTATTGCAAGTTTTGCTGCATCCAAAGATGTGATACATCAAGAATTAAAAAAGCTTGGTAAAATAAAGAAGACTGAACGCAGAGTGTTGACCATTTTTTGTGTAGTCATATTTTTATGGATTTCCAGAACTACCATTAATGGTTTTTTCCCTGATCTTAAGTTGTCGGACACTGGTATTAGTATGATGGGAGCATTTGCTTTGTTTGTGATTCCGTTTCGATTAAGTAAAGGTGAGTTTACCTTAATTTGGAAAGACACTCAGAAGCTACCTTGGGGAATCCTTATCTTATTTGGCGGAGGATTAGCATTAGCAAGTGGTTTATCTCATGCAGGGCTTATAGAGTTGGTAGCTAATATGATCGCAGCCAATAAAGGTTTAAGTTTATTGGCGGTGACGCTGTTACTTATTGTTTTTATGCTCTTTATGACAGAGTTGATGAGCAATGTAGCTTTGGTTGCCATTTTTGTTCCTGTGGTTGCAGGAATAGCACTTGGACTTGATATACCAATACTACATCTGTTGATTCCGGTAACGATGGCAGCGAGTTGTGCCTTTATGTTACCGATGGCAACACCACCCAATGCCATTGTATTTGCCAGTGGTTATGTAAAAGTATCCGAAATGGTTAAAGCAGGATTGATTCTAAATATCATCTCTGTGATATTACTGGTCTTATTGTTTAAGTTTTATGTGTCTTTGTTGTTTTGAAATGTAGTATTCAATTAAATAAGATGAATTGACTGTTATTCAGTGTTATGTGAAAACTCCTCCTCCTTGGGGAGAAGGTTTGGATGAGGGGATTTTACATCAAAACCCTCACCTTAGTCCTCTCCCAGAGGGGGAGGAAACGAGTAAACGTTTAAAAAACATGCTTTAATCCAATAATATACTCGTATTAATTAATATTCTTTATGCTTACTATTTAATACTAACTTCTCAATACTAACTTCTCAATACTAATTCACTCATTCCAAGCTCTCAGATTACTTATCGGAATACCAAAGCCTAATAGTTTATGTTGTTTCGCTAGGTAAGCACCACTTTCTGTAGTGGTCCAATTTTCCCAAGTTGCTTCAACACCACCGATTGGTAGTAAAGAAACCCACATCTGATAGCTTTTCGGTAGGTAGTTTTGATCCACTTTCCATAAATAAGAATCACCAGGAGTAGTGCCTCCAGAACCATAGGTGATCAGTAGGCCTTTAGATCCATCTTCCAGATTGACTAATTTTCTGGTGACACCTGTATCAAATAATTTGTGAGGTGCTACTACCCAGAAAGAATCGTTATTAAAATACGACAATGCTTTTTCTAACATCTCGTCTTTTTCAGAATTGACTAAATCTACATTGTCTTTGCTAATGGTACTATTTTTAGGATTTAGAAGATCTAGATTTGCTTTGTAATCTTCCCATGTTACTTCGACTTTTCCAGATTTTTTATTCCAGAGATAGTGATTTTTATTTCTAAAGGTCCATTGTATATAATCAGTATTCACATATTTATCGTGTTGTACCGCTTTTTGGATTTGTAAAGCAAAATTATCAGCTTCTGTTCCAGATGTACCTTCTGGCATTTTTTTGTGTAGTGAAAAGTATAGAATTGCTACCAAAAAAATGATAATTACTAATAAACTAGTGAAGAATATTTTGAGGAGTTTAAAGAGTCGTTTTTTCAAAGGATATTGGGTTTTGATTAGATATTATAAGCCATTTTTGATCTTCAGGGTTTATTTCTTTTAATAGATTATTACTTATTGCAAAATAAATTGACTATTAAGTGTCAAAAATAATCAATTTATTTTGCTTCTCTTTTTTAGTATATCTGGGTTATTTATATAATAGTGGTTTTATGATTTCTCCATTACTGATGATTAATTCTAGATTGCTAGTCGCAGAGATATCTTCTAAAGGGTTTTTACTTAAAAGTACCAAGTCTGCATCTTTTCCTATTGTAATACTTCCGATCTGATTTTCCAGGTTTAAAAGTTTGGCTCCATTGATTGTCGCTATTCGTAATACATCTTTATTCGAGATACCACACGCTTTTAATAATTTTAATTCTTTATGAAAGCTATCTCCAGGAACTATCCAAGGATTGTTGGCGTCAGTCCCTGCAGTTAACATAATACCTTCTTCGTGTAACATTCTGGTAAATCGTTCTACCTTGGGCCAAACGTTATGTGCGATCTCAAAATCATCTTTGGTCCATCCTATGTTAAAGTTAAAAACGGTTTTCCAGTTAGTTACCAAAGGCTCTGGAAGCCTTTTTAGTAATTCATTGCTCTGATATAATCCCTGATCTCCGAAGAAAGCAGCATGAAATGGAATTAATGTGGGATCAATAGATACGTCATTCGATTTTAGAGCTTTGATCATTTCTTTTATTTCTTTGCTATCAAGATCTACGAGCTCAAACCACTTGAAGAATGCTTTAGTTCCCATTTTTTCCGCATTATGGTAATCTTCTCTTTTACTTTCCGGAATATAACTATCGTTACCTGGTATAATATGTACGATATTATCGATTCCCAAGTTCGCAGCTTCTGTCCAGGAAGTCGAATGCAGGTGCGCTACGGTTCCCAAACCAAGCTTGTGGGCTTCATCGATACCAGCTTCAAGAAACTCTGGAGTCAAACTGGTATATAATTTCACCAGATCGACTCCGGCCTTATATTGTGCTCTTATTTCTTCTCTAATTTGGCTCGTATTGTGCACGGTTGCTGTCAGATTTTTAAATCTTGAAGTATCCAAAATACTGCCGGCAACAAGTAATTCAGGACCTTTTAATAAACCATTCTCTATCTGCTTTTTTGCTTGCACTGTTGATTGCGTATACCCACCAGGATCTCTTGCCGTTGTTATTCCATATTCCAACAAAAGTTCGAGTGTGATTTTGGGTAATTCTTTTTCCAATTTGATGGCCAATACCGGTTTTTTATCTTCAAATTCGACCCCAACAGGTCCTAATGCTACGTGAACGTGAGAGTTTACAAATCCCGGAGAAAGATATTTTTCTGTACCATCAATAACTTTGGCGTTTTCGTAAACTTTGCCTGGTTTTGAATTTACTATTTTTTGAATCTTTTTTCCTTTAATCAAAACGTCCTGAGAAGTTTTTAGGATTCCGTTTTCTACATCAATTACATTTACATTTTTGATGACCAGATCTTGTGCTTTTGCATTCATTAAAAATAAAGCACAAAGAGTTAATAAGACTATACATTGTTTTTTCATTACTTTAAGTTTTTAAGTTTTGCCCTGATTAGTAATGAAATAATTGATTTCTTACATATTTAAATATTTTTTTTTGTTTGATGTAATATTTGGACAATTCTGATTACTAATCGTTGAAAGTGCACCTTAATATGGATAGTAAAAAAGAACATTTTCATCAATTTCTGAATGATCATATAGGGATCATAAAGAAATTATGTCGTGGTTATACCAATAATTCTCAGGACTTTGAGGATTATGTGCAGGACGTATGCTACCAGCTTTGGAAGTCCCTGGATAATTTTCGCGGAGAATCTAAATCATCTACCTGGGTATATAGAGTCACACTTAATGTATGCATGTACAACCTGAAAAAGAAAAAGAGGGTTCAAATAATTCCCACAGATCGAATAGAAATTAATAGAAAACTGGATGAACAGGTTGATGAAGATCAGTCGAATGACAACTATCAATTGCTTTTTGAAGCTATTAGACAGTTGCAGACTATAGACAGAGCTATTATTATGCTTTATCTGGAGAAAAAAGAATATAAAGAAATCTCAGATGTAGTAGGGCTGCAAGCCAATAACATAGGTGTAAGAGTAAACAGAATTAAGAAAAAATTAAAAGATATTATTGATGAAAGACTTAGAAGAACTGTGGGCTGAAATTCCTAAAGACGATATTACACAAGAAAAGGTAGATAAATACCTAAAAGAAAAATCAAATAATGAACTAGATCAATTTACCAAAATACTAAAGGTGGAGCTTGGCATTAGCATATTGGTTGCTGCTGCTCTTTTTATGTTTTATAATAGAGTAACCTTTTCTATATGGATCGTTTGTTTGCTATCACTTTTTGCGGGATGCATTTTGACACTACATACTTTAAAAAAACTACAAAAAATAAAACCTACCGACAGCGTAAGGAATTATATTAATGCTTGCATTAGATTTCTCAAAACCTATCTAATCCAATTTTTTGTAACTGTACATTTGGTATTGATAAGTGCTGTAGGGATTCTGAAATTAGCAGATTATTCTGAACTTGGATGGATGGATTTCTTTCAAACCGAACAGGGTAAAACACTATTAATCCTTGTCGGTGTGCTTGATCTCTTTATGATATTGTATGCAAGAATATTTTACTACAGTCGAATAATTCGATTAAAAAGTATTTTTGACGAATTTTAATCAGAACTATCAGAATTAGAGTGGAAATTTTTTAGATCCAGGTTTAATAAAGGTTTTAAAAACTAAAATTCTACAAACCGATTTACTTTCCTATTTAAAAAGATTACAGCGAAGCATAGTACTCAAAAGCATCGATGATCAAATCATCAGACACAATACAGTTATATTTTGCCTCGCCTATGGTGTTTAACAATACAAAATAGATATTTCCTTTTTCATTCTTTTTATCGTGTACCAGTAGTTCCATTATCGCTTTATAATCATTAGGATCAATGTCGACTTTTGGAAATGTAGCGAGAATTACATGGCTGATTATGATGAGTTCTTCTTCTGTTAACGATAGTTGTGCGGCAGAAATAAATCCTTCTAGTATCATTCCAATAGCAATCGCTTCACCGTGTAGTAATTCAGGTTTTTCTGGATGTGTTAGATAAAAAGATTCAATGGCATGGCCTAAAGTATGACCGAAATTCAGATATTTTCTGATGTTTTGCTCTGTTGGATCTTCAAAAACAATTTTATTTTTAATGACTACAGAGTCATAAATCAATTGATCCAAATCATCCGTGGTTAATTTGGAAAGATCGCTCATTTTTTCCCAATAAGCTCTGTCCTGTATCAATCCGTGTTTAAGCATTTCTGCAAAACCACTGCACATTTGCTTAACAGGTAATGTTCCTAAAAACTCTGTGTCCACCAATACCATTTCGGATTCACTAATAACACCAACCATATTTTTTAGATTCCCGAGATCTACGCCTGTTTTTCCACCAACAGAAGCATCTACCATTGCCAATAATGATGTTGGAACATTGATGTAGTTAATACCACGTTTATAGGTACAAGCAATGAAACCACCAAGATCCGTTACAACACCTCCACCAAGATTGATTAGTAAACTTTTTCTATCTGCGCCATATTCTGCTAATACACTCCAGATACTACTACAGGTATCTATGTTCTTATTGATTTCTCCTGGTTCAATTTCAAGAACTTCAATCTCATATTCTTTTTCTATTTTACTCATAAAATGAGTATAACAATTCTCATAGGTATTGCTATCTACAAGAATAAAAATTTTGGAATGGTTTGCTTTTTCCAGGTAAGCATTAAGAGCAGCGTAACATTCATCATTGAAATAAACGATAGAATCTTTAGAAACTATGGGCTTCATAAAAGGTGTTTTAACAGGCTGTGAAATTAAGTAGAATTTGTAATAAAATAAACTTCCAAGTTCTATATTTGCAGATATCTTAAAACAAACAGTTGGTAATTGATAATACCATCATAATTTTAGTGAATTGACTATAATAGTTACGAATCTTTAAAATTTGCATTTAATGAAGGAACATACTTTGTTTGATAATACCGAGACTGCTTTTGCTTTAAAAAGTGATTCTGAACTAGAGAGAGCTTATTTTCTTTTCAAAATGATTGCTAATGAACCGCTGGTTCGTATTGGTACTGCTGTTACTAATTTTGCATTAAAAGCTCATTTACCCGTACAAGGATTAATTAGAGCAACGGTTTTTGATCATTTTTGTGGTGGTGTAGATGAAGAAGATTGTATTCCGGTAGTGGAAAAAATGTATGAAAAAGGTAGGGTTTCTTCTGTTTTAGATTACTCTGTAGAGGGTAAAGAGGAAGAAGCACAGTTTGACCACGTACTAGAGAAAACAATGCAAATCTTAGATTTTGTAGATCAAAAAGAAGCAATTCCTTTTGGAGTTTTCAAACCTACAGGTTTAGGTCGGTTTTTGGTTTGGCAAAAGAAAACAGAAGGGACACCGCTAACTGTGGCAGAGGAGAAAGAATGGAGTAGGATTGAGGAACGTTTTGATCAGGTGTGCAAAAAAGCCTATGAATGTGATGTTCCGCTATTAATTGACGGCGAAGAAAGCTGGATGCAGGATGCTGCTGATGAATTGGTAGCCAAAATGATGGCTAAGTACAATAAAGAAAAAGCAATTGTATATAACACCTTACAATTGTACAGACATGATCGATTTGACTATCTTAAGAAATTGCATCAAGAAGCAAAAGAATCTGGTTTTAAAATCGGAATGAAGATCGTGCGCGGTGCGTATATGGAAAAAGAAAATGATCGTGCTGCAGAAAAAGGATACCCAACACCTATCTGTGAAAGTAAGGCTGCTACAGATCTTAATTTTAATACCACGTTAGTTTACATATTACAAAACCTAGATGATATTTCCGTATTTATAGGCACTCATAACGAAGATAGCTGTTACCAAGCTATTGAGTTAATGAGAAAAGAGCAAATAGTTAAGAGTGATCCTAGAGTATGGTTAGGACAGTTGTATGGTATGAGTGATCATATTAGTTTTAATCTAGCAGCAGAAGGTTATAATGTGGCTAAATACCTTCCTTTTGGACCGGTTAGGGATGTAATGCCTTATTTAATACGTAGAGCTGAAGAAAACACCTCTGTTGCCGGACAAACTACTAGGGAATTAGATTTATTATCAAAGGAAAGAAAAAGAAGAAAGTTATAATAGTTGGCAGTCTTTAGTCAACAGATTTACTAAAAGAACAATTCCAGCTTCTCCCTTAGAGGGAGAGATGTCAAGATACATCTTGACAGAGAGGGTAAGTGTAGCACAAATTTTATTATATGTATTAATGTTTAAGCAATGAACCTAAACCAAGTCACCGTTCCATCTCTTAATGTAGAACGATCTATTTCGTTTTATGAGAAACTTGGTTTACGATTAATCGTAAAAGCGTTGCCTCATTATGCTCGTTTTGAATGTAAAGAAGGTGATGCTACCTTTTCTATCCATCAAGTCGAAAAATTACCTGAAGGAGATGGGGTTTATGTATATTTTGAAACCGTACAATTAGATCAAGAAGTAGAACGATTAGTTGCAGAAGGATTACAGTTTGACCAACTGCCGATCAATCAAAGCTGGTTATGGAGAGAAGCAAGGCTTAAAGACCCTGATGGGAATCAAATCATTTTGTATTTTGCAGGAGATAATCGTAAGAATCCACCATGGCGCGTTAGGTAATTGTTTTAAAAAGGATACCCAATTGCAAAATTCAATATGGGATTAGCAATATCAAATTTAAAATTTTGTTCTTCTTCTGAAGGATCATTTAATGGAGCTGCCAGATCAAATCGAATTACAAAGTTTTGAATATCCACCCGCAAGCCAACACCCGCGCCAATACCTAATTCATTTATAAAATTAGAGGAAAATTTTCCTCCGGATAAGGCATTATTCTCTTCCATAAGCCATACATTTCCTGCGTCTGCAAAAACAGCACCTTTCAGATATGGAATTATAGGGAATCTGTATTCTAAATTAGCTTCTAGTCGTATGTCTCCTGATCTGTCAAAAAAGGATCCAGAATCTTCATCGCTAGGTGTATAAGTTCCGGGACCGAGTGATCGTATTCTAAAGGCTCTTACACTAAAAGGTCCTCCAGCGAAATACTGTTTTGAAAAAGGTAATGTTGTAGAGTTACCATACGCCAATCCCCATCCACCAAATAAACGGGTTACCAGTTTTTGATCATTACCTAAACTAAAATGATATCTAAAATCGATATCGGCTTTTACATATTGAGCATATTCTAATCCTAAAAATGAATCAGATTCTGTTCCTTCTTCATTTTTTCCAAAAAGGCTAATGGTATTTCCAGCGATATCAAAGTTTGCATTAAAATAAAAAGCATTCTTAATAGAACTGTCATTAAGCTCATTATATATAAAAGAGTAGGTGAGTCCTGCAATAAACTGTTGATCAAAACTACTTGCCAAAAAAGGATTTTCATTGAGGATATCTTTAAACTCTTGTGTTGTATTAGAAAGATTTACATAATTAATACTTATTGGGTTCAGTTCGTGATTAACAAAACGATTGGCATTCCAGCTATATCCAAAACTGGCATTGATTGAATTCAGGCTGTATAATTTACTTCTATTAAGGTATTCGAATCCCGCACTAACAATTGTCTTTGGTACCGCATATTTAAATCGATCCATAATTTCTATGGGAAACAACAATCTGGGAAATATAAGATCTGATTTAAATCCAATTTGCGTGCTGCTTAGTCCTTGATTTTCTGATCCAGATAATTGAGTTTCATATCCCAAATAAGCCGTTAAATTTAACGTTTCTCCTCCTCTAAAAAGATTTCTATTTGCATATGTTAGCAAAAGATTAGGACCTGTAAAATTGTTAGATTTAGAAACAGCCTGTAACTCTGCTCTAATAGCACGTTTATTTAAGGGGGATAAGTATACATTAGCAGTCAGATTACCGTTTCCAGTACCATTGTTGCCTGTATCAAGAACATCATATTCTATGTTTACGAATTTGTAGGTTCCTATAGAGGATAAACGGTTACTGGTTCTTTTAGAAATAGTGGGATTATATAATTGTCCTTTTTCAAATAAAATATAGGATTCCAGTCTTTTAGGTTTAAAATATTCTTTATTCTGAATAACATTAATACCTGAGTAGGATACAGTATCCTTTATAATACTATCAGTATCTATCGCGTAGTTTGGATAAACATTGATTTCATCAACTTTATAAGGTACCAAAGATTTTTCGGGCACTTCTTTTTTTAATCTCAAAAATAAATCGAAACGTTTGTTTTTATATTGATTAGTATCTGCTTCGAAGATTAGGAAATCTGCATTAAAATTGTAATACCCTTTGTTTTTTAATGATCTATCAATTCGTTCTCGTTCTAATTCAAATAAAGCAAGATCAAAACGATCATTTTTTTTGATCAAGCTATTTGCTAATGTTGCTTTAATATCCTCACCAATAGGATATGTTGTAGCGTTTAATTGATAGGTTTCTAATTTGTAAGGTTCATTAATTGATGCCTTATATTTGATCCTGGCTCTGGTACTATCCTTAATAACCTCGGAATCTATGATACTTCTGAAAAAACCTCTGTTTTCCAGTCTGTTATCTATTAGTTCGTTTATACGAGCTTGATCTACATCAGAAAGATAGACGGGTTCCTCTCCAAAGTTTTTAAATAAGAATCTATTGATAACTCCAGGGTTTTTCTTTTGGTTTTTATAATAAGCGTATAATCCTAGTCTGATTCCTAAAATTTTAGTGTTTGGTTTTGGTCTAAGTACCGATTCTAGCTCTTCTTCTATTGCTTTTAGATTATCAATGCTCTCTTCTGTTTGTAAACCTAACGAAGCACCTGTGTATAGCTGCTCATCACTAGGTATAAATCTTTTTACTCCACAAGAATAGAGCAGAATAATCATACCGATAAAAAGTATAAGGTTTTTATTCAAGATCAATTTTCTTTTTTATTATTGATTTTCTTTTGTTCCAGTTCTTTGACAGATTTAGAGAATAATTCTTTGAATTTATTAAACTCTCTATTAAATATTAATGCTATTCCGGTTACAACTAATTGTCCGTCGATAACGCTTTCGAATTCATTTTTTCTAAAACCTTTAAGACGATATCTACCATTTTCTGTTAGTAGATATTCGAGACTTACATTACCTATTACAGGAGTACTTTCACCAGAGTTCTGACTGCTACCTTCGATATCTACATCGCTTCCTACTTGAACAATCAATCGATCATTAAATAATCTTTTTTGTGCATTAATTTCTAATTGAGTTCGGTCTTCTGGGGAGTTTCCTTGGTAATCGGTATAACTGTTGAGGCCAAAATCCAATTCTATGCCTGTATCACCGATTAGCTTATCAGAAAAATTATTAAGTTGACCAGATAAAACCTTATTAACATTGTCTCTGGCTATAGAAACTGCACCACCATTACTGCCATCACTTCCTGACTGAGGAAAGAATCTGTTGAGCACTAAAAGAGAAAAAACTTGTTTATTTAGTTCCTCTTCTTGATTGTTAAGCTGTTGTACTTGTCCATAAACCTCGCCTCCTAAAGATCCTTGTTCTTCTTCCGGCATATCCAGTTGAAAAGAAATTTCAGGTTCTAGTAGCTCTCCATCTACATTAAGGTATACTAAAAACGGTAGTTTTTGCCTGAATTGATTGACTACTCCTGCAGATTCTCCGGATGTTTTAGAAGCCATTAAAGATGCAGCAGAGGTTTCTACATTATAAATAGCGGTTACATCTAATTTTGCATCTAACGGATCTCCTAGCCAAGTAATAGAACCACCGGGAGCAATAGAGAACCTTCTTTTTACAATATTATACAAACTCACCTCATAATGACCATCAGAAATATCATAACGTCCGGAGAGTGTGGTTCTTCCATTTGGTTCCATTCCGAACTTAAATTCGCCCTTTCCTGAAACCTGAAAGTTATCTTTGCTTCTTTCGTCGATGATAATCTTAAAAATTGAGCCTTTATCAATTTTCAATCGTGTATTAATGTCATACCCTTTTAGTAATGCTGTTGCATATTGATCCTCCTCTTTACGTGTAATAATAGCGTCAGGATTTTTTCGATTGACGAATACTACGACTCCTTCTCGCTCTTTAATATCGAGTTCGGATTCGGGAACGATCAAAGTAAAGTCAGATCCTTCATCAATTGCCAGATTTCCTCTAACTTTAGGAATATTTAGGTCTCCCTGTATATCAAGATCGGCCGTAACTTTAACTTTACCATAAAAGAGATCATTATCTTCTCTAGTTGCATTTAAAATCTGAAAGTTTTTAGTTTTTAGCTTAAGATCAAAATTAGGATTGTTGCTATTTTTGGTTCCTATTTTTCCATCCAGTGAAAAGGTGTTTTGATTTCCATCGGCAATCGTAAAATTATTTAGAAATAATCCGGAATTATTAATTTTTATATTCTCTTCGGGAAATGTAAATCTTGTATTTAGTGTATTAACAATAAAGCTGGTGTTTTCAAAATGAAATACTCCGTCATATTTAGGTTCTAAAGTGGTGCCTGTAATTTTTGCACTTCCGGTAATTTTCCCTTTGGTATCTGAAATTTGATCGTCTACAAACTTTTCTATGACTTTCATATTTAACTTTTCGAGGTTAAAGTCCAGATTTATATCAGCTGCGTTTTCAGATGCTTTATAATCTCCATTGAGACTTAATTCAGCATTTTCACCGTTTAGCTTCAATGCCAGATCATAATTTTCTAAGCTTTTGGATGTGGCATTTAGTGTAAGATCACCTAAAGGTATTTCTGTAACTTCTAAGTTATCAATAGCTATATCCGCAATTAATCCTGTTTCATCAAATGGTTTTTCGATAGTCAATTCGCCATTAAGGACTCCATTGGCCAATACTTCGTCATTACTTAGAATGGAGGTAAACGTTGATAAATAAAACTTTTGGAATGCAATCTTGATATGTTCTTTATCGATAGAAGGATCATGAGAGCTAATTGTTAATTGTTGTTGGTTTTGAGATAATTGAAAATCTTGAAAAACTAGATAGTTCTTGGCTATAGTAATTTGATTATTCTCAGAAATTGACCAGGGATTTTTGTCAAAAATTACAGATGCTGGATTTATATGATAGTATAGTGTATCATTTTTGAGACGTAATTCGGATCGCAAACGAGCGATCTCATCAGTTTCATTGTTTGTACTAAAATCAAGTAATAAGGTTTGATTTTCTAGTACTCCATCGATAGAAGTTTTATTTATATGTATGGGATCTGATAAAATATTCTTCCATCCCAAAGAAAAGTTTAAGTCCTTCCCGTCTCCATTAATCGTAAGATCAAGACTGTCTATACTACTATTATAGTATTGTACAGAAGGAGCTTTAATGCTGGCGGTAAGTTTTTCTTTTTCTTCAATAAAATTGATAGAAGCTGTAATAGAGTCCATTTTCTTAATTCCAGGAAGCAATACGTCGCTAAGTATCGGTTTTTCTCTAAGCGTTATATTCATTTTAATAGCTACCGGTTTTCTTAGGGTATCTCTCACATCAGATGCTGAGATATAACTTTTTAACTGAGTTTGTATCGAGGAATTTATTTTACTAATGTTTGCATCAGCAAATAAGTTAGCATTTAAAAATCTACTATCTATTGAGGCCTTTGTTTGTTGATCATTGCTGGATGCGGTGATGTTAATGTCATTAACTGGATAGGGTTCACTTCCTTTTACAACTAAAGCATCGGTGATATTAGAAGTAAATCCGAAATTATCCGGATTCCCTTCAAAATCAACAAATAATTTGAATTGAGTTTTAATCGGTTCTTGCGTGATGCCCAGTCCATTGAGGTCAGCTCCTTTTATATTTACCAATCCGTTAATTTTAGGTGAAATAGAGTCTAATTCCACCTTTGTATCCAGCAATAAATTTAGATTATCATCTTTAAACTTTGCATTTACGTTACCTTTCCCCTGTGTAATTTTACCTTCTAATGATAGATTAGAAAAATCATATTCATTATAAGTCAATTGTTTAAAATTAGAGTCCAAAGTTGCATTTAATGTGTTTAGAGAAGTTCCTGATCCCGATAGTTTTGCAGAAAAAGAGAGTGGACCAAGTTGTTCATTCTTTAATAGCCTTTGGAGTTGAACCCTTATTATCTCAATATCTCCGGTAAATGCTATAGAATTTTTGTTTTTATAATTTCCTTCAATAGTCACAGATCCCAAGGAGGTCTCAATCACAGATTTACCTTTGATATCATTAAAAGAACCATTTAGTTGACCATTTATGGATGCTTCTTTTGGAAGAGCAATTCCCAATTCTGATTCATTTACAAAGTTCTTAATGTCATCACGTGTCGTACTGGCTTTATAACTTAAACTATCAATAACAAGCTCTTCTTCTGTGAGAAGATTTTTTATTCCTCCTTTCAATTTTATTTTAGTATCTGTTCCCCAATTCAAACTAGATACGTTTGCGTTGAAATCAGATATTTTCCCATCAATTTGTAGTGAGCCACTAATTTTTTTCTGAGCTAAAGAATCTACATAAGAATTTTTCGCTATATCCGGTTGAAAATAATAAGAATCTCGTATATCAATATTTATAGTATCTAAATCAATATCCATCTTTGATTTCTCTGGATTATTGATGAAATTAGTTAAGGAAGTATAACGTAAATTTATGCTACCATCTAGGTTGCTACTATTCGTATTTATAATTAGATTATTCATTGCTAAGCCTGAAGAATCATTGATACTTATTTTAGAGGAAAAGTTATTGAGTCTAAATCCGCTACGATCGCTAAAAGACAACTTAGCAAGATCAATATTTGCTTTACCCTGTATTAATGTAAGATTATTAGCTTTTAGTGTTAAAGAACTGAATTCAATATGATTAGGATTAAATTCTGAAGTACTTATGATATTAGGAGTGGTACGGTATTGTATAGAATTATTTTGTAAGGATAATCGATTAGCTTTTACATTTATATCTGGCCATTCAAAGGTAAAAGGAGCGTTATTTATAGTGTTGTTGGATGTATTATTTAAATCTACATACGAGATTTTTGAGTCGTTGAGTGCTAAAACATCCACTTGATAATTAAGCTTTTCTAAATCTATAAAACCTGATTCTATAGATAACTCACTTATATTAGAAATCAACGTATTTTTTTCAGGTATTGATGTGTAATTAGCTTCTATTTCTTGAATTGTGAGCTCGTTTATTTTTATAATAGGTAAACGGTTATTGCTGATAGTGGTATCTGGCTTAGTTGCTCTAGTTTGAGTATAATCGACAATTGAATTTGTGAATTCTAATTCATCGATTTCAAAAAACATGGATTCCAAGTCAAATTTTTCTATTTCTACTTCTAAAGTGCCTAGCTTAAAACTACTATCGATTCCGGAAGATTCGTCCAGAAAGGTAACATCAAAATCGTTTAATGCAATATTTCCAATTTTAATTGGAACAGTTTGTGTAGAATCTGTTGGTTGTGATACGGAATCATTATTGGATGTAAAAGCCTCGACTATAAAATCAAAGTTGAACGAAGCCGTTTCCTGTGTTTTGATGATATTTGCTTTTACACCATTCCAATCTAAAGATTTTAGATGATAACGTTTTCCTCTGATCAAAGGAACCAAAGCTATAGAAGCCTCTAGTCTGTTTGAATATAGCAGTGTGTCTTGCTTTTGATCTTCTATGTAAACACCTTCTAAAAGAATATTTCCGGAGAATGTAATATAGGCTTTGTCAATATTGACAACTGTTCCGGTTTTATCCGATATGTAAGAGACTAATTTGTCTACAATAATGTCTTGACCCCATTGACTTCTTATAAATAGAATTAAAAGAATGAATATGAAAAGTATGCTGGTAATTATTTTGGATAGTAGTTTTAACCATCTATATTTTTTCTTCTTTTTTTTGTTCACAGGAAAAAGTATACTATTATTTATGCGTTTTAAAACAAATGTACATTGTTAAAAGTTAATCTCTTTTGAATTTTATCTTAATATGGTCTTAATGATATCGATTGGTTTAAAAGTTTTATCATATCAGTTAGAAAGAACGTTTAAATTAAATAGTAACCTTATAAAAATAGTAGGAATAGTGTTTTGGATTGAAAGGAAATATTTAATTTTAAACTTACAATAGTAATACATGAATGATCATCCAATAATCGAGCAAAATTTCCAAGATAAAAACTTTTCAGGACAAAAATTACCAAGTATTGAATATGATAGTTGTACGTTTACTAATTGTAATTTTACTGAAGCAGACATATCCGTGGTTACATTTTTAGAATGCACATTTATAGATTGTAATTTTACGAAAGTAATGATGAAGCAAACAGCATTTAGAGATGAGTGCGTTTTTGAAAACTGTAAGTTATTGGGAGCAAATTTTAGTAGTTGTAATGACTTTATGTTTTCGGCAACGTTTAAAGGGTGTATGCTGGATTATGCATCTTTTCATGGGTTTCAGCTAAAAAACACAAAGTTTATAGATTGCAAACTTCTGGAAACTGATTTTGCTGAAGCTATTATTTCTGGTTCAGAGTTTAAGAATTGTGATTTAACAAAAACTATTTTTGAACAAACTAATGCCGAAAAGGTAGACTTCAGCACTGCATTTAATTATACGATTAACCCTGAAATAAATATGTTGAAGGGAGCGATTTTTTCTAAAACTAATTTACAAGGTCTACTATATAAATACCAACTTGTTTTCAAGTAGTCCATAAACTCTTAACGACATGAGAAAAATAAGAAAATATAAGAAATTGTTGACTTTTGTTGCTTTCATCTTTTTATCATTATTTTTTCTTGCGGATTTTGATATCCCTTTAGAAGAGTTAGAAGAAAAATACACCTATTCTTATTCTAAGTTTATAGAAGTAGATGGAATGAGAGTTCACTATACTGATCAAGGATCTGGTGTTCCTATTGTTTTATTACACGGCAGTGGAGGATCACTGCATACCTGGGAGGGTTGGGCAAATACATTAAAAAAGAATTATCGTGTAATAAGCATAGATTTACCCGCTTTTGGATTAACAGGTCCTCATATACGAGGAGCGTATTCTATTGATAGTTATACGAAGTTCTTATATGATTTTGTAAGTAATTTAAAACTCGAAAGTTTTCATCTTGCAGGTAATTCTTTAGGAGGTGGTATCGCCTGGAATTTTGCATCAGATTATCCAGAAAAGGTAGAGAAATTATTATTATTAGATGCTTCGGGATATAGGGTTATACCAAAGAAGCAAACCAATGAAAGTAAAGAAAAGAAACGTAGTAGTTTTTCAATTTTTAGATTAGCTCGTATTCCAGTTATCAATAAAATATTCCTCTATTTTACGCCAAAATCAATTATTCGTAATAACTTGAAACAGGTGTATTATGATGATAGTATGGTAACAGATGCTTTGGTTAAGCAATACCACGATTTCGCCTTAAGAGAAGGAAATCGTCAAGCTTTTATGGATAGACTTACTATGAAAAAAGGAAAAGATACATCGTATAAATTAAAGGAAATAAACAATCCAACGCTTATTCTTTGGGGCGAAAATGATCGTTGGATTTCTGTGAAATCTGCCTATAAGTTTGACGAAGCCATTCCTAATTCTAAATTAGTTATCATGAAGGAAACTGGTCATTTGCCAATGGAAGAAAGACCCGAGGAAAGTGCAAAAATAGCTATGGATTTTCTTGCCAGAGATTCGGAGTAATTCATTGGATTCTCAACTATTGTGAATTATTTTTTTTCATCAATAGATTCCATAACCTCTTCCAAGGTGTTGATTATGGTATGTATTTCTTCTTCATTAAATTTTGCAAACCCAATTCTAAAACCATTGTGATCAGTGTTGTCATTATCATATCGCTTCCAATCATTTATGAAAACTAAATTTTGTTTATGGGATTCAGCTATTACCAAGTCCCAATGATATGGTTTCTTTAATTGTACCCAAACTGCCATTCCGCCTTTGGGAATTTCAAATTCAAAGTAGTTAGTAAGTTTTTTCTGTAACAACTTGCAAAACAAATCTCTACGTGATTTGTAAATCCTTCGTACTTTATTACTATGTCTTTGCACATCGCCATTACTAATCATTCTCGCCAGCGTTTGTTCTAGTAATGTATCACCTTGTCTGTCCAGGATTCTTCTTAATCTTGCGGCTTCATCTACTACCTCTTTTGGTGCAATGAAATAACCAATACGCAGTGCCGGAGCAATAATCTTTGTAAAACCACCAATATATATAACGTTTCCAAGCGTATCATTACTTGCTAATGGAAGAATAGGAGCATTACTGTAATGAAAATCATAATCATAATCATCTTCTATTATTGCGAAGTTATACTGCTGTGCTAAATCTAATAAATGCATACGTCGTTCTGCTGATAAGGTAACAGTGGTAGGGTGATGGTGGTGAGTTGTAACGTATATAGCACTAATGGGTTGTTCTTTACAGATCTTTTCAATTTCATTGGTTTTGATCCCTTGCGCATCAACAGAAACACGTTTTATAATTCCACCGGCTTCTGTAAATGTATTATCGGCAGTCATATAATTAGTAGTTCCTGTGATAATAGTTTTTTTGTCATTTAATAGCAATTGGCTAGCTAGATAAATACCCATTTGACTTCCTCTGGTGATTAGGATGTTATCTACAGTTATCTTTAATCCTCTGGTTTGGTTGAGATAAATGACTAGTGCCTTGCGTAAATCCATATTTCCATATATATCGCCATAGGTAAGGAGTTCTCTATGATGAACTTTTTTAGTGATGTTCCTATAGATTTTGGCGATATCTTCAATCGGAGCTAATCGGTGATCCGGGACTCCATCGTCTATTTTTAGTGCGGCTTGAATTGTATCTATTTCTTTTCTTATAAGATGTTTTCGCTTTTTGAAGTTAAAACCAGCCGTGTTTTTATTGCTTGAAGTATTAGAAAAACTCCGAAGTTTTTTAGGACTAACAATCGGTAAATCCTGGCTTATAAATGTACCTCTAGCGGGAATGCTCTCAATCCATCCTTGTGATATTAGTTCGTCATAGGCAGCGACCACTGTTTTTCTATGGACCTCCAGATCTTCGGATAATTTGCGAGATCCGGGAAGTTTTGATGAAGGAGCCAGTTTGCCTGATTTAATAAATCCAATTATTTGATCGCACAATTGTAAATAAAGGTGTCTACTAGAGTTTCTATCTAAATCAATGTTACTTTTAAATGGAAATACATCCGGACTACCCATAATATATAAACTGGATTAGTTTAACACTCCATAAAACTACTATATTTATTCCGTAAAAAAATGTGTTTACTAATTAATTCACTTTTTAATATTTATTAAATAGAAAAAAATAATGAATAAGTTGACAATCAAACTTCTATTATCATTTTTAATGATGATCAATTCATCGTCAGTATTTTGTCAATATGATATTCCTTCCCTTCTTGATACTATCGAAAACTTCATTGAAGAGAAACAGATTCCTGGAGCAATGATAAGTATTGTTAATTCTGATACTATAATTTTTGTCGGTGGAATTGGATATGCCAATATAAAAGAAAAGGAACGAGTATCTTCTAAGCATTTATTTCGTCAAGGATCGATTTCTAAATCTTTTACAGCTTTTGGATTGTATAAATTATTAAATGAGACTTCTTACTCCTTAAATACGCCAATAGAAGAAATAGATCAAAATCTTCCGTTTAATAATGAATGGAGGGATGATGATCCAGTTAGGATATCGCATCTATTAGAGCATACTTCAGGTTTTGAGGACTTTCATTTACATGCCATGTATAATACAAGAGATAATGAAACTCCACCTGTGTTTAATATGGTTGTTGACCATCAGAATTCTTTAAAATCCAGATGGAAACCAGGGGATAGAAAAGCTTATTCAAACCCTAATTATATAGTTGCAGGTCATTTAATAGAAGTTATTTCCGGAGTTCCATATAACGAGTACATAAAGGAAAATATTTTGAATCCCATGAGAATGAAATCTTCAGGGTTTTATTTTAAAAAACCACCCAATGTTCCTTTCGTAGAAGGATATCGAAAAATTGGTGCAAATCTGATTCCAATTCCATTTACCTCAATTAATGGAGGACCGGCTGGGGATTTTTGTGCCAATGCAGAAGATATGGCTAATTACCTGCAGTTTATGTTGAAAAAGGATACAGCATTGATAACCGAAAAAGAATTTTCTAGGATAGAAACCCCCAAAACTAGCATTGCAGCAAGAAGAGGTTTAGAATTTGGATATGGATTAGGAAATTATTCTGTTTGGAAAAATGGCTATCTTTTTCATGGCCATGGGGGAGAAATAGATGGATTTGCTTCGAGGTATGTGTATTCCAGGGAAATAGATTTAGGGATTGCTGTATCAATTAACCGCAACGGAAATGCAAATGCTTTGGTCGATGAAATTCTAAAATATTTAACCAAAGATAAAACCGATTCATCTCAAAGAATTGTTTATCCAGTGCCTGAGGATCTAAAAGAGACATTCACTGGATTTTATGAGTTTAAAAGTCCTAAAAATCAGTTTATGGCTTTTTCTGATAGGATGTTAGCCGGGTTGGTATTAGATTTTGATAATGATATAGTAGTAACAAAAACATTGCTGGGCAAACCAAAAGACACATTATATTACGCCGGAAAAAATCAATTTTATCTTAATAATGAGGGTGTTCCTTCTTCTATGTTGATGGAATCAAACAATAAAAAGGTATTTTGGATTAATGACAATTACACAGAGAAAGAATCAAGAATCAAACGACTAATCATATTTTTTGGATTGTTTTTATCTTTTTTGCTAGCTGCTATATATCTTTTGTATGGCTCGGTATGGTTTATAAGTCGATTTTTTAAAAGAGAGAAACCACCAGTTTTAAATCACGTTATATTATTTGGAGCGATTTTTTGTTTTGTTTTGATGTTAGTTGGGTTTAGCTTCATAATGAATGATATTCATAATACGGGAAGTATGAACTTCTATTCTGTAGTAGTGTATTTAAGTTCGTATTTTATGGTAGGATTTTCTTTTATGACAATATGGAGATGGGGTCGGTTATCAAATCGAACAGGTTTTAAAGTTTATTATGTTTCAACCTCCATAGCAACCATTATACTATCAATTTATCTGTGGGATGTTGGTTTTATTGGATTAAAACTTTGGAGTTATTGATTTACTTGAAGGTATTTACAACTAAATGATTTTAAAATTAATTAATATTTACAGTGAACAATGGAACAATACCCAAAAACAAAACTTAATAAGGTAATTAGAGGAGCGAAAAGAGCAAGCTACAACAAAGAAGAAATCAATAAAATTCTAGACGATGCTTTTTTATGTCATGTAGGATATGTTTGGCAAAATAATGCCATTGTAATACCTACTGCTTATGGTAGACAGGGAGATACTATCTACATTCATGGATCACTAAAAAATAGGATGATCACTAATTTATTGGATGCAGGAAGCGCTAGTATTTCGGTTACCCATCTGGATGGATTGGTATTAGCACGATCTGCTTTTCATCACTCTGCTAACTATCGTTCTGTAAACGTCTTTGGAAAGGTTCGTAAAGTAGTAGATCCAATAGAAAAGATGAAGGCTTTAGAATGTATTTTGAATCATATGGTTCCAGGACATTGGGATAATATTAGACAACCAAACGATAAGGAGTTTAATGCTACATTGGTCATGGCAATTAATATCGATACGGCTTCTGCAAAGGTTAGGGCAGAAGGCGTTGTGGATGAAAAAGAAGATCATGGTTTACCTATTTGGGCAGGAGTGGTGCCTATTAGGCAAATAGCTAGTGATCCAGTTTCTGATACAGATTTGCAAGATGGTATTGAGATTCCTGATGCGGTATTAAAGTACGTAAAAAATAAAAGCTAAATTTTAATTTATAATTCGACAATCGTAATTCATAATTTTATAGTTATGTTAGAAATAAGACCAACCTGCGAAAATTGCAACAAATCATTACCCAATGATAGCAAAGAAGCAATGATATGTACATTTGAATGTACGTTTTGTAAAGATTGTGTTGAATCCATTTTGCATAATGTATGTCCTAATTGTGGAGGAGGTTTTACTAAAAGACCGACGAGACCATCTCATCTTTTAGAGAAATATCCTTTAAGTACTAAGATTGTTTATAAACCTGTGGATCAGAAAGTTTTTAAAGAGTTGTTTAATAAGTATAAGGATATAAACGCTAGAGAACGTTGATATATTAAGATTTAGATTGATTTTTCTGTTTTGCTTTTTGTTCTAGATAGACACCAAGGATCGCAAGAATAACACCTAATCCTAATGCAATATACTTTATGGTGTAAAAATCACTTAATATAGTCATACCGAATATTGAGAATAAAATTCCAATTGAAGCTAAGGTAGTTCCTGTAATATATTTCATTTTTGGTGTTTTAGATGTTGTATAATGTATAAGTGTTTAGTTTTCGTTTTTTGTTACAGATTTGATTTATAATATATGAGTAATATTAACATACGTATAGCAACGATAGAGGATGTTCACGACCTTTCTTTTTTAGGCAAGAAAACTTTTGACCAATCTTTTGGACATCTTTTTGAAGATAGAAAAGACCTTACTGATTATCTTGATCGTACTTTTTCTGTAGAAAAGTTGAGAAGCAGTGTTGTCAAGCCGCATAATGTCTATTGGGTGGCTTATTATGGTAATACAGTTGTGGGCTATGCTAAAATTCAACTGGATTCGCCTTCAGGGTTTGTTGAATCTACAAAACCGTGTAAGCTGCAAAAGATATATATATTAAAAGAATATTTGTCTATGGGTATAGGAGCTCAATTACAGGAACTTATTTTTAATAAGGCAATAACCAGTGGTAGCGAGTATATCTGGTTATCTGTTCTGAAATCGAATGAAAAAGCAGTACGATTTTATGAAAGAAATTCATATGCCATTGTAGGAGAGCATGCTTTTAGTATTGGTAAAGAGGATTTTGATTTTTGGGTGATGAGTAGAAAGTTATAATTATTTCAAAATCTCCAAGGTATTTACCTTTGCAATAGAATCGCAATTAGCGATCATTAGTCCAATCGTTTTCTCTTTAGTCTGACCTTCAATAAAATAGGTGTTGCAAGAGTCTAGTTTAGTATTACTTTTTCCAAAATCAACATCTCCTGATTTTAGAATATTAGAGATATCGGCAGTATCAATACTATAGTTTTGCATAGCAACGAGTACTTCTTCAGAAAAGGCACGCTCTTTAATTCTTATGTTTTTTAATACGCGAGCGGTAGGAGTATAGTCACAAGAGGCTTTTTTTCCGCCCAGAAAGAAGAATAACAGAAATAATCCAATAATAAAACCAAAAAAGTAAAAACCTAGTCGATGCGCTAATTTCATGTGCTATAAAAATTCAGTGACCAAAAGTAAGGAAAGTTTCAGAGTTTCAAAGTTTCAAAGTTTCAAAGTTTTTGAATCATTGTTCTGGAAAGTAACAAATATGAAAAAAGTTTAAGCTTTAAGTTCTTGTTTGCCTCGACAAGCTTGTAATTACAATCAAGTAAAAATCGTAAGTACATTCATCGATAAAACTTTATTGGGACGGCTTGGAACCGATATTATACCAGATTTTATTAGAAACTGGGATTCTTTGTTTCTTTGCGGCTTAGCAGCTTAGTAACTCCTTTTTACAAAATCAACAAATTAATATCTCGATACGATAAATCAAACCAATCAGCAATGGATTTACTGGTTAAGATACCATGGTAGAAATACAATCCACTTTTTAGTCCACGATCAAAACGAACAGCATTTTCGATACCTCCTTCTTCACCGATCTGCAAAATATAAGGTGTAAATATATTGCTAATAGATAGGGATGATGTTTTTGCGTAGCGTGATGGAATGTTTGGCACACAATAGTGTACAACCCCATGTTTTTCGAAAGTAGGATGATCATGAGATGTTACTTCACTGGTTTCAAAACAACCTCCCATATCTATACTAACATCAATCACTACAGCACCCGTTTTCATACGTTCTACCATAGTTTCGGAAACAATAATAGGAGAACGATTTTTACCTCTAACAGCTCCAATGACTACATCGCAGCGTCTTAATGCTTTTAATAAGTTTTTTGGTTGAATTGTAGAGGTGTATAAAGGTCTTCCAACGTGTGTTTGTATACATCTGAGTTTGGTGATAGAATTATCAAACACTTTTACGTTAGCCCCAAGACCAATAGCAGATCGTGCTGCAAACTCTCCAACAGTACCAGCGCCGATAATAACGACTTCTACAGGTGGAACACCACTAATATTACCCATCATTAATCCGGATCCTTGGGTAGCGCTACTCATTAATTCTGAAGCAATTAACACAGCAGCAGTACCAGCAATTTCGCTTAATGCGCGAACAGCAGGGTAGGCACCATCAGCATCTCTGATAAATTCAAAACCTAAAGCTGTTATTCGCTTTTTTGCGAGTTCCTGAAAATATTCTTTGGATTGAGTCTTTAGCTGTAATGCCGAGATCAGTACCGTTTGGGGATTGATGTGCTCTAATTCCTCCATAGATGGTGGTTCTACTTTTAGAATTATAGGACATCCAAATACCTTTTTAGGGTCATTGGTAATTTCCGCTCCGGCTTCACTATACTCCCGATCTGTAAAACTTGCTCCAATTCCTGCGTTTGTCTCTATTAATACTCTATGACCATGTGCTGTTAAGGCAGCAATGGCATCAGGAGTAAGGCATACTCGTTTTTCCTGATAGCTGGTTTCTTTGGGGATACCAATAAAAAGTTTTCCTTTTTTACGTGCTACTTCTATCATTTCCTCTTGTGGCAAGAGTTGCTCTTTCGTAAAAGGAGAGGTTGGTTTGCTCATTTGTGTGATATTCTGTATCTAAATTACGAATAAAAATGAATAGCATCCAAATTTAGAAGATGAGTATGTAAGTTTTAAGAGTTTATGAGTTTATGTTTTTAAGCTGAAAAAAGGGCACATTAATTTCTTTTGTTTTGACTTTTCGAAAAGTACGATCACATCATCTTTTTATAAGATTTTTTTTTAGCTTCTCTTCTTTGAAGGAGAGGTTGATTGAGGATGTGTTACAAAACATAATTAGTTTCATTTTACTATATATTGAGTTTTTGTAATAGGCAAGAGAAACAAATTAGATATTTCTATTCTTATATCCTCTAATACAAATCAACCAAATGAGCTATCGAAATCTATTCCACCAAGGTCTTTTATCAGATTTATTAAAAGAATTCAATTCCGATAGGTCAATACCGTGTATCTTGTCAAATACTTTAGTACGTATTGTATATACTAGACTCAAAATCAAAATCGTAACTGGTATAAGATAAAAGATTTCATTTTCATCTATTATATGAGAATCTTCAATAATTAAAGAGATCAGTTGAAAACAATATAGAGCGATAGGAATTAATATTACTGGATACCACCAATGCTTACAGGTAAAAAACCAAATAATAAAAAGAACAAGCGGGATGAATTTACCGAGAAACACCCATATAAAAACATTCACACTTTCATAATATTTACTCTGGTAAGTGAAAAAAGAGTTTTCCCAGATGGCTCCATCCGGGAAAATATCATTTATATAAAATAAGAAAGGTACTGTTGCTATGAGAAAAACAATCAGACTACTTATTTTTAGGTACTTTAATTTTTGTTTTTTCGAGGGATTTTGAGATGGCTGTTCCTTGCTTGGTGTTGTCATTTTGTGTGGTTGAGGTATTGGGTTTTGTCTGGTTGTTATCTACTTCGGAGAACATGTAGGTTGCTAGGGTTAAGAAAAAGCTAAAAAAGATAGTTGTTGTGATTTTCATTTTATTGGATTTTAAATTAGTGATAGCCAAACTTAGATGAAAATCAGACAGCTGTTGAATTCAAAAAAATTGTAATTTTGCGAGCTGTAACATAATACTTTTGTTACTGATAAAAAGTATTATTCTTACGTTGTTTCTGTCAAAAACCATGTTTTTGTCGATTAAGTACTTGTAAAAATCAACATTAAAAATAGTTGATTATTCCTGTAAGAAAAAGAGTAACTCTGTTAAATTTTACTAAAACGACTTTTTTAACATGTTTTTACCCTAATAATAGTGCTCTTTTACCATCGTCCAGAAGGTCTATTTTGATTTTAACACTTTTTTCTGGTAATAAATTAGAGATTTTATCTGGCCATTCAATAAATATCCAGGCACCAGAATCCAAGTATTCTTCAAAACCTATATCATAAGCTTCTTCTTCATCTTGTATTCTATAGAAATCAAAATGATAAATAGTGTCTTTTCTACCTTTATATTCATTCACTAAAGAGTAAGTAGGACTGGAGATCGTATCTTGCACACCTAATTGCTTACAGATTTCTTTGATTAGTGTTGTTTTACCAACACCCATTTCTGCATCAAAGAGAAAGGTTTTGTGCTTTGCATTTTTTATAAGTTCCTCTGCTGTTTGTGAAAGTTCGTTTAGGGTATATTGGATTTTCACTATACTGTATACTTTAAATTGTATATATATGCAATATTAGTAATGGTTACTATGCATACTTATTACTGTTTACTTATTTTAACTACCTGGGTTTTAAAACTACAAATGGTATGATCATTTCTTCTAAAGAAACTCCTCCGTGCTGATAGGTGTTTCTATAGTAGCTTACATAATGATTATAATTATTAGGGTACGCAAAGAAATAATCACCTTTTGCAAAAATAAAAGAACTACTCATATTAATGGAAGGCAAGTGTATAGATTTTGGATTTGTAGCAGCTAAAACTTCTTTGTCTTCATAGGTCAGACTTTTACCGGTTTTGTATCTTAAATTCAAGCTAGTGTTTTTATCACCTATAACTTTAGACGGATTTTTAACGTTAATCGTTCCATGATCGGTAGTAATTAATAACTTGAAACCCATTTGCTGAGCCTGCTGTATCATTTCTAAAAGAGGAGAGTTTTTAAACCAACTTTGGGTTAAGGATCTATATGATTTATCGTTAGAAGCCAATTCTTTAATAACCTCCATTTCGGTTTTACTGTGGGATAACATATCTACAAAATTGTACACAACTACAGTTAGATCATTATCCTTCAGTCCTTTAAAGTTCGCGGCCAACGTTTTACCAGACCTTTCATTTGTTATTTTATAATACTCGTGCTTTATGTTTAAACCCAGTCTTTTAAGTTGGGCCGTTAGGAATTCATTTTCATTCATATTTTTACCACCTTCATCGGTATCATCTAACCACAAATCAGGATGTTGTTTTTTCATATCCGCAGGCATCAATCCAGAGAAAATAGCGTTACGAGCATATTGAGTAGCAGTGGGCAGAATGCTACAATATGATATTTCCTCTTCTTTTTTGTAATAATTATTTACAATAGGTTCGAAGGCTTTCCATTGGTCATATCTCAGGTTATCAATGACAATGAATAATGTTGGTTGATCTTTACTAATTTCTGGTACAACCTTTTGTTTAAACAAAGTATGCGACATGATTGGCGCATCTTCATCGCCATTAAACCAATCGGGATAATTTTTATCTATGAATTTACAGAATTGAGAATTTGCTTCTACTTTTTGAGATTCAAGGATTTCAAACATACCTGTATCTTCAATATCTTCTAATTGAATTTCCCAATAAACTAGTTTCTGATAAAGTTCTACCCATTCTTCATAAGAATTTACCATAGCCATTTCCATTGCTATTTTTCTAAATTCCTGTTGATAATTTGATGTAGTTTTTTCCGAAACTAATCTAGAATGGTCTAAATTCTTCTTTAGACTAAGCAAAATCTGATTTGGATTAACAGGTTTTATGAGGTAATCCGCAATTTTACTTCCAATAGCTTCTTCCATGATATATTCTTCTTCACTTTTAGTGATCATTACTACCGGTAGACTATCATTTTTTTCTTTGATTT
Source organism: Aquimarina rubra (assembly GCF_042684305.1). Lineage (NCBI taxonomy): Bacteria > Pseudomonadati > Bacteroidota > Flavobacteriia > Flavobacteriales > Flavobacteriaceae > Aquimarina > Aquimarina rubra. The sequence goes on along the minus strand of NZ_JBHULE010000008.1, from coordinate 708,274 downwards.
CTGATAAAGTGTCTATTCCTGAAAGTCCAGGCATATTTTCGTCAAGAAAAACAATATCAAAATTATTTTCTTCCAATGTTTCCAGAGCTTCTGTACCACTCTGGCATTTGGTAACTTCGTAATTTTTCTTTTCCAGAAATAATATATGTGGTTTTAGTAAATCGATCTCATCATCTACCCAAAGTATCTTTATATTGCTCATTATATGCTAAAGTTTTTATTTCTTGTTATTAAATGATCTGACTAATTAAGTTCAGCGTGTTATCAATTTCAGAATCATTTAGTTGTAATTAATTGACTGTTTCCTTGTTGAAGAATTACAGTTTCACTTTCTAAAATATATATTATCTAATAATTCATAACCCTTAATTCGTAATTCTGAATTCATACATATATATTTGTTAGCAAAAGTATAGTAAACTTGAAAAAAAGAAACAAACTTAAAATATTAAACGACCCAATTTACGGTTTTATTACCATACCTAATGAACTAATTTTTGATCTTATCGAGCATAGATATTTTCAGAGGTTACGAAGGATATCTCAGATGGGTCTTTCATATTTAGTATATCCAGGTGCTCACCATACGAGGTTTCATCATGCACTAGGATGTATGCATCTAATGCAAAATGCTGTGCGAGTCCTTCGTTTTAAAGGTGTTAGTATTTCTGAAGAAGAAGAAGACGGGTTGTGTATTGCAATTTTGTTACATGATATTGGGCACGGACCCTTTTCTCATGCGATGGAACATAGCATTGTAAATGAGATAAATCATGAGTCCATTTCTTTGATGTTTATGGAGAGAATCAATAAAGAATTTAACGGTAGTTTAACGCTTGCTATACAAATTTTTAAAGGTGAGTATCACCGTAAGTTCCTTCACCAGTTAATTTCTGGCCAACTGGATATGGATCGTATGGATTATCTGAAGCGTGATAGTTTTTACACAGGTGTTGCTGAAGGAAATATTAACAGTGAGCGCTTAATAACAATGCTTAACGTAGTTAATGATGAGTTAGTAGTAGAGGAAAAAGGGATATATTCTGTAGAGAAATTTTTATTAGCAAGACGTTTGATGTATTGGCAGGTATATCTTCATAAAACAAGCCTCGTTGCCGAAAATTTATTGATAAGAGTTCTAAAAAGAGCCAAAGAATTGGTAAATAAAGGAGAGAAGCTTACTGCAAGCAAAGCACTACTATTCTTCTTAGAAAATAAAATTACTGCGGATAATTTTACGGTTGAAGTATTGGAGACATTTTCAAAATTGGATGATTATGATATTGTTTCTGCAATGAAAGAATGGGCTTTATCAGAAGATTTTGTTTTGCGAAACCTGTGTAATATGATTATAGACAGAGATTTACTACGAATAAAAATAAAGAAGAAAGCCTTTAGTGAAGAGAAAATCAAAAAACGATTAGATGAATTTAGAATGAAAAATAGAATTTCTGATGAAGAAGCTAGTTATTTTGTTTTCACAGGAAAGATTTCTAATCAGGCATATCACCAAAATAAACAGAATATAAATATTTTGTATAAATCGAGCAAAATAGTTGATATTGTGCGTGCTACGGACCAATTTAATTTGAAGGCATTGTCAAAACCAGTAACTAAATATTTTATATGTTATCCAAAGTATATAGATTAACACATTTTTTATACTTTTGTTGCTAATGATTTTTACAGCCACACAAATTGCAGGTATACTAAATGGTGAAATCGAGGGAGATGAAACCGTAGAAGTATCTAAACTAGCAAAGATAGAAGAAGGAACGAAAGGTTCGTTAACATTTTTGTCTAATCCTAAATATACCCCATATATTTATTCTACTGATGCGTCGATTACTATTGTAGATAAAACTTTTGAAGCAGAGTCCAATATAAAGACTACTTTGATAAGGGTAGATGATGCATATAAAGCATTTTCACAATTATTGGATTACTATAATATGGTAAAGATGAATAAAACTGGGATTGAACAACCAAGTTTTATTTCTGAAACGGCAAAATATGATGAGAATATGTATTTAGGTGCGTTTTCTTATTTAGGAGATAATGTAAATATTGGTAAAAATGCTAAGATTTATCCAAATGTATATATAGGAGATAATGTTACTATTGGAGATAATGTGGTTGTTTTCGCTGGAGCCAAAATTTATTCTGAATCAATTATAGGTGATAACTGTGTAATTCATAGTGGAGTAATTGTTGGAGCGGATGGTTTTGGATTTACACCAAATGAAAAAGGAGAGTATAGTAAAGTACCACAAACCGGTAATGTGATTATAGAAGAGAATGTAGACGTAGGAGCAGGGACAACGATTGATAGAGCAACTCTGGGGTCTACTATTATTCGTAAAGGAGTAAAGTTGGATAACCAAATCCAGATAGCTCATAATGTAGAAATTGGAGAACACACTGCTATAGCAGCGCAGACAGGTATTGCAGGATCCACTAAAATCGGAAAGCATTGTTTAATCGGAGGTCAGGTTGGTATTGCAGGACATCTGGTTATCGGTGATAGAGTTAGAATCCAGGCTCAATCAGGTATAGGAAGAAATATTAAAGACGGAGAAGCCATTCAAGGATCTCCAGCGTTAGGGTACTCAGATTATAATAAATCTTACGTACATTTTAAAAATTTACCCAAAATTGTAGATAGAATATACAAACTTGAGAAAAAGATAGATGACAATGAGTAATGCCGTTGCAATTAAACAAAGAACGATTCAAAAAGAAGTTGAACTCAAAGGAGTAGGACTTCATACAGGAAAAGAAGTAACACTAACTTTTAAACCTGCTCCTGAAAATCACGGATATGCTTTTTGTCGGGTTGATTTAGAAGGTAATCCTATTATAGAAGCCGATGCTAATTATGTAGTAAATACACAAAGAGGTACAAACTTGGAAAAGAACGGTGTAAGCATTCAAACTTCCGAGCATGTACTGGCAGCTTGCGTAGGTTTAGAAATAGACAATCTTCTTATAGAACTTGATGCTTCAGAACCTCCAATTATGGACGGTTCCAGTAAATTTTTTATTGAGGCCCTTGAAGAAGCAGGTATTGTGGAGCAAGAGGCAGAAAGAGATGAATATATTGTAAAAGATGTAATCTCTTATACTGATGAAGAGTCTGGAAGTGAGATTATTGTAATGCCATCAGATGAATATCAGGTGACCACAATGGTAGATTTTGGTACAAAAGTACTCGGGACACAGAATGCATCCTTAAAACATCTTTCAGAATTTAAAGAAGAAATTGCTGATGCCAGAACTTTCAGTTTTTTACATGAACTGGAAATGTTGCTAGAGCACGGTTTAATAAAAGGAGGAGATCTAAATAATGCAATTGTTTATGTTGATAAAGAGCTGAGTCCTGATACTATGGAAAAGCTAAAAGTTGCTTTTGGAAAAGAATCCATTGCAATCAAACCTAACGGTATATTAGATAACCTCACACTTCATTATCCTAATGAAGCTGCAAGGCATAAGCTTTTAGATGTAATAGGTGATCTTGCTTTAATAGGGACTCGAATCAGAGGGAAAATTATAGCAAATAAACCCGGTCACTATGTAAATACACAGTTTGCTAAGAAACTATCCAAGATCATAAAGATTGATAAACGTAATAAAGTTCCTCAATTTGATCTAAATCAAGAACCTTTGATGGATATCAATAAAATTATGTCCATGCTTCCGCATAGGCCTCCGTTTTTATTGATTGATAGAATTTTGGAAATGTCTGACAAGCATGTTGTAGGAATGAAAAATGTGACTATGAATGAGCCATTTTTTGTAGGGCATTTCCCGGGAGCACCTGTTATGCCAGGAGTTATGCAAGTAGAAGCAATGGCACAAACTGGTGGTATTCTTGCTTTGAGTACAGTTCCGGATCCAGAAAATTACTTGACTTATTTTATGAAAATAGATAAAGTAAAGTTTAAACAACAAGTACTTCCCGGAGATACGCTGATATTCAAATTAGAATTGCTTACTCCAATAAGAAGAGGAATTTGTCATATGCAAGGGTTTGCTTATGCTAATGGAAAATTAGTAACAGAAGCAGAACTTATGGCACAAATAGTAAAATCAAAATAATTATTTAGTATATCATTTGATATTTGATGATAACTAAAGCATTAAAATAAAATCAATGAATCAGCCTTTAGCATACGTTCATCCAGGAGCAAAAATTGCAAAAAATGTAGTTATCGAACCTTTTACTACGATTCATAATAATGTAGTCATAGGAGAGGGAACCTGGATTGGTTCTAATGTAACTATTATGGAAGGTGCCCGAATAGGTAAAAACTGTAGTATTTTTCCGGGAGCTGTAATATCTGCAGTTCCACAAGATAAAAAGTTTAATGATGAAGATACTACAACAGAGATAGGTGATAATACTACTATTCGTGAATGTGTCACCATTAATAGAGGTACCACCGATAGAATGAAGACTAAAATCGGAAAGAATTGTTGGATCATGGCATATTGCCATATAGCACACGATTGTATTGTAGGAGATAATTGTATTTTTTCTAACAATAGTACGCTTGCAGGTCATATTAATGTAGGAGACTTTGTTGTGCTTGCCGGTATGGCAGCAGTTCAGCAATTTTGTAGTATAGGTAATCACGCTTTTGTGACTGGTGGGTCTTTGGTACGTAAAGACGTCCCTCCATATGCAAAAGCGGCAAGAGAACCTTTATCGTACGTTGGGATAAATTCAATCGGTCTACGTAGAAGAGGATTCACAACAGAGAAAATAAGAGAGATACAATCTATCTATAGAATATTGTATCAAAGTAATTATAATAACTCTCAGGCCGTGGCAATCATAGAAGCTGAAATGGAAGCTACACCTGAGCGAGACGAGGTTTTAGAGTTTATAAAGAACTCTCAAAGAGGTATCATGAAAGGGTATTTCTCAAATTAATAAATATTGAAAAATAGATAATAACAACAAGTAATAAAATTAGCGATGGCAAGTACGAGTGATATCAGAAATGGATTGTGCATCAAATACAATCACGATATATATAAGATTATAGAGTTTTTACATGTAAAACCAGGAAAAGGACCTGCTTTTGTTCGTACAAAATTAAAAAGTGTAACTACCGGAAAAGTAATTGATAATACATTTTCCGCAGGTCATAAGATTGAAGATGTCAGAGTTGAGACACACAAATTTCAATTTTTATATGCAGAAGGTGATACATATCATTTTATGAATACAGAAGATTATAATCAGATAACACTCGAAAAATCTACTTTGGATGCTCCTGGATTGCTAAAAGAAGGAGAAGTGGTTACCGTAATTATAAATTCTGAAGATCAAATGCCACTTTCTGTAGAAATGCCGGCAAGTGTAATATTAGAAGTAACTGCAACAGAACCAGGAGTCAAAGGAAATACCGCAACGAATGCTACAAAACCTGCTACAGTGGAAACTGGAGCAGAAGTAATGGTTCCGCTTTTTATCAACGAAGGTGATAAAATTAAGGTAGAAACTGAAAAAGGAACCTATAAAGAGCGTATTAAAGAGTAATTTAGAAATCGTATTCTAAAACTCTAAATTGTATAATGAAATTTCCTCAAGCACACACCCTTAAACAAATTGCAACGATAATATCTTCGGAATTTATTGGTAGCCCTGATTTTCAGGTATTAGGTATGAATGAGATTCATGTGGTTACGCCAGGTGATATTGTTTTTGTCGATCATCCTAAGTATTACGACAAAGCCTTGGAAAGCCCAGCCACGGTAATATTGATCAATAAAAAAGTAGATTGTCCTGAGGGAAAAGCATTGCTTATATCAGATGATCCTTTTAGGGATTTTAATATGTTAACTACATATTTTAAACCTTTTCAGAAAGCTACTTCGATCATATCAGAAACATCCAAAATAGGAAAGAACACTGTTATCCAACCCGGAGCATTTATTGGTAATGATGTAGTGATAGGAGATAACTGCGTAATACACGCCAATGTAAGTTTATATGATGGTACTGTCATAGGAAACAATGTCACGATACATTCCGGAACTGTATTAGGAGCCGATGCTTTTTATTATAAAAATCGCCCTGAAGGTTTTGATAAGCTAATTTCTGGTGGTAGAGTTGTAGTAGAAGATCATGTTGATTTGGGATCGTTATGTACTATAGACAGAGGAGTAACAGGTGATACAACGATTAAATCAGGAACCAAAATAGACAATCAAGTTCATATAGGACATGATACGGTTATTGGAAAAAAATGCTTGATAGCATCTCAAGTAGGTATTGCCGGTTGCGTGGTGCTAGAAGATGAAGTTACGTTGTGGGGACAAGTAGGAGTCACCAGTGGAATTACAATCGGAACAAAAGCGGTAGTGTCTGCCCAGTCCGGAATTAGTAAATCTTTAGAAGGACATAAAAGCTATTTTGGTACGCCTGCAGATGATTTTAGAAAAAAATATAAAGAAATTGCTGCCATCAGGCAAATACCCGAAATAATAGAAAAATTAAAGAATAATGAGTAAAACAGCAAAAGAGGTAGTTAAATCATTCTATCAGACGGATTTGATCCATAATATAGACGCCTTTTCTGAGTATTTACATCCAGAAGTTGAATTAAATTGGAACAGTAGTTTTGGCTACAATAAAAAAGGTTTCGATGATATCAAGACCATGTTTAAGGAGATGTCTCGTTCCTTTGAAACGTTTCGATGTGAAATTAGCCACCTTCTGGAAGAGGATGGTATGGTAACGGTTCGATATACATATGTAGCTAAAACTATCGAAGCACCCGATAAAGAAGAGGCAATAGCACATTTTATAGCTATTTGGGAGTTAAAAGATGGTAAGTTATATAGAGGATATCAGATTAGTCAACAAGGCGATAATACTCCAGAAAATTTAAAATCTTTTTTCTCTGAATAAATTTTTAGAAGTGAATTAATCTGTTTTAACTTTTCTGAAAATAATATAATATAGGTAGAGAAAATTAAAAAATCAAAAAATAGATTTTTTTTGATTTTTCATTTTAACTATAGTATTCAAAAGCGTACTTTTGAAACTGCTAAAAAAAATAAAAAAATCATAACGCAATGAGTGTTCTAGTAAATAAGGATTCTAAAATAATAGTTCAAGGTTTTACAGGTAGTGAAGGTACTTTTCATGCTGGTCAAATGATTGAGTATGGTACCAACGTTGTTGGTGGTGTAACTCCAGGAAAAGGAGGGCAAACGCATCTTGACAAACCAGTTTTTAATACTGTAGAAGATGCAGTGAAAGAAGTTGGAGCTGATACTACTATTATTTTTGTACCACCTGCATTTGCTGCAGATGCTATTATGGAAGCTGCTGATGCAGGAATTAAAGTAATTATTACTATTACTGAAGGTATTCCTGTTGCAGATATGATTACAGCTTCTAATTATATAAAAGGTAAAGGATGTCGTTTAATCGGCCCTAACTGTCCGGGTGTTATTACTCCTGGTGAGGCTAAAGTTGGTATTATGCCAGGTTTTGTTTTCAAAAAGGGTAACGTTGGTATTGTTTCCAAATCTGGTACTTTAACATACGAAGCAGCGGATCAAGTTGTAAAACAAGGATTAGGTATTACCACTGCTATTGGTATTGGAGGAGACCCAATTATTGGAACTACTACAAAGGAAGCAGTGGAATTATTAATCAATGATCCAGAAACAAGTTGTGTTGTGATGATAGGTGAAATAGGTGGGCAATTAGAAGCAGACGCAGCTAGATGGATTAAAGAAAGCGGAACTTCTAAACCGGTAGTTGGATTTATTGCAGGAGAAACAGCACCTGCAGGACGTACGATGGGACATGCTGGTGCAATCGTTGGAGGAAGTGAAGATACTGCTGCAGCAAAGAAAGCAATTATGAGAGAGTGTGGAATTCACGTAGTGGATTCTCCTGCAGAAATCGGTAAAAAAGTAGCTGAAGTTTTAGGCTAAAAATAGCTAGAGTAAGACTTTATTTATAATATTTTAATGAAAATCCATAAGATTCGGTTCTTGTGGATTTTTTATTGTTAAAATATTCTTAAAAACCGTAACTTATTTTAACATTAAACGTTTAATAGTACATTAAACAATATTAACTTAAACTAATTAAATGAAATCATTAAAATCAGTCTTACTATTATCCTTTTTATTTTTACTGAGTAATTGTAAGAATTCATCAAATCAAGAAACAAATTCAGACAAAGAACTTACAGTAGAATCACATACCGATGCTGCTGGGTTTTCTTATGAAACAGTTTCCAATGACCCTACAGGTTTACGATTATATACATTAGACAATGGTCTGAAGGTCTATTTAGGGAAAAATCAAGAAGAGCCTAAAATACAAACGCTTATCGCAGTCCGTGCGGGATCCACGTATGACCCAGCAGATAATACAGGTTTAGCGCATTATTTGGAGCATATGGTATTTAAAGGAACTGATAAAATTGGTACACAGGATTTTGAGAAAGAGAATGTCCTTTTGAAACAAATTTCTGATTTGTATGAAACTCATAAGGCAGAAACAGATTCAACAAAGAAAAAAGAAATCTATAAAAAGATAGATGAAATCTCTCAAGAAGCTTCTAAGATTTCTATAGCCAATGAATATGATAAGATGGTTGGTTCGTTAGGAGCAGAGGGAACAAACGCTTTTACATCAAATGAGCAAACTGTGTATGTGAATAAAATACCTGCTAATGAATTGGATAAATGGCTAACTGTAGAAAGTGAGCGTTTTAGTAAGTTGGTATTGCGTTTGTTTCATACGGAATTAGAAGCTGTATATGAAGAGTTTAACAGAGGTCAAGATAGTGATGGACGTAAGCAGTATTTTGCTGTATTAGAAGGTTTGTACCCAACACATCCATATGGTACGCAATCTACAATAGGAATATCAGAGCATCTTAAAAATCCTTCAATGGAGGCCATTCACTCATATTTTGATAAGTATTATGTACCAAATAATATGGCAGTAATATTAGTGGGAGATATTGATTTTGATGCTACGATTAAAAAAGTAAACGAGTCTTTTGGGTCTTATAAAAAGAAAGAAGTTTCGCATCCTACATTTGAAAAATTAGCACCACTTGCTACTCCTGTTAAAAAAGAAGTATATGGCCCTACCTCGGAGTCTATTTATGTAGCTTTTAGAACAGAAGGTAAAGGAACTGAGCAAGAAGTAATAGTAACTCTTATTGATTATATGCTTGCAAATTCTCAGGCAGGATTGATTGACCTAAATTTAAATCAAAAACAATTAGTTCAAAATGCTTCGTCCTATACAAATTTTGATAATGATTATGGATTTCATTTATTATATGGAACACCAAAAGAAGATCAAACATTAGATGAAGTTAGAGATTTGTTATTAGCGCAAATTGATAAGATTAAAAAAGGAGAGTTCGAAGAATGGTTGTTAGATGCCGTTGTTAATGATTTACGCTTATCTCAAATTCAACAATATGAAAATGCATCCTCTACAGCATATGCATATTTAGACGCTTTTATTGGTTTTCAGGATTGGAAAAATCGCTTGGAAATGTTAGATAATATGAAAGAAATCACAAAAGAACAAGTTGTAGAGTTTGCGAATAACTTATACGGTAATAACTATGTTGAAGTCCATAAAATAAAAGGTGAAGACAAGAGTATCGTTAAGGTAGAAAACCCTGGAATTACTCCAATTGAATTAAATAGAGATAAAGAGTCTGTCTTTTTACAAGAGTTTAATAAGTTGGAAGCTACAGCATTATCTCCTCAATTTATAGATTATAAGACAGCTATCAAGGAAAGTAAGACGGGTAATGGATTATCAGTATCACATATAGAAAACCCTAATAATGATATTTTTAGTTTAAATATCATTTTTGATATGGGTAAAGATCATGATCCTAAAATGTCTCTGGCTGCTGGTTATTTAGATTATTTAGGCACCGATAAGTATACACCCGAACAGCTTAAACAAGAGTTTTATAAAATAGGGGTTAATTATAATGTCTTTACTGCCAATGATAAAACTTATGTGGGTATTTCGGGACTAAAAGAAAATCTTGATGCTGGTTTAACTTTGTTAGAAGATTTATGGAACAATGCGGTACCAAATCAAGAGACATATAATAAGTATGTAGATAAAGTCTTAAAAGGACGTAAGGATAATAAAACTCAAAAAGGGAATATTTTTTGGAATGGGCTTATGAGTTATGGTAAATATGGTGAGAATTCACGTTTACGTAATATCTATACTGCTTCAGAATTACAGGCAATGAATCCACAAGAATTGGTGGATAAGGTAAAGGAGTTGCGTAATTTTAAGCAACGTATTTTCTATTATGGTAATGATATCGACGGAGCCATCGCATCTTTAGATAAAAATCATACAGTAAAATCTAATTTATTAGAGTACCCGGAGAAGACTACATATATAGAAAAGGAAACAGGTGGTAATGTTTACTTTGTAGATTATGATATGGTGCAGAGTGAGATGCTTTTATTAGCTAAAGGAGCTGAATTTGATCCTAAAAAAATGGCTGCTTCTCGATTGTTTAATACCTATTTTGGTAGCGGATTATCTTCTATCGTGTTTCAGGAAATAAGAGAATCTAAATCGTTGGCATATTCTGCGTTTTCTAGTTATGATCAAGGAAGAGAAGTAGGGGAATCAGATTATGTAATGGCCTATGTTGGTACACAAGCTAATAAAATGCCACAGGCGGTTGATGCAATGATGGAATTAATGACAAATATGCCAGAAGCAGAAGAGCAGTTTAATCAAGCAAAAGAAGCAACATTAAAGAAAATTGCCGCGCAACGTATTACGAAATCTAATATTTTCTGGACATATGAGCGTCTTAAGAAAAGGGGTATAGATAACGATAATAGAGAAGAAATGTATAATGCTATTAAGAATATGAAGTTAGAAGATCTTAAGACATTTTTTAATGAGAATATTAAAGGTGAGAATTATAATGTTCTGGTTATAGGTAATAAAAAGGATGTAGATATGAAGGCTTTAAAAAAGTTAGGTGAGGTGAAGGAAATGGATATAGATTATTTATTTAACTACGAAAAGAACGATGAGGACGTTAAAATGTAATCGGCAAAAGATATAATTTTTTTTAAGTTACAATAAAGTTTAGATCCTCTAAGAAATAAAGAGGTTACTAACTAAAAAAATCCATCTGCCTAAGGCGGATGGATTTTTTGTTTATAATTGGTCTAAAAGCTCTGATGCTTCTTTTGATTTATAATTATTAGGGTATTTGGCTATTTCAGAAAGTAATTCCTTTGCTTTTTCTATACTATTTTGTTTGAGAAATAATAGAGCTTTAAACCACTTTCCTTTAGGTGCATCTATAAGCTTGCTTTCTATTAATGCATTAAAACTAATTTCCGCTTTATTGAATTGACCTAGTTCCATCTGAGAAATTCCTGTATAAAGATATATAGTAGCTTGGTTTTTCTGCATAATAGAAAGTTCCTTCTCTAAAATATCTAAGGATTGGCGATATTCTCTAGCCTCAAATAATTTTTGTGCTTGGATTAGTGATTTTTGTTCACTATTTCCCCGATCTACTAAAGAAGGTAATTCCGATACATCTAAATAACTTACATATAATTCTTCTGGAGAAGCTTTAAAAGGCGAAAAAATCGTGAGACCGATAACAAATAAAATGACTGCTATACCAGTATATAAGAGCCAGGATTGATTTCCGCTGTTTTGTTTTAACTGGTACTCATAATTCACGGCACTTATTGTATCTGTTAATGTCTGAGTAGATTCACTTTTAAGCAATGCTTCATATTCCTTTACTTCCGGTAACTCTTGATTCCTACTAACACTCCATTTGTTTTCATTTAGATTAAGAAGTAATTGTTTTTCAAAGTTTACCTTTTCTCGAAAATCGTTATCGTTTTCCATTCTAAGCAATACTTCGTTTCTTTCTTTTTCTGAAAGTGTATCCCTAAGAAAATTTTGAATTAATATGTCTTCTTCTATACTCATAACTTTTTGAGTGAATTATAACGTTGATCGTCTTTGATCTTCTTTGATAATTTTGTTTTACATTTAAAAACACGTTGCCTTGCTACAGTTTCAGAACTATATCCCATTTTTTTAACCATGTCCGCATATGAGCTATTATTGAAAAACATAGTCAATATTTTTTTGCAGTTTCCCGAGATCAAATCAAGTTTTTCGCTAAATAATTCCCATCTCTTTTGCTCTAAAATGGTTAACGCAGTATCGCGCTCTGCAGGTACTAGTTCAATAATATCACTATTTGTTACCCTATTTTTTGAAGTATTTAATTCTCTGCGCCATAAATTTTTGCAAGCGGTGAATAAATACGCTTCAAAACTTGTATTGATTTCAAATCTCTCTTTTCTATATCTAACAGTGATCTGGATTAATGCTTTTTGAAAAATATCTTCTGCATCCTGCTGGGTGCCCTTATTTTGTAAAAGAAACTTTCTAACTCTGGGAAAAACTGCAGTATAAATTTTCATGATTCCTTTAGAATCATTATTCAGTAAACTGGTAAGATATTGTTCATTTTCAATCATTAAAATACTGTGATTCCTTGGTTAAACAAAATATTTATCCTCACTTGGGTAACAAAATGAGCTTTTTGGTAACTAATAAGGTGAAAATATTATAATTTAAAAAAGTAAGATAATGATTAGACAATTTTTTATAAATAAAGTTACAATTATTTGTGCAATGATTTTCATGGTTGGCTGTACCTCTGATCCGGTTACAAACGATATTACTATTGAGGAAACAACTGAGGTGAAATGGAGGCCTTATATAGATGAGGAAGGAAGAATGGAAGTTTTGATCATCTATGTGGAAGGAACTCCCGAAAGTGTTAAAAATGAAGTACGGGTGCACTACAGAGGTTTATTGTTAATATCAGATATTGTGGAATGCGAGGATGAAGATACAGAAACATGGACTGTGGAAGCAGCTAGAATGCCAGGACCTCTTACTGATACTTCTAGTGACGAACCTTTACGAGAAGCAATACAGCACGTAATTTTTAATACTAATTGTGATAAATCTAATGGTAGGAATTAGTGAACCTTTATAGATTTCAATTATCCGTTCTTTTTATACTTTTTTACGCCAGCGTAAATTCTCAGGACCTTTATTCATTTTATGAATCTTTATGGGATGATAAAAATATTGAGATTTCGTTTATAGAAAAAGAAGTTGACAGTATTGTTGCTATATATGAAAGCAATAGAGAGGAGTTAAAGGCTATTAAAATTGCCGGCGATTTTTCAAAGAAACTTTATAGAATACAGTCATACGAAAGAGCAATTGATTATACAGAATATGAAATATCTTTATATCGAAAGTTGGATATAAAGAATAATGAGTATGCAAAAGCCCTATACAAACTAGGGTTTTTGTATTTTAAAATTAAAAATTTTGAAAAATCTTTAACGTGTTATCGAGAAGTAATAGCACTTAATATAGATGATTATTCCACTGCCAGAGCCTATTGTGAATTAGGAAAGTATTATTATTCTATAAATGATTATTTCAGGTCGGATGAGTATTATGTTCACGGAATTTCTGGGTTGGAGAAATTTGGTAATAAAAATGTGTTACTTATTAAATATCTTAATCATGCTCTAGTTCTACTAAATATGAGCACACCTGATAGTTTAGATAGAGCAAAAGAATTATTGGACAAAGTCGACCAACTTTTTGATCAACTACCTAATTATTCAATAAGAGATTACAGAACTTTTAATAATTACTATGCAAATTATTATAGTAAAATAGAAAGATATGATTTTGATAAAGCTAAATATTATAGTAACAGAAATTTAAGTAAGGCAATTCAAGACAAAGACTCCACTTTTATTTACACTTCATTTGTGTCACTTGGAGATTTATACAGAGATTCTCAAAAGGAACAACAAATGGATAGTGCTTTTTTCTTTTTAAATGAAGGGATTAAATACGCCATAGAAACAGAAGAAAAGTCAACTGCATATCATCAATTAAGTCACTATTATTTTGAAAATAATCAATATCAAGATGCCTTAGATAAAATACAAAAATCTCTAATGGAGAGTGCAGGTTTGGGTCGTGATATGAACGCTTTACCAGATCTGAAAGAGTTAAGGATTTCGGATAACCAACATAATATTTTGTTAGCATTAATTCAGAAATCTACTATCCTTATAAAGTTATATGAAGAGGAAAATAATAAAAAACATATCGAGCTTGCGCTGTCCAATTTATTATCAGCAGATACCTTAGTAGATATTTTGATTGATGTTAGTAAAGAAGATGGATCAAGATTATACTGGAGAGAAAAAGCTTCAGAAATTTATTTAAAAGGAATATTAGTTTGTGAAATACTTAAAGAGAGTGAAAAAGCTTTTTATTTCTCAGAAAAAAAGAAAGCACTTCTCTTAACAGAGGGTATTCTTGAAAATATTGATAAATCAAAACTACCGGATACAGTATTAGCATTAGAAAATGATTTAAAAAAACAGATTCTTGATATTGATAATTTAATATCATCTAATAAAAATAAGGATAGTATTACATTATTAGAAAATGCACGCTTTAATTTAAAACGACAATACCAAAAACAAGAAGATTCTTTAAGAATACTATTTCCTGCATATTATAAAGATCAAAATACAACCGGTATTGTGGATCTAAAGAATGTTCAAGAAACCATGGATGATGGCGATATAGTAATTTCATACATCACTAATCACGATGAGTATTACGATTCTTTTAGTGTTGTATATGCTACTTTAATTTCTAAAACACAAACGGAGATCCTTAGAATTGGCAAGCTAAGTGAATTAGAAAAGCTTGTTAGCGCCTATAGAAATCAATTGTCTAAGCCTTTTGAGACAGAGCAGGATCGATTAGCTTTTAATGAAACAGCTTCAGAACTATATGCTTTACTAATTCCTAAAGATAAAATTTCTATGTCTTTGTATCAAAAACATTTGGTAATCATCCCGGATGGTACTTTACAATATATTCCTTTCGAAGCTCTAATAATAGATAAAAAAACAAATAGATACCTCATTGAAGATAATGAAATAAGTTACGCATACTCTATGTCTTTTTTACAACATAATGCTACTGTAAAGAGAGAACCTTCTAAAGATATAGTAACATTTGCCCCTATAAATTTTGATCACGATAATCTTGAAGATATTAGCAATAGTAGTAATGAGATAGAAGGTATCACTAAGTATATAGTAGGAGATAGGTATAGTAACGAAGAAGCTTCTAAGTATAACTTTTTATCTAATACAGATGATCATAAGATAATTCACCTGGCTACACATGCCAATTTTTCAGATAATCTTCAGATAGCATTTCATGATACTAATCTAGAGTATCATGAGTTGTACACTTCCCGAAATCAAGCAGAATTGGTGGTACTAAGTGCCTGTAATACATCTTTAGGAGAAATAGCCGAAGGTGAAGGTGTGATGAGTTTGGCAAGAGGTTTTTTCTATGCAGGGGCTAATACGGTTATATCTTCTCTTTGGAACGCTAATGACAAATCTACAGCTCAGATTATGGAGAGTTTCTATCATAACTTAGAAGAAGGTCAGACCAAATCTAAAGCATTGCATAATGCTAAAATTAACTACTTAAAATCAGCTTCTTTATCAGATACATCTCCTCATTATTGGGCCACTTTTGTATTGATTGGTGATGCAGAAACCAAACTATTTCCATCAAATATACTTCTGTATGGAATTTTTTTTTCACTTCTTTTAGTACTAATTCTTAGTGCTTTAGTATTTTTTCTTAAAAAAAGATAATTTTTTTGGGTAACAAAATAATGATTGTTGTAACAGGACAGCATAATTAGAAAAAGTTACTCGTGTTTCTTTCCTGATTATTTAATCTAAATTCTTTCGCGAAGAATTGGACACATACTGTGAGTGTCTATAAATGATCACAGAGTTTCAATTTTTAAAATATAAATCATGTTAGAAAACATTTCAAACTTAGGGAAATCATTAAACAAAAACGAACAGAAATCTATTACGGGAGGATTAAGACCCAATGCAGATGGTTTAGTTTGTCATCCATCATTTAGATTTACTTCTACAACTTGTCCTGGTGGAACAACCTATAACAGTACTTGGGATGCATGTTGTTATGGTTTTATCGTTGATGAAGCCGATCCTATCGAGTTATAGATATATAAGTCTCAATCGGTAATCAGACATATACTATGAGTGTCGTTAAATGTTCATAGTATTCATCATATTTAAAAATATACATATCATGTTAAAAAACATTTCAAACTTAGGTAAAACATTAGGTAAACTAGAACAACAGTCCATTCAAGGTGGTTTATGGAGAGCATGCTCCTCAATTGAGATTTCAAACGGTTGTTATCATTCAAGATTTGGGTGCGTATGTGAGGCATCAGAACACTAATCTTTAAAAAAGACATATACTATGAGTGTCGTTAAATGTTCATAGTATTCATCATATTTAAAAATATACATATCATGTTAAAAAACATTTCAAACTTAGGAACTACCCTAAATAGAGTAGAACAAAGACAAATTAACGGAGGTAAACAACAAGATCCAATAATATCAGTACCAGATTCAAATATCAAATGCTATTGCAATGGACAATTTGTAGCAATGGTGGATGATGTAGATGCCTGTTTATGGATTTGTGGTATGGACTAAGTTTTAGTGCCATTCAGTTATATGGGAAGCTTATCATTAGCTTCCCTTTTTTATGATAATTCATTACGCTTCAACTTCAATATCACTGGTCGGGATAAATAGTTCTAATACAATTGCCAAAAACATTACAGTTCCGCATCCAAGTGCATTTAACCAAAGAAAAGGCAGCCAGTCTTGCCACCATACAAAAATGATAATCGCTTGTGTAATTAATGCAGCCACAAAAACAGCATTACTTTTCACATATTTGATAAAGAATGCCAACAAGAATATACCCAGCACATTTCCATAAAAAATAGATCCTATAATATTAACCAACTGTATGAGGTTATCAAATAAATCAGCAAAACACGCTACCAGAATCGCTAATAATCCCCAAATTAACGTAAAAAATTTAGAAGCAGTTACATAGTGTTTCTCGCTTTTTTCTTCTGTTATATTACGTTTGTAAAGATCAATAGCCGTAGTCGATGCCAGGGCGTTTAATTCTGAAGCCGTAGATGACATCGCTGCAGATAATATCACAGCCAATAACAAACCGATTAGTCCTCTCGGAAGATTATTGAGTATAAAATGGATGAACACATAGTCTTTATCATTGGTTTCCACAATGGGATCGGCCATGGTAATCAATTCTTTCGCTGCTTCTCTGGTTTTCTTCTCAGATTTATCCAATTCTGCTATAAAGTTTTTGGCATCTAACTTTTGTTGAGGATCTGTTTCTTTTAGATATTTTTGAATTGAGATTTCTTTAGAATCCTGAATTTCGGTGAGTTGATTTTCAAGTTCCTCATATTCCTGAACATATTTAGAATTCTCTATAGCAATGCTCGCCGCCGGATTGAAATTTAGTGGAGCCGCATTAAACTGGTAGAAAACGAATACCATGACTCCGACTAAAAGTATGAAGAATTGCATGGGTATTTTTAATAACCCATTAAACAACAGCCCTAATTGACTTTCTTTTACAGATTTACCGGATAAGTATCTTTGTACCTGACTTTGATCCGTTCCAAAATAAGACAGCATTAGAAATGTTCCTCCAATGATTCCTGTCCAAACAGTATATCTATTACTGAGGTCAAAAGAAAAATCCAACACTTCCATCTTACCACTAGCTCCAGCAATTTCTAGTGCTTTTGTAAAGGTTACGTCTTCTGGCAAATAACTTATAATCAGAAAAAAAGCAATAAACATTCCGGTAAAAATGATAGCCATTTGTTGTTTTTGTGTAACACTAACAGCCTTAGTTCCTCCAGAAACGGTGTAGATGATGACAAGAATTCCTATGATTATATTTAGAGTGGTAAGATCCCAACCTAATACGGCAGATAATATGATAGCAGGAGCAAAGATGGTTATTCCGGCACCTAATCCTCTTTGAATCAAAAAGAAAAATGCAGTAATAGTACGAGTCTTAAGATCAAATCTGCTTTCTAGGTATTCATAAGCGGTGTATACCTTTAATTTATGATAGAGCGGAATGAAAACCATACAGATGATAATCATAGCAATGGGTAGTCCAAAATAAAACTGAACAAAACCCATTCCGCTATGAAATGCCTGTCCGGGAGTAGAAAGAAAGGTAATGGCAGATGCCTGAGTAGCCATTACAGATAAACCAATAGTCCACCATTTTGCCTCATTACCACCGCGTATATAATCCTGAACGTTCTTACTGCCTTTTGTTTTCCAAACTCCGTATAATACAATAAATAATAAAGTTCCTATAAGTACGATCCAATCTATAAGTTGCATATGTTAGTTATCTATTGTAATAATGAAAGTTAGTTTGAGAGAAATATCCAATACATAAAATTTTAGGAAAATGTTGTCGTAATCCAATAGAAAAAAAGTAAGTACAATACATTAGCAATTAAAATAATTGTGTAGAGCTTTTTCCAGACTATTTTGGTGTTTGAATCTTCCATAATGGTTATTATTTTCCTAAAGATAGCATATTTGCAAATAATCGATATGCTCCGGAAACTCCTGCAGGAAATTCTCTAAAAAAACTTAGACCGGTATATACATAATATCCTTTTCCATATTTGGCAATCAACAAAGCTCCTTTTTTCTCAGATTCTCCTTTATCATTTGCGGCAATAATAGGCACATATTCTTTAGACCACTCACCAGGAAAGTATAATCCTCGTTCTTGTACCCAGCCATCAAAATCTTTGTTAGTTATTTTATTCGGAGTATTTAATACAGGATGATCACTTGCTAATAACTTGACGGTTGCATTTTCATCTGTAACACGATCTCTGGATAGTTTTAATGGATAAGGTCCTAAATTATCCTGTACTTTGAGTCTTCTGTTAGTATTATATTGGATAATCAAGTTTCCACCGTTTTTTACATACTCTAATAGATATTTTTGTCGGAACTTTAATTCATCTACTGTATTATATGCACGTATACCAACAACTATAGCATCAAAAGGTTGCAATGTTTCTTCAGAAATTGATTCAGGAGTAATTGTAGTTACTTTATAACCAATTTGTTGTAAGCTTTCTGGAACTACATCTCCGGCACCTTCTATATATCCAATATTTTGACCTTTCTTTTGAATATCCAATCGAACTACTTTTGTTTCTGAAGGTAATACTACGGTCTGAAAAGGAATGTGATCGTAATCAATTGTAATTACTTCATCAGAATATATTTTTCCTTTAATATTTATTTGAGGTGAAATATACCCTTCGCTTTGATTTTTTGGAGCAGTAAGTGTAAAAACCAAGGTTTTTTCTTCACCTTTTTGTGCTAAACTAAAATCAATTTTTTGTGGAGACACCTGCCAACCTTCTGGGTGTTTTAAAGAAACTGTTCCTGTTAGGTTAGATTCTCCAGCTTTTATGGTAACCGGAATTTCTTTTGCAGGGCCATTTGCATAAATAATCACTTTGTCTTTTATGCTGGCAGAAATGGCAGGAATAACTTCAAAAGGCTTATATACTTCTCCTTTTACCGGATCATTAGTCTTATAAACAATATCTTTTTTATAGGGGATAATAGTTCCATTAATTTCAATATTGAATATAGCTTCGGTTTGATGTTTGGTTTCTGGTGTTCCGATCAGTTTTTGATCCGTAACATTATACATGCCAAGAGTTCCTTTACTATTCAACCAATATGGAGTTGTGTTTTTTGTGCTTGAAATGATTTTACCTTTTAATTCGTAGTTTTTTCCTTTATTATTATCTAAGACTGTTTCTGCATTTTCTGAAACTCCTATTGCAGAAATATCAATTGATTTTAGACGAATTGAAGCGTCACTTCTATTAATGGCTTCGATTTTAATGGTTACTTCACTATCCTTTGTCGTATAAGGTTCTGTCGCAACAGCTTCCAAATAAAGACCGGTTGTCGCTGCGATAATATCTTTTATTTCCTTGGTTTTAATGGCTTTCCAATGCGTATCTTCTAATTGTTGTATTAATTGATATGCTTTTACTAATTGATTCACAGAAGCTGAAGGATTTTTGAAATCAAAGTTTTTTTCTACTTCATATAAAATATCACCAATCTCTTTTCCTCCTTTAACTCGGTTCCAGGAAGTATCAATTCCATCAAAAACATTGGTTTTGTCTTCAGGAAGATCTCCTTTTATTAACTCTATATATTCAGTTTGTGTCCCACGAGTTCCAGTGCTTCCAAAACCTTGTGACTTATGCTGACTGCGGCTTAATGAAGCGATCTCCGAATTAGAAAGTCCTAAGTCAGGATAGTAAACACCTGTGTCGAACTCCAA
The DNA here is from genome assembly GCF_042684305.1 of Aquimarina rubra. NCBI lineage: Bacteria > Pseudomonadati > Bacteroidota > Flavobacteriia > Flavobacteriales > Flavobacteriaceae > Aquimarina > Aquimarina rubra. The sequence goes on along the minus strand of NZ_JBHULE010000008.1, from coordinate 687,792 downwards.
AAATTTGGATTTGTCCGCTTTTTCGAATTTCTCTCTACTTCCGTAAAACCACCAAGATGTATTAAAGAATAACCTTTTAGGTTGCCAGGTATTCACATATTTAAGTTGTTCTGGGTATACATTTTTATCTGCTACCATATCAAAAGCTTCTACGCTAAGCATTGCAGAAGAAGTATGATGTCCGTGTGTGCTTCCCGGTGTTCGGTGATTAAATCTATTAATTATAACATCAGGTTGAAACTTTCTTATTGCCCAAACTACATCGTTTAGCACTTCTTTTTTGTCCCAGATAGCCAAGGTCTCATCAGGATGTTTAGAATATCCAAAATCATTAGCACGCGTGAACATTTGTTCTCCACCATCAGTATTACGAGCTGCTAATAATTCTTGTGTTCTTATTACTCCTAGTAATTCTCTTATTTCCGGGCCAATTAAATTTTGACCACCATCACCACGAGTAAGTGATAGATATGCGGTTCTGGCTTTCACCTGATTTGACATATAGGAAATCAATCGTGTATTTTCATCATCAGGATGTGCTGCAACGTATAAAACTGAACCTAAAAAGTTCAGTTTCTTAATTGCTTCATGAATTTCTACAGAATTCGGTTTTTTAGGTTGCTGTGCTTCAGTAATTTGTACAGATAGCAAGCTAAAAGTTATGACAACAAGTAGTTTTCGCATAATAGTATTTTGATCCTGGTTTTGAGTGTTTCGTCAAATATAAAAAGATAAAATTCTGAGTATTTAGGTTTAAGGATACTTTAACAAGACTATTTGGATCTATAAATTAATCCAATCAATGACCCTAGGAGTACTGTAATTGCGATTGTTGGTTTAGGTCCAAATGCCAATAAACCAATAAGTAAACCTCCAATTCCGCCCAATGCACTTGCTATAAATCGACCGCTATTTTTTCTTTTCTTGATTACATAAATCATAGCCACGGAAAGTGTCATCCTAAGAGCCGCTCCGACAATAGTAATATCAACAACACTTTTCCAAAACAAGGCAACGATAAAAGCAATAAAAACGGTAAAAACAGTTGCATATCGTACCGATTTCACTTTCTGATCTTTTTTTGATTTATAAACTAGGTGAGAGGAGACCGCAAAAATTGAAGTATCCGCCGTACTCATTAACCCAGCAAAGAAAAGTACTACTAATAAAGGAATCCAGGATTGATTGACTAAGTTTTGCATTGCAAATACAAATACCGTATCCGGATCCAAAGTAGTATTCTGATTATAAACATATAAACCTATAAGGAGTAATAAAAACGCTATTAATAAAACTGGAATAATCGCCAATCCCATTCCTTTTTTTAGTGATTTCACATCTTTTGCGGCATAACAAAGTTGATATCTGTCTGCTAAACCAAAAACAGATAATCCGCCATATAATACAAGGCCGATAATACTGCCTAGTTGTACGTTTTCATTTGTAGAAGTTCCTAAAATGTCACCAAAATCTTTTATATCTAACATCCCTAAAATCAAAATACATAAGAAACCAATAATGATAATAGCCTGAATGGTATCAGTAAGTACAACTGCTTTGAAACCAGAGAACAACACATAAATCAATACTACCAAAGTGGTAATTAGTAAAGCAATTTCGTAAGAAAATAAATCAAAAAAAGTAATCACCTTGGCACCTCCTGCCAGAGATAGCAAAATCCAGAAAAACTGTACAATAATAGTAATCGAATTGGTAACTAACGAAGTGGTTTTATTTCCTGTAACAAATGCGGGTAGATCACCTTGTGTATAGAAATTACCTAATAATGATAGTTTCTTAATTCTAGGTGCTGCCCAAAAAGCAAATAAAAGATAACCAATCACAGAGCCAATAGACATGGCAAATAATCCCCAACCAAACTTATATGCATAGCCTGTATAGGTGATTAAAGTACTCACACCGATGGCGCCGGCAAATTTCGAAAATAGAATAGTCCATCCACTACGGTTTCTTCCACCAATTAGAAAATCTTCTGTATTCGATGATTTGGAGATATAGACAGATAGGCCAATGATTATTATAATATAGATAGACAGGTAAAGGTAGATCTGCATATGAGATGGTTTGGTGAGCTTCAAAAATAGCTAAAAGCTTTTATTAAAAAAGCTTTTCAGGTTTTAGTTGTTGTTGTAGTGCAGGAGGAAGAATTGGTTAAAGCAGGAGAGTTTTATTTCTTCTTAATATCTACAATATCCAAAATATCTACTTCCATATAGTCAGCGATTTTTTGTAATCGTTCGAAATCTTTTGTCAGATTTTTTCTCTTTACAACATAATCTCCTGCTTGCGGACTAATGCCCAATACTTTGGAGATACCGTATACTGTTTTGGCTCCTTTACTTTTTTTGAGTAGTCTTTTTAATTTCTTGTTAATCATTGTGTAACAATATTATATAATTTAAATATACAAATAAATTTTTAATAAAAAAATATTTGTATAATCAAAAAATAATTGTATATTCGAATCATACAAATCAAAACCGCTAAAAAATGAAACTCTTATTAGTAATTGCAATGCTTTGCGTAACGTTTGGAAACGCCGCTTCTTTAGATTCTAATCCGATAAACGAAAAGGAAAAAAACAAAAAAGGGGATAAGAAAGAAGATGTAGAGAATACACTAATCTCCAGAAATTTTCATTCGATAAAGAAGTGGAAGATGACAGTAGAGTATACTAATGGAGATATTATTTCTAAAACTATTGAGATTAATGATGACTTATCATCTAGTGCTATGGAATTAGCTTTTATAGAAGCAGAAAAATATATAAAGACTTTAAAAAGGGTGAAAGCGTATAACGTATCGCCAGTATCAGGAAATTCTTTTGTGCTATTAGCAGGAGGAAAGTAATAATCACTTGAACTTTACCTACATAAAAAGGCCACTAATTAAAAACTAGTGGCCTTTTGCTATAGTGTGAGTATAAATTTTATTTATCTATTTTTTTCTTTCAACGAATTCAAGTTGATCAATCGCTACGTTTGTAGTAAAAATCCCATAGTTAACTACTGCTTTCCCTTTTTCTAAAGTATCTATTGTTCCTATGGATTTTCCATCAATCATGCGGACTCTGTCGCCTACCTTCAGAATCATTTTAGGTTTAGCTTTTTCGATTTTTTCTTCTTTTTTCTTTTGCTCTTTTTTCTTCTCTCTGATTACATCTACCTTTTTCTCTACTTCTTTGACTATTTTTTCTTCTTGCACCTTTTTAGCCCTTCTTTGCTTAACGGTTTGTTTTTTTCTTTTAGAGTTCTCTACCTGAACAATTTTCATGAATTCATCGATAAGCTCCCTTTTCTTTTTATTATGGAAGTATTTTTCGCTTATTTCGTTTAGCTTCTGACCTAAATAGATCATGCGCTGATTACTGTCATAGAGTTCTTGATAGCTCTCTAATTTTAATTGTAAACGCTGGTTGATCTTATCTAATCGCTCTTTTTCTTCTTCTGTTTTTTGTTCTTTTGTTTTGAGAGCAGAAGTAGTTTTTTGAAGTTTTGATCTTTCTTTCTGAAGGTTTGCAATGCTTTTATCGAAACGTATTTTGCCGCGTTCTACCTTTTTCTTTGCCTTATTAATTAAACTATAGGGTATACCATTTTTTTGAGCTACCTCAAAAGTAAAAGAACTTCCTGCCTCACCGAGGTATAATTTAAACAAAGGCTCCAAGGTTTTAGCATCAAAAAGCATATTGGCATTAGTCATATTTGGTAATTCATTAGCCAACATTTTTAGATTAGCATAATGGGTAGTAATGATCCCAAAAGATTCACGTTCATAAAAAACCTCTAAAAAAGCTTCAGCAAGTGCACCACCTAATTCCGGATCACTACCTGTACCGAACTCATCAATAAGAAATAAGGTCTTGTCATTACATTTTCGAAGAAAATAATTCATGTTTTTTAATCGGTAGCTGTAGGTGCTTAAGTGGTTTTCTATAGATTGATTATCTCCTATATCAGTAAGTACGGTGTTGAATAAGCACATTCTACTGTACTCGTGCACAGGAATTAACATACCACTTTGAAGCATAATTTGGAGTAATCCAACAGTTTTTAGTGTAATGCTTTTTCCTCCGGCATTAGGACCGGATATAACTATAATTCGGTTATTTTTATCCAAAGAAATTGTTTGGGGATAGGTCTTTTCGCCTTTTTCCTGATTGTTCAGGTAAAGTAGGGGATGGTATGCATCTTTTATGGTTAGTTCTCTGTCCTCTGTTATTTTTGGAAGTACCGCATTTAGTTTACTTGCATATTTTGATTTAGCAGCTACAATATCAATATCGCTAAGGTATTCCTGATAGTGTTCTAATAATTCTGAAAAAGGTCTTATTCTATTTGTTAGATCCTTCAGTATTTTAACTACTTCTTCTCGCTCTTCATACTTTAAGTTACTGAGCATTCTGCTATACTGCAAGGTTGCTTCGGGTTCAATGTATACAATGCTCCCAGTTTTAGAATTTCCCATTATGGAACCTTTAACTTTACGGCGATACATGGATTTAACAGCCAATACTCTTCTATTATCAACAACACTTTCTTTTATCTCATCCAGATACCCCAAACTGTTGTATCTGTTTAAATCTCTTCCAAAACTACCATTAAGTTTACCTTGTACTTCATTTATATCTTTTCTCAGTGAATTAAGAGTAGGAGAGGCATTGTCCTTAATCTCTCCAAATTTATCGACAACTAGTTCGATTAGATTGATAATCTCTTTAGTAAAAGGAACTTCAGATGAAGTTTGATATAGAACAGGGTATAACTCATTGAATTTTTTAAAAAAACCAAGTAGGTCATTTGCAGTAAGGCTTATGGATACAATTTTTTTTAGATTAAATGTTTCCAAGAACGTGTTTTCTATCCCTAGCAGCTGTAATTCTTTATCAATGCTATCAAATCCATGATTAGGAATTCTAGCATCATTTAAATAGGAAGATTTGTATTCAAACACTTGTTGTAAAGAAATGTGTAATGCTTCTTTTGTACTTAACGGAACAATTTCTAACGTTTTTGACTTTCCGTATTCAGTATTGCATAAATCAGCTACGTGATCAAGTATGATATTGAATTCTAAATCTTTTAGTGTTTTTTCTGAAATACGGATCATGCGGATATCCTATTTTTTTTAAGATAGATATTTGTTTCTGTTAATTTCTTTATTATAAAACTCAACCTGAGTCTATTTTTAGAAAAGTTTTTATTCTAATTTTACGAAAAAGCAAATGTAAACAATTGCATATTTTTTTGACACTAACATGGATGTAAATATTGAGAATAGCTGGAAAGAACAGCTTGTAGATGAGTTTGAAAAACCATATTTTAGAGAATTAGTTGATTTCGTAAAAACTGAATATCAAACGCATACTTGTTTTCCGAAAGGATCGGATATTTTTGCGGCCTTTGATAGTTGTAATTTTGATGATGTAAAAGTGGTTATCATTGGTCAAGATCCTTATCATGGTATCGGACAAGCTAATGGATTGTGTTTTTCTGTAAGTAATGGAATTGCTATACCACCTTCATTAATCAATATTTTTAAAGAAATAGAATCCGATGTTAATGTTTCTTTTCCATCTAATGGCAACCTACAGCGATGGGCAAAACAAGGAGTTTTATTGCTTAATGCCACTTTAACGGTAAGAGCCCATCAAGCAGGATCTCATCAAGGCAAAGGTTGGGAAAAGTTTACAGACGCCGTGATTCATTCCATTTCCAAGAATAAAAATGATGTAGTTTTCTTATTATGGGGAGGTTTTGCAAAAAAGAAAGGTGCAAAAATTGATAACAATAGGCATCATATTTTGACCAGTGGACATCCTTCTCCTTTAAGCGCTAATAGAGGTTATTGGTTCGGAAACAAGCATTTTAGTAAGACTAATGAACATCTCCTAAGTACCAATCAAGTACCAATAGAGTGGTAAAGAGATAAATAAAATTTAAGCAGCCTTAGGAATTCCTGTAGTTTTTACCTTATTAATTTTACTGTTGGCTACAGTAGATTGAACTTTTTTAGTTTTTCTCTTTTCACCATCCACTGACTGTATACTGAATTTTAAAAGAATAAAATTGAATGCTATAAGCCCTCCAAGTATTAGTAGAAATGTTACCATAATTGATTTGTTAGTTAATTATTAGATGCGTTTCCTTAAAAAAGGTTGCGTACACTTTCATAATTAGTTTATTGGGGTAGGCGATGCAAATGTACAAAAATATTTGAACCTTTTCCTACGGAAAGCCCATAAGATATATGATTTAATCATATCTGAAATATTTTTGCTATTTAATTCAGGTTCCGATAAAAAGTTATTAAAAAAATGAACATTTGATATGTCACTCCTTTATTGAATAACGTTTATATAATGGTATACTCTACTTCTAGAATCGATAACCAACTGATAAATTGGGATGTGCCAGTAAATCTGGACTATTTTTATTAATTAAATTGTAGGCAATTGCGATTCCAAAATCAATAAAAATGCCATTTTTTAATATTCTTTTATCCCCAATACCGATTCCTAAAGCCACATCTGTAAAGTCAATTTCTCGAGCGGTTGGGCTATTATTCGTAAAGGTAATGAACTGCCCTGATGATATCATAGCAAGTCCCTGAACATAAAACCTTCTGGCAAACCTTTCTCCAACATAGTATTTTATATTAGGAATAATTGAAAAACTGGTTCTTCCCGTAATATCTATATCTCTATTATCAATATTATTTTGGTCATCATACGCTTTAAAAAGGTTTATTCCTATACTTATATTTTTATTAAGAATCCGATCATAGTTTATGCTAAAACCTTCAGCAATAGCAAAAGGATGGAGGTTGATGCTTAAGTCATTTTTCTGAGTATCACGTTTTGGTAGATTAGTTGAGTTTTCCTGGGAAAGACCAATTTTTCCAAGGAAAATAAGTGCTATTATAATAAAGGTTTTCTTCATTATGTAATTTGTTTTACAAAAAAAAGAGTTATACAGACTTAAATCTTACTAAAAAGCTGTATAACTCTATGGTGTGAGTATATGATAATACTAACTGGATAAATTCTTCGTATTAAAATCGATATCCTAGATATAAGTTAGGTCTTAATATGATTTCAGGGCTTTTATTACTAAATAAATTTCGCCCAATACCAAATCCAAGATCGATAAAGAATCCATTTCTAGTAACAAATTTTCCTCCAACAGAGAATCCTAATGCAAAATCGGTATATTCTTCTTCTACATCACCAGCACTAATAAAGTTTCCAAGATCGTCAAAAACTTCTACGTAGTTTTCGTGTTCTCCAGAGGATAACATTCCAAAAGCTTCTACATAAAAACCTCTAGCAATTCTGCTGCCAAAAAAGTATTTAAACCTGGTTGTAAAAGCTATTTCTTTATCAAATACGCCATCGGTATCTATAAGATCATAGTCGTCTTCATCATTATCTTCATCCGCTAGGCGGTAGAAAAAATCAAACCCTAAACTACTATTTTCGCTAATAATTCTTTCATAACCAAGATCAAGTGCTCCAAAGGCTACAATATTGAATGGGTTAATACTGAGTTCATTTTTGTTAATATCTCTACGTGGAAGATCTGACTGATCTTGAGCAAAAGAAATTTGAAATGAGAATAAAATAATAAAGGCAATTAATGTCTGTTTCATAATAATTAAGTTGTTTTCCTATTAAACAAGACGTAAAAACCTGAAAAAGGTTGCTTACATCTCAAAAATTAAATTTTCTGGATCAACTACCTTGCCAATTATACCTAAACTGAATAATTGATCCTGAACTTTATGTAAAGTTTCATTATCTATTATTGATTGACTCCATTCAGTAATCTGTAACCATTCCTTAATATCCACCAATTGTTGATCATATCTATGAGCGAGTGTTTTATCGATACTCGGTATTTGCTTAAAATCAGAAGTTGTATTATTAATTGTACGTAAGATATCTTTTATTTGCTCTTTTTTAGTTTCTAAAATTTCCTCTCTAACTGCGATTACAAAACAAGGCCAGGGAGTAGGGCAGTCTGCTACTCGACGAAACGTTTTGTTGTCTACCAATGGTTTTGTCGTAAAATGTTCCCACATAAAATAGTCCGCACTACCTTGTGTTAAGGCTTTTACAGCACCATCAAGATTTTTTACTACCTCAAATTGTAGAGAAGTGGTATCCCATTCGTTATTCTGTGCATTTACATATGCCATTAAATGGGATCCGGATCCATATCTGCTAATAGCGGCAGAAGTATTCTTTAGGTCATCCAGACTCTTATAGGTAGAATTGTATCCTACATGAATTCCCCATATCAAAGGAGATTGAATATATGTTTGTACAATTCTAGAGGGATTACCTGCTATAATATCCTTTACAATTCCTTCAGTGAGAATAATGGCCATATCTATATCCTTATTCCTTAGAGCCTCACACATAGCTCCAGTGCCTCCAGGAAAATCAGTCCATTCTAATTGTATATCGTTTGTTAAGTAGGCTCCTTCTTCAATAGTTAAATGCCAAGGTAAGTTAAAGTGTTCTGGAACTCCTCCAATTTTTATAGTATGCATGTTTTTAAAATATGAAATATGTTAAAAAGGTGTGTTTCATCGATTATATTTGTTTTTTATCGTCAAATAAGAAATAATATCATTACCTTTGAAATATAAATCTGATAATTGCGACTATATTTGAAGTAATTAAAACCAAATAAAACAATATTTGTTATGAAAAAGAATTTTTTAAGAAATAAAAGTGCTCAGGTTAAGGTAGCTAAATTAAAAAGCAACACTTTAGAAAACGGAATTGTTGTTTTTATAGCCTTATTATTAGCTACTAATTTTTTAATAAGCTTAAAGATATTGTTTGGATAGTATATTTTCTTAAGAATTTCATTTCTTCAGAAATTTTCATATTTGAATTGTGATTATATGGACGGTTTATCGTCCATTTTTTTTGTCCGATATATCTCTGTGTGAATTTAATCTGTATAACTCACAATTTTATCTAAAGTATATTGGATAAGCCTATCAACTGTTTTTTTTGAATCTTTACTAAATTGTCCTGTAGCTCTATTGGCTATCATTGCATTCATAGATACAGCGCGGTGACCCAGAAGCTTTGCCATTCCATATATACCAGAAGTTTCCATTTCCAGATTGGTTATTTTTTTATCCGCATAACTAAAAGAAGCTAGCTTTTCGTTTAACTGTTCATCTGATGTTACCAGCCTTAAGACTCTTCCTTGAGGACCATAAAAACCAACATTTGTAATTGTAAAACCTTTAATAGTTTGTTCACTTTGCATATGTCTCCCTAGCTTTTTGTCAAAAGAAACTACATAAGGAGTTGACTTATCTTTATCCCAATCCAAATGCTTCATTAGCGGTTCCGAAATTTGGGGAAATTGAATCTCTTTACTATCATAAAAATGTAGCAAGCTATCAAATCCGATAGCAAGTTCAGATACTACAAAACTATCGATAGGTATTTCTGGCTGTAATGCTCCAGATGTACCAACTCGAATGATATTAAGAGATGTGTGATCTTTTTTGACTTCTCTTTTTTCGAAATCAATATTTACTAAAGCATCTAATTCATTAAAAACGATATCTATGTTGTCTGTACCAATACCGGTTGATAATACGGTTATCTTTTTTCCCTTGTAGGTACCTGTCTGAGTATGAAATTCTCTTTTATTGATGATATAATCTACAGTGTCAAAATATTTAGTAACTCGTTCTACACGATCTGGGTCACCTACGATTATAACCGTTTTTGCAAGATGCTCTGGTTTTAGATTTAGATGATAAATACTACCATCTTGGTTGAGAATTAATTCTGATTCGGCTATAGCCATATTATAATTTTAGTAAGTTATGTGTTTCATCATTATACAGGTAATCATATTTTTTGACGCCTCCGTAATACCAATCCAACATTTGTGTGTTATAAAAATTCTTTTTTTGCTGCAGGGCTAATTTTCCTCTTTCTGATAATAAAAGTCGATCTTTAGTTTGATCAAAAAACTGAAAAAGTCTTGCTAATACTCGTTTCAACTGCATATCACCATATCCATAGAATCCTTGATACTCTAATGCATATCCCATTAGTTGTTTTATGTTTTTTATTTCATAGGTATCTACCATTTGTAAGATATTGTGCTCTAGTGTATTAAGGCCAGTTAGCATATTAGGGAATCTCTGTAAGTGGGCTCTTAAGCAAATGGATAAATAATCAAAAGAGGATTGTTTCTTGATTTGCCCAGCTATCTTATTTGGGTTTGATTCACAATATAATGTCCAAATGTGAGATGCTAGCTCTAAATCATTGATGTCTAGTGCTATTTTATTCTCAAAATGCTTTTTTAGCTGAGCATCAGATAATTCACATAGCCCTAAATATTTTTTTGAATTCTCTACTCTACCACTACAAACCAGATACACAGGAGTGTTTTTAATACCTTTTCGAAGTAATAAACTTATGGCAGCAATCATATTGATATGACAGAAAAGATCATATTCAAACCAAAGTATAATTTCATCATACTTTTCTATTGTTTCTAACTTTTCTATTTGACTTATAAACTTTTTATCATAATCTTCAGGAGAAATTCTGTAATATTTTTTTAGGAATGCTTTCCGTTTTAAGAGTGCTTCATCGGTTTCAATTCTTATGTCTGTAGGGCCTTCACAAAGCATCTCCCTCCAAACCAAGAATTCTCCATCAACAAGATTAATTTCTTTTAAGCGATCTGTTAAACTATCGCCATTGGTAATATGTAAAGTTTTAGCCCCCAAGTCTTTATTTTTTCAATAGATTGTATAGAAGTGATTATCCGCCAACACGTTTTACTTTAAACCCTTTTGTTTTTAGAATATCCATAATCTTATCTCGGTAGTCCCCCTGAATAATAATGCGTTCATCCTTAAAACTACCTCCCACACTTAATTTTGTTTTTATTTCTTTAGCAAGTTTCTTAAAATCTTCATCAGCACCTGTGTATCCTTCTAATATGGTGATCGGTTTCCCTTTTCTTTTCTCATATTTACAAATAATTGGATCATTTTGCATCCAAATACCATCTTCTTTTTCCAGATCTTTTTCCTCTTCAATAGGTTCGTGATCAGGAAATAAGTTCTTTAATTGATCTTTTAAATCCATGTTTTAAAAACTACTTCTTAATCAATCCTATTTCTACTAATCTTTGATGTAGAAAATCCCCAGCGGTAATATCTTCATACTGTTTTGGGTTACTTTCTGTGATACATTCCTCTAAACAATTCAATTTCATGTCACTTCTTGGGTGCATAAAGAAAGGAATTGAATATCTTGGTTTACCCCATTGTTCTTTTGGAGGATTAACTACTCTGTGTATCGTAGAACGTAATTTATTATTAGTATGACGTTCTAACATATCTCCTACATTAATCACTAATTCATCTTCTTGCGGAATAGCATCAATCCATTCACCGTCTTTACGTTGTACCTGTAGACCTCCTGTAGAAGCTCCCATTAAGAGTGTGATTAGATTAATATCACCATGTGCACCTGCACGAACTGCTCCTTTTGGTTCTTCGGTAATAGGTGGATAATGAATAGGACGTAAAATACTATTACCATTACTTGCCCAATGATCAAAATAATGTTCATCCAGACCAATATATATAGCTAAAGCTCTCAATACATATATACCGGTTTTTTCGAGCATTCTATAAGCTTCCATACCGGTATGATTAAAATCCTTCAGCTCTTCTACGATTACATTAGGAGGATACTCTTCAATTAAATTTGCATCTTCAGAAGGCTCTTGACCAAAATGCCAGAACTCTTTTAGATCACCTTCTTTTTTACCTTTTGCGTGTTCTTTTCCAAAAGATATATACCCCCTTTGTCCACCTAATCCTTCAATCTCATATTTTTGTTTATCCTCTAATGGTAAGGCAAAAAATGCTTTTACCTCTTTATATAACTCTTCTACTAAATCATCACTAAGAAAGTGATTTTTTAATGCAACAAAACCTATTTCCTCATAGGCTTTTCCTATTTCATCAACAAACTTTTGTTTACGTGATGGATCATCAGACAAAAAATCTGCAAGATCTACACTTGGTATATTATTCATGCTTATTTAATTTTCTTAAACTAAAATAGATGTATTTCGTTAAATACACATCATCTAGGATATATTTTTTTGAAATATTCCAGACTACTGTCAAATTAATTATTTTTTAACAACTAATCATTAATCTATAGTAAATTTAGTTAATTCACATAATTGTTCTGTCTAAATTAACAACTACTTAATAGTATTGTAGTATGAGTTGTTTTTTCTGAGATAAAAATAATTACATTTACTTGTCTATTTTTCGTTTTTGGAAACTATTTATTATTTGAATTTTAAACCTTATGGCAGAAGAGAAATTGTTATTAGATTTTGATAAGAAAGAGTATAGTAATGAACTACTTGTTTCTTTATATTTAAAAATGCTGAAGCCTAGACTGATCGAAGAAAAAATGTTGATCTTACTTCGACAAGGTAAAATTTCAAAATGGTTTAGTGGTATAGGTCAGGAAGCTATTTCAGTAGGAATAACCAGTGCTTTACGTAAAGATGAATATATTTTACCAATGCATAGAAACTTGGGAGTTTTTACCACACGCGAGATACCAATGTATAGGCTTTTTAGTCAATGGCAGGGCAAAGCAAATGGTTTTACCAATGGTCGAGATCGTTCGTTTCATTTTGGGACGCAAGAATATAATATTGTCGGTATGATTTCACATCTCGGACCGCAATTAGGGGTTGCGTGCGGAATTGCTTTGGGTAATCTTTTAAAAAACAATAATAAGGTCACTGCTGTATTTACAGGCGAAGGAGGAACTAGCGAAGGAGATGTTCATGAAGCACTCAATATAGCTTCTGTGTGGAATTTACCCGTTCTTTTTTGTATTGAGAATAATGGATATGGATTGTCAACACCAACAAGTGAGCAGTATAATTGTAAAAACCTTGCTGATCGTGGAGTAGGATATGGTATGGAATCACATATAATAGATGGTAATAATGTTTTGGAAGTTTATGATAAAGTAAATAGACTAGCAGAAAGTATACGTCAAAATCCTCGACCTGTTTTATTAGAATTCAAAACGTTTAGAATGCGGGGCCACGAGGAAGCGAGCGGAACAAAGTACGTGCCTGAAGAATTAATGCAGCATTGGGGATTAAAAGATCCTATAGAAAATTATAAGGAATATCTTATTGAAAACGGTATTTTTTCTGTCGAAGAAGATCTTCAGAAACGATCTATAATAAAAGCGGATATCGATTCACATTGGCAAAGAGCTAATGAAGAAGAAAAGATTCAAGTTGATTTGGATAAAGAACTAAAAGATGTTTATAAAACAGTTGATTTTAAAGAAATTTTACCTGAAAAATCTTCTAAAGAACTTCGACTTATAGATGCAATTTCTGAAGGTTTAAAAGAAGGAATGCGCAAATATAATGACCTAGTTATTATGGGACAGGATATTGCTGATTACGGTGGTGTTTTTAAGATTACAGAAGGTTTTGTTTCAGCATTTGGGAAAGATAGAGTTCGTAATACACCGATTTGTGAATCTGCTATAATTTCTGCAGCATATGGATTGTCTGTAAATAGTATGAAGGCTATTGTGGAAATGCAGTTCGCTGATTTTGTTTCCTCTGGATTTAATCCTATAGTAAATTTATTGGCTAAATCTCATTATCGCTGGAGTCAGTCTGCGGATGTTGTTGTTAGAATGCCTTGCGGAGGAGGAGTAGGTGCCGGACCATTTCATAGCCAGACCAACGAGGCTTGGTTTACAAAAACGCCAGGTTTAAAAGTGGTATATCCGGCTTTTCCTGCTGATGCTAAAGGGTTGTTATTGACATCTATAGAAGATTCTAATCCGGTCTTGTTTTTTGAGCATAAAGCATTATATCGCAGTGTTAGACAAGAAGTCCCAGAAGGATATTATACAATACCATTTGGCAAAGCTGCCTTGTTACAAGAGGGAAATGATATTACTATTATAAGTTATGGAGCAGGAGTTCATTGGGTGTTAGAAACATTAGAAAAATATTCAGAAATAAATGCAGATGTTATTGATTTGAGAACCTTACAACCATTAGATATAGAAACAATTTTATCGTCAGTGAAGAAAACAGGAAAAGCGATTATTTTGCAAGAGGATTCTATGTTTGGAGGGATAGCATCAGATATTTCAGCTCTGATTATGGAGAATTGTTTTCGATATTTAGATGCGCCGGTAAAGAGAGTTGCAAGTTTAGAAACGCCAATTCCTTTTGAACCCAGCTTGGAGTCTCAATATTTGGCAAAAAACAGATTTGAAAAAGAGTTACAGGATTTGTTAAAATTTTAGACCTGTATGTAATAATAGGTTTAAGGTAATTTTAGAATAATTTAGTATGAATTTTAAACCCAGCGATTTTTTTATAGGAATCTTTGATTTATTTGCGATTCTTTTACCAGGTTTAGTATTCACTTATTTATGGATTAAGGAAATATCATTCGTTTTTCATTTTAAATATTCTGAAACCTCAGAGATTACGATATTTTTGGTGATGTCGTATATAGTTGGACACTTTTTACTTAATATTAGTCACCCATTAGACATATTATATTTCAAATTCAATAGAAAATCATTAGGTCGTAATAGATTTTATAAGGCTTTTTCCTTTATAAGAATAAATAATACCTCTGCCTTACAAGAATTAGAAAGAAATACAGCGCATTATAAACTTTTTCGAAGTTTGTCTTTTGTCTTTTTTATCGAAATTATTCACGGTTTTATAGGTGGGATTTTAAGTCCCTGGATCTTTATAGTGCTAGCTTTATTATCGTGTTGGCGATATTGGTTCCTTAAGGACTGGACAGAAGAAATAGCGCTTGAATTTGAAAACACCATCAAAGGAAATATGACGAAGAATACTAACTAATCAATCCTTTATCATCTATTTGTAAGCTCTGTTGAGAAGAGCTGCAAGTTTAGAAATGCCTTTTCCTTTTGAACCGAAGCTAGAGTCGCAATATTTGGCTAAAAATAGGTTCGAAAAAGAGTTGCTAGATCTTTATAGGTATTAATACCTGTTTTTATTACGAAAACGTTTTTTGTTAATAAAAACGAGTGAGATTTTATATATTTGATTTTCAGTTGTTTGCAATGTTTGAATCGATGAATTGATTTCTTTATAGGATGACGGAACATCACGAGTTTTATTAAGGGTTAAAATCCCCTTTGATATAAGTTGTGTGTTCTATTGTTTAATCTTAATTTCGCGCAGTCTATGTGATAAACATAGTGTAGGGGATTAAAAATCAAGGGGTAATACAAAAAATTCATGAATACTAACCAATTAGAACTATTAAGTTCTTCTACTGTTTTAGTTACTGGAGCAGCAGGTTTTATAGGATCGAATCTATGTGAAGCTTTACTAGAAAAAGGTAGTAAAGTTGTAGGTTTAGATAATTTTGCCACCGGGCATAAGAAAAACTTAGCAGCTATTAGTGAAAATCCAAGTTTTACATTTATTGAAGGCGATATACGTAATCTCGAAGATTGCCATAAAGCTTGTAATGGTGTTGATTATATATTACATCAGGCCGCACTAGGATCTGTACCAAGATCCATAAATGACCCAATAACTAGTAATGATGTAAACGTAGGAGGTTTTCTCAATATGCTAGTAGCTTCTAGAGATGCTGGGGTTAAACGATTTATTTACGCAGCAAGCTCTTCTACTTATGGAGATTCTAAGGCCTTACCAAAAGTGGAAGATAAAATCGGGAAACCTTTATCACCATATGCAATTACAAAATATGTAAATGAGTTGTATGCGGATAATTTTAAAAGAACGTATGATTTGGATACCATTGGATTACGCTATTTTAATGTGTTTGGACGTAAACAAGATCCTGATGGTGCTTATGCAGCGGTAATTCCGAAGTTTGTAATGCAGTTTATGAAACATGAATCACCTGTAATTAATGGTGACGGATCTTTTTCCAGAGATTTCACATATATAGATAATGTAATTCAGATGAATCTTAGGGCTATCGTCTCTGATAATGAAGAAGCATTAAACAATGTATATAATACGGCCTTTGGAGAGCGAACTACTTTAAACGAATTAGTCACTTTGCTTAAGGAATACCTATCAGAGTTCGATACCGAAATTGCGAATGTAGAAGTTAAAAAAGGCCCGGAACGTAAAGGCGATGTGCCTCATTCTTTAGCTTCTGTTGATAAAGCTAAAACACTTCTTGGATATGATCCAAAGTTTGATATAAAATCAGGATTAAAAGAAGCTGTAAAATGGTATTGGGATAATCTAAAGTAATTTTACATAACCAGTAAATAAACTAAATAACCACAAAAATGCAAGATATAAAAATAGGAATCATTGGTTTGGGGTATGTGGGACTTCCTTTGGCCAGATTGTTTGCAACAAAATTTCCTGTAATTGGTTTTGATATTAATCAAAAAAGAATCAATGAACTAAGGTCTGGAAAAGATACCACTTTAGAAGTTGAAGATGAAGTATTACAGTCTGTACTAAAAAATGACGCTCAAATGGAGCTAGGTTTGTATTGTTCTGCTGATTTAGAAGATATAAAAGATTGTAATTACTATATCGTAACGGTTCCTACGCCAGTAGATAAAAATAACAGACCAGATCTTACTCCTTTGTATAAGTCCAGCGAAACTGTTGGTAAAGTGCTGAAAAAAGGAGATATCGTTGTTTATGAATCTACAGTATATCCGGGAGTAACTGAAGAGGAGTGTATTCCGGTTTTAGAAAGAATAAGTGGATTGAAATTTAATAAAGATTTTTACGCAGGATATTCTCCGGAGCGCATCAATCCAGGAGATAAACTACATACTGTAGAAAAAATTCTGAAGGTAACAGCAGGTTCTACACCAGAGATAGGAAAGAAAGTAGATGCACTTTATGCTTCTGTTATTACCGCAGGAACCCATTTAGCTCCAACCATAAAAGTAGCAGAGGCGGCCAAGGTTATAGAAAATTCGCAGCGTGATATTAATATTGCTTTTGTTAATGAGTTAGCTAAGATTTTTAATTTGATGGATATTGACACCAATGAGGTGTTAAAAGCGGCTGGTACAAAATGGAACTTCTTGCCTTTTAAACCAGGTTTGGTTGGTGGGCATTGTATAGGGGTTGATCCATATTACTTGGCTCAAAGAGCACAGGAATTCGGATATCACCCGGAAATTATATTAGCAGGTCGAAGATTGAATGATAGCATGGGACAATATGTTGCTTCAGAAGTTATCAAGTTGATGGTCAATCACGATATCAAAATCAAAGGAGCTAATGTATTGGTATTAGGAATTACCTTTAAAGAAAACTGTCCTGATGTTAGGAATACAAAAGCAGTAGATGTAATACAAAACTTAAAGGATTTTGGAACGGATATCGATATCTATGATCCTTGGGCAAATCCATCAGAAGTAGCACATGAATATGGATTGGAAACAATAACAGAATTACCAACTTCAAAGTTTGATGCTGTTGTATTAACGGTAGCACATAAGGAATATTTGGATATTGATCTTAATTCATTATTAAAACCAAATGGGGTTTTGTATGATGTAAAGGGAATTTTAAAAGAAAAAGTACACGGAAGACTGTAAGGGAAACAATCTTCATCTTATAATATAAACAACTTTTTAAACCAACCACATTGAGCCAATTAAAGAAAGGAGCTTTACTTACTTATTTAAAGATCTTCTTAATAAACGTTATCGGAATTGTGATTACTCCGTTAATTGTTAGTTATTTAGGGAAAGATGAGTACGGTATATTCAATGCTATAGGTGCGTTGATAGGTACTATTGCATTGCTTGATTTTGGATTAACCAATACCGTGGTTCGATTTATTGCTAAGTATAGAGCAGAGAAAGATAAGGAAGGAGAGGAGAATTTTTTAGGTACTGTTAGAATCTTATATTTTGCTGTTTCTGCATTAGTAGTGATTTCTGGAATCGTATTTTATTTTTTTATTGATTCATACTTTACCAAATTCAATGCAGAAGAGTTAAGAATTGCTAAGTTAATGTTTGTGATTCTAATTTTTAATTTGGCCATTCAGCTACCGGGAATGATATTTACCGGTATTTGTAAAGGATATGAAAAGTTTGTGTTTCCTGAGTCTGTGGGGATCATTAGATATTTGCTAAGATCATTGACCATCGTTGCTGTATTGTTTTTTGGAGGTAAAGCAATTGCTTTAGTTATTGTGGATACAATATTCAACGTCCTTACCATTTCGGTATCTGCTTATTATGTGTTGGTGAAATTAAAAGTAAGGTTCAAATTGCATAAATTATCCAAAAGTTTTATCCTTCAGATTTTTCAATATTCGAGTTGGATTTTCCTATTTGCCATTGTAAATATGTTGCAGTGGAAATCCGGAAGTTGGGTTTTAGGAGCTATTAGTATTCCTAAAGTTTTAGGAATATATGGATTAGGGATTACATTGGGAACCTATTATGGAGCATTTTCTACAGCGATTTCTAGTGTTTTTTTACCAAGAGCAACGCAGATGTCTGTAAATAATGCTAGTGGTGAGGAATTGACCGATATGATGATTAAATTAGGAAGACTGTCGTTTATCATATTGATGTATATTTTTGGAGCTTTTATGTTGTATGGAGAACAATTTATTAATCTTTGGGTAGGAGGAGGAGAATCTTCGTCCGATGGAAAATATGGTGTAGAAGAGTGTAGAGAGATTTATGTGATTGCTCTTATTATCATGGTTGGATATACACTCCCTTTATTACAAGCATTTGGAAATTCTATACTGGAGGCTAAAAATAAATTATCTTTTAAAGCAATTCTTTATCTTGTCTTTATGATTCTGGGAGTAATTGCAGGAGGTTTTCTAGCCAGAGAATATAGCGCTGTCGGAATGATAATTGGGCTTGTTGGAGGATGGATGATTGTACAGAATGTAATGAATTTTTATTATCACAATAATATAGGTTTGAATATTATACGTTTTTTTAAAGAACTGTTTCATAAAGCTCTAATAGTAGTTTTATTAGTGATTGCAGTAGGCTACTTTATTAATTATATTCCTGGTGAAGGATGGATTAGTTTTATTGCAAAAGGGATTTCATATACTATTGTTTTTATCTTTATGATGTATTTTATCGGTATGTTAGAGTATGAAAGAGAGCTGTTTAGAAAACCTATAGTTTCTTTATTAAAACGAAAATAAAAAGAAGAAATGGATACATTAAAACTACATTCAATTACATATTCAGAAGAAGGTCGAAAGATCAACTACGAATATTCTGTTGGTTCTAATATCCAGAAGCTATTTGTAGAAAATGAATCTTTTTATTCTAAGTATCAAATTGATGTTAGTGCTACTCCAGTAAGTATTGCGGTAATTCCATTTTTATCTAATGTGTTACCAATGGCTTGGTTTGCCGGCTTTTCTATAGAAGTAGATGAAGTAGATGAAGATTTTTACAATGCACAGGAGAAGATAAAACAAGAATTTGCTAAAAGAGATACTTCGAATAGTTTTGAAGGTATATTAATTGCAAAGAAATTAGTAAAAAACACATTAGATGGTTCTAAATCATCAATGCTTTTTAGTGGAGGAGTAGATGCATATGCTACATATATAAGAATCTACGATAGAAAACCAGATTTAATTACACTTCACGGGGCAGATATCACTATAAAGGATAAAGATCAATGGAAAGATTTTACCGGCTTTATAGAAAGTGAAGAACTGTTAGAAGATAATAATAAAGAATATATAGAAACCAACCTTAGAGATTTTTATACGTATCAAGTAGAGCTTTTGTTGAAAGATATTGGGTGGTGGGGAAAAGTTCAACACGGATTGGCTTTAGTTGGTTCACTTGCTCCATTATCATATATAAATAAGTATGGTTCAGTCCATATTGCGTCTTCTTATACAGATCATATAGATATTGATTGGGGATCTACACCAGAGATAGATGAGAAAATAACCTGGGGATCTGGTTTCAAAGTATTTCATGATGGCTATGAATTAAAAAGACAGGACAAAGTAGATCTGATTGCAAAATTTGCTTCAGAAAAAAACAAGAGATTTAGACTGCGAGTATGTTACTCTGAAAAAAGGACCGAATTCAATTGTAGCTATTGTGAAAAGTGCTTCAGAACAATACTTGGTTTAATTCTTAATAACCAGAATCCTAATGAATACGGTTTCAAAGTTGATGGTAGTGTTTATGACAAGATTTATCAAATATTACATATTGGTTCTGGTAGTAAGGGAGTAAAGTACTTTTGGTGGGAACTTATGGAAAAAGCTAAGAGTGTAGAAACTTTCTTTGTTTTTGATAATAAAGAGACCGAAACCAAACATATGAACGATTTCAGAAACGGAAAAGTGGATCGGCTTTTAGAAGAAAAGATTAATAACGCCAACAAAGGAACAAACAGATTAAAATTTATTATTAGAAATAAGTTTCCTTGGTTGCAAACGATATATAGAAAATTCAAATAGAATAAAAAACTGGGTTAATTGTAGAATTCATGAAATACGGACTACTTACATACGATGAGAATAAAAATTTCTTTAATGTTGGAGATAATATTCAAAGTTTAGCAGCTAAGCAATATTTACCAAAAGTTGATACGCTATTAAATAGAGAACGATTAGGAGAATATAAGGGAGATCCTATTAAATTGATAATGAATGGATGGTTTACTCATAACATTCATAATTGGGTGCCATCAGAGGAAATAGATCCTGTATTCGTATCTTTTCATATGAACAATACTGCAGCTCCAGCAATGTTAAGTGAAAAAGGGATTGCTTATTTAAAAAAACATGAACCTATAGGATGTAGAGATCAATTTACTGCAGATACGCTTAAGGCAAAAGGTATTGATGCACATTTTACTGGTTGTCTTACGCTAACTTTGGATTCATATAAAGTTGATGATGCTGAAAGAGGAGATGATATTTATATCGTGGATCCTTTATATAGTTATCCAAGAGCAGAAAAAGTATTTTATAATACTAAAATTACCATAAAAAATATTCTTAATGGCTCCGCTTTTAAATTAGGAAAGAAAAATAAACACATAAAAAAGTTTATTAGTAAAGAAGTATTAGATACTGCAACATTTATTAACCAGGAACCACCTTCTAATACATATACAGATGAAGAAAAATTTGCAATGGCAGAAGATCTTCTAAATAAGTATGCAAAAGCAAAACTAGTAATCACCTCCAGAATTCATTGTGCTTTACCTTGCTTAGCAATGGGAACACCCGTAATTTTTGTAAATGGATTTGATAGTTTTGTAGACTCTTGCCGATTTGACGGTATTCTGGAATTGTTTAACAGAATAGATATTGATAGTAAGACAGGAGCATATACTTCTAATTTTGGATTAGAAGGCAAAATAACCAACGATACAACCGTAAAAAACCTCGAAAAACACCACGACTTAGCAAATGCATTAAAAGAAAAAGTAACAAGTAAAATCTAATCAACCACACAAAAGATGAAAAGGGTATTCAAAAAACTGCTTAAAGATAGATTCTTTACAGCTCCTAAAAAAATGCAACAAAAACATACTGTATTTACCAAAGAGCAATTAGAAGAATTAACAAAATCGCTTAAAGAAAACTATTTAGACAGGGGAAACACCAAAAGTAGATTATCCACTTCAGAATATAATCAAGCGATTAGTGGACAGCTTTTTGAACGTTTGTACTATAATAGAAACCGTATTGCACCTTGGCTACATCATGTAAAAGATTTAAACGGTGCTAGTATTCTGGAGATTGGATGTGGAACAGGAATCTCTACGTTGGCACTAAGTGAACAAGGTGCTAAAGTAGTAGGAGTAGATGTAGATGCAGGTGCGTTAGAAGTAGCTAAAGATAGGATGCGGATTGCGGGTTATGAAGCAGAATTACATCATGTAAATGGAGAAGAAATTGAAGAGAATTTTAAAGATAGAAAATTTGATTTTATTATCTATTATGCCGTTTTAGAGCACATGACGGTAAGTGAACGATTAGAATCATTAAAACAAGCTTGGGGAATGTTATCAAAAGGTGGATATCTAGCAGTTATCGAAACTCCAAATAGATTGTGGTATTATGACTCACATACCGCAGCATTACCTTTTTACGATTGGCTCCCCGATGATTTGGGATACTATTATTCTAAGTTTTCTAGTAGAAAGAATTTTAAAGATTCTTATAGAGAAATAGATGATGAAAACATGATGAAATTTAAGAGATGGGGAAGAGGAGCTAGTTACCACGAATTTGAAGTGGCGATTGCACCGCTAAAAGAGCTAAATGTAGTTAGTAGCTTGATGAAGTTTGAAAAATCAGCATTTCTGAAGGTTGGTTTTAAAGGATTACGCTATATCAAATTTTTAAAAACACTCAATAAAAATTTAACCAGTGGATTCTGTTATCCTTATCTAGATATCGTTATCAAAAAATAATAAAAGCAAAAAGTCTTAGACATTATTCTAAACTAAATCTTGATGAAACTTGTATATATTGTTAACCGCATAGATGGTCCGGGTGGACTAGAAAGAGTGCTTTCCATTAAGGCTAGCAAACTCGCTGATGATTATGGTTATGATATACATATTGTTACTTTGAATCAGGACACGAGTGACCTTTTTTACAATTTTAGTCCTAAGTTATCTTATCATAATGTGAGTGCGAAAGGAAATCCTTTTACCAGAATGTTTAAATATGCGTCTGGTTTACGAAGTGTAATGAAGAACCTAAATCCAGATGTAATTGCAGTATGTGATGATGGTTTAAAAGGTTTTTTTGTTCCTTTAGTATTGGGTAAACCGTGTCCGATGATATATGAGAGACACGTTTCCAGAAGTGTTGAAATCAAAAAAGGAAAAAGATCACTAACCAAACGAATCGCTACCGCTATTAAATTTGGCTTGATGAATTTTGGTGGTAAATATTACGATCATTTTGTTGTATTGACTAATGGAAACCTCAATGAGTGGTCCTTTAAAAACCTAAAGGTAATTCCTAATCCTTTATCATTTTATCCGGATGTAAAAAGCACTTTAGAAAACAAGAATGTACTAGCTGTCGGAAAGCATAGTTTTCAAAAAGGATATGATAGATTGTTAAAAAGCTGGAAACAAGTAGCAGAAAAATATCCGGATTGGACATTGGATATCTATGGTACGATTAGTAAGGCAGAGGGTTTAGCTACACTAGCTAACAATCTCAATATTTCAAAAACGGTAAATTTTTATCCACCGGTTAAAAATATTGCAGAAAAATATGAACAAGCTTCTATTTATACAATGTCTTCTCGGTTCGAAGGTTTTGGAATGGTCTTAACAGAAGCAATGGCATATGGTGTTCCTTGTATTTCATATGATTGTCCTTATGGACCTTCGGATATTATTACAGATAAAGAAAATGGTATTTTAATAGAAAATGGTGATATTGATGCTTTTGCTGAAGGTGTGATTTCTTTAATTGAAAATGAGGATAAAAGAAAATCCATGGGAGTAAAGGCAAAAGAAGCTGTTAAAAAATATTTACCGGAAACTATTGCTGAAGAATGGAACCTTTTATTTAAGAGTTTAACGAATACCTCTTCGACATGAAAATAGTTTTTATTATTGATCAGGTATACTTGCACGGTGGCATCGAAAGGGTACTATCCATTAAAGCAAATTATTTTGCTGCTCAAGAAGGTAATGAAGTTCATATTGTTACTACCGAACAAAAAGAAGAAAAGCCTTGTTATACCTTTGATGAAAAGATAATTTTTAGAGATTTAGCGATTAATTACAATCGTCGAAAATCTTATTTCCATCCTAAAAACCTTAAAAAACTACCTAAACATATTTCACGAACTAAAGCTGCATTAAAACAAATAAAACCAGATGTGGTAGTGGTTTGCAGTCACAGTGTAGATACTTATTTCGTTCCATTTATTGTAAAAAGTATTCCAAAGGTTAAAGAGTTTCATTACTCAAGATTTATCGAAAAGAGCAAACGTGAAAATCCAAGTCTGTTTAAGAAGTTCTTCTTCAAATTTGCGGATTATGTAGAGTCGAAATATGATACATTGGTAATTCTTAATAAAGATGAATCTAATTATTATAAGAGTAAGAATACTGTTGTTATCCCTAATCCATTGACTTTTTATCCTGATAAGGTATCAGAGCTTACTAATAAAAGAATTATTACTGCAGGAAGAATTGCTGCAGTAAAAGGGTATGATATTCTTGTCGATATCTGGAAAGAAATAGCCAAAATTAGAAAAGATTGGCAACTTCATATTTTTGGTAGTGGAGAACCGGGTTATGTTAAGATGCTTCAGGATAAAATTTATACTGCAGGCATTCAGGATACTATCAAATTAATGGGATCTACAGATAAGATTCAAGAAGAAATGTTACATTCTTCTATTTTTGTGATGACATCACATAATGAGTGTTTTCCTTTAGTTTTACTAGAAGCACAGGCTTGTGGCTTACCAATTGTATCCTTTGATTGTCCTTATGGACCAAGAAATATTATAGATAAAGAAACCGGTATTCTTGTGCCCGTTTATGATAATAATACTTTTATTAATCAGCTTAATGAATTAATGGGTGATCAAGATAATATACTGAGGATGGGTAAGAACGCCAGAGAAAATGCTAAGAAGTATCAGCTTTCCTCTGTGATGAGTCTTTGGCAAAAAATGTTTAATGATTTAATAAATTAGAAATGAGATCATTAATTTTAAATATTTATAAAATGTTTTTGTTACCTCATGTGATTGTATATCGGATGAGTAAAAACAAAGAGTCTATTGATAAGGATATAGAAAGATGGGCATCAGCAAAAGGAGCAAAGGGTAGTAAAGTATCATTACTTTTAAATTTCCTGGCTAATTCTCCGGATTTTAGAACGTTATTTTATTTTAGAAACAGAGGTGTTATATCCAGTTTGTTAAATATATATTGTAAAAAGGAAAAGTATTTTAGGATTGATATGAGTACAAAGCTTGGTGGAGGAGTGCTTACTGGGCATCCATATAGTACCATTCTTAATGCAGATTCAATCGGAGAGAATTTATATGTGAATCATTTAGTCACAGTAGGAGAAGTAAATGGAAAGAGACCCACAATTGGAGATAATGTATCGATTTACACAGGAGCCATTATTATTGGTGATATCAAAATCGGTAATAACTGTTCAATAGGTGCAGGATCTGTGGTAGTGAAAGATGTTCCGGATAATTGTGTAGTGGTTGGTAATCCTGCACGTATTATCAAACAAGATGGGAAAAAGGTATAATTCTAACTTTAGACAAAAACAAAAAGAATAAATTAAAAAGAGTGAAGCAGAATACTAACATAACGGTTAAAATCGCTAAGTAAGATGAACACTTTTGTGCCTTTAGAGTTTTACTATCCGTTGTATATCAACCTATGCTTTTTCTTGGTTATTTTTACTTTATTGCACACTAGAATCTTAGAAATTAGTGAAAAGAAAAATATCGTATTTATAAATTTTACAGGATATTTTTTATTGATTTTCCTTATTCTACATATTGGGCAGAGACCTATTAGTGGGATATTTGGTGATACGGTTAATTATATAGTCACATTTGATAGGTATAGACTAGGAGGAGAGATTCCAGAAGTGAATGATTATGGTTGGCATGTATTTATGAAAACCTTAGCACAGATCGTTTCTGCACATACCTTTTTTACGATTTGTGCATTCATATACATATTTCCACTCTATAAGATATCCAAAACATTATTTGGTCAATATTGGTATTATTCCTTTTTGATGTTTATTGTATCATTTTCATTTTGGACGTATGGTGTTAATGGTATGCGAAATGGTGCCGCGACATCGCTTTTTTTATGGGGATTATGCTACCGTCAAAACAAAGTTGTTATGGCTTTGTTTTTTCTAGCTGCGACATTCTTTCATAAAACATTGTTCTTACCAATTTTCGCGTATATCATCACGAACTTTTATAACAATCCTAAAACGTTTTTTAAAGGATGGCTTTTTTGTATTCCTTTGTCACTCGTAATGGGAAGTCTATGGGTTACACTTTTTGCCAGTTTAGGTTTTGGAGATGATCGACTTACAGGATACTTAACATCAGAAGTAGATGCTAGTGCATTTGCAAGTACTGGATTTCGTTGGGATTTCTTATTTCATAGTGCTTTTGCAGTATTTGCGGGATGGTACTTTATTTATAAAAAGAAATTTGAAGATAAATTTTATTTCCAATTGCTGAATACCTATTTAATATGTAACGGATTTTGGATTTTAGTAATCAAAGCTAACTATTCCAATAGGTTTGCCTATTTATCGTGGTTTATGATGGCAATTGTCATTATTTATCCATTTCTAAAAAAAGAATTTTTTAAAAATCAGCATTTTATGATTGGGAAAGTAATGCTGGTTTATTTTTCATTTACATATATGATGTACTATTTATATTGGGGATAATTACAAAAAAACAAATCAATTAGTCAACTAATGAAAACTATAACCGTATTTACACCTACTTATAACAGGGCCTATTGCTTACATAAGTGTTATGAGAGTTTAATAAAACAATCTAATCAAGATTTTGTTTGGTTAATCATAGATGATGGTTCATCAGATGATACAGAAACGCTAGTAGCTTCGTGGATCAAAGAAGGTAAAATCGATATACAATATCATTATCAGGAAAATCAAGGAATGCATGGCGGTCATAATGCTGCTTATCGATTAACCGAAACTACACTTAACGTTTGTATCGATAGTGATGATTGTATGGGGGAAGAAGCTATTGATAAAATTCTTGTTGCCTGGGAAAAGATCAAAGACAAACCAGAATTTGCCGGATTGGTTGGATTAGACGCTGATCCCGAAGGAAAAATTATTGGTACAACGATTCCTGACCATATAAAAGAAACTACACTATACGATCTATACAATGTGCACAAGGTGTTGGGAGATAAGAAGTTAGTGTATAGAACAGAGGTAGTGAAGAAATATCCTCCGTATCCTATTTTTGAAGGAGAGCGTTTCGTTCCTCTCGGGTATTTATATCAATTGATTGATCAGGACTATAAACTGCTACCCATTAATGAAGTATTATGTGAAGTAGAATATATGCAAGATGGATCAAGTATGAATATTCTGAAGCAATATAGAAGGCATCCCAAAGGATTTGCATTTTCTAGAAAAAGCAGAATGAAACTAGCAGAGAACTTTAAAGATCAATTTAAGAATGCAATTCACTACGTTTCTAGCGCTATGTTTACTAAAAATGGGTCTTTTATCAGTGAATCACCAAAGAAGTTGATTACCATTCTGGCGATACCATTTGGCGTATTGCTAAACTTGTACATACGATATAAAACTAAAGGAGAATTTTAATGGCGGCCATACGTGTTTTACAAGTTTTTACGATCATGAATCGGGGAGGAGCTGAATCTATGATTATGAATTATTATAGAAAGATTGATAGAGATAAAGTGCAGTTCGATTTTTTAGTGCATAGAAAGGAAAAAGCTGCTTTTGATGATGAAATAGAAAGTTTAGGAGGAAAGATATACCGATTTGATGCGATTAATCCGCTTTTTCCTGGTGATTATTACAATAAGTTACGAGTTTTTTTTAAAGAACATCAGGAATATGCTGTTGTACATTCTCATCTGAATACATTTAGTTGTTTCCCTCTTAAAATCGCCAAAGAATTCAATATTCCCTGTAGAATAGCACACGCT
The DNA here is from genome assembly GCF_042684305.1 of Aquimarina rubra. Classification (NCBI taxonomy): domain Bacteria; kingdom Pseudomonadati; phylum Bacteroidota; class Flavobacteriia; order Flavobacteriales; family Flavobacteriaceae; genus Aquimarina; species Aquimarina rubra. The sequence continues at coordinate 659,941 of NZ_JBHULE010000008.1, read as the reverse complement.
CATATTGCAATAGATGATGTTAGTATTTCATCACTTTTTTCTCAAAAAGAAAGTATAAAAGAAACATTTAAAAAGTTAATCAAACTTCAACTAAAAAAGAAGGTTAAAAAAGATGCGACACATCTGTTTTCTTGCGGAGATAAAGCAGGAAAATGGTTGTTTGGTAGTAACGTTTCTTTTACAACTATGAATAATGCCATAGATACAGAAAAGTTTGCCTACAATGCATTAGTTGCTCAAGAGTATAAAGAAGAATTCGATGTGCAGAATCGGTTGGTGATTGGTCATGTAGGGCGATTTGCAAGCCAAAAAAACCATGCATTCTTATTACAAATTTTTGCTGCCTTAGTAAAAGAAAAATCAGCTAGTGATTTAGTCATGATTGGTGATGGTCCATTAAAGAAAGTGATGGAAAAGGAAGCCAAAAACTTATCTATTGACAGTAACGTACATTTTTTAGGAGTTAGAGCTGATGTACCAGAGTTATTTCAAATGTTTGATGTGTTTGTTTTTCCCTCTTTTTATGAAGGGCTTCCAGTCACCTTGATTGAAGCACAAGCAGCTGGAATTAAAGTTCTGGCATCTGATAGTATTACTAAAGAAGTGAGCCTGACAGATGATATAGCGTTTCTTTCCATTGATAAACCAGCAGAATACTGGGCTAAGAAGATATTGGAAATAGATGCTGCTAAAAAGAATGATAATACAGAAAAGATAGTGAAAGGGAATTATGATATCGTTTCGAATACCCAAAAGATTCAGGAATTTTATTTAGAACAAGTAAAGGCATAGTTATGGGAAAAATGCAGGAGAAAATATATAATAGTTTGCCTTATCCCTTTAAATTCATTTTGCTGAATATAAAAGCGTTTCAGAATTCAAAACAACGATATACTAAAGAGTTCGACGCATTTTTAAAAGAATATATTGATTTGTGGAATGCTGATAGTGATCATATAAATGCTTATCAAAAAAGTAGATTGATACTTTTATTATCCGAAGCATTACATCACTCAGATTGGTATAGTAAGAAGATGAAGGAATTAGGAATAAAGGGTAAACATATTGAAGAAAACCCTTATGATGTGCTTCAGAAAATGCCTATCCTAACCAAATCTGAAAGAAAAACCAATCCCGATCTATTGGTAAATAAAAGCCGAAATACGGATGGAGTTGGTTATACTAGTGGAACATCAGGTGCGCCCACGATTAATTATTTGGATAAAGAATCAATAAACAGATCTTTTGCCTTATGGAGAAGGTTTCATAAAGCAATTGGTTTAGAAACAAAGAGAGTTAAGCAAGTTAGATTTTCTGGAAGATTGATCGTTAAACCTGATTCAAAAAAACCTCCTTTTTGGGTATATAATTATTTTGAGAATCAATTGTTAATGTCTACATATCATTTAACCGATGATAACTTATTTCATTATGTAAAAAAATTGAATCGCTTTAAGCCCATTTTATTGGATGGGTACCCATCGGCAATTTATATTATTAGTAGATTCATTAACCAAAAAAAATTGACATTAAATTTTACTCCGAAGGCTATCGCTGTTACGGCAGAAACGTTATACGATTACCAAAGGCTGGAAATCGAGAAAGCATTTAATTGCCATGTATATAATCAATACGCATCTAGTGAAGGAAGCCCTTTTATTACGGAGTGTACTCAAGGTAATTTACATTTAAATACGGATTCGGGAGTTTTTGAATTTGTAAATGTAAAAGGAGAAAAAGCAAAGTTTGGAGAAGTAGCTCAATTGGTGGTTACCAGTTTTACAAATCTAAAAACCCCTTTAATTAGATACAATATTGAAGATACTGTTTTACTTGCAGAAGCCGGTAAAACATGTAGTTGTGGTTGTGCCATGCCAATGATAGAAAAATTAACCGGTAGGGAAGATGATATCCTTTGGACAAAAGAAAAAGGATACGTAGGTAGAATGGATACTGCTTACAAAGGCTTAGAAGGAATTGTAAAAAGCCAAATTATTCAGGAAAACCCAGAAGAGATTCTAGTTAATTTAATTGCAGATCAAAATTTTGATGATAAAATGCAAGAAAAATTAGTAGATAACCTTAAAGATAGACTAGGCCAAAATATAAATTATCAGATACGAGTAGTGGAGGATATTCCTTTGGGACCAAATGGCAAATTTGATGCCGTTAAAAGAAATTTTGCAATAGAGTTATAAAGAAAAGGAAAATCCGGAATACAATATTGTGTTCCGGATTTCTTGTATATACAGGGTTACCTATTTACACGTTTATCTTATCTCGTACCACAGGTATTACCACTTAAGGTAATTGCGTTTGGAGTATCTGAATTGTTATTAATACAGTTGTATCTATCAGCTCCAGATGGTTCTAGTATATTGTTGTTAGTTATAGAAATACTAGAATGAGTTCCGTATAAACGAATACCATCACTATCATTAGGATCTATTTTAGTATTAGATGAAATATCAATATTAGAAGAAGTTCCTAATTCAATACCACCAGTTACTTCATTATTTCTAAAAGTAATTCCGTTAGCATTATTAATGGTAACCTTTTTAGAATTTAAGAATTTATTTCTTTCTAAAGAGATTGTATATCCATTAGTCTCTGTAGAGTTATTAAATCCTGTAAGATATAAATGAAAACTACCGGCAGTTACTGTATTGTCATTGATAGTCGTGTTGTTTACGAAAGTATTGGTCGCACTAATTCCTGTTTGGTTGACATTAATGGTATTGTTATAAAAACTGGAGTCCGATGTGTCTTTTAATTGTAGTCCAATATCTCCATTTGTAATATTGTTATTGAAAACATTAATATCATTAGTATCCGTGGCGATACCAATAGCATAACCAGATATGTCATTACCACTTATTTCATTATCAAAAACAGTATCACTATGACTACCTGCAGCAAAAATCGCAAAGGTTTCACCAGCTACAGCAGATGCATTAAATCTATTATTGATGATTTTAGTTCCAGAAGCCAGCGATAAGATACATCTGGTTTCAATATCATTATCCTCTACAGTAATGTCTTGACCTATCGTGGCAGCCGTAAATCCAACTCTACTATTAATCTCAGTATTTCTAGTGATTAGGATATCAAAAGCTCTTTCATTTTCCATAAGAACACCGTTAGCATCTCTTGTTCTATATGCTTCTATATTAATTGCATAACCAACTTCACCACCATCAGATCCAGACATCGGTTGACCAACATTGGTAAATGTATTTCCTTCAATAAGAATATCGCTACCATCAGTAAGGGCGATACCCATTCTTCTAATATCTTTGAAAGTACAATTAATAACATTTATACCGTAAGTAGGAATATAATCGGGATTAAATCTAAAACCTATAGAATAAATTGCAAGAGCTCCTTTGGAACCTTCTACAAAATTTACGCCATCAATGGTAACGTTTCTTCCAGAGTGTATATGCATTAGGTGAGTTCCATATAAACCAACATCATCAGCTGCATAAATACGATCATTTCTATCTCCTATTAAATAACCTCCAGAAACAGTAACATTGTCCGCATCCCGAATTGCTAGAATAGCACCATTTTCAATTCTTGATTCAGCAGGATACTGACGTAGTTTAGTATTGTCAGACATCTTTAGGTGAAAGTTCGAAGGGACATTAATTGCTTCTACAGATGCATAGAAATTCTGGTTTGATGTTGTACTGGTTACTTTAGTAGTTTCAAAATAAGCATCAAAAACATTGGTTTCGAACGTAGTTCCACCCATTTCCTTAATAGAGTACATCAATCTTTCGAACTCAGCGGTATTTTTCAGAGCAATATCAGATGTTGTCTGACCTTGTACAATATTTTCCCATCGAGATGCCGTAAACTTAAATGTAGGGTCTTTAAGTAAAACGTCGCCTTGAGTTTCTAACTTTGAATTTAGAAGTCTTCCGTCAATATATCCTCCGGAAAATACAAGAGTACCGTTGAAAATATCTCCACCTTCAAAATCAAAGGTAACATTAGCAGGTAAATTAATTGTTTGTCCTTCTAAATCTAATAGACAGTCAATAACTACAGTAGAATTAGCAGTAAGATTCGATAGGTCAAAATCACAAGGCGTATCAGAAATTATATCTGTATCTTCTTCTTCCTCTTCTTCATTATTATCTTCTTCATCAATAATTTCTTCTTCTTCAGCAATAATTTCTTCAATACTTTCATTACTACAAGAGAAATAACAGAAAGTCAATAAAATCAATAGACAATAAGGTAACTTTTTCATTTGGATGGGGGTTAATTTTAGTTTTCAATTTCATAGTTAACGGAGTTTCATCGATACTATTGTGTATTATGTCGAAAAAAAATGTTAAAGTTTACAAAACATAATTATTTGATATATAAACACTTAATAAACTATGGTTTTACCGTAAAAGATGTTTGAAATTATCCAAAGTCCCATTTATAATGGTTGAATAAGCCGTAAATAGCGGAATATTGTGTAGAAGTCATGAAAAGTGTGGAATTATTCCCCAATTTTATCAGAGATTAGAATATTTTTGTAAGTTTTTTCTTTCTTTTTGGTGTGATTTTTATCTGTCAAAACTCATTAAGTCAGATATGCGTTCCAATATATTGATTAAATATATGTTAAAAAAGAATTTAAATAAAAATATTAATGCCTTGTTATATCTATATATTTGCAGTCAAATATTATATTTTATTTATACAAGTGAAAAAAAGGGGTAAAATCATTCGTGTTACTACGGTTCCTAGATCATTAGGAGGACTATTACAGGGACAGTTAAAGTTTATGTCACAACACTATGATGTAATTGGAGTATCAAGTAGAGAAGAAAATACTTTAGAGAAAGTTGGTAAAAAGGAAGAGATAAGGGTTATTCCTGTAGAAATGACTCGTAAAATAACACCAATTAAAGATTTAAAGGCTGTATATCAGTTATATAAGGTCTTTAAGAAAGAAAAGCCTGATATTGTACATAGTCATACTCCAAAGGCGGGTACTTTATCTATGATCGCTGCAAAATTTGCTGGGATTCCACATAGACTTCATACCATAGCTGGATTACCTTTATTAGAAGCAACCGGAGCGAGGAGATTATTGTTAGATACTGTAGAAAAATTTACATATGGTTGTGCAACGATGATTTATCCTAATTCTTTTGGGTTAAATGATATTATTTTAGAAAATAAATATACTAGTGACAAAAAACTAAAGGTTATTGCTAATGGAAGTTCTAACGGAATCGATACCACGCATTTTGATCCTTCTAAATATTCGTTAGAAGATAATGCAAAACTAAGAGAAGAGTTAAAAATTGATAGAGAAGATTTTGTGTATGTTTTTGTGGGTCGATTTGTTAAAGATAAGGGGATCAATGAATTGATAACATCATTCAAAAAGTTGAATGATGAACATCAAAATACTAAACTTTTGCTAGTCGGAACTTATGAAAGAGAATTAGATCCTTTATTACCCGAAACAGAAAGTGAGATTGATAGTAATCCCAATATTATTTCTGTAGGATGGCAAAACGACGTTAGACCATTTTTTGCCATCGCAGATGCACTTACGTTTCCTAGTTATAGAGAAGGTTTTCCTAACGTAGTGATGCAAGCAGGTGCTATGGGATTGCCAAGTATTGTTACCAATATCAATGGCTGTAACGAAATAATAACTGAAGGAATCAATGGTACCATCATACCTGTTAAAAGTTCTGAAGCTCTTTATGATGCTATGGAAAAACTTTTAACTGATAAAAAATATTGTAGACAATTATCACAGAAGGCGAGAGAGATGATTTGCGAGAGGTACGAAAGAAAGTATGTGTGGAACGCAATTTTAGAAGAATATAGACAATTATAATTAATATTTTCACTTTTTCTCTCTTTAATAATAAAATGATTAAGTAATACTTGCGCACTTATGAATATAGGTAAATTGATTCGATACAACAGAATAATATGGACGGTTATTATATTTAATCCATTTTTCAATAATTACGCTCAAGTTGAAAATGATATTCTTCTAGCAAATGAATATTTTAAAAAGGCAGAATCTTTTCTATTAGAAAAGAAAGCCGATAGTTCTATTGTCCTTTTTAAAAGTGCATTGAATATTTATATGGAAAATAATTCCTGGGACAAAGTGGCAAGTTGTTACAATAAAATTTCTGAGAATTTTGGAAATTCGAGGAAATTTGAGAATTCCTCGGAGTATTTTCAAAAAGCTTTACGAATAAGTTCTACTTATCTTGAAAATAATAATCCTGAAAAAGCCAATGCTTACGATAATCAAGGAAAATATTTTCAAGGATCATCTAATTATGACAAGGCATTGGATTATTTCAATAAAGCGTTGGAAATGCGAAAGAAATTATTCCCTGAAAATCACCCTGATATTGCTACATCTTATAGTAATTTGGCAATGATACATTATAGAATTAATAAGTATGAACTTGCAATAAAATATAATGAGAAAGCAATTATTATTAGATTAGAAAAATTAGGTTCCGATAATATAAAACTTGGCTCCAATTATAATATTATGGGAATTATTTATAGTGATTTAGGAAAATATGAAAAAGCTATAGAGTATTACGATAAAAATTTAAAAATTGTTGTCGAAAATTTTGGAAGCGATAATCTTTATGTAGGACGAATAAAGGCTAATACTGGTCTAACTTCATTTAGAATGATGAGATATGAATATGCTTTAAAGTGTTACCAAGATGCATTGACTATATTTAAAGAGAAAAAGTTTTTAAATGGACAAAAAGTTATATATCTGAATACTGCTTTGGTTTTTACTCAAAAAGGAGAATATGACAAAACATTAGAATATCTTAGAAAAAGTTTGAATTTAGGTTTTGAAATTCACGGTGAACAACACCCTCATTCAGCTAATGTATACAGAAATATGGGGAGGATATGCTTTTATGATGAAGATTATGATAGAGCCAAGGAATATTATAAAAAGGCCTTAGTGCTTTCTCAGTCAATTTTTGGAGAAAATCATACTAGTATACAAACTGTGTATTTATATATAGGAGATCTTTATTTAAAAACAAAAGAATATGATAAAGCAATACAATGCTATAAAAAATCTAATGAAATTGGCAAATCATTATTTGGGAAGCATCGTTCCATTGCTGCAACTTATGAGTTCATAGGAAATGTTTATAGCGAAATGAACATGTATGAAGAAGCTCAACAAAATTATCAAATAGGATTGAATTTATTACTCGATGATTTTAATGAAGAGCATCCTATAACTTCGGATTTTTATTTATCAATAGGAAAAGTTTATCACAATCAAAAGAAGTATAAAAAGGCTATTGAATATTTTAATAAGTCATTAGCTTCAAATCAGAAATACAAAAATCCTACTAATAACAAAGATGTTTTTACTTCGGATATTTTTTATGATATACAAAAAGTATTAATGACATATTATAATAAAGGAAAAACATTACAGTCATTATATGTTGAAAATAAGGATCTAACTTATTTAAATGAATGTGTTAGTATTTATATCAAAATAGACTTGATTATTGATAAGATTCGAAGTGCTTTTAATAATTATAAAGATAAAGTAGCATTTGCAAAACAAACAAAAGAAATTTATGCAGATATTATAAGTTCACAAATATTATTTTATGAAAAAACAAAAGATAAAGAAAGATTGTTGGATGCTTTTTACTATTCCGAGAAAAGTAAAGCTAATACACTTAAACAACTGTTGAATGATTCATATGCTAAAAGTTCTATAGTTCCTTCAGGGGTTATTGACCTTGTTGAAAACCTTAAGGTTAAAAGAGCATTTTATAAAGGACAAATAATTTCTTCTTCATTAAATAACCCTATTGATACCATAAGGATAGTAGAAAATGAAAGAAAATTATTTGATATTAATAGGAAAGAAGATTCACTAATAAGAATATTGGAAAAAAACTATCCTAAATATCATCAGCTTAAATATCAAAAGGAAATTATTTCAGTTGATGATATTCAATATAATTTAAATGAAAATATAACCCTTTTGGAATTTTTTACTACGGGTAGAGGTATTGTTTATGTTTTTTTGATTTCCAAAAATAAAATTACTGTAAAAGAATTATTAGTTCAAGATCTAACGAAAAAAGTTGAGGAGTTTCAAGAAAGTATCATTTCTAAAAATTCAAATAAATATAAAAGATGCTCAAGTCTATTATATTCTGAGTTAATAAAGCCTTTTGAAAATGATCTTGTTGGAGATCAATTGATAATTGTTCCCGATGGACCATTATGGCACGTTAACTTTGATTTGCTATTGACACAAAATGACAATACAGATAACCCAGAACAATTTTCTTATTTTCTTAAAGATTACGCTATTGCTTATGCTAATTCTTCTAATTTATTGTGGGCATCTTTCAACAATGGATCAAAACCTGATGTGATAAAAGGTAAATGTCTTGCTTTTTCCTATACCGAAAGTTTCTTTAATTCAAAAAATAATACAAAGTCCCGCAATAATCTTAGAGATTTACCCGGTACTCGAGAAGAAATAACTGAAGTATCTAAAATAGTAGACGGAAAATATTATTATGATTCTCAGGCTACAGAAGCTAATTTTAAGAAATATGCTGGAGAGTATGGTATTTTACATCTAGCTCTTCACGGGATGATAGATAATGTGAGTCCGGAAAATTCTAAACTTTTCTTTACTAATAATAATGACAAGGAAATAAAAGAAGATAATCTTTTATATAGCTATGAACTATTTGCATTAAATATTCCTGCTGAGTTAGTTGTTTTAAGTGCTTGTAATACGGGATCTGGTAAAATAGCGGAGGGAGAAGGCATAATGAGTTTAGGGAATGCGTTTCAATATTCGGGGACTAAAAGTTTGGTTTTAACCAATTGGGCTGTATCTGACGAATCTACACCAAAGTTAATGAAGTACTTTTATTCTAACCTTAACAGAGGTATGAGTAAAGATAAAGCTCTTCAAAATGCTAAGTTAGAATTTCTTGCTACTACAAATATTGACTATAAGGCTCCATTTTATTGGGGTGGATTTTATCTTATTGGTGATTCTTCACCTATTTTAATAGATAATAACATTTCTATATATTGGTTTTTAAGCCCAGGAATATTAGTTGTTTTACTTATATTGATAGGGATTGGTTATAAGAAACGGATATGGTAGTTTAACTTAAGACAATATCATTTTCTTCAAATATTAAAACAATTCCTTATTTTACGACAAGAATAACAAATAACATCGTCATAATTATTTAGATAGTTCATATCAATATCTAAGAGATATCAAATAATCTATATACCTATATTTTAATTATCATATTGTGGCTTTGATTATTTCTAGACTTTATTCAATAAAAGTCAATACAAAGTATGAGAGTTAACGAAAGGATAAGAAATATTTCTTTTTGGTCATTAGATTTTATAACAGGAAGTAGTGTAAGGAGACATTATCGAGATATTAAAAACCTAATTGAAGGCTCAGTTAGTCAGAAGTTTTCCGAAAAACAAAAACAATATTTAGATTCGTTATTAAAGCATTCTGTGGATACATCTGAATATTATAGGAATATTAATCCTTCAAATCTTCAAAATTTCCCCGTAACAAACAAAGAGATTGTTAGATCTTCATACGATAACATTCAATCGATAAAATATAAACACAAAAAGAAAGTTAGTGTCTCTACCAGCGGATCTACAGGAGCTTCTTTTACCGTATATCAGGATCTTAATAAGAAAGCAAGAAATACAGCAGATATTATTTACTTTTCTGAATTGTGTGGGTTTCATATTGGTTACAAGTTATTTTATTTGCGTTTTTGGAGTATGTTTAAAAAGAAAAATGAACTGGAATCTTTTCTTCAAAACATAACACCAATAGATGTTTTTGCTTTATCACAAAACTCAATAAAGGATTTAATAGATATTTTAAAAAGTGACGCGTCCAATAAAGGAATGCTAGGATATGCTTCATCTTTTGATAAAATCTGTAAGTATTTGGATTCAATTGATTCTAAACCGATTGATTGTAATCTAAAATCTGTAATAGGCATGTCAGAACGTTTAGATCCATTGACAAAATTGTCTATGAAAAAGTATTTTGATGTAGATATGGTTTCTAGATACTCTAATGCAGAAAACGGAATGATAGCTCAGCAACCGATTGGTAAAGAATATTTCCAAATTAATTGGGCAAGTTATTACGTAGAGATTTTAAGTTTTAGTTCCGATAATAGCGTAGAACCTGGAGAATTGGGAAGAATAGTAATTACTGACTTATTTAATTATAATACACCCATGATCCGTTATGATACTGGTGATATTGGAATCATGGATTATGTAGAAGAAAAAGGGATTTCTAAACCTGTACTTACAAAAATTGAGGGGAGAAAAATGGATATGATACGGAGCACCTCGGGTGAGATATTATCCACAAGTATTTTATTGGTGATTAATAAATATAAAGAAGTAAAAGAACGGCAGATTATCCAGAAAACAAATAAAGAGTACGTTTTCAGATTAAAGGTACTAAATGACACTCTGGAAAGTGAAAATCAGTTTATAGAAGAATTTAAAGAATACCTAGGAGAAGACGCAATTATAAAGTTAGAATATGTCCCGGAAATACCTCTATTAAAATCAGGCAAACAACAGGCAATTGTAAATGAAGTAATGGTTTAAGTAACTTAAAAATTCAAATTCAAATTATATTTTTTTATTAAAAAAGTAGTAGAATTAAATTTAAAAAATAAAATATAGATTGTATATTTGCCAGCGATTCTAATGATAGGATTATAGATATGATCATCACTGCATTCCCCTTGACAGATAAAAATCATATATCTATTTCATTTCCCCCATTTTTTAAGTGTAAAAGTATGACCTGGAATTCATTCCGAGGTTTTAAAATATTATTGTTTTTAAACTAAAAAAATAAGGTGTATAAAAATTTTTTCAAAAGAGTTCTGGATTTTAGCACGGCCTTCCTGTTGCTTCTATTTATAGCACCGATATTTTTGGTACTAATCATTTTTCTTGCCATTGCAAATAAAGGAAAACCATTTTTTGTTCAGAAAAGACCAGGCAAATCTGAGAAGATATTTAGTATCATAAAGTTTAAGACAATGAATGATCTGAAGGATAATGACGGTAATTTATTACCTGATAAGGAAAGAATGACAACTGTTGGAACATTTGTTAGAAAAACGTCTTTAGATGAAATTCCACAGCTGATAAATGTTTTAATAGGAGATATGTCTTTAATTGGTCCCAGACCGTTGATTATAGAATATTTACCCGTTTATAATGAAACTCAGAAAAAAAGACACAATGTTAGACCCGGAATCACGGGTTGGGCTCAGGTAAATGGAAGAAATTCAATTACTTGGAAAAAAAAATTTGAATATGATGTTTGGTATGTGGAGAATTGTAGTTTTTTATTAGACCTAAAAATATTGGGTCTTACACTAAAAAAGGTTTTGAAAAAAGAAGATGTTAACTTATCAAATGAGTTAACATCAGAGTGGTTTAATGGTACTAATTAATCAGTTTGGTTTTAGGTAGAATAGAATGAGTAAAGATTTAAAAGTTATAGGCTTAACAAAAAAAATACTAAGCGAGGCTATTGATAAAAACACCTATTGGAAAAATGATCTCGCGCCATTACCAAAGAGTAAAGCATTATGGTTAGTGGCTAATGATAGAATTAATGATGATGATTATTGCGGAGTAATTGGATATGAAGGAGATAAAATGATTTCGTTTATATTTATGTTTCCAGACTTATTAAATACAAAGGATAATAAACCAAAAAAAGTGTATTGGATGATATCTTGGTGGGTACATAAAACCTATAAAGACACTGTTTTAGGAACATATATTTATAATGAAGCGGTTAATCTTACAGGAAAACAAATACTTATTAAATCATATGCCGAGAATGTCAATACATTTTATGAGAAACAGCCTTTTAAAGTTATAGCATCAAGACTAAGGCATACCATATTTTTTAGCCTGGATGCCTCTATGTTAATTGGAAGATTTAAGTTTTTAAAATCCTTTAAGTTTATACTGGATCAAATGGACAACTTAACCGGAGCAATTATACGATCGCTAAATAAATCTAAACTAAAAAGTAAGGTAAAAGAGCTTTCATATGAGTATATAAACCAATTAGATGATGAAACTTGGGAATTGGTAAAACCTCTTTGTGATAACGATTTGATTCATAAAACAAAAGCGTATGTGAATTGGCAAATAGATACTAGTCAATACCTACAGACGCCTGTACCTGATAAGCATCCTCATAAATCACTACAGACAGGTATTAGTAATAATATATATCTTCATAATCTAAAAATCATAAAAGAAGATAAAATCATTGGGTTTTTGTCCTATGTCATAAATTATAATGAGTTCAATGTTAAATATTTTTTGGTGAAAGATGAGGGGAACTATAATCTATGTGTAGATGCATTAATGGAAAACTTTATGAAACAAAGAAAAACCTTCATATTTACTGATGACACAAAATTGTCTGATAATATCACCAAAAGATATAAGACAATTTTTACACATAAAGTTACCAAAAAAGGCTTGGCGCATAATGATACAGAGATAGATTCTGAAAATTTTATGATGTTAAACCGTGATGGACATTTTTATTAAACCAATTGCATAATCAACCACAAATGGAATTCGTAAAAAGACTACAAGAATCGATAGAAAAGCATTCAGATCATAATGTATTGTGCATTAATGGTACGTTTTATACCTACAAACATTTTGCCGTTGAAATATCCAAAATAAGAAGCGCAATAGTTGACACAATAGAAGATTCGGAAAAGCTTATTGGTTTGGTTACCAATGATGATCTTCAGACATATGCCAGTATCGTTGCACTTTGGTTAGAAGGTAAAGCGTATGTTCCAGTGAATCCTGAAGTTCCATTTGAGCGTAATGCAAAAGTTTTCGAGCTTACTGAAACTAAATATGTTATAGATTCTTCAGAAAGTTCGGTGTACGATGATTATCAAGTAATCCCTTCTAAAGAATTATCAAATACTGAAATCAACTTAGTTCCTAAAGAATTCTCAGGAGACCAATTAGCATATATCTTGTTTACTTCCGGTACTACCGGACTGCCAAAAGGAGTGCCTATTACTTTTGATAATGTACAGGCTTTGGTAGGAGCGATTGATGCAGAACCAACATTTAATTTGGAGCCATCTGATAGATGCCTGCAAATGTTTGAGCTTACTTTTGATTTTTCGGTAGTTACTTATCTATTTCCTTTGTTGTCAGGATCTTGTATGTATACCATTCCGAAAGTAGCGATTAAGTATTTCTATATTTTTAAGTTAATTAACGAAGAGAAGCTTACCGTGCTTACGATGGTCCCTTCGATTATTAATTATTTACGCCCTTATTTTGGAGAAATAAATGCTCCTGATATACGATACTGTAGTTTTGGTGGTGGAGCTTTACATAGTGATATCGCAAAAGAGTGGAGCGATTGCCTTCCTAACTGTAAAATATTCAATTACTACGGCCCTACAGAATTTACCGTGTATAGCGGATTTTATCCTTATCACAAGGAAACTCACACTAAGGCACATAATGGAATTATAGCGATTGGAACCCCGCAAAAAGACACTTTGTATCTTGTTGTTAATGAAAGTAATGAAGAAGTTGGTATTGGTGAAACCGGTGAATTATGCCTTGGAGGTCCACAAATTACACCAGGATATTGGAAAAATGAAGAACGAAATGCTCAAAGCTTTTTTGTAAGAGAAGAAAATGGGAAAAGTATTAGGTATTATAAAACAGGTGATCTTTGTTTAAAGGATGATGAAGGAGATTTTTTATATGTAGGTAGAGCAGATTTCCAAGTGAAGATTAGAGGATATAGAGTAGAATTAGCCGAAATAGAGTTTCACGCAAAATCCAGATCTGATAAAAAAGTGAATATGGTAGCGCTAGATATTACTAATTCGTTAGGTAATGCCGAACTTGGTTTAGCTATTGAATCCGAAGAATTTGATACGGAATATATTTTTGATCATATGAAAAATGTAATGCCAAGTTATATGATTCCAATGCACATAAGGTTTATAAAAGAATTTCCGCATAGTATCAATGGAAAAATTGACAGAAAAGAATTAAAAAAACATTTTGATATACACTAAACAACTAAAAACAACCAATTAATGAATAAAGAAGAGATTTTATCTAAAGTGAGAACAGCATTTGTAGCTGTATTAGAACATGAAAATTTTCAACTTTCGGATGAGACTACGGCAAATGATGTGGACGGATGGGAATCCATTACGCATATGATGATTATTACAGAAGTAGAGAAAACTTTTGATATTAAGTTTAAGTTAATGGATCTGATGAATATGAATAATGTGGGTGACTTAGTTAATAGTATTCAATCAGAATTACAATAGTAATAAGCCTTCAATATAATAAATAGGTAACTGTTTAATTTCATTTTTTTTAAACTGTCTACTGATTTTTGTCATAGTATAGTGATAAACAGATTCATTTCTTTATCGGATTATCATTTTACGAACCAATGGAGAAAATTGTAATTATCGGTGCCTCAGGTCATGCTAAGGTTGTTATAGAAACAGTAGAATCAAATGGAAAGTATCAGATTTATGGGCTGATTGATTCGTTTAAACCAAAGGGAGATAAGGTTCTTGGTTATGAAATCCTAGGGACAGAAGATCTGATAAAGGATTTAATAAAAAAAGGGATTAAGAAAGGTATCATTGCTATTGGAGATAATTGGACTAGATATCTAATGCATACCAAAATTAAAGAACTGGCCCCGGATTTTGAATTTGTAACGATTATTCATTCTAGCGCCATTATAAGTCCTAGTGTTATAATAGGAAAAGGAACGGTAATATTAGCTTCAGTAAAAGTGAATGCCCTGGCGGAAATAGGAGATGGATGTATCCTGAATACAAATGCTAGTTTTGGACACGATGGTAAACTTAATGATTTTGCAAGTATTGCTCCAGGTGTCACAGTAGGAGGTAATGTAACGGTTGGTTTTTGTTCGGCAATATCATTAGGAGCTAATGTAATACAAGGTGTAGATATAGGTAAACATAGTATTATCGGTGCGGGATCGTTAATATTGCATGATGTAGATGATTTTAATCTAGTATACGGCGTTCCGGGCGAAGTTATTAAAACAGTAAAAAAAGGGAAGAGATATTTATCTAAATCTTAAATTAAATAAGTTAGAATATAGGAATAGAATTTATGTATAATTCATTTATAAAGCGTTTTTTAGATTTCACACTTTGTTTTATAGGTGTTCTCATTTTATCACCGATCATAATGGTACTCATTATACTATTGGCTATAGCCAACAACGGTAAACCTTTCTTTTTTCAAGAGCGACCTGGTAAAAATGGGAAGGTATTTAAAATAGTGAAGTTCAAAAGTATGAATGATAAAAAAGATGAAAAAGGAGAACTGTTACCCTTTGAAAAGAGAATTACAAAAACGGGGAAGTTTATAAGAAAGTATTCATTAGATGAAATTCCACAGCTTTTTAATGTAATAAAAGGAGATATGAGTTTAATTGGTCCCAGACCACTTTTAGTAAAGTATTTACCTTTATATAGTGATTTTCAAAGAAAAAGACATGATGTGCGACCAGGAATTACAGGTTGGGCTCAGATAAATGGACGCAATGCAATCTCTTGGGATGAAAAATTTAAACTAGATGTATGGTACACAGAAAATTTAAGTTTTAAACTTGATCTTAAGATTATTTTTATGACAGCTAAGAAAGTTTTGTTTAAAGAAGATATTAATAGCGGCGAAAATGTAAATATGCCTACTTTTACAGGTAATAATTAACCAAATAGAATAAAAAAACCACTAAAACTAGATTGTAAGAAAGTGAAAAACGCTGTAATAATTGGTGCAGGAACACAAGGACAAGTGTATGCTTCATATCTTAAAGAAGCTGGAGTAAACATCATAGGTTTTATCGATGATAATCCAGATCTTATAGGTAAAGATGTTATTAATATACCAGTTATCGGTATGTATAAGGATCTTTTTTTGGAAGAGTTTAAAGATAAGATACAAGATGTGTATTGTCCTATTGGAGTAAATGCAGTACGAGTATCGTATTTATCTACTTTAAAAAAGGAAGGTTATGGTATACCAGGGTTTTTACATCATACTGTATCGATTGCACCCGATGTAACCATTGGCGAAGCTGTCTACATGTTAGCTGGTAATATCGTGATGCCGCATACTACTATTGGTAATTATATTATGATCAATATGGATAGCACTATTGCACATCACGTGACTTTAGAAGATGGAGTGTTTATGTCTTCTGGTGTTAACATTGGAGCTTTAATCAATGTTAGAAAAAATGCTTATATCGGTATGGGTGTTACTGCAATGACTGGTATAAAAGAAATAGGAAAAGAAACATTAATAGGGGCAGGAACAGTTATTATTAAAGATGTTCCGGAATATACTACCGTAGTTGGTAACCCGGCTCGCGTAATAAAAACAAAACAACCATAGTTTATGGATTTTGAAAATAAAACTAACCACACAGATATCACTTTTATAGGGTCAGGTATCTCATCATCATTTACTATTTTACATTTTCTTGATCGATTAAAAACCAAATCAATACACAAGAAAATATCAATAACTATTATCGATAAATACCCGGAATTTTATACAGGAATACCTTATGGTGTGAGATCTGGTTTTTCAGTTCTTTTAATTACATCTTTAAAGAATTTCTTACCAGAACCGGAATTAGGCAAGTTTATCAAATGGCTTAATATAAATAAAGAATGGTTATTAGAAGAGTTTAGATCCGATGGAGGTATTTTGTCTGCAGAGTGGCTTTCTAAGCACGCAGATAAGCTCAAAAACAACGAATGGGAGGACCTTTTTATTCCTCGTCGTTTTTTTGGTTGCTACATTGATCAAAAAACCAAAAAGTATATAGAAGAAGCTGAAGAAAAAGGCAGTATAGTAGTCGATTATGTGAACACAGAAGTGATTGATATAGATAAGACTGATACTATGTATTCATTATCTCTTAATAATGATCATAAGCTTATTTCTAAGAAGGTTATTCTTTCTGTAGGCTCACTTCCTACTGTGCATTTATGGAAAAAAGAAGATTTCATTACAGATGATAATTTGATTTTTGTTAATAATCCTTATAAGCCTTGTTTAAAAGAGGTTCTTGCAAAACTTGATACCTTTTTAGAAGATCAGCCAGAAAAAGAGGTGAATGCTTTAATCGTTGGGGCAAATGCCAGTGGTTTAGAAATGCTTTACAAGCTTAATGATCACGGAAATATTAAATCCAAAATCAATAAGTTTACACTTCTTTCTACTCAGGGATTATCACCAGACTCTATTGTTGACGAGGAAGGAAAAAAGAAATATTTACCAAAAAATTTACTTTCTCTGGCTGATCATCAAAGCTTAACAGCCAAGCAAATTGCCGATGCAACATATAAAGACCTGGATTTAGCAGATGAAATTCACTTGGGAGCAGCTTCTACTGTGGATATTATCTCAAAAGCCTTTGGTTCATTGTTAAAAAAACTAGATCAGGGAGAACTAAAAAAGTTTGCCTGTCTATATGGTAATGATATAGGAAGAAGACAGCGATGTGCAGGGTATCATTATTCTAAAACAATAGAAGCTTTAAAAGAGGAAAATCGTTTTGATCATATCGCAGGGAGATTTATAGATATAAAGAAAAATTCTGATGATATGTATTCTTTAGAATACTTAGATACCAGATCAGGAACTAATAGAATTTCTAAAGATTCCGTACAAATAGTTTTTAACTGTATTGGAAGTACAAATTTAACAGCATCTGATATTCCACAATTATTAAAGAATACCATAGAAAAGAAATTATGTATTCCTAATGAATCCAAGATTGGTTTTGATGTAAATGAATCTTTAGAAGCATCGGATAATTTACATATCGTAGGACCATTATTAGCCGGCAATATTTTTGAGGGAAAAGCTGTTTGGCATGTAGAACATTGTGGGAGGATAATATGGCTTTCAAATGTTCTATCTGATAAAATATATGATTTTTTTAGTCAAAGTAAGTAGGGATTATTAAAAGCATCAATCAATAAATGAAATCAATCATATTAATACATTAGCATTGGAAGGAAACTACAGAATATTAATAAAAGATCTTGACGATAGTTC
This sequence comes from Aquimarina rubra, assembly GCF_042684305.1. Taxonomy (NCBI): domain Bacteria; kingdom Pseudomonadati; phylum Bacteroidota; class Flavobacteriia; order Flavobacteriales; family Flavobacteriaceae; genus Aquimarina; species Aquimarina rubra. Next base: position 641,668 of record NZ_JBHULE010000008.1, on the reverse strand, counting down.
AGAGGTTTTGAAATACAAGTCACTTCTTAAAAAAGAATGGAACAATAACGTCTATTATTCCATAGAACATCTTCGTCATTCTGAGAAAGATTCAGACGAATTAAGGTGTTTTTTATTTGAAAAGGATGGTGTCCCGATTATTTTAATGCCCTTTGTGCTAAGAAAGATTAAAATAAATGATAAGGAATACCCATATAATGATGTTATTAGCCCTTATGGATATAGTGGGCCATTGTTTAATGATAATGTTTCATCAGAGGATCTTGCTCAATTTTGGAATTATGTAGATGCCTGGTATAAGGAAAACAACATCGTAACAGAATTTGTTCGTTTTAGTCTTAATGAGAATCATGAAAATTATTCTGGTTCGTTGATACAAACACTTTCTAATGTAAAAGGTCATTTATTAGAAAACTTTGAAGATCAGTGGAATGCGTTTCTTCCTAAAGTGAGAAATAATTATAGAAAAGCAGTAAACTATAATTTGGATTTTAAGGTTTTTCATAAGGATCAGATCACTAAAGATACTATCAAAATCTTTCATGATATCTATGTAGATACAATGACAAGAAATAAAGCAGATAGTATTTATTTCTTCTCTGAGACTTATTTTGAAGATCTTATATTATCTAATCTGGATAACTTTTCTATAGTTATTGTTTATCATGAGGGCGTACCAATTTCTGTGGAACTTATCATCAATTATAAAGATATAATTTTTGCATTCTTAGGAGGTACTAATGCAGAGTATTTTAGTTATCGACCAAATGATTTCCTAAGAGTAAAAGTAATAGAATGGGCCGTGGAAAATGGTAAAAAGTATTACGTTCTTGGTGGAGGAATGAAGGATGGAGATGGGTTGTATAAAAATAAAAAGTCATTGTTTCCTAAGGATGATGATGTTATATTTTGTACGGGAAGAAAAATAGTAAATGAAAAAGTGTATAATGAACTATGCTTAGCTTCAGACAAAGAATTTGCAAATATCAAGGAAGAAGATCTGAAAAATTATTTCTTTCCGTTTTATAGATTGAACAATAGATGAAAAAAGTACATATAGATTATTTTTTCGAGCTTTTTGAAAAATGTTCAATTCCAAAACTATTCTCAGAAGTACGATCATCAGAAAACGAGAAAGGGATAATCAACCCTGATTATGATAATAGTTTGGAGCAAAATCCAGATAAGGTGTATTCTGTTTTTTTCATTCCAGATTATTTAAAACCACATAGTAACAGTGGTAATTTTGTTGTAAAAAAAGTAGAGCAATTTTTTAAAGGCTATGCTGTTTTTTTGGATGGTTTTGCAAGTGCTGATGCCTATATTAAGCATCGTTTTAGAAGTAATGCCAAAGGTATCAGAAGAAGAATTAAACGGTTAGAATCTTGTTTTAACATTTCGTATAAGACATACTATGGAGCAATAGAGGAGGAGGATTATGAGTTCTTGATGGATGCTTTAGAAAAAATGTTAGTAAGAAGATTTGAACAACGTAATGATGTAAGTCAAAGTCTTTTAAGGTGGGATCATTATAAACAGATGTATTTCTCTTTAATTAATGAAAAAAAAGCATCCATGTTTGTTGCTTTTGATAATAATCAACCCATTATTGTTTCCTTAAACCATCATTTTCAAGATCGATTGTTTAGTGCAATTTCATCATATGATATTGATTATTCTAAGTTTAGTCTAGGTAGCGTAGAGATTTATAAAAAGCTAGATTGGCTTATTGAGAACGATCATAAATCGTATGAGATGGGAATGGGAGATCTAAGCTATAAGAGAGAATGGTGTAATCACATATATAATTTTGAACATCAAATCATATATCCAAAAAAATCAGTTGTAGGGTTCTTTAAAGGAAATATTGAGTATCTAAAAGTAAAATTAAAAGAATTTGTTTTTAAAATCGCTTACGTTCGTTATAAAAAGTATAAAGCGAAACGAAAGAAAAATCCAATTGCTTTTACTGAAGAATATCAAGTTGCTGCAATAGAAGAAGCTGTATATGATAAAAAATTACCCGTTATAGATTACAATACGAAAGACCATAGACAATTGAGAAGAATTGTCTTTGATTTTCTGTATACCAGTATAGATAACGTTGCTAACGTTAAAGTGTTAGAGGTTTCTAAAAAAGAAAAAACGTATGTAATTGTGGGGAAATCAAAAATGCAAAAAGTGATGTTGCAAAAGTAAGTTACTTTTTGATCAGTTCTTTTTCTTTAAGGTATTTACTTATGGCTTTGGCAATCAAATCCCTCCCGTGATTGTTCCAGTGTCTATCGTAAATTAAAGTAGTGGAATGATCACTTTCTTCAAAATATTCTGAAAAATCAATATAATTATAATCATTTTCTTCTAAATAAGATATGAAAAGATTACTGGTAATTCTCGAATCTAAAAGCAGCGTGAAACGATTTTTATCATAGCCGTATGTATTAGCTAAGTTATTGAAATTGGCTAAGTACTTGTTTTCTTTCTCCTTTTTGATACGTAATATTTCCTCTTCGCTTGCATCTTGTTTTTTAGACGTAGGTTTCAGTATATTCATTAGTCTGTAGAACAGTCTTTGTGGAGGATCCAAAATACCAATGCTTTTACAGTATACGAGTAGCTTACTTTTTTTAAGAAGCCTATTCATAGGGGATTCTAACGCTAGACGACCTGTAACTACCTTGTATTCTCCTCTGGTGAGATCATTAGAGAATTTTATTCCAAGGATAATATGATCAATTGCCTCAAATTGTTCTTTGTAGGCATTGATTAGGTGTAGTTGATCCGCAAAATCATAGCCTGCATATCCATATTCATAAACTTCAATTTCTGGGATAGATTTCTCGACTTTTTTACCAATAGAATTATAATAATTTTGATGGAACCCTTCTATAAATGAATCTCCTACAAGTGCAACTTCAATATTGTCTTTGGTTGGTGTAAACTCACGGTAAGAGTTATATCCTGAGTTGTTTATATGATATTCAGAAAAATTCTGTCTCCTGTTTCCTGTCACAGAAAAACCATTCTGATTAGGCATCCATTTCTCTACTTTGTATTCATCCAGAATTCTGGTCGGAGTATCTTTTCCTAAATGAAAAACGCGAACTAATAACTCTAATGAAATGAGTACTAGAAAAACATATAAAGCGCTTTTTAGAATAAGTTTTTTCATTTAACTAAAATTGAAAATATATAAAAGATCTATCAATATTATCATCAAAGAAAAGGAGCATACCTAAAATTACTAAAGTATAGGCTATAAATCGTACTACTCGTGATTTAAATTTGAAAGGAGATCGTTCATCTCTTCTTATTCTGAACTCGTATAAAACAAAAAGCCCCAGTAATATAAAATAGTCAATCATACGATATCCTAGAGGATGTTCATATATTTCAAAACTAAAATTATTGTATATCTGTTTCAAAAAACCAAAAGCATCAGTGATGGATTCTGATCTAAAAAATACCCTGGAAAATGTTACTAATGAAAAGGTAAGGAGTATTTGTAATATTTCTTTAATAGAAGGAAACCAACTATTTTCCGCAACTACATTATTCATATAAATTCGATTACGTCCCATCAGGAAAACCGGAATATATAGAAGCGCATGAATTGCTCCCCATGCAATAAAAGTCCAATTGGCACCATGCCAAAAACCACTGACTAAAAAGATAATACAAATATTCCTTACCGATTTTAGCTTACTAACTCGACTTCCACCAAGAGGAATGTATACATAATGTCTAAACCAGGTCGATAATGATACATGCCAACGTTGCCAATATTCTGCAACATTTCTGGAAAAACTAGGAAACTTAAAATTGGACATTAATTCTATTCCAAATAATTTAGCGGTACCAATCGCAATATCAGAATACCCGCTAAAATCTCCATATACCTGAAAACTAAATAAAGTAACTCCTAATATAAGAGTAGAGGCAGGGTAACTTCCATAATTAGCAAAAATATCATCCACTATGGGCGCAATTGAATCAGCAATTACAACTTTCTTAAACAATCCCCAGATTATGAGTTTAAGACCTTCTGTACATTGTATATAGTTAAAACTCCTCTTAGTAGTAATTTGAGAAAGTAGGTTAGAAGCTCTCTCGATCGGACCTGCTACCAATTGGGGAAAAAAACCAACAAATGTAGCAAATGAGATAAAATCCTTAGTAGGAGCAAGTCTCTTATAGTAAATGTCTAATGAATAAGACATGGTCTGGAAGGTATAAAAAGATATACCAACAGGAAGTATGATTTGTAATGTCCAGGAACTTTGTAGTTTATAGCCAAAAATATCTATAAAATCAACCCAGGAATCTACAAAGAAATTGTAGTATTTAAAAAAGCCTAATAGTCCAATATTAAAAATCACACTAACCCATAACCATCTCTTTCTTTGTTTATGGGAATCACTGCTGTAGATGTATTGACCAACGAAATAATCAACTGTAGTACTTGCTAGAATGAGAAACAAAAAACGCCAATCCCACATTCCGTAAAACAAATAACTAGCTCCCAGAATAAAAAAGTTCTGCAGTTTTAAGTTTTTGTAGAAAAAAAACCAGTATGAAATAAAAACTACCGGTAGAAATATGAAAAAATCTAAAGAATTAAATAACATGTATAACCATTAATATAAAATTCGGGGAGTTTATTGATTAGAAATTGATATGATACAATTCTATTAATTTTTTGAAGCGTGTAAATTTTGTTTAATTAATTTAATAAATCAAGAATTATCTTATTTTTTTTAAAAACTCTTATTTTGATGACATAATTAGACTTTTTCTGCTAGAATTGGCAGGGGGAAAAACCCTATAGATAAATAGGTTATTCACTGCTAATATTATTAAATTTTACCAGTATCATTGCAGTATAGTTTTGGAGGTGGAATGAAGTAGGAAATTACAGCTGTTTTTTGGTAAATGTTAGTTAAAAAACGTTAAAAATAATAGTTTCAGCGTAATTGATTAAACAAAACCAGCTTTTTTGTAGGTTTTTACTTGTATTTAGTGTTATGTCATATAGTACTTTTCTTACGGTAAACCCCTCGTTTTTCGAATTATAACGAAATAGTAATGCTGTTAAACGCCTTTTTTTAGTATTCTATCTAAAAAACAAATTTTTCTGATGATATTACAAGTAACTGAACTATTTTAGCGGTGGTTAAAGCAAGTAAGAGTAAAATACAATTTTTGGAAGTGCTACCCCCTTCTTCCTTACATTTTATTAGATTGTCATGAAAAAGAATGTCGGCAATTGTAACAGTTATGTTATAGTTGTTGAGGATAAAGTATTGTTCATTAATTAATGGGGAAAATTATGAATGCAGTAGAATCCAAGAAAATATGGCTTTCTTCACCACATATGGGGGGGATGGAGCAAAGCTATGTTAAACAAGCTTTTGACACTAATTGGGTTGCACCATTAGGGCCAAATGTAGATGGTTTTGAGAAGGATATCGAGAATTATTTGGGTGACAACAATTTTGTAGCTGCTCTAAGTTCTGGTACCGCAGCATTACACTTAGGGCTAAAGCTTCTGGGAGTTTCGCGAGGAGATGAAGTGCTATGTCAGAGTATGACATTTGCTGCTTCTGCCAATCCTATAGTTTATTTAGGAGCAAAACCTATATTCATTGATAGCGAAGCGCAAACCTGGAATATCTGTCCAGAACAATTAGAATTGGCTATAAAAGATAGAATTGCTAAGGGTAAAAAGCCCAAAGCAATTATCGCAGTCCATTTATATGGTATGCCTTATAATGTAGAGGCCGTCCACAAAATAGCTTCAGAATACAAAATTCCTGTTTTAGAAGATAGTGCAGAATCATTAGGAAGTTCTTATCACGGTATGAAGTGTGGGACTTTTGGTGATATTGCGATACTCTCTTTTAATGGAAATAAAATTATTACTACCTCTGGTGGTGGAGCGTTAATAGCAAAAAAGCCAGAACAGCGGGAAAAAGCTATTTTTCTTGCTACTCAAGCTAGAGATAATGCCCCACATTATGAACACACTGAGATCGGTCACAATTATCGAATGAGTAATATCATTGCGGGAATAGGAAGAGGGCAGATGGAGGTTTTGGAGAAACACGTAAACAACAGAAGAAATAACTTTAATTTTTATAAAAACAACTTAAGCGACTCTGCGGAAATTAAATTTTTGGAAGAGCCAACAGGTTTTCATTCTAATAGATGGCTGACTTGTATAGAAACCACATCTTATGAACTAAGAGAAGGTTTAAGATTAGCTCTGGCAGAAGAAAACATAGAATCGCGACCACTATGGAAACCCATGCATCGTCAACCTGTTTTTGCAGATTGTGATGCTTACCTCAATGGAATTTCTGACGACCTATTTGATAGAGGACTTTGCCTACCCAGCGGGTCCAATCTTGAAAAAGAAGATTTATTTAGAATAGTATCGGTAATTAAAAATATATTGAGATGATTAAGGACTACATAATAAATAACTCACATAAGCACGCGTCAAAATGGGTTGTATTATCTATCGATATTGCAATTACTATTTTTAATTTCTTTTTGGCCTATGTAGTTAGGTTTGGTATAACCCTAGATTTTGATACTACTAATTTCCTTTATCAAATACCGGTAATGACGGCTTTAGCAGCGGTTAGTTTCTTGATGATAGGTTCTCATAAAGGAGTAATAAGGCATACCGGAATGAGGGATGCTTACAATTTGTTTTTGGCGGTTACAGTACTGATCTCTTTAAGTGGAGCGTTAATGGTGTCAAGCAGATTATCCTTAATTCCAGAGCTTCTTAATATTCCTGTATCTATTATTTGTGTTCACTATTTATTGAATATTATTAATCTTACGGTTAGTCGTTTAGTATTTAAATATTGTTACCATTATATAAAGTCAAAACTTGGAGATTCTTCGAGGGTAATGATTTATGGAGCAGGAGATTCAGGTTTGATAACACTGGCTGCTATTACTAATGATTCTCATAAATCAGTAACTGTAGTTGGTTTTATTGATGATAACCCACAAAAAGTTGGAAAAACAATTAATGGTATTACTGTATACCGCTCTAAAACAATTACGCAAAATTATGTAACAAAACACAATATAACGGAAATCATTGTATCAATTCCTCATATTGATAAGCAACGTTTATCCAAAATTTCTGATGATTTACTTAAGCTATCAGTGAAAGTGAAGATTATTCCGGCAATAAATGATTGGATCGATGGTAAATTAAATGTATCTCAGATTAAGCCAATTCAAATTGAGGATTTATTGGATAGAGCACCAATAGCATTAGAAAATCAAAACATAAAAAAAGAGCTGCACGATAAAGTTATTTTGATTACTGGTGCTGCTGGGTCTATTGGAAGCGAAATTGTAAGACAAGCGTCTTTCTATAGTTATAAACATTTGGTGTTAGTAGATCAGGCAGAGTCGCCTTTGTATGATTTACAACAGGAGTTATTAAGTAAAGGAGTTACTAATTTCACTCCTATAGTAGCTGATATCAGAGATCACCAACGTATAGAAACCATATTTGAAAGGTTTAGACCCAATATGGTATTTCATGCAGCTGCGTATAAGCATGTGCCATTAATGGAGAATAACCCTTGTGAAGCAATTAAGATAAATGTTTTAGGTACACGAAAATTAGCAGATTTATCATCAGAATTTGGTGTAGATAAATTTGTTTTTGTCTCTACTGATAAAGCGGTAAATCCAACCAATGTGATGGGAGCTACTAAGAGGGTTGCAGAGATGTATATAAAATGTCTACACAAAACAAGTAAGACTAAATTTATTACCACCAGATTTGGTAATGTTTTGGGATCTAATGGTTCTGTGATTCCTTTGTTTAAAAAACAGATAGATAAAGGAGGACCTCTTACTGTTACCCATAAAGATGTTACTCGCTTCTTTATGACGATACCGGAAGCTTCTCAGTTAGTGATTGAAGCAGGAACAATGGGTAATGGAGGTGAAATTTTTATTTTTGATATGGGTGAATCTGTGAAAATATTCGATTTAGCCAAAAAAATGATTAGACTATCCGGTCTTAATTATCCTAATGACATTGATATAGAGATAACTGGTTTAAGACCAGGAGAGAAACTGTATGAAGAGCTATTAGCAGATACGGAGAATACCTTGCCAACATACCACAAAAAAATTATGATTAGTAAATTTGACGATGCAGATTGTCCATTGGTAATGGATAAAATTGATGATCTCTGTATTATGAATTTATTCAATCAAGATCACCAAATTGTGGGTAAACTCAAAGAAATTGTGCCAGAATTTATCTCTAAAAATTCTGCATTTGAGAGTATAGATATTAAGAACCAAAATACTAATAACGAAACCTCAAAAGTATTAGTGTAGCCTTCTTTTTAAAATAGTTATAACAAAACAAGAATATTGTCATATTTTTGTTTGTTTATTGAAATGCCCTAAAGAATTTAACAATATGAACTCACACAAGTTTTTACTTTTATTAGTAGTATCAACATTTATTTTTTCCTGTAAAACACCAACGGATGTTGTGTATTTTCAAAACTCTAATGATTTAGAAAGAATAAAGTCAACTAATTCGTTTACTCCGGTTTTTAAAGTAGATGATGTTGTTAGTATTTTGGTTTCTGCTACCGATATGGATGCAGCCAGACCTTTTAATTTGATGCAAGGAGCTAGTTTGCCATCTCCAACGGGCGATAATGCAGGAACTGCTGCAAATGGGAATGGAGGAGTAGAGCCTACGTATCTTATTGATGAAGAAGGAAATATTGATTTTCCAGTATTAGGAAAATTAAAGATATCCGGATTAACTAGAGTAGAGATCAAGGATATGCTAAGGGAAAAATTAAAAATATATATAAAAGACCCTATCGTTAATGTTAGACTTAAGAATTTTAAAATTACAGTTATTGGTGAAGTAGGTCGACCTGGATCGTTTACAATTCCTAATGAAAGAGTAACGATTATTGAAGCTATCGGTTTAGCAGGTGACTTAACTATAATGGGGAAAAGAGGTAATGTGATGGTGATTAGAGAAAACGATGGTGTGAACACATATCACCGAGTTGATCTTACTTCTAAATCTATCTTTGATTCACCAGTGTATTATCTTGCACAGAACGATGTATTGTATATTGAGCCTAATCAAGCTATGATTAAAAGTTCTAAAGGTAGAGATAATACAGTCGGAGTTGTTTTGAGTGTAGTAAGTGTAGGTTTAGCTGCATTAGCGCTTATTTTAAGATAGAAAATTTATGATTTCTAATAATAATTCTGATACAAATACTTTTGTAAAGACTCCAAAGTCAAGTTTTAACTTTAGGGAGGAAATTCTTAAATATGTAAAAAAATGGTATTGGTTCCTATTGAGTGTACTAATTTTTGGAACATTAGCCTATGTTCATATACGTTATACGATTCCACAATATAATGTTTCGGGTACGATTTTAATCTCACAAGAGGAAAGTGTGAGCGAATCTGAATTGTCTGCATTTAAGGATCTAGGATTATTAGACGATACTAAAAATAAAATTGAAAACGAGATACAGATTATCAAATCTAGGACTTTGCTTACAAATGTTGTCAACAACCTTAAGCTTAATGTTCAATATTTTACAAAAGGTAGGGTTCTTGAAGCCGAGAATTATCCCAAATCATTAATTGAAATTAATTTTTTATCGGCAGACTCTATTGTTCATACCAAATCCAAAAGCTTCAGAGTACTTATTAATTCCTCAACTTCTTTTTCTTTTGTGGATAAGGAAGGAAAAAAGCTTAGCGATCATTCTTTTGGTAAAACCATTAATACAAGTGTTGGTGATGTAGTTATTACACCAAGTGTTGAAGGTATAGAGGTTAATAAAGGAAAGATAATCCACATTAAGATAACGCCTGTTAATATTGTTGCTCAAGGCTACAGAAACAAGTTATCCGTTATTACAATCGGGAAAGGATCTTCGATTGTTAAGTTATCATTAAATGATCCAGTAAAGGAAAAAGCCAAGGATATCATTAATAATCTGGTAGAAGAATACAATAAGTCTACTATTGAAAATAAAAAATTAACCTCTGCTAGAACTGCAGGTTTTATTAATGAAAGGCTAGAGCTTATTTCTGGAGATTTATCAGAGGTCGATGATGAAGCAGCAGGGTACAAGTCTAAATTTGGATTGACAAATGATGTTTCGGCACAAACTCAAAGGGTAGCAGATATAGATTCCAGGAATATTCAGGAGATTAATAGATTAGAAACTCAATTAAGGAAGATAGAGTCTACTAGGCGTTTTGTGCTAAGTCAGGATGGTAAATATGATATATTACCTTCAACTTTGGGATTTGATGATCCATCCGTAACAGGAACTGTTGCTAGGTATAACGGATTAATAAATCAAAGAAAAAGATTATTAAAGTCTTCAAGTGAGCAAAACCCTGTTGTTGTAAATATAGATGAACAGATTGGTTCATTGCGACAAGGATTAATAGCGAGTTTAAATGGAGCTAAAAGTTCTATAAGTATAAGTTTGAATAGTTTACGAACACAAGATAAATACTTTAGTGGACAATTATATAATGCTCCTTTAAGGCAAAAAGAATTAACCGCAATAGGTCGTGAGCAAGGTATTAAAGAACAATTGTATCTGTATTTATTACAAAAAAGAGAAGAAGCTGAAATCACTAGTCATATTACATTATCTAATGCCCGTGTGATAGACAAAGCTTCTACCTTAGGATCATATCCTGTTTCTCCAAATAAGAAAATGATCTATTTTGGTGCTATTTTCTTTGGGCTCGCACTTCCTTTTTTAACGATTTATTTATTAGATCTGTTTAATACAAAAGTAAATTCGAGAGAAGATCTCGAGAATGTACTTTCTATGCCAATTTTAGGCGCTATTCCAAGAACGAAAACGAAGAAAAGTAAAATTGTTGTTTCTAGGAATAGTAGGTCTTCTGTAGCTGAGGCATTTAGAATTCTTAGAACCAATTTAGGCTTCCTAATGGCCGGAACTAAAAAGGAAACTGGCAAAGTCATATTTGTTACCTCTACTATTTCTGGTGAAGGTAAAACCTTGGTTTCATCAAATTTGGCAAAAACATTAGCCATCTCTGGTAAAAAGATAGCATATCTGGGGACTGATTTTAGAGATCCTAAATTTCATAATTTCTTTGAGCTTCCAAAAGGGAAGGATACTCCTGGGTTTACTAATTTTATTATGAATTCGGATATTAATCCTAAAGATGTCATATATGAAATGGGTGAAGAAGATCCTCTTTTTGTAGTTCCTTCTGGTGCTATTCCTCCAAACCCAGCCGAACTTCTTATGAATGATAGGGTAAAAGAGATGTTCGAATATTTGGGACAGCATTATGATTATATTGTAGTGGATACAGCTCCTGTGAGTCTGGTTACGGATACGTTGTTAATCGGTCACTTTGCCGACTTAAGTATATATATTGTAAGAGAAAATTACTCAGACAAAAGAATTCTGCAAGTTCCTGAAAACTTCTATAGAGAAAAACGCTTGCCTAACATGGCCGTCCTCCTAAATGCTGCTGGTGATAAAGTAGGTTATGGCTATGGTTATGGTTATGGAGCAAAAGACTAAAGAAACAAACAATTTCTTTCCATCAGGGATGAAACCATTTTTGCATGTTTTGGGATGAAACCTTTTTCCAATATTTCGAACTGTCTGTAATTATGGATATCCGAACCTGCAAAGTCAAAGAGATTCGCAGATAGTAATTTTATAGAAAGATTCTTTACTTTTTCTCCATAATATCCGGAAATTGAAAGCAGGTTAAGTTGAAATAAAAAACCTGATTCCTTTAATTGGATAAACTTATCTATATCATCTTGATAAAAAGAATAGCGTTCGGGATGCGCCAAAATAGGAGTGAAGCCTGCTAATTTTATTTCAAAAAGGATTTCGTTTAAATTAATAGGTGGATTAAAAGTAGACATCTCTACCAGAATATATTTTTTATGCAGAGGAATAATATCTTGGCCATTTATACTTTCACAAAATAAATCATCCAACATATATTCTGCGCTAGCCTCAAGAGTTACCTCTATCTCAAGAGAGGATAAAACCTGTTGCATTTCGGTATGTTTGGACTTGATAATTTCTGGAGTATTAGGCCATACGTCTTGCATTACGTGCGGCGTTGTAATGATTTTTTTTACACCTAACTTCTCAAATTGCTCAATAATATAAGCTGATTGATATACAGTTTTTACCCCGTCATCGATTCCCGCTAATAAATGTGAGTGTATATCAACATAACCTTGCGGTAGGATTTCGTTTAATGGAATTTCTTTTTTTGATAAAAAATGCAAAGTGTCCGTATTGTTTTGGGGTAAATTAAAGTTTTAGCACTTTAATTAGTGAGTATTGTCGATTACTTACTTCAAGTTGTTTACAAAAATAAAGATTAATATACGTAAAAAAAACTGCCCAAGAAGTAAAACTCCTTAAGCAGTTTCGGATTATTGAAATATGCTTCTTTTTTAGTGTTTTGTGATATCACCAGATCCTGAAACTTTTTTATCTTCTTTTTCTGGATTTCCTTGATAATCAATATCCCCAGAACCTGTTACGCGGGCTTTTAACGAAGATGTAGAGGTTACTTTGATATCACCTGATCCATTAACAGATGCAATTACATCTTTTGCTTTAAGATCATATGCTTTTACATCCCCAGATCCGTTCACTTTACATTCTAGGTTATTTGTAGATCCTTTTAAAATAAGATCTCCACTACCAGAAACCGAACTCTCGATACTATTAGCTTCTACAGCTAGTCTTACATCTCCAGAGCCCGAAACACTGGTGGTGAAATCTGTAGCTTTAATAACATCATCACTGTATATATCGCCTGATCCTGATAAACTTACTTTGTTCAAATCTTTAAAAGGAACTGTGACAATAAGTTTTTTGCCTTTACTTACCTTTAAGTAATATCCTTTTTCAACATAGATTTTTAGTGCTTCTCCCTCAATTTCGGTCTTCACATATGGAATTAGGTTGCTTTCTCCTTCTATTTTTATATTTCCTTCACTTCCGGAGACAAGAGATACATCTAGGCTACCTTTTACTTTTACCTGATCGTACTCTGATGTAGTTCTTGTTTTGGTAACCATATTACCATCACCTTCTATTTTTTTACCGTTTCCCCACCATTGCGCCTGAACCGATGTTGCCCCACACAATACTAAACTTAAAATAAATGTTACTGTTCTCATAATTGATTGAATATTTGATGATTAATTTTTTCTTAGTTTTACTCCACCATAACTGGTAGATATGCTGATAGTCGCTCCGCTATTTTTTTGACCACGATACCCTTGGTAATCTTTGCTAGAGTTTTCTTTATTTTTTTTCATAATACTAATGTTATCATCTAGGTTGATACCTCCATATGATGTTTTGATGTCAAAATCAAAATTAAGATTATCGCTGTAACCTATATCCACACCTGTGTAATCTGTTCTTATTGATACGTTTTTAGTTGTAGATTCTAAATTTTTTATATCTATAGAACCATAATCAGAGTTGATATTTACACTATTACTTACATTTCCAATATTTGTATCCAGATAGTCTCCGTTTCCTTTGAATATTCCAACATTTTCAACCTTTAAACTTCCATAATCACAATTGTAATTAAGTTCTTTAACCGCCATTATTTTGGATTGTGTATAATCAGCATTGAGTAGTATTTCATCACCTTTTTCTAAAGTAAAGTCAGAATAATCGGCATTGATTTTTCCGTATTTAATATACTTTATGGTGCTGTTATGTGTATAGTCAATACTGATATAATTGTCATTACCCAATAATTCTCCAATAATGATCTGTCCGTAATCACAGTTAATTTTAGCATTACCATTAATTTTATCTAGTGTGATACTGCCATAATCATTATTAAGATCAATGCTGTTTGTCGCCGGAACCTTTACGGTATAATTAATTTCTAGTTTTAAATTGTTTCCGCCCCAACCATCAGAAAATTTTGACCACCAGGATTTTCCATCTTTATTAAAAGTTGTTTTTGCACTGACAAGTTGTGAAGTAGCTTCAAAAATCACATCAATACTCTCCAACTTTTTTATTACTTTTTCCTCATCATCTCCATTGACTTTTATATTTATTTCCATAACAATCCTATCCTGATCCCAAGAAGTGATATCCAAGTTCCCATAGTCATTACTTATTTTTAGCAAAGCATCACTGTTAACAGAAAACTCTTTTTTCAGCGATTTTTCTTTGGTATATTTTCCTTTTATTTTAGTATCTCCATTTCCAAGTGAAATTGCAGGAACTAGAAATAGTAAACATAGTATATTATAGTATATTGGTTTCATTTTCTGATAATTTTAATTCGTTGACATTGTTAATTTTCTCTAATACTTTTTCTAGTAAAGAAGCACGTTTCTGAAAGTTTTTAATCATCGCGCTGATCACTCTTTTATCATTGCCGCTTTCTACTAGATCTTTTTTTAGAATTTCATAACTAGATTCTAATTTTTCTAATTGTATCATTGCATCAGCAACTAATTCAGTAGTTTCTGCAGATGCATTTTTGTTTATTTCTTCAAGCTGAGTTTTAATTGCAACTGTGAAGAAGTTTTGAGTTTCTTCCATTTGTGGAGAAACACTTGCTAAATCAGCTTTTTCCTTAGCATTAAATATTGGAGCCACTGATACTAATCCTACAAGTATTGCAATAGATGCGGCTATAGCCAGTGGCCTGATCCAATTTCGTTTCTTAGGATGTAATGTAACTACCTTATTTTGTTCTTGTAGTTTTTCTAAAAAACGTGCCTTATGATCAGCTGATGGTTCAAATACATCAAGTTGATTTTCCATGCGTTCAAATAATTTCTCTATTTCATCTTCAGTTTTCATGCAACCAGTAATTTTTTTCGTAAACTTTCTTTCGCGCGAGAAATAAGTGTACGACAATTAGAATATGATATATTCAAAATTTCACAAATCTCCTCATAATCATACCCTTCTATTAAGTGTAATGATAATGCTGTACTATAGCTTTCTTTTAGTTCTTTCAATGTGTTTAAAACTGTATTTGCTTTAACACTAGTTAAATCCTCTCTTACAATCCCTTCTGTGTCATCTGTAAGCGTATATTCTATGGTTTCTAAAGGGACCTCACCATATATGTTACGCTTACGTGATATTGTAAGACTAGAATTAATCACTATTTTTTTTAACCAAGAACCAAATAACCTATTGTCTTCCAACATAGATAGCTTTGTAAAAGCTGTTAAGAACGCTTCTTGCATTACGTCTTCAGCTTCTGCAGAATTTTTTATAATCCTATAAGCACTGTTATACATAGCTTTATAGTATCGATTATAAATTTCCATCTGCGCTCCCTGATCGCGTTTGCGGCATCTCTCTACCAGTTGCTCAGTATTTAGTTTGGTTAGTGTCAAAAACTTCAGTTTACTTTACATAAAGATATATATAGTTCTATTTTGTTACAGTTTTAAAAATATTTTTTTTGAAGTTTGTGGCATAAGAATTGAAATACATAAGTAGAATCATATATAAATGGCTTATTTTGTTAGTGTTATTGATTCTAAAATCAGTTTTATTTAATTTTTAAAGAATGTCGTTTTGACTTAATGACAAAATGACTTTATATATACTTATGACGAAATCCAAATTAACAACGCTTGACAGTTTGTCATTACAGGGAATAAATGAAGATGCAGAATTAATACCTTTAATGACACCTGAAGATGAAGAGGAGATAGATAAAGAAGATTTACCTGAGACACTTCCGATACTGCCTTTAAGAAATACAGTATTGTTCCCTGGTGTGGTAATTCCGATTACTGCTGGCCGGGACAAATCAATAAAACTTTTGAATGAAGCGAATAATGGAAATAAAACCATTGGTGTAGTTTCTCAAAAGGAAGAAGATGTAGAGAATCCAACATCCAAGGATATTAATAAGGTTGGAGTAGTGGCTAGAATCTTAAGAGTGCTTAAGATGCCTGACGGAAATACTACGGTTATTTTGCAAGGGAAGAAAAGATTTAAGATTGATGAAATCTTAGAAGAAGACCCATATATAAGAGCAAGAGTTTTAGAAGTACCAGAAACCAGACCTTCTAAGGAAAATCAGGAATTTAACACGATTATTGATTCTATAAAGGATTTGGCGCTTGAAATTATCAAGGAAAGCCCTAATATTCCATCTGAGGCATCTTTTGCTATAAAAAACATAGAGAGTAACTCTTTTCTAATCAATTTTGTTTCTTCAAACCTTAATCTACCGGTAGATGAGAAACAGAAAATACTGGAAATTGACAATATAAAAGACAGAGCACTTGCTACCTTGAAATACATGAACCTAGAATTCCAGAAACTGGAACTTAGAAACGATATTCAGAATAAGGTACAGCACGACATGAGTCAGCAACAGCGCGAGTATTTTCTGCATCAGCAAATGAAAACTATCCAGGAAGAACTGGGTGGAGTATCTCATGAAGATGAGATAGAAGAGATGCAGGCAAGAAGTAAGGATAAAAAGTGGGATGAGAAAGTAAAGAAGCATTTTGACAAAGAATTGTCCAAAATGCGTCGCATGAATCCACAAGTTGCTGAATATTCTATCCAACGTAATTATCTTGATTTATTTTTGGATTTGCCATGGAATGAATTTAGTAAAGATAAATTTGATCTGAAACGTGCAAAGAAAATTCTTGATCGTGACCACTATGGATTGGATGAAGTTAAAAAACGTATCATTGAGTATTTAGCAGTACTCAAACTTCGTAATGATATGAAATCACCAATCTTATGTTTGTATGGGCCTCCTGGAGTTGGTAAGACTTCTTTGGGAAAATCAATTGCCGAAGCATTAGGACGAGAATATGTGCGCATCTCTTTAGGAGGATTGCGTGATGAGGCAGAAATCAGAGGTCATAGAAAAACCTATATTGGAGCTATGCCGGGTAGAATTGTTCAAAGTCTCAAAAAAGCTGGTACAAGCAATCCTGTTTTCGTTTTAGATGAAATTGATAAGTTGTCTGTAGGTAATCAGGGAGATCCTTCTTCTGCATTATTAGAAGTTTTGGATCCAGAGCAGAATTCTGAGTTCCACGATAATTTCCTTGAAATGGGATTTGATTTGTCCAAAGTGATGTTTATAGCTACGTCTAATAGCTTGAATACCATACAGCCGGCTTTGCGCGATCGTATGGAGATTATTAATGTGACTGGATATACAATTGAAGAGAAAGTAGAAATAGCAAAACAACATTTACTTCCTAAGCAATTGGTAGAACACGGCTTAGATAAATCACACCTTAAAATTGGGAAAACTCAATTAGAAAAAATTGTAGAAGGATATACTAGAGAATCAGGTGTTCGAGGTTTAGAAAAGCAAATAGCTAAAATGGTACGATATGCTGCTAAGAACATTGCGATGGATGAGCCTTATAATGTAAAAGTAAGTAGTGATGATGTAGTTGAAGTTCTTGGAATTCCTAGACTAGAGCGCGATAAATATGAAAATAATGAGGTCGCTGGTGTGGTAACAGGTTTAGCCTGGACTAGTGTAGGAGGTGATATTTTATTTATAGAATCTATTCTATCCAAAGGAAAAGGAAGTCTTAGCATAACCGGAAACTTAGGTAAAGTGATGAAAGAATCCGCAACTATTGCGATGGAATATATCAAAGCAAATTCAGATATATTGGGAATTAATCCGGATATCTTTAGTAATTATAATGTACATATTCACGTACCTGAGGGCGCAACCCCAAAAGATGGGCCAAGTGCAGGAATTACGATGTTAACATCATTAGTTTCTCTATTTACGCAGAGAAAAGTAAAAAAGAGCATAGCAATGACTGGGGAAATTACTTTAAGAGGTAAAGTATTACCGGTAGGAGGGATTAAAGAAAAAATTCTTGCTGCAAAAAGAGCTCATATTAAAGAAATTTTACTCTGTGAGGATAATAGAAGAGATATTGAAGAGATAAAACCTGAATATCTTAAAGGTTTAAAATTTCATTATGTTAAGGAAATGAGTGAAGTTTTAGAACTAGCATTAACCAAGAGTAAAGTGAAGAATGCTAAAAAATTGTAATTTATTTTAGATGGATTGTTCTTTTGGATAGTTCTAAGTCTGAAAATAATACTGATATTTTCTTAGATAATCAATCTCCAAAACCCATTGTTTATAATGGGTTTTGACGTTTTTAGAAAACAATTTTAAAAAAATAAAATAAAAGTGTAACAAATTTTATCGATGCTCGTCATATAGATGTAAACAGTAGAGAAATCAACGAAATCTTTTACCAGATAAACGAAAGTTGAATAAGTGCTGAAAAGAGGGTTTATCCTGATACATCTTGGGATCAATGCTTTTTAAAGAAAAGTACTTCTATTTAACAGACAATCAAAAAACGGGATTTACTTTACTAATAATTACAAGTTCGAACAATACTTTTTTAGAGCGTGTATCCTGATACTTCTTGGGATGGGCGCTTTTCTTATTTTAAAAGCCTAAATCAATCATTTTATTGTACTTATTTTGAGGTTTATACGCAAGTCTAAGTGATTAAATTGTAGTATTTTTAACAAACAAGCCAGACTTTGTTAGAAAATCGTGTTTTGATTGACCAACAAATATATTACACACGAAAAACTCTTAAATCTAAGATTAGATGTTTTACTTATTTAAAGGTTTATAAGTACCTTCAATAATAAGTAAAAACTCTACAAAAGTATTGGTGAAACGGGATTGTAAAGACAATCCCGTTTTTTTTTTGTGTATAATATCTTCTTAAAACCTGAAAAATATTGTTATTCTTGCATGCTATGAATATAATTACTGATATCAATATCCAACGATTGGCAATAAAGCTGAAGCCTGCTGCAGAAAAGATGGTAAAGCGGGGACATCCCTGGGTTTTTGAAAATAGTATCGCTAAGCAAAATGCCAAAGGAAATGCCGGAGATTTGGCTATTATATACGATCATAAGAAGAATAGCATATTAGCTATTGGATTATATGATCCATATTCTCCTATCAGAATTAAAATTATTCAGTTCAAAAAAGCAGCTCAGATAAATAAAGAATGGTTTGGTAATAGAATTCATCAGGCTTTTATGATAAGAAAACCTTTGTTAGAAACAGATACAAATAGCTATAGACTATTATTTGGTGAAAATGATCAGATGCCAGGTTTTATAGCAGATGTGTATGATACGGTCTTGGTGATGAAATTGTATTCCCATATTTGGTTTCCATATCTAAATTGGATTGTTCCTCATTTAATAGAAGAATCAGGATGTAAAACTGTGGTTGTACGACTGAGTAGATCTTTGCAAACAGATGGAGAAACATATGGAATGGAAGATGGAAAGGTGATTTATGGAAATTTAGAAAACGAAGTTGTTATATTTAGAGAACACAGTGTATTATTTTCTGCCAACGTAATCAAAGGACATAAAACCGGATATTTTCTGGATCATAGACACAATCGAAAACGAGTAGGGGATTTTTCTAAAGCAAAAACCGTATTGGATGTATTCTCTTATGCAGGAGGATTCTCGATCCACGCTCTAGCAGGTGGTGCGAAGGAGGTCACAAGTTTAGATATAAGTAGACAAGCATTAGAAATGGCAAAAGACAACGCTTTATTAAACGAACACTCCGGGAATCATACAGTTATGGTTGCTGATGCTTTTGAGGGCTTACAAGACCTAATTCGCCGTAAAAAGAAATTCGATATTGTAGTAATTGATCCACCATCTTTTGCAAAAAGAGAAAGTGAAATTAATAAAGCCAAAAATAGTTATGCCAGACTAGCCAAGCTTGGTGCTCAATTAGTAAATATAAATGGTATGTTGGTGCTGGCTTCCTGTTCATCAAGAGTGTTAGCAAAAGAGTTTTTTGATATATGTGAAGAAAATATTTCTAATTCCGGAAGGCGCTTTACACTTATAGATAAAACTTATCACGATATTGATCACCCGGTTACTTTTCCAGAAGGAGCTTATTTAAAGTGTGGATATTACCAATTAGGTTAAACATCATAAAAAAATGAATCTGAGTTTGGTTGAATTAGGATAAATTTAGATATGAAGTACTTCAACCAATTTAGACTCAGATTAATATTGTTGTTTTTTTAATGTTTACCAAAAACATGAACTTTTGCACGTTTTCTTGATAAATTTTTTGTGTCATAAAAAAAGGTGATATCTCTTATGATTCGCTTATTACCTTTTAGGTCAATTACTCTTGTTGCGCTACCTCTTGCAAAGTTTTTTTTGACTTGTATTACTTGTTTCTCTCCATTACCGTATTGTACTACTATTCTGTGCATATTTAATGAACCATTGGTAACCTTAATTTTTAATTTTTTAAAAACCCCATCACGAGCGGTTACTTTTATTACATCACGGTCTATCTTATAGTTTACAGTTCTGGAGCCTAGATGTTCCCATTTCGCAATGTTTGCGGTAAAACTACTACCGATTAAAAAAATTACGATTAAGAATGGTAATACTAGTTTTTGAGTTCTTATATTTTTCATAGTACAACATTTTAATGTTTTGTAGTATGACTTGATATAAATGAAAAGGTTTAATTGTATGTGTGATTTTTATAATTTTCAGACACCTTTTTTGTATAGGTTTGATTAATTTTTATTGTTAGTAGAGTATATTCAAAGCGGTTTTATCTGTATCCGTAAACTCGCCATCTTCGTTAGGTCCAAAACAAGCTAACATTATGGAATCTGCAAATGCAGAAAAAGGTGTTCCCGGAATCCAAATAGCTGGAGATTCTGCGGGCAGAGGACCTGAGTAGCCGCAACTTTGACGATTGTACCAATCTTGATGTCTCAACCCTAAGCAGTGACCGATCTCGTGGCCGATAACATGTTCATTTACATTTACACTAAATGCATCCATTCCCGAATTGATTTGTATCCATTTATAAGGTTTTCCCTGAGCATTAGGTAAGCCTGCGCTTCCGCCGCCATTCGCATTATTTACCTTATAAACGACGATATCTGCGGGAACATAATCTGTACCAAAAGTAAGATTGAAATTAAGACTATTTGGTAATGCATTATAATTATTAACTGCCCAGCTTAACGCTGTTTGCATTTTTGAAGTTAAGCCAAGATTACCACCTGTATACCCAAGAATATCAATGTTTCTGTTAGCTGGTGATACAATATTTACATGTCGATATTGTTTGTTGCCATCATCCAATGATTTCAATTTGGGATACGAATCTAAATCTGAAACGGGAACTAAAATGTCACCAGAAACAAAATATTTCGAAGTTTTTCCATCTAAATAAGTAATTTCTTGTATAGAAACATCATCTATGTTTATTCCCATGTCATACAGCTTATCGAGTTGCTCCTTGGTTGGTTCGTAAATGTTTTGTGGAGTTTCTTCAGTAATTTCCTTTTTTTGACAAGAAAAGAGCATTACCATCACAGTGGCACTGAGTGCTAAGAATTTAATTTTTTTCATTGTAATATATTTAGTTATGGTTAATTATGATACTTATTTTACTCAGAAATTCTTTTACACAGATTTACATCCACAAACATTAAAAATGAATGTGTAAAAGAAATAGCTATTTAGGATAGGTACATGATAAATGTATGGAACCATACATTCGACTCTTTTCAAAAGTAAGTTGAAAGGATATAATAAAAAAGGGGAGTACAACCCTAATCAATGGGTTAATCCCCTTTTTTTAATTTATAAATTACAGGAAAATAATCTAATATACTAATGCGGTATTCTTCGCTAGATAATTGTAATTGATAAGGTTATGCCATTCATTATTCAATTCTGATATAGTTTTCGGATTGCGAGTATTGTCCTGTTTCGTCTACTGCAATTTGTTGATAGGAATCTTTATCCATTACCAGTTCAAATTTGAATACCTGAGTTGTATCTACTATTTTCATCATAGGTCCAGATGCGTATTCTAATCTTTCTTCCAACAGATTACCTTTAATTGAATACGATCCATAACCAAACCATTCATTACTATCGGCAGGATCAAACCGAGTCCACATCACTTTTCCTTTACTATATATTTTTACCTGACGATATCCGTTCGTGTTAAAAATAGTATCAGACACCTGGTTATTATCATATAATAATTGGAACTGTAAATCCCATACTCCTTCTAGATTATGAACATCAATAGGAGGAGGTGTATTGGTATTATAAATTGTAGTAGTAGAAAATAAGCCGAGTAGAATCAATACAAATATTTTCATGATGGAGTGATTTATGTTTTGAACATTAATAAGTTACAAAAATTTTATGAGATTTATTTGTTTTGTTTTCGCTTTATAATTTCTTTGGGAGAGATTGTGAATAAGAATTTGATAACCCGCAAGGTGTATACATAAAAGTAACTATCGTAAAAGTTAAATTTGATCTTGATAATACTAGAGCCTGATATTTTAAAAATTGAAGAGAAATAATCTTAAAGGTTCTAAAACGAGAATCAATATGACAGAATATGTATTGTTAACTGAAGATCAAACTTATTTTGTAGAATACCTTATAGGAGAATTAGTTTTATCTCAGAGTATAAGTGAAGCAATGAAGTTTAACGATGAGCATCTTGCTTTGAAGTTTAAGAAGATGCTTCATAATTCTTGTAAATTAACGACTAGCGTAAATACTTATATTGGTTAAGCTTGTTATAAATTGTAATACATAGTTTGAAAATATTATACGGAGTTCCGGGAGAAGGAATGGGGCACGCTACCAGAGCCAAAGTAATTCTAACACATTTAGTAAAAAACCATGATGTTAGAATCGTGTCTAGTGATAGAGCCTATCTGTTTTTAAAAAATAGATTTCCAAATCAAACACATCAGATAAAAGGTTTTCAGTTTTCTTATAAGGATGGAGTAGTATCTAAGTCAAAAACTACGATTGATATCTTAAAAAATGCACCAGAAAACTTAGTTGCGAATTTCAAAAAATATAAAGATTTACAAGATGGTTTTGAGCCGGATATCGTTATATCAGATTTTGAATCTTTCACATATTTATATGCTAAATATCATAGACTTCCAGTAATTAGTATAGATAATATGCAGATTATTGATAGAGGTAAATTAGATATCGAAATACCTGAGTCAGAAAGAGTAAATTATAAAATAGCAAAGGCTGTAATCCAAGCAAAACTTCCAAATTGTAATCAATACTTAATCTCTTCTTTTTTTAATATTGAGGTTAGTAAGAAGAATAGCATTTTGATTCCACCTATAATTAGAGAAGAGATTTTGGAAGCCAAACCAGAAGCAGGAAATCATATACTGATTTATCAATCTTCTTGCAGTCAAGAAAGAATGATTGACCTTTTAAACAGTATTTCTAACGAGAATTTTCTGTTGTATGGTTTTAATAAAGAAGAAAAGCACGGGAATGTGATGCTGAAAAAATTTAGTGAAACTGAGTTTATTGATAACTTCAGGACTGCTAAGGCTGTTTTAGCTAATGGTGGATATTCATTTATATCAGAAGCTTTATTCTTAAAAAAACCTATATGTACGGTTCCTATTAAGAATCAGTTTGAGCAGTATGTAAATGGAGCTTATATACAAAAACTCGGATATGGCAAAATGCTTAACGACTTTGCATCGGATGGAATAAAATCATTTTTGTTGGATCTTTCAGAATTTCAAAATAAGATAAACCAATATGACCAGAAAGATAACGACAAGCTATTTATAGTACTAGATGAAAAGCTGAAGGAATATGATGAGAAATAAAATATTATACCAAAAGAAAAGGGATGAGTATATGTAAATGCTCATCCCTTTTTCTCTGAAATTGTTTGCTCTTAATTTGAAGATAGCATCGCAAAGAATTTATCTAAATTAGGTAGTAATACAATTCTTGTACGTCTGTTGATCGCCATATTTTCTTCAGAATCATTCTCAACTAATGGTTGGTAACTACTTCTTCCTGAAGCTATTAGTTTAGAAGGGTCTACGTTATACTTGTTTTGTAATAATCTTGTGATCGAAGTTGCTCTTTTAACACTCAAATCCCAATTATCTTCAAGTGCGGGAGTACTAATAGTTCTTGGGTCCGTATGTCCTTCGATCATTACATCAAGACTAGGTTCAGAATTAATTACCTGAGCTAGTTTGTTTAAAACATCATTAGCTTTGTTACTTACTCTGTAACTTCCGCTATTAAACAACATTTTATCAGATATTGAAATCATTACTACAGTATTGTCAATATCGATAGAGATATCTTCATCCTCCTTTAAACTATCGTCCAAAGAACTCTTTAGATTATGAGAAACTGCAAGATTCATAGAATCCTCAAGTGTTCTGGCTCCTTGAAGCTTTTCAGGGTCTACCTGAGCCAGTGTTTCTTTCATCTTCTCTTTGGTGTTGTTAGAAATTACAGCAAGGTTATCTACCATTACCATTTTCTCATCATTAGAATCTCTTAGAGAGTTGATTTTTGCATTATAATCGGCTACTCTTGCCTCGATTTTTGCAAATTTAGATTCTAATTCTTCTTTTTCTACAGTGGTTTTCTGTAACGTACTACGAGTATTGTTTAAATCCTCTTCTAGGGCAAGGTACTTCTTCTTAGATACACAAGAGGTAGTCATCAAAGCCCCGGATAGTACGATTAGTGTGAATACATTTTTCATGGTTATTTAATTAATCTTTTTATATGCTATGTAAAACTAATTGTTGTGGGTTTTATTATAATTTCACCTACTAAACTTTTCACATCAAATTCTTAAAAATTGTTAAAAAAAATTGTTAAAAATTAGCATACCGTAATATTTTTACGGTAAATTTATCCTTTTGTTTTTGCTAACAAACTGATTAATAATTTTTTAGATTTTTTGATTATGATTCAAAACTTTTATACAAAACCCAATACCTTTTATTATTGTAACGATATAAAAATTATATCGTCTTATTACAAAACAAAAGCTCTGAATTAGAATTACTTCATTTAAAAAAAATTAAAGATTCATGTTTTTGAATATTAGAAAGCTGGTTTTGTTGGGAATTCTAGTTTGTGCTTCATTTGTAAAGGTATTTACACAAGAGTTAGATCATAATGAAGAAAAAGTATTATTGGATTATAAAACCATAGTCCTAGACGGTTCTATTACGAATTTGCCAATATATAAGGTCAACTACCAAGTTATTCTGGAAAAAGCAGATCCTCAAGAAGAATTAGTAAAACAAGATTTCAGTACTGTTTATGAAGAGAATTGGAGTAATACAGTATTTAATACTTATTGGAAAAAGAGTGTAACCTATCCCATTCCTTTGCATTTTGAAGATGATGTATTTGCTTCTCCGGTAGATCATAAGATGGTGGTTACTTCCAGATATGGATGGAGAAGAGGTAGACCACATCAGGGAATCGATATTGACTTAAAAACGGGAGATAATGTAAAAGCCTTGTTGGGTGGAAAAGTACGTTATACAAGACGTCACGGAGGGCATGGGAAAACTGTAGTTATACGTCATGATAATGGATTAGAGACCGTTTATGCACACCTTTCCAAATATTTAGTAAAGGAAAATGATATTGTCGAGAAAGGCCAGATTATTGGCAAAGGAGGAGTATCTGGTAATGCCAGAGGAAGTCATTTACACCTGGAGGTAAGATATCGCGGTAAAAGTATTCATCCTGAGTATCTATTTGAGTTTACACAAGAAACCAAAGTGAGATCCAATGATATTGTTGTGACCAAAAAATGGATGACTCCACGGTCACATAGATCCACTAGAAAAAGTAAAATTGTAGTTCAGACAAATATTGAAGAAGCAAAAGCTATCAATAATAATCCAACAAAAAGTATCTATGTTGTTAAGAAAGGGGATACGTTACACGGAATTGCAAGGAAACATGCTATAGGGGTTTCTGAGATATGTAAAATTAACGCCATACAATATAACTCTGTTTTGAATGTCGGACAGGAAATAGTAATTTACTAATTGTCAATTTTGTACGTATTTATGTATCATTTCTAATAAAACATTCTTGTCGTAAGGTTTTAATATATAGTCATTTAATCCTGCTCTAATGATCTGTCGGTTTAATTGAGTAACATCTACAGCGGTTAAAGCAATAATTGGTGTTTTATCATCAAACTCTCGTATTCTTTTTGTAGTTCCAATACCATTAAGTTTGGGCATATTGATATCCATAAGAATAATATCGTAAGAATTATCTCTGGCTAATTCTATAGCGTCAAACCCATTATCTATGGTAGTGCAAACGAAATTTTCTTTAGAAAGGATTTTATCAGCAACTAATAAGTTTAATTTGTTGTCATCTACTACTAAAGCCTTTCGCTTTTCGCTTCCTATTGTTTCAGTTATAGTATCACCTGTCTCGCTAACTGTTTCCAGATCAACAACAAAAGCATATTCAGATCCTGATTGAGAATTATTTTGAAGGA
This sequence comes from Aquimarina rubra, assembly GCF_042684305.1. NCBI lineage: Bacteria > Pseudomonadati > Bacteroidota > Flavobacteriia > Flavobacteriales > Flavobacteriaceae > Aquimarina > Aquimarina rubra. The sequence continues at coordinate 615,151 of NZ_JBHULE010000008.1, read as the reverse complement.
TAATTTCTCCCTCTAAGGATTTAGCAAGTTTCTTTACAATTGTGGAGTTTAAACTTGTTCCTAAGTATGACTTTTTTACGTTTTCAATACCAATAAATTCTTGGTAGATAGATTTTTCGTCTTCCTCAGAAACTTCATTTCCATCGTGAGCAACTTTAAACGAAATGTTGTTGATATTTCCTTTTTTATTGATTAGATGCACAGAAAAAATAACGTTTCCATTTCTGGTAAATCTTAATGCATTACTAATTAAGTTCATTACTATCTGAGACAAAATAGCAGGATTCCCTTGTAGTGCTTCAGGAACCTCATCGTCAAAGTCTAATTCTAAAGAATTACCACTATTTTCAATTGCATAACTAAAAGAATTTATGATGTTTTGAGTTAGTTCTTTTAGGTTAAAGGGCTTTTTATCGAGTACGATTTCCTCAGATTCTAAAACATTGATCTGTAATACGTTGTTAATCAATGTTAATAAATAATCCCCAGAGAATTTCAATGATTTAAGGTTCTTATTATTTTTCAATTCGGGATGCTCATCTACAAGAATATTTGTTAACCCCATAATTCCATATAAAGGTGTTCTTAATTCCTGACTAAGAGATGAAATAAATTCTTGATTGCTTTGAACTTTTTGCTCAGTAGTATTTAATAGAGTATTCAATTCATTGTTCTTATGTTTAATATTTTTACTTAACACAAAACAGCGGTACCCTAAAAAAATCACAATGAAGACGAATGCAATTCCGATGATATTATAAATCATTTGAAATAATTTTAAAGCAAAATAAGATATATCGGATTTATCTTACAAGTTTGGAAGGGTGTTTTTTTATTAAATTCAAATTTTTGTGATATTATTTTATGAAATCCCTAGTTTGGTCGAGTTTTTGATATTCAATTATGAGAAAAAGTGAGGGATTAGTTATCTTTACCCTCTAGATCCGATTAAGGAGTAATGAAGATGAAATCAAACGTTGTATCGATATTTTTAGTTTTTTTTGTCATTTCTATGAATGCACAAATAGAAAAACCTTTATCTTCTTTAAAAATCGACAACAATAGTGATTTAAAAACCAGTAAATACAGTCTTTCTCCGGGTTTAACCAAGCCGAAAAATAATTTTACTTTATATAGTAGTTTAGAGGATTCTATTCGATTTAACAGAACTCAGAAACCTTTTGACATGACCGGTAACAATGGTTTGTTACGACCAAATTTCAAGGTAGTGCCTAAATATTTCCAAAAAGATAAAGAAGTTAAAGAAGAGTATAAATCCGATCAGTATCTTGGAGATTTCAAAAGTAATTCTGAATATGTATACCTTGTTTACAGAGATCATCAATCTGTGGATGGGGATTTGGTTAGGATTTATATAAATGATGATGTGATTAGATCCGAAGTCTATTTGGATGCAATTTTTCAGGGTTTTAAAATAGATCTTGTAAAAGGATTTAATAAAATAGATATACAAGCTCTTAATCAGGGTACTTCAGGTCCTAATACTGCAGAGTTTCAATTACACGATGACCAAGGAAATGTCATTACAGCTAATGAATGGAATTTGACTACCGGAGTAAAAGCTACCATTATCGTAGTAAAAGAATAATTCTTTTTGTTGTTAATACTTTTTTTGGTAAAATTTCTAATCTTATACTAGTTTCTCTTCTTGCTTTCCTCTTAAAAGATACGTTTTTAATTTGCTTTACGTCTTTCCTTATTTTTTTAATGTATTATGATTATCCGAAATCCCCTAATGTTTATGGGATGTTTGGTATTTTAATTCATAGCTTTAAATTAATTTTTTAAAATATTTTGTGATTTTTTGAATGTACTAGATACTAATAAGAAAAAACAAGCTCATATGAGTAAAGAAGAGGAGTTTACTCGAATTATAAAGGATAATGAAGGTGTTATTTTTAAAATAACTACTGTATACACAGATAGATCAGAAGATCAACAAGATCTATATCAAGAGATCGTGTATCAATTATGGAAAGCTTATGACAGTTTCAGAGGAGATGCTAAAGTAAGTACCTGGATGTATCGGGTTGCTTTGAATACGGCAATTACGAGATTAAAAAAAGAGAAAAGGAATGGTAATAGAGTTGGGATCGATCAGGTCGTATTGAAACAAACCGAAAATTATAATACCGAGTTCGAAGAGAAATTAAAGATTTTATATGCGCATATAAAAATGCTGAATGATTTGGAGAAAGGTCTGATTCTATTGCTTTTAGAAGGAAAAAAATATGAAGAAATAGCATTAATTACCGGTTTAACAGCATCAAATGTAGGAACGAGAATATCCAGAATTAAGCAAAAATTGAAAACTCAAATAAAAAAATAGGTGGCTATGGAATTAGAAGAAATGCAAACAGTATGGTCTGAGATAAGTGGCCAATTAGAAAAACAAAAAAAATTAACTGATAAAATGATTATTATGATGACACAAGAACAGTATAGGAAAAAATGGAATAAAATTGCTTATCCGGAAATATTTGGTACAATTATTTGCTTTAGCATGGCGATATTAATTTTTGCTAATATTTCTACATTAGAAACTTGGTATAATATAATATTAGGCATTTCATCAGCGGTTATACTCTTGGTTTTACCGGTGCTATCATTACGATCGATCAATAAAATGAGCGGAATTGATTTTTACACAAACAGTTATAAGGATACTTTGATAAAGTACACCAAAAGTAAAAAGCAATTTCAATCACTTCAGAAGATTTCCTATTATTTAAGCTTTTTATTAATCTTTTTGATATTACCTGTAACATCTAAAATTATCGGTGGTAAGGATATGTTTACAGGCGTAAAGAATATTTGGCCTCTGATTATTTTCATTCCTTTAGGAATTACATTTTTCGTGTTTTTTACCAAATGGGTTAAAAAATGCTACGGAAAAAATATAAATGAAGCCGAAAATATATTAAAGGATTTACAAACAGAAGAATAGTATTCAATTTATTATAGAAAAATAAAGCTCGGAACTTTATTAAAAGTTTTGGGCTTCTTTTTTTTAACTCATCACGGATATTACCACTATGAGAAAAATAGGATGTTTTTGTACCTTTAAAAAGTAACCAATTTCACATAAAATGAACTATCATAAAAACTTTAAAAAAGTGTGCAAAACCTTTTTTTTTCTACTCTTTTTTAGTCTTACTTTCTATTCCTGTAAAAGTGATCAACAAGTTTTTGATAAAAACTTTGTGCATATAGTTTACATCTGGCTCAATAATCCTGATAACCAAGACGACAGAAAGCTTTTTGAAGAATCTCTAGATAAATTTCTCAAGACATCAAAATATGCAAAAACCAATTTTGTAGGAAATCCGGCGGGTACGGATAGGGAAGTGGTAGACAACTCTTATACTTATGCAATTGTTGTAACCTTTTCCTCTAGAGAGGAACAGGATTTATATCAAAAAGAAGAAGCACATCTTTTGTTTATTAAAGAGGCTTCTCCTTTGTGGAATAAAGTACAGATATATGATGCTGTTGGTATAGATTGAAATCTCTTATGATGACTCTTATACATTAGAATCCAGATAAGATTCTAAATTGCTAAGGGAGTCATCCCAGAATTGCTCATAGAATTGCAACCATTGATTTATTTCTTTTAGAGGTTTAGTATCGGCAAAACAAAATCGTTCTCGCCCTTTAGAATTTATTTGTACTAAACCGGCTTCTTCCAGAGTTTTTAGGTGTTTGGTAATACCTTGGCGACTCATATCAAATTGACTCGATATCTGAGTGATAGGTAATGCGGTGGCAGCTACAACCAATGCATGAAATATTTCGCGTCTTGTTGGGTCTGCAACTGCCTTCAGTATTTTAGTGATTCTATCCTGCATGCACTGCTTGTTTTAAATAACCAGAAAGTTCGTGAATACAATTATCCCATCCACCATGAAAACTATTAAACATAGTAACCGCTGTTTCTCCGGGATAATTAGCAATACCAGAATGTTCTAAATATAATTTAGTGCCTTCTTCTACTTTTTCTAATTTCCAAGTAACGGTAGTTTCCACATCCGTATTTGCCACAATCCAAGTATATTCTAACGTATATGGATGAGCTTGTTTTATCGTTCCTGTGATTTGGCTACAGTTTTCTTCGTCAGGTGAGTTAAAAGTATATTTGTAACCAACTTCTGCTTTAAAATCTGCCGGGATAAACCAGCTAGATATTTCTTCTTGTCTAGAAATAGCATTCCAGATTTTATCTATCGAATGCTTAAAAATTTGTTCTTTAATGATTGAATCTTTCATTGGATTAGGTTTTTAAAATTTTAAAATGCAACTTAACGGTTGCTAATTTAATTAATACTATTAATAAATGCAACTATTTGGTTGCTTTTCTTGTTGATTTATAATTTAACATACTTTGGAGTGGAAGTGGTAAAAACAACTACTAGAATTTTTTTTAATCGTTATTTCTCATTAATTTAATGCTTTACAATCGTCAGTTTATTCCCCAGATTTTTAGTTTTAATAAAGAAAGTGTGATTTCTGTACATAGTATTCTTTCGTCTAGATTAGATAGAACTATGTACTGAGGTCTTTTCTTTAGTATGATTTTAGTTATAATTTGTAAATAACCAAACCATCAACCATATGTCTTTGCCAAATAAGAAACCGGTAATAAATTGTCATACTCATATTTTTAGAGGAGAACACGTACCACCATATCTTGCAAAAACTTTTGTTCCCTGGCCATTAAGCTATTTACTAAATACTGCTTGGATTTTGAAGTTTTATAAGAGAAGTGTTCGTAGCAGTGGTAAAAAATTTCAGGATCCGTACGTAGAGAAAAGAAGGAAAAGAGTGGTTAAAGCCATTAAACTTAGAAGAAACAAATTGTTTTCTAGCATTTTGTCATTAGTAGGAATGGTGCTGACCGTTCATGTCTTTTTTATTATATTTAGATGGTTGTCACTTGTTTTCAATCCCGAACAAAACGAAATAATAGGATATATTATCAAGCTTCAGACTTGGTTGATAGATCATACAATGTTATTTCCTATTCATAATGTATATTTACAAATTCTTCTGACTGTTATATTATTTAGTTTTTTCAAGAGTGGCCGAAATCTTATTCTGTTTATTCTCAGAAAAACAGTAAAATTTTTCTCAATTCTTCCCGGTAAAATGACAAAGGATTTGTTAGAAAGATATTTATTATTAGGGCGATTTACTTTGTATAAAAATCAAAGTAAAATTTTTTCGTCAATGAAAGAGCAATACGCTCCAGGAACCAAATTTATTGTATTGCCAATGGATATGGAATATATGGGCGCCGGTAAATTAAAACCCGAGAATTCTTACCGATACCAAATGGAAGAATTGGCAGCGATTAAAGAAAGTAGCTCTAATAAAGATGCGTTTCTACCATTTGTGTTTGCCGAACCTAGAAGAATTAAAGAAGAAAAGGATCATCTAAAATATACTTCTGAAAATGGAAAAGTAACCCTGCTAGATTGTTTCATTAAACAATATATAGAAGAAAAGAAGTTTGAAGGGTTTAAAATTTATCCGGCACTAGGATATTATCCATTTGATGAAGCTTTATTACCCTTATGGAAATATGCAGCAGATAATGGGATACCAATAATGACTCATTGTATCAAGGGGACTATTTTTTATAGAGGGACTAAGAAAAAAGAATGGGAGGCACATCCGGTGTTTAAAGAAGTTGTAAATCTAAAAAATGAGATTTATGAATCATTATTACTACCACAAGGTAAGAACAAAGACTTTTCATTAAACTTTACACATCCATTAAATTATTTAATACTCCTAAAAGAAGAGTTATTGAGAATATTAGTCAGTCAATGTGGTGAAGAGATCAGAAACCTTTTTGGATATACCGACCTTAACACCGAATTAAAATATAATTTATCTCATTTAAAAATTTGTTTTGCACATTTTGGAGGTGAAGATCAATGGAATAAATATTTGGAATTGGATCGATATGGATACAGTAATGAATTGATCAAAGAACCCGAAATGGGCATTGATTTTTTGTATACGGCTAATAAAAAGTTCAGTTGGAAAAAACTTCAGGATTGTTGGAAATATGTTGATTGGTATTCGATTATCTGTAGTATTATGCTACAGCATGATAATGTGTATGCTGATATTAGTTATATACTTCATGATGAACAAATTTTTCCATTATTAAGACAGACTATTAATCACGATAAATTAGGAAAGAAAGTGTTATTTGGGACAGATTTTTATGTAGTTCGAAATCATTCTGCAGAAAAGAATCTGGTGGCTACCACTACGGGTAATCTTACGGTAGAAGAGTTTGATATTATCGCGCGTGATAATCCTGCGGTATTTTTATCACGCAATTAATCACAACTACTGGTAGCATACCATTTGGCAATAGTATTCTCTGCAGGTTTGTATCTGGGTGAAAAATCCAGATTTGTAGAAGCATTTTCCTTTTTCGATTGCGTATTCCATTGCCAAATATACGTTCCTGCAAACCAATCTTTATCCCAAAACGTTTCATAAAGAGCTTGATATGCAATTTGCTGTGTCTTATCAGATTTCTGTTTAGATAATATACTCAGAGCAGAACCCCATTCCCATGGTTTAATCGTGGCTGAAGCTTCGCTTTTATAACCTATTTCTGTAAATAGGATCTGTTTATTATGCTTTTTTGATAATGATTCCAGTAAATTTACATGAATGTTCCAACCTTTTTTTATGGCACTTATATCAGGGTTTGATGACTCTGTTAAAGGAAAGTAAGCTTGGATACCAATATAATCCAATTCATTCCAAAAGTCTATGAATTCGTATTCTCCATCCCAATTGGCCGCATAGGTTAGTTTTCCTTTATAAATAGTTTTAATTTCTTTAATAAGGGATTTCCATCGTTCCGGTTGTTGGACTATAGAACTGTTTAGCTCCGTTCCAATACAAAATAACGCTACATCTGTTTTAGCAGCCATTTTTGCATAGTGAATCATATTCATACGATACGATTCGAACCAGATATCCCAATCAGAGGTTGATGAGTGGGTAATATTAGACCTCCATCCGGTGCCCAACCAAAGGTGAGGTTTGAGCATGATACGTATATTCTTTGCTTTCAGGTTTGTTATAGTTTTTATATGCAAACTATCCCTTTTTGACCATTGACCAAGATTTTTGGGAATTCTCATGGTCAATGTTTTCTCATCTTCTTGATCCATAAAAGGAACTACTGCCACCCATTCTATATTAGATCGTATGATGTCATCAATCGCTACTTCATGATTGTTATTGTAATTCCATCCAAATACTGTCATACCGCGATGTTTCCCGTCAGTCTCATATAATTCTTTAGCAATACCACTATTATTTTCGATGGAAGGAATCCAATCATATTCGAAGTTTTCTGAACTGTTTTTCGCAATAATAATTTTAAATATACCAAATAGAACCAATGCCGGAGTAAATAATCTGAGCGAGAAATTCTTTATCATTACTTTAAAACCTTTCTTTTTTTGTACTCTTATAAAGTATCTAAAAATTAAAAAGAGAAAATATAATATAATAAACAAAACATGAAGTGCGATTTGGAAGTTGAGTCCCTTTGATGCCTCGCCAAAATATTTGATAGATTCATAAAAAGTAATACCGTTACTAACTCCGCCGATTATAAAAAGAACCAGACTCATTAACCAGGTAAATATATATACACTTAGTGCCGTAAATAGTTCCTTTTTCATGGATTTAGTTAATTATGATAATAGTTTGAAAGAAGAATACCATGTAATCTTACCTAGAATTTAAATGAATATCACTTTTTAAATGTAAAGAATATTTAAATTTTTCATAAAATGTATACCCAAGGCTTATTTAAACTGTATTTTAAACTCTCTAACCATCACATTATCAGGATTAATTATAAAAATGGAAAATGTATGGAATTACAGAACAAATTGCTGGCATTATTAATTTTACTAGGAGTTTTCTTTAGTCAAGCTCAATATAAAGAGAACGATTGGAAGGAACGAGATACCTGGATGAATGTCTCGAAGATCTTTGAGATAGCAGAAATAAAATCAGGTAATAAAGTTGCTGATATTGGTTGTCACGAAGGATATTTATCAATTCATATGGCTAAGGCGGTCGGAGCATCCGGAAAAGTTTTTGCGGTAGATGTTAGAAAAGATAGATTAGAAAAATTGGAGGAGCATCTTATAGATAGAAATGTAAAAAACGTGCGTACAATCCTAGGAGATTATGATAATCCTAAATTACCGGAAAACTCATTAGACGTAGTCGTTATTTTGGATACATATCACGAAATGGATGATTATAAGAAAATATTAGCTCATGTGAAGAAAGCTCTTAAATCTGGAGGAAATATTGTACTTATAGAAAAATTTAAGCAACATATGCTCAATAAATCCAGAGAAGAGCAAAAGGAGGCCCATACATTAGCGTTACATTATGTAAAAGAAGAATTAGAAGCAGCTGGATTTAAGATTAAAAGCGAAAGCAAAGACTTTGGTAGGTGGAAAAAGGAAGAAGATAAGCGGATATGGATTTTAGTTGGTAAGAAACAGTGATTATTCCTGGATTTCCTTAGGAAGAAGTAAATCTCCTTAAATTCAGTAGAAGTATATCTTCAATTAGCAGAATTTTCTGGTTCTAGACATCTTAATTCATTTATATTTGTTAATAAAATATAACTTTTCATCAGCATATTTCCATAATACAAATTCAGAATGAAAAAAATAATATGGAGCATACTGCTCTCTATATCAATATGTGCATATGCTAGTGCGCAAACAAATACACTAAACGTAAAAGTACTTTCAGAATCAAATAATGAACCACTTATTGGAGCAACTATTTATATACAAGAAATAGATAAAGGAGGTGTTACAGATATTGATGGTATGGCAACAATTGATAATATCCCTAATGGTAGCTATAATGTTAATATATCATTTATGGGTTTTGAATCTATAGAAAAGACCGTAGAAATTCCATATTCAGAAATATTGGTGATAAAGCTAAAAGAAGATGGAGAAGCTTTAGAAGAAGTAATTCTACAGTCAAATCGAAGTACCCGAACGATAAAAAGAATCCCTACCAGAATCGAGTTTATTGGAGCAGAAGAGTTAGGAGAAAAAAATGCCATGAATGCTACCAATATTTCCATGGTTTTAAGAGAAAGCACGGGTATACAAATGCAGCAAACATCTTTAAGTAGTGCGAACTCTAACATTAGAATTCAAGGATTGGATGGACGCTATACACAATTACTAAGAGATGGTTTTCCATTATATGGTGGATTTTCTAGTGGTTTGAGTATTTTACAGATTCCACCGGTGGATTTGAAACAATTTGAAATTATAAAAGGAAGTTCTTCTACACTTTACGGTGGTGGTGCCATTGCAGGATTAGTAAATATGATCTCAAAAACACCAGAGGAAGAATCGGATTTAGATATAATGCTTACCCAAACCCACGCTTTGGGAACCACCGCGAATGTTTTTTACAGTGAGCGTTATGGTAAATTAGGGATTACCTTGTACGGATCAGGACATTACCAAAAAGAATATGATCCAGAAGATGACGGATTTAGCAATTTACCAAGAACAAAATCTGTATCGATCAACCCAAAATTGTTTTACTATCCTTCTGATGAGACTACCTTTTGGTTTGGTGTCAACGGAACCTACGAGGATAGAATAGGTGGAGATATAAGCGGAATTGAAAATACCGCAAATATCACCCTTTACACAGAAGAGAACATATCCAAACGTATTAGTACACAGGCTGTATATACGACAGAAATAGATGCCGCACGATCTTTAAATATAAAGAACAGTTTTGCTTATTTTGAGAGGAATTTAACTGTTCCGAATATAAATTTTAATGGGGATCAGTTCAATTCATTTACAGAAGTAGCTTATCATAAACGAGGAGAAAGGTCCGATTGGATTTTAGGAGCAAATTTATATACCATCGATTTTGATGAACAATCTAGTGGTTTGGAACGAGATCAGAACGATATCACTACAGGGTTATTTGTTAATAATATTTATGATTTTTCTGAGAACTGGATATTAGAGACTGGTTTTAGAGCGGATTATGCTAAAGATTGGGGTTTCTTTCCCTTACCTAAGATTTCATTGCTTTATAAATCAAATAATTCATTTTCAAGCAGAATAGGAGGAGGCTTAGGATATAAGATTCCGGATATTTTTACAGAAGAGGCAGAATTCATCAATTTTAACAACGTACTTGGTATCGATAAGGATGCATTGGATGCAGAACGTTCATATGGTGTAAATCTTGATTTTAACTATGAGACTCATCTTACCGATGAAATTGGTTTTTCTATAAACCAATTGTTTTATATCACAGCAATTCAGAAAGGCCTGCTATTAACGGATGCTAATAATGGATTTTTTGAATTCGAAAATGCACAAGACGATATTGTTAGCAAGGGAGCAGAAACCAATATCAAATTTACATATAAAGATTTTAGATGGTTTCTTAATTATGCATTTATTGATACACGTTTAAACTATCTCGATGGTAATCCCCAAAAGCCATTAACGGCAAGACATAATGCAGGAAGTGTGGTGATGTATGAAAATGAAAAATGGCGTATTGGTTATGAAACTTATTATACCGGAAAACAATTGCTTTCTAACGGAACAGAAACTACAGATTTTATAACCATGGGATTATTAGGAATGCGTAATTTTAGTTGGGGAACGATCTTTGTAAATTTCGAAAATTTCACGGATCGAAGACAAAGCAGGTTTTCGCCATTAGTTTTACCTCCAAATAACGATCCTACGTTTCCAGAGATTTATGCACCAACTGATGGTTTTATTTTTAGTGCTGGTATTATTATAAAACCTTTTGGACAAAAAGAACATCATTAACCTATATAATTATAATAACTGTTGTTTTATTTTAGAAAATCTAGTAATCAGTAATTTATAATTAATTTTCACAATTCTTATTGCAACTTAATTTTAGCTGCTTACCTCCAATCTATAACCAACACCATGAACATTTGTAATTTTTACCCCAGAATCTTTTCCTAGTTTTTTACGTAATTTTGAAATGAACATATCGAGACTTCTTCCAACAATAACTCCTTGATCTTCCCAAACCTGTTTTATCAGTTGTTCTCTTTTTACGATTTGATTAGGATGTTGTGCAAAAATTGTGAGAAGCTCACTTTCTTTAATGGTTAAAGAAATTTCATTCTGATCTTTGCTTAATTTTAGTTGATCAGGGTAAAAACAAAGTGTTCCGAGTTGGATATGATAAGAAGTAATTTCTGAAGTGTTTTTTTCTGATTTCTTTTTAAATAAATTTGTTCCCGTTAATAGGAGAATAAATAGTGCAACTAAAGCAAGTGTATAAGGATTACCTAAGGTGCTATATAAGGAAGATACATCTTCTTTTAGCATGATTACTTTAATCGAATAACAACTTTTAGGAAAATCTCTACCTAAACATGGAATCTCATTTTCCTGAAGAGGGCCTAATATTTCATAACTATAAGACACCTCATTCGTTTTACAATTAACTAATTCTGTAATATAATTTTCAGATAGACCTGCTTTTTTAAGTTCAGTATCAATAACCTCTACGAGAACTTCGGGATTGATAAATATTTCTTTTTGAAAAGACAATTCAAAAGTGTTGTTATCTATTTCTTTTATCGGTAAAACAAGCGAGGTAGTATCATTATTTTTTAATAATAACTTATTCCCGACAATTCTTAACGCGACCTTTATTTTTTCAGGATAAAACGAAACTTCTTTCGAAGAAAAACTATGAATTGACAAAATACCTGCCAATAAGACAATTACAGTTGCTAATATTTTGACTTTGTTTTTCATAGAAAAGCTTCACTTTTTACAAATAACGGAAATTTTACAATTGCGATACACTTTTTTACAATTGATTTAGTGTAGTTGGATAGACTCCGAGTTATTTTCGTTTTAAGTAAAATTAAAAAAGAGAAAATTGATGAAAATTAATGTGAGAATCCGATTTAAAAAACTAATCACTAATAGAATTAAAATACCTGTAGGTGTAGTCATAATCATGATGTTTTTTGGTTGTTCAGGCAAGACAGATTTCATAACCACTGAATCTGGTCTTCAGTATAAAATACTAAAAGTTGGTTCCGGTCCAATGGTTGTAAAAGGACAAGAAGTCCTTATTCATGAAACTACAAAATACACAAATGATTCTTTGGTGTATACTTCCAGAAATAGAACAAGTCCTCTTAAAATCTTAGTAGGAGGAAACCAAGTGATTAAGGGTGTTGATGAAGGGTTACAAGGAATGAAAGTTGGAGAGATAAGAAAGTTAATCGTTCCTCCATCATTAAGTAAAAGAACAGGCAATATAACATTTCCACATCCAGATTCTACATTGCTTTATGATATAGAATTGATAGACATCGTACAAGAAGAAAAAATGTCCAAGCCAAATGGTAGTAAAGTTTTAAGAATAGATAAAGAAAACAGTAAACTTAGATGGGAAGGCTTTAACAAACTGCATACTGGTGGGCATTATGGAACTGTTACCTTTCATAGCGGTCAATTTTTTGAAAAAGAGAATAAGATTATCGGCGGTGAATTTGTTATCGATATGAATTCAATAAGAAATACTGACGGTGAATATAGTGAGTCATTGGTAGATCATTTAAAGAATGCTGATTTTTTTGAAACAGATAGATACCCTTTTGCTAAACTTTCTATCACAGATGTGAAATATACAGATGATTCTAATCTGTCCGTTACAGCTGATTTAACTATAAAAGAAATAAAAGAACCTATAGAATTTAATGCAGTGATTACACACAATAATGACAGTATAACTTTTGTGTCAAAGTTTATAATTGATAGGACCAGATGGAATATGTTTTATCAATCAGGTAGTTTATTTGGTAATTTTGGTGACAATTTGATCTCTGATGAGATACATTTTGAAGTAACTATTTATACAGAATAATGTTACTGAAATTAACATATTTATTTGTTAAATAACTGGATGTGAAAAAATAAATGATATTTTTTATGATAAAAATTCTGCAAAAACGCACAAAAGGCAGTAGTTTTGCAGCCCTAGAAATCAGAAAATATGTCGGAGCTCACAACAGAATTACAAGAAACAAAAACAGGCAAGGATTTATATAGTTACCAGAAAGGAGCCATCAATAAAATTTTTAAAAGTTTTGAAGATGCTAGAGAAGATTATCACCTTTTGTATCAATTACCAACTGGTGGAGGTAAAACGGTTATATTTTCTGAAATCGTAAGACAATACCTTAAACATCACAATAGAAAAGTATTAGTGATGACACATCGAATAGAATTATGTAAGCAAACATCTAATATGCTTACAGGATTCGGTGTAGATAATAAAGTGGTAGATAGCAAAGCAAATCTTGATGATCAGGATAAGTATAGTTGTTTTGTAGCAATGGTAGAAACCTTAAATAATAGGTTGAATGAAGATAAATTAGATATATCTGATATAGGTTTAGTTATCATTGATGAGGCACACTACAATTCATTTACTAAGTTATTTAAGTTTTTCGAAAAGTCCTTTATTCTGGGAGTTACAGCTACACCGCTGAGTTCTAACTCAAAGTTACCGATGAAAGATAATTATGATGAGTTGATCGTTGGTGAAACTATCGAATCTCTTATCGAGAATGAGTTTTTAGCGCGTGCAGAGGTATTTGCATATAATATGGGATTAACTTCTCTGGAAGTAGGATCTAATGGAGACTATACGGTGAAATCTTCGGAGGATTTATATACCAATAGTAATATGCTGAGTCAGCTGCTTCAGTCATATGAAAAGCATTCTAAAGGTAAGAAAACATTAATATTTAATAATGGTATCAACACTTCACTACATGTGTATGATACTTTTAGATCTGCTGGATATCCGATAGCGCACTTGGATAACACAGCTACCAAAAAACAAAGAAAACAGATTCTTAAATGGTTTAAAGAAACTCCGGATGCTATTTTAACCTCTGTTAGTATTTTAACAACAGGGTTTGATGAACCTACTGTAGATACAATTATTTTAAATAGAGCTACAAAATCATTGACTTTGTATTACCAGATGATTGGTCGTGGTTCGCGTATTCTTAATAATAAATCTAAGTTCAATGTTATTGATTTAGGAAATAATTATCATCGATTTGGACCTTGGGGAGCAGATCTGGATTGGCAAAAAATATTTAATTCACCAGATTATTATATGGACAAACTCCTTAATGATGAGGAGATTGAAAGCAAATTCAGGCATGAAATGCCAGAAGAATTAAGAGCAGAGTTTGCTAATTCTGAAGAAGTGTATTTTGATATTAAAGAAACTTATAAAGATTCAGTTAGAAAAGGTGAGTCTTCTAAAGTGGTATTAGAAAGATCTATCGCACAACACGCAAAAATTTGTATAGAGAATAGCGAAGATGTGTATGATGCAATTGCTTTAGCTAAAATGTTAGGTGAGGATATAGATCATAGAATACAAAGCTATGCCAAATGTATAAGTAGGAGTACACACAATTTTTTATCCTGGTTAAAAGACGATTACCGAAAAAAATTGAATGCATATCTAAGAGAGAATTTTGATACCAAATTCGAAGAAATTCACGGAAGACCACCAGAATAAAACCTTTTCATTGTATTAAGTTCTGATATATCTAAGAACCTTTATTCTTTCAGAAATCTCCAGGCTACAAATCGACTTTGTTTGTTTCCCTGGGACACTTCTATCGTTTTATGAATAGCTTTTACTTTATTAAGTTGTTTGTAAATTTTTGGTAAGTTTTCTTTTTTAGAAACCAAAGAAGTGAACCAACCGACTTGGGTTTTAAAGAATACACTTTGCTTGATCATTCGTTTAATAAACAAAGCTTCGCCACCATTACACCAAAGTTCATTCGCTTGTCCGCCAAAATTTAATGACGCAGTGTTAATTTTAGTATCATTTGATGATAAGTTCTTTAATTTTCGTAATGTTCCTTTGGTCGCTTCACTTTCTGAAGTATGAAAAGGGGGATTACACATAGAAAAATGGTAATATTCATTAGGTTTAATAACACCTTCAAAAATGTTAGCATTATTCTCTTGATGTCTTATCTCAATATTGTTTTTTAAATTGGAAGTCAGATCTACATTAGCCTGAGCAGCAGAAACGGCAGCTATATTAATATCTACACCAACCATTTTCCAGTTGTATATTTGAGATCCTAGAATGGGATAAATACAATTTGCACCTACACCAATGTCTAACCCTTTTATTTGAACACCAATAGTATCTTCTTTTAATATATCTGCAATATGATGGATGTAATCAGCTCTTCCTGGAATAGGAGGGCAGAGATAATCTTTTGGAATATTCCAGTCATCTAATCGATAATGATGTTTTAGAATTGCTTTGTTTAACTCTAGTACTGCCTGATTGTTTGAAAAATCAATACTCTTGGTACCATAAGAATTTATCAAAAGATAATTTGATAAATCTTGATGAGCTGCAGCTAGGACATCAAACTTGTAAGGCGAATTATGAATATTATCTGGATGCAAAATATAAATTGGAATAATGAATATGTAAATATATGGATTATAATTTCTGAAAATAATTAGTAGCGAGATAATAAGAGTTTTGGACTATTACTTTTGTTAACACTAAAAATGCGGGATAAAATATGTTAAAATAAAGTTAAATAAACATCTATAAAGCTCATGTTTCAACTATCATTAAACTTTTATGATCATATAAAAAAGAATAGTACTCTAAACTAACTAAAATCTTCTCAATAGCAATAAACACCCTGATTTTGTTGAAAAAAAGCTGATAATTCTCTATGTATTTTATACCAAATTTTAGCTTTTAGGTTTAAAAAAATACTACTAAATGAGGATTTTAGTTTTTATAAAAAGGGGAAAATACCCCTTATTTTTAGTTATTTAATTTTTTATATTTATCCTAATTAATCGTCACAAATATTCTCACACAAACTTAATTATCTTGCAATTTGTATATCAATATTGCATCATAGATTGGCTTACATGAAATTCGATTTGAGCGAATCATACTTTGATGATTTATAGTTATTGTTGCTGCAACTATAATCAGAATTACCCATACATAAAAAGCTCTAAAGTTAGATGTATTCAATTTGTGCTTCAAAGTGCTAGGAATACTTAGAACTCATTAATCAGATATGTTTAATACTTAATACGCGATTTATGAAGTCTGTTGTAGCAACGCTTACCTTTTTACTTTTAATTTCTTGTACTATAGAAAATGATAATGTTCCTTTAGGGTTTGATCAAGTTTATTCTGATGATCCGGAACAAACTATGATGATCGATATTATTTATGTACAACCGACTTCTGTATCTCAACAATCTTCTTATAACTTGGATGAATCTGATTTTATCAAGAATCTAAATGGTAGTTTTTTTCATAGATACGGTATTGGATTAGAAAAAGGAGATATTAAAACCCTCATAAACGATGAGTTATACGATTTGAGGGATAATAGAGGAGAAGAGTCAAGAATATTCTTAATGCAAACACAGAATTCATATAATCCTAATAGGGTAAGTTTATATATTATTAAAAGAGCTCATACCGTGAACATCGCCGGGATAGGAAAAAATCAAAGAGCTTTAATTACAGATGAATTTTTATATACTCCTACCGCTCCTCATGAAATTGGACATGCTTTGGGGTTACTTCATTCTACAATAGAAGGAAATGTAATGAGCAAAATAAGACCACATCTAAGAAGAGAATTCACAAATGCGCAAGTTGATCAAATGAAAAGTGTTATGAAACGAATAGAGGATTTATAGAATAAGTTTAAAATAATGAAACCTCTACATTAAACAAGAACTTTTTTAGATAGATGTGTTAGCCTTAAGTAAGTTTGCTTGTAAAACAGGCTTCTTTTGACAAGGGTTAAACTGATATAGGTTGCTTGATAGCAGCCTATTCTGTTTAATACATTTTTCAAGTAATTTGGTATTAGGTATATTCATACCGAACTTCATTTATCAAGACTAAATTTCAATGCTATAAAATATACCCTTTTCTGGGTATTTTTTTGTGGTTTTTAGTTTTATACTTTTATACAAATTAATTATTGTGTGAAATGTAAGTATTTAAAAAACAATAAATTATATGTGTTTTTTCGTAAATTGCATATAAGAATAAAACTCCCGTTTCAGTCGTCAATTTCCCCAATCGTAAACTAGCCTTTTTTTATTTCAACATATAATCGCTAATGTGTTGAGATGATTGGATTATAATCAAATAGTTATTAGGTGATTTAAGTAAGATATATAATATAACAACAATGTAATCATGAAAAAACAACAACCAAAAACCTTATTAATAGAGTTATTGCTAGCATCAATTAAAAGCGCAAAAGAAAAAAGTAATAAGCAAGAACCATTATTGGATATGTTGGGGGACACAAAATTTGATCCTTCTAAATTAGAAAAAATGCTACAAAATCAAGATGTAGCTGATGAGTGGATTAAAGACCTGATTGATGATGGTGTTCTGGATGAGTTAGATTTAGAAAAAATAGAGAATTCTGTTATTTATCGAATATCAATTTCAAAAGAACTTTCTGAAGAAAAAAAGAGACAAGTTCTTGATGACCTTATTACCCGAATTCGATTAGATCCCAAGGATTGGAAGGATGTGAGAATTCGATTAGATAAAGATTGGGAAGAGAAATTAGATATACGAATAGATCCGGACTGGAAGAACAAATTATAAGGATACAGATCAACTTTAAACACACAAAATAATGGAAGAGTTAAAAGAAAAACTTAAGGGTGTAATAGATGAAATTAAGAAGCTAGAAGAAGCAAAGAGGAATGATATACAAGCAAAGTTTTTGGAAGAGGTTAATAAAAAAGATATAGATAAAGATGAGTTATTAAAATTATTAAAGGATAAAAAACTTCTTGACACATTAAATCTAACCAAAAAAGACACTGAAAACATAGAGTCTTTAATCAAAGAACTGGAAGCCGAAAAAAATAAAGAATCAGAAACTATAGATCCTAAAAAACATATTCTTTATTACAGAACGGAGTATGAGGATTATAAAATTGAGATATTTTTAAAAAAACCAAAAGGATATACCATACCAACAGAAATATTTGAATTTATAAGTGCTGTAGAAGATGTGCAAACAGTAATTAAGGAAAATTGTAAATCTAATGAAGAAGCTGATAAGTATTTGTCCACCTTATATGGAATTGCAGAGGTGGGAGGAACTTCTACATATAATTTGTTTGCAAAAAAACAATTAGCAGCTTTTGAAGAGAATTTTGTAGCTTCAAAGTGGTGGTCATTGAAACTTCCATTTATTAGAGAATTAGGAGTCACCATGTTTGGTGCTGTATTGGTTTGTCTTGTTCTTGTGTTATTATTAAAAATTGGATTAATTCAGGATGAGTTCTATGAGAAAATGAATGTTGATGAAGGGTATATTACAAACTGGTTTTTTGTATTAATTGGATCATTATTGGGTACTTGGGTTTCATTTTCACTTTTCAAAAAGAATAAAACTATTGAGGAAATAAAATCACTTAGAGATAATATTCCGCATCCGTTGTATCGTTTGGCTATTGTTGCATTGGTGTCTTCTATTTTTTATCTGTTTTTCATCACCGGATTCTTTAACGTAGAAATTGGTAATGGAGATTTGTTATCAACCAAAAATATTGGTACTAAAAACTATGAAAATTTAGCACTTCTGGTCGGAGTTTTTATAGGTTTTAGTGAGAATTCGGTTGGTCAAAGTTTACGAAAAAGAATAGAATCATTTACTTCTAAGTTATAAATAAGAAACAAGGTTGTTTTCGAACGAATCTATGGTGAAAAATGAAAAAACAGGCTGTTTTCAGCCTGTTTGATATTAATTTAATAATTGTTGTAAAGGCAGTTATATCATCTCACCAACGTGAATAGGACTTAATTCATCGACTTCATTGTCTTTGTATATTCGTGATTTTATAACAAATCGAATCCCCAAAGGGATTTCTAAAGAAAAACTAGATCCGCGACCTTCGATCACATCTACAGTTAATTGTGTATGTTTCCAATATTCAAATTGATCTGCAGACATGTAAAAGTCACAGTTATGGATTGTTCCTAGCCATACATCGGTTTCATTAATCATCAATTCACCTTTTTCAAAACACATAGGTGATGATCCATCACAGCATCCTCCGCTTTGATGGAACATCAATTCCCCATGTGTATTTGTAAGGGTATTAATTACTGCTTTTGCAGCTTCAGTAACTTTAACACGCGGTGTCATATTAAAACTTCGTTTTAAAAGAAACCAAGTGGTTTCTTGTCATAAGAAATAAGCATGTTTTTGGTTTGGCGATAGTGGTTGAGCATCATTTTATGATTTTCTCTTCCAATACCGGATTTTTTGTAACCTCCAAAGGGTGCGTGAGCAGGATATGTATGATAACAATTTATCCAAACACGACCAGCTTGTACAGCTCTGGATATCTGATATGCTTGATGCATATCACGAGTCCATACACCGGCTCCTAAACCATAGAGTGTGTCGTTGGCGATTTCTATAGCTTCTGCTTCATCTTTGAACGTAGTTACACAGGCAACCGGACCGAATATTTCTTCCTGGAAGACACGCATTTTATTATTTCCTAGTAATAAAGTTGGTTCAATGTAATATCCATTTTCCAAGCCTTCTACGTAAGCAGCTTTACCTCCAGATAACACCTCGCACCCCTCGTCTTTACCAATATTTATGTAGTTTAGAATTTTTTCGTACTGATCATTTGATGCTTGTGCACCCATCATCGTTTCCGGATCTAATGGATGACCTAATTCGATTGCTTCGGTGCGTTCGATTACACGTTCTATAAATTTCTCATAAATACTTTCCTGGATCAATATCCTAGATGGGCAAGTACATACTTCGCCTTGATTAAGTGCAAATAATACTGCTCCTTCGATACATTTGTCAAAAAACGTATCATCTGCTTCCATAATGCTTTCAAAAAAGATATTTGGAGATTTACCTCCTAGTTCTAATGTAACTGGTGTGATATTTTTAGAAGCATATTGCATAATAAGCTGGCCTGTTGTAGTTTCTCCTGTAAAGGCTACTTTTTTAATTCTGGTGCTAGAAGCCAATGGTTTTCCGGCTTCAATTCCAAATCCATTAACTACATTAAGAACACCGTCAGGAAGTATTCCTTCAATCAACTCCATAAGGATCATAATTCCTACCGGAGTTTGTTCTGCCGGTTTTAATACAATACAGTTTCCGGCTGCAAGGGCAGGAGCTATTTTCCAAGTTGCCATTAAGATCGGAAAGTTCCATGGAATAATCTGACCTACAACACCTAAAGGTTCTAGGATGTTTATAGATACTGTATTGGAGTCTAATTCACTTGCTGATCCTTCTTCTGCACGGATTACACCGGCAAAATATCTAAAATGATCTATAGCCAAAGGAAGATCGGCTGCTAAAGTTTCTCGTAAAGCTTTTCCGTTATCCCAGGTTTCTGCCCGAGCTAAGACATCCAGGTTTTGTTCCATAATATCAGCAATTTTCAATAAGCAATTACTGCGATACGTGGCAGAAGAGTTATTCCATTCGGGAGCAGCTTTCCAGGCTGCATCGATAGCAAGTTCAATATCCTCTGCGGTGGATCTGGCAATTTTGGTGAAGCTGGTTCCATCAACAGGAGAAAGATTGTCAAAGTATTGACCTTTAACAGGAGCGGTCCATTTTCCACCAATGTAGTTATTGTATTGGTCTTTGAAGTCAGGTCTTCTTACCTTACCTTTTGGGGTTGGTCTTACGATACTCATAGTAATAATAGAATTAAAAAGGTTAAAACGGTTGTTAGAATAGAAATTCTAGTGTTTTGTCAAACAAAAAGATGTAATGTGTTGACAATAAAGGACGTACCTTTAAATATACTATTTTTTGAAGAATTTTCGGGAATGAATATTGTTAATATTACTATTAACTTTTGTAAAAAATGTGTTATAAAATGATCCTAAACAGCATACATCTGTACTAGAAAGTTTTATTGATTATATAAGGTGAATTGGAGTAGAAGAAAGAGTATTGATTAGTTCTTTACTCTTGTTGCTTCAAAAGTTTTAAATAAAATACCTTTATAAGCTCTAATGTAGCATAAATCAGTATTGTCTGAGTCAATCCATACTTTTACAGTATATGTTTTTCCACTATCTGCATTATAGATGGTTCCTCCGGCTAATTCTCCGTCTTCAAAAATTAGATCATTAAGAATATCAATTCCTAATAATTGACGTGTTCTAAGAGCTGGATTAGGGTTTTTGTTATCCAAACCATTAAGATTTGAGATAGGCTTTTCTGCCCTCTTTTTTATTTTTCCAAAAAACTGATTCTCATTTTTGTATATCTCGATGATAGATCCACCTTGTATTTGCCACTGACCAATATAAGTTTCTGGGGTTATAGATGAGAGATATAGGTAAGAAATGAATACAATAAAGATAAATCTCATTAAATAGGAAGTTGTTTAGTTTCTTCGGAAATATAAGTATAAAAGTTTGATTGTAACATTTATTTCTCAATTACCATAAAGAACTTTTTTCTATTTAAGAAATATAAGGAATAAACTGTGAAGATAATTTTACTCAAAAAAAAACAGGAAATGATATTAATATAAAGGAATAGAGGAGAGCTCCTTTATTTAGTACCATCTATTATATCCTTTATATCTACTTCCATATAATCTGCGATCTTTTTTATTCTTTCAAAGTCTTTAGCTAGGTTTTTACGCTTTACTACATAATCTCCTGCTTGCGGGCTTACTCCTAATGTTTTAGAAATCCCGTATACCGTTTTAGCTCCTTTACTTTTCTTGAGGAGTCTTTTCAAATTTTTATTTACCATAATTCAAACATACATGTAATTTTTTAATAATCAAATAAAATTTTATTAAAAATATATTTGTATAATCAAATTATATATGTATATTCGTGAAAACTAATCCAAAAATCATCACCTATGAAACTCTTATTGTTTACTGCTTTATTCTGTGTGTCCTTAGGATACGCAAACACAACTCCGAAAAATGAAAAGGAAAAAACTAAAAAAGAGAAGAAAAGTGTCAAAGAAGAGAGCTCTTTAGTTTCTAAAAATTTTCATTCTGTAAAAAGATGGAAAATGACAATCGAATATACTAGTGGAGAGGTGATTTCTAAGACGATTACCCTAGATAAGAATTCATCTGTAAGTCCTATGGAGAGTGCTTTTATGGAAGCAGAAAAATATATGAAAACATTAAAAAATGTAAAGAGTTATAATGTATCACCAGTTTCCAGTAATTCTTTTGTGTTACTGGCTGGTAATTAAAAATCCTAAATGAGTCTCAAAACTACTACGGAGACGGCAACCTACTTAACGAAAAAAGGCAGTGTGAACTGCCTTTTTTTATTTTATGACAAACTTTAATTTATAACTTTCGAGAGTAGTCATCTTATTAGAATTATCATTTATTTCACTATCGAATAACCGATTCAGGTTGTTTCCTGCTAAATCTTCAATACTTGGTTTAAAAAGAATTTGATAGTTATCATTTTTCCACGGTTTAAAAGGTGTAAAAGATAATACTGTCTCTTTATCTATAAGTTTCCAGTTACCTTTAACCTCTATTTGATTACTATCTAACACTGTAATGTTATCAATACAACTACCATAATCAAGTGGTTCAGCACATTGAATCAGAAGGTTGGATACAGAATTCCCTTTTGGGATATTTAGTTTCCAGTCGTGTATATTGGGTTTAACTCGATCCGCGGTAGTAATCATAAACGGATGAGTATACTCTTCATTCATAGAAACTCCGTTATCATCTTTGATTTCTTTTGAAATTATCAGGTGATAGCTTTCTTGTTCACTAAAAATAACACCTAATTGTTCATTAGGTATTAAACCACGTTTTTGTCTTCCGGGCTCCATCCAGACTGTTAAAAGGGTTCCATCTTCCGAAATAAGCACATTTTCTAATGGTAGTATAGCTCTGGATAATGTGTCGCCATTTGCACTAACTAATTTAATATGGTTATACGCCTGTACCGTATTTATTGGTTTTGAAAATTTGATGTACCATTTTAAAAGGTTAGAGGGTAGTGCAGAAGCCGAAGGATAAATTTCTGATACGGTGAGGAACTCATAATTTTTGGGGATCGGGAGTGAAAAATACCTAATAGTGTCATTGTATACGACTGTATATTTCTGATTCCATCCAAATTGAACTAATGGAATAAATTGAATCTCTTTTTCTAACCTAATGGTCTTTCCCAGTATAGGAGAAGAGGAAGCCAACTTATCCTTAGCAATCTCACCTTTAAAGACAAAAATATTTTCTACTGTTGATATGTCATTCTTTATTACAATTTGATTTTCGCTAAGGGTAAAGTCTAGAGCCGATTGAGCGCAGATTTTTGATACCACGCTTATGGATACTAATAGAATATAGAAGAAATGCTTCACTTTTTTATTGATAATAAAAGATGAAATTTGGAGAAATGATTTTCTTTATTTTATCCACCAACTATTTCCGGTTTTTAGTGCCAGATTTCCATTAGATTCTCTTTGTATTATAAGAAAACTATCGCCCAGTTTATCTAGTTGTTGCACATTCACAAATGGTAAATTCACATAATCCACGCCTACAGCTGCCCCTTTTTTGGTAACCGGTGTGGTAAGAGCGCCTTGATATGCTTCAAGATCTTTAAAATCCATTTTCATTAGGGGTCTATTGGTATTTGCAATCAATAAATAACGGCTTCCTTCGCTTTCAACCTCTATCATATCTACTGGAGAGTTTCCGCTTCCTAATTCTGCAACAGTTCTACCTTTATTGTGTTCACCCGGTTTAATTTCATTCATTGGAAAAACCACTAATGGAGTACACGTATAACCGGCAACTACATGTGGATTGCCATTAATAGTAGTAGGAATAAACGCTTTTATCGGAGCATGAGTCTCATATTTTCCGTGTGCTGCGTGATAAATTTCCAAGGAACTATAATTTTGTTTTTCGTTAAACGGAAAATCGATAGATCTAAAAGTAGAAGCGAATTCTTGATTGCTTAAGCCGGACAATAATACTTTGCCTTCCATATATTTAATATCAGCTACAGCCCATTTACGTAATTTTCGACCTCTACGGTCTTCTGCTTCTTCTGTAACAGGGTTTTGTAAGGTTGTTTTGCTATATGATACATTATCAAGAGGGACTTGTTTCAACATATTATCTTCTACTCTTAACAATATCGGCACACCAGAGCTATGATTGATAGAAAGATAGATGTTATTATTCTCAGGATTTACCACCATATCAGTAATTTGTATCTGATCGATAGTGGTTCCCATCATATCAGCTATTAATTTATCTAATTGATCTAGTTTTACTTTAGAATTATCCAATGTTGGATGTTCTTTAAGATCTATAGCCACAATTTGGGCAGCCTTACTATCACCTATAAACAGAATACCTTCTAGACCAAAAGTCATCGTATGAATAGAGGTGATACCAGGATTACCGGTTTTGAAATTTGCTTTTAAAGAAGAATTTGCCTGAGCATTATTAGCAAAAAGAGCTAGGATCAATGAAATAATAAAAGTGATGAGTGTTTTCATGACGAGTGATTTATAAATAATCAATGATTCTAAAATTAATAAAAATGGAGGAGGCGTAGAGTTAAATAAATGCCAATTACCGTATTCATTTTTTCAATTAAATATATAGAATATAAATCCTTTGGACTTTGTGGTATGGCTGTTTTTAGACATTGAAATAATCTTTAAACAACAAATCGGAGAGCAGTTTGTGCTCTCCGATTTAAATTAATGAATGTAGTGTTTCTAGTTAACTAAGTTCTCCTTCACCTACAGGCTCATTAGCCGTGGATATTCTGGAGTTGTTAAATCCGTTGTCATTATTGAAGTATACATAAATCGGGCTTTCATTGCGTAGCATATCAATCAAATGCTGTAGTTGATTATGATGATAATAAAAGCTGTAATAAGAACCGGATTGGGTTGCTGCCGGAAGAACTGCATTGGGATCCTCTCTAAACCAAACAGAACAGGTTTGTCCACCAGAGCCTCTTAAAATTAAATTAGTTTTTCCATTACTTCTAGATGACCAATTATAATATGAGTACGTCTGAATTTGAAAAGTTGATTGTGCCATAATTGTTATATTTTTTTTGTAAGGCAAATCTATCTGTAATTAACGTATGGTTCAAGAGTTAAAAGACTGGTAAACAATAGGTTTTAACCCCTAATTCTATGTTTTTAAAATAATTGCTCTTTGACTTGTTCGTGGTATGTTGAACTCACAGGAATTTTAATTTCTGATAAAAAAAGATCCTTTCCCTTTAAAGCGGTGACTTTATTCCTATTCACAATAAAAGATCGATGAACTCTCATAAAAATATTGGCAGGTAATGTTTCTTCCAATAATTTTAAAGTTTGATGACTCATTATTTTTCTGTTGTCAGTATGATAAATAACATATTCACTATCACTCTCCAGATATAGAATATCCCTATACTTTATTTTATGTAAATCATAACCTGATTTAATAGTTATAGTCTCATTTAGAATTGTTGGTTGCAAACCTTTTTTTATTTTATGTACTGCCGCTAAGAAACGATCAAAAGTAATAGGTTTCAACAGATAATCTAAGGCATTTAATTCAAAACCCTCTAAAGCATATTCTGAGTACGCTGTAGTAAATATTATTTCAGTTGTTGTAGGAATCATTTTTGCGAAATCTGTGCCTTTTAATTCAGGCATCTGAATATCTAAAAATATTACATCTATCACTTCGTTTTGAAGAAGTTCTATTGCATTCAAAGGACTCTCTAAAGAATCAACTATTTCTATAAAGTGTAATCTGTCTATATACGTTTTCAGAAGTGTTCTTGCTAGTTCTTCATCATCTATAATCAAACATCTAAGCATAATCTGTCAAATTTATGTTCAGTTCTACTTTAAACACATCTTTATGATCCTTAATTTGCAATTGATGTTGATTAGGATATAAAATATTCAATCGCTTTCTAACATTTTCAATTCCAATTCCTCCCAGTTTATCTTTGTGAATTTTTTCTTTCGGAATGCTATTTTCTATAATTAGCCTAACATTACTAGACATCGTAATGATTTTTATGTTGATAAAGGAACCATTTGGTTTTTCAATATTACTGTGCTTAAAAGCATTTTCGATAAAGGGTATGAATAACATTGGTGCAATGGATACTGATTTATCCATACTATTAAAATCAGTGGTTATGTTATATGGTTTACTGCTTTTTAACGAAAATAACCTTATATAGTTTTCAATATAGGTAATTTCTTTTTCTATAGGCACGAAGTTACGTTCACATTCATAAAGCACATAACGCAACATATCGGATAAATAACTAATACTTTCTTGTGTTTTGTTAGAATCTATAACCGATAGTGCATAAATATTATTGAGAGAATTAAACAAGAAATGAGGATTTATCTGTGATTTAAGAAGCTTTAGTTCAGTTTGGAGGTTCTCATTTTTACTCCGGATAGTTTCTTCTTCTTTCTTCTGTGCAAATAGGAAAGTCTCTAGAAATGTAGCGATAACATAAGATATGGTTAAAAACAATAATGTAATCAAAAATCTAGATGGAGGTCTTCGGGGCATATGTCTTAATTCATCAATCCGAGGCATTCTTGGAGGAGTGAATAGATTAGAAGAAATAAATGTGCATAGACCAATTGCCAAAATAGAAATCACAAAAAACAGTAGATATTTTTTCTTAAATAAAAACTTCTCTGCGAGATAAAATATAAGACCTGCGATAAGAAAAACCTGAAAGCTAAACACTAACAAATTTTCAATAAATAATCTACGATTATCAGCTTGACCGATGGATAGAATCATCCAGACAGTTAGCCATAAAAGTATTTGAAAAAAGAACCTTTTTGATTTACTCATATTGCAAATTAAGGAAAAATAAAGTCAGTGATTTTTTAAAACCTGGTACAAATCCTTTTTATAAATGTAGTCTGTAGAATATAAATTATCATTCACTGAAAAGATAGTGTTATTCGCTGAAAACAAAGTTTTGCTCTAGTACTTTTGGTTAGTTTAATAGTCTATATAAGAAATAACAACACGTATAGATATGAATTTAAAAAGAAATAAAATGAATTTAGGATTGGTAATAGGAATGGTAACTATTATGATGTCCTGCAAGTCAAATGCACAATCTAATGATACTAAGGAAAGAGGTCATAAACCTCCAAGTGTAGAGGAGGTATTTAAAATGATGGATGCCGATGAGGATGGAAAACTTACTAAAAAAGAAGTAAAAGGACCGTTGAAAAGAGATTTTTCTAAAATCGACTTAGACGAAGATGGATTTATCACAAAAGAAGAGCTAGAGAAAGTTCCTAAGCCAGAAAGAAAAGGCCCTCCAAGGAGAGAACAGTAATATTTTACATCAGTTTAACTTAACCCTAAAAATAATGGAAAAGAAATCGATAATTAAAAATCTAGTATCAATGACATTAATAATCAGTCTAGTGTTTATAGCATTTATTTCGTGTAGCAATGATGACACTAATGATACTACAGATGATGATGGCACTGTAACAGAACTTCATGCGGCTTTTGCAGAGTTTGATACCGATGAAACGGATATTTATTTAGATGGATCTAATGTTGTGATTGAAACAACTGGAAATCCAAATCATACTACTCCATATTGGGGTGTAGGTAATGAATTATATGTGGCTCCAACAACAGCCACAGCTATGACTCCGAGTTTGATCCCAAATTTTGATGGTTCTGCTACTTTGAGGGTTTCTGCAAGTCCACAATTGGCAGCCAATACTACAGCTACTTCTTTAGGAATCATTGGCGTAGCAATTAGTGGAGCAGCCATTTTTAATGATCAGGAAGGGAATGGACCATTAGATCAAGCAGTTGGAAGCTTAGACTATTCCGGAGCTCATATAGGCCCCTCTGTATATCACTATCATTTGGAACCAAAAGCCTGGTCTGATGATGATGAGGATTTAATTGGGATATTAACTGATGGTTTCTTTATGTACGGTAGAAAATGTAATTCTACAGGAACATACCCAACAGATTTAGATACTTCAGGAGGTCATACTAGTGTGACACAACATACCGATGTAGCTGAATATCATTATCACATTATTAATGAAATTTATTCTAACACCGGTAGATATGTAGTATTTATTGGCCCATTTAAAGGTACTCCTAATGCAGTTAACTAAGATAATTTATATCATCATTTTCCTTTGTTTGATCGGTTGTAAAAATACTTCAGAAAGTATAGATATATACACTGATAATGTTACAAGTATTCCAAATAAACTGGTGCTTAAGAACAAGTTAGTTCTTAGTTCAAATGAAGGGAAATGGTATTATAATGAACAACCTTTTTCTGGATATGCAGTGAGTTATCACACCAATAAAACCTTAGAAGAAAAAGTTGGTTATTATGAAGGAAAAAAACAGGGAATTGCCCAAAAATGGTTTTCTGATGGAACATTACGTAAACAATGTTTTTATAAGAGCAATCGTCTTGATGGTGTTGTAGAAATCTGGTGGAATAATGGTTCTTTAGCATCAAAAGCTAATTATGTACACGGAGAAAAACATGGTATTCAGCAACAGTGGTATCCAACCGGACAGTTGTCCAAACAAAACCATATGAATTACGGGAAAGAAGAAGGTATGCAAAAAGCTTGGTTAAAAAATGGTAAGATATATGTTAATTATGAAGCTAAAAATGGTCGAGTTTTTGGTCTTAAACGCTCAAATTTATGTTATGAACTGGAAAAAGAAGTGGTACAATATAAATAGAATAGTATATCTGTTTTTTGGTTTATCAGTTATCATAAGTGGTTGTAAAAATGATAAAGTAAAGGAAACAAGTAGGGTAGAATCATTACCTTATTTTAATGAAGCTACATTTACACCACATTGGTTAAAACCAGGTAGTCAGGAGGAAAGAGAATTTCATGCGATACCTGATTTTACTTTGGTAAATCAACTTGGAGATACGATTACAAATAAAATTTTTGATAATAAAATATATGTAACGGATTTCTTTTTTACGACTTGCCCCGGCATTTGTCCAAAAATGACCGACAACATGTCTAAGCTTCAGAAAGAATTTAAAGATGATGCTACAATCTTGTTATTATCTCATTCTGTAACTCCAGAATATGATTCTGTTCCTATATTACAAAAATATGCTAAAGAAAAGGAGATTATCGATAATAAATGGCACTTGGTGACAGGTGATAGAAAGGAAATTTATGATTTAGGGAGGAATCATTATTTTGTAGAAGAAGATCTCGGAGTTGAAAAGAGTGAAGATGATTTCTTGCATACAGAGAATTTTTTATTAATTGATAAAAACAAACATATCCGTGGAATTTATAATGGACTTAATAGGGCTTCAATTGCACAATTAATTATTGATATCAAAACATTAAAATCAGAAAGAAATTTTTAAAAGTTTATTACCCCAAGACTGTAAAAATGAGAGCTTAGTTTCTTGTGTGTTTATAGTTAGATTTGTTTATTGAAAATCTCTGTAGTTATTATTAATTGCAGAGATTTTATTTTTGAAACCACTCTAAAAAATATAAAACAGGATAATTAAAGTTTACACCAACTTTTAATTCAATTATAAGTTGATTAAGACATTAAAGGATGGAATGGTTTTTATAATTAAAAGGCTGGATTTATAAGAATCCAGCCTTTCTAAACATCAATCACCTAAAATAAACCATTTTCATAGCAATTTCACCCCATTGACTTTTCTATAAAGTAGTTTTAATTAAATAATTGATTGATCTATCTATACATTTATATTTATAATTAGTTTTATTAAGAATGATCAAACCAAGATATACTGGTTTTTGCTGTGACACACAATTCATTACTAGAATTAAAAAAACTATTTCTAACAATTAGCTTTTGTTGTTGTTCATCAAATGACAATAATTCCAGATTTATAAAAAATTCTTGCATAAACATTAAATGTTTTCTGATCTTTTTTGTTTCTAAGAATTCATGCAAATCAAAGTTGATTTGTTTTCTCTTTTGTTTAGCATATCCTTTTTCAAATAAATAAGCATTAAGTATTGATGATGTATAGTTTTGATAAGCGTCTTCCTGCATTACCATGAAATCATCAACATCTTCTCCCTTAACTTTAAAATTTCTTCTAAACATTTTATTCATCTTATAATTTGTTTAATACTTATTTTGACAGCAATCTTACTTGTTTAAAGACCAGCTTCTTTCATTGCTTTCAGTTTTTTCTTTTTCTTATTTCCAATTTGGAAAGCTCTAGAAATGTTAAAACCAAGATGTATATCACCTTCAAAAAAGTCATCTGTGGATTCAGTGATGAAACTTTTTTCTATCATGGTTATAGAATTAGAAAGTATGATCTGAAAAACATGTCCACCTGTTTCTATATCTACTCCGAAGGCAAGCGAATTTGAAGCATCAATTGATTCTAATGGGTTTACTGTGTAATAATACTCTCCATTTATGGAAACTCTCTTCGTTAACTTAATCCTACTGCCAACACCGATGGCGAATATGCCGTGTGGATCCTCATTAATTTTTACTGAATTTCTATGGATATAAGTAGGAGTAATTTGTAATGAAAATCCCGGACTAAATTTTCTAGCCACTAATACTTGAGTAACATATGATAACTTTTGACTAAAACTAGGTTCGTTATTTGGATCAAAATCCTTGAGCGTTCTATAGGCAATGCTTGTAAAAAGAGAAGCAGTAAATGGGAATCCATTTTTACCAGAATTTTGTTTTAAGAACTTGTACTTAACAAATCCATCATATGTTTTATCAAAACTACTTCTACCAACTCCCAGCATGATATCATCAGTTAATCCATACTCCAATGCAAAACGAATATTAGATTGATCTAGTCCATATAGTTCATCGGCTCCTAAATTTATTCTACCGAAACGATGAGATATGACAAACTCCAAAGTTCCTTTCTTCCGATTTTCTATCGAATGTCCATTTAATATTCTGGTCCCTTTGAAAGTAGAGGTGATATAATTTTTTGTCTGAGGCGTTTCATCCTCTAAAATATCCAGTAGATCTTGAGCAAATGTATGCGAACTAATCGCACAC
Organism: Aquimarina rubra; assembly: GCF_042684305.1. Classification (NCBI taxonomy): domain Bacteria; kingdom Pseudomonadati; phylum Bacteroidota; class Flavobacteriia; order Flavobacteriales; family Flavobacteriaceae; genus Aquimarina; species Aquimarina rubra. Next base: position 583,823 of record NZ_JBHULE010000008.1, on the reverse strand, counting down.
AATAGAAAAACAATTAACTTCTTTTTCATGTTATTTTTTATATGGTTTATGATCTAATTCAAAAGTTACTTTAATAGTCTCAGCTATATTGTTTACAACTACAGATGGTATCTCAATCTCGAAATCAGCAACTTTTACCGGAAAATCTCCTGTTAATGTTATGCTTCCTTCTGTTTTGTTAATTTTACCTCGTGTTTCTAGTTTTTTAGTAACGCCGTGGATAGTGATATCGCCCACTATAGATACTTCTTGTTCTTTTCCACTTATATTTTTGAAATCCACAATTTTACCTTTAAAAATCGCTTTAGGATATTTATCAGATTCTACATAGTTCTCATTAAAATGCTCTTGCATTAATGATTTTTCGAACATAAATGATTTCATAAGTATAGAAATAGCAATTGATCCTGTAGATGTATCAATGATGCTAAGTACTTGGTTATTTTCTGCTTTAATATCCTCTACAGGAGAGCTGGAAAAGAAAGAGGTATATCCTTGTTTTGTTAGAAATTTACCCTGTCCGAATGTAACAGCAGAACATAATAAGCTGAATAATAAGATATTTATTGTTTTCATTTTTTTATAATTAGAGTATTAATTAACGATTACACATTTTACCAATATTACATCCATTAAATATCCAGTACAGATACCTTTAATATTGATTTTTTGAAGTGTTTTTAGGTTACTTAGTTTTTTACTTTCTTCTTGAGATAAATGACATAGTACGTTGCCAATTGAGTTTTCATTACTCAAAGTGATTATTCCATTACCATCTTTATTTGTAGTTATTTCGGTTATCATACCACTTATCTCAACTATTTGGTCTAAGTATTTTGTATTAGCTTCTGTTTCATTATTTAGAAACTCATCTAATAAAACACCCGCTTCCAATGATATATTTGGTGTAGTTACAGATACATCTATATGAGGTTTATTATACACAGCAGTATATATAAACATCCCTGCTAAGGCAATGATCAGTATTGAAATAACAAATGTTATTCTTGTTTTTCTTTTCATCAGATTTATTTTAATTGTTTAATGCACCACTATCTATCCAACAACGTATCAATTCTATTTGTTCATTGCTTAATGAACTTCCTTGTGGCATTGTTCTATTAACAACTTGCGTTCTTACTCTTGCCGCATTATCGCTGATACTCTCATAAGTTCTTAAGTTGGGAAATCGACTTCCTCCGTGACAACTTATGCAGTTACTATCAATAATTGGTTTAATATCGGCGGTGAAAGAAATAGTAGTGTTGCAAGATTCTTCTATGATTATATCAGAATCTTCTTCCACATTAGTTTCACAAGAGAAAAGAGCGATACTGAGTGTTATTATCAGTGTACTTTTAATTTTTGAATTGATTTTCATTTTTAATGGATTTTAAGAATAAGAGGAAGAAAGCATACTTACTTGTCTTCCTCTTATGATCAACTAACTAACCTACTTAAATACGAGAAATATATGTTGCTAATTCTATGAGATAGATGATAAAGACGTCCTCGTGATTTACAGACTATTTTAATTATTTAAAGTTGTTTGTTACTCAATTACTTTTTGGTATTAACCGGAATAATATTGGAGTAAGAAGTAATGTGATTATTTGTTTCATTTCTTGATAGTTTATGATTTATGTCACAAATAACCGTCAATGAAGGGTGGAGAATCAAATTAATATATATGAGAAGGAAAAAATAGCCTTAAAAAGGAAAAAAAGGCTTTGAAATTATAACAGGTTTATTTTTTGAAAATTTTATCGAAACTGAAGTAGTAGTAATAATCTGTAAATCACTGTAAAACAAATAATTAAATTAATTATTTTCAAGCCATGTTCACATGATGTCTACCTAATTACATTATAAAAAAGCGAAAATTGATCTGTCAAAATTTCTATTTTAAAGAAAAAATGAAGTATCGTAATTGAAGTTTATAAATATGTACAAGGAGTTATCAATAAAAAACAAATGCTTGTTAGATATTAAGCCATTGTCTAAATTCTGCTGCTTTGTTTTTACTTATTATTATTTCAACATCAGCATCACGAATCAAAATTTTAAGTTGACTATTTCCATATTTAATTATTTTGGCTATTGCAGTAATACTAATAATAAATTGACGGTTTGCTCTAAAAAAGAGAGAGGTATCCAGGTTCATCAGCATATCATCAAGGCTGTCATTACTTGTTGATTTTTTGCCATCAAAGCAAACAATATAGGTTATTGTATTTTCTGTATATATATAGGATATATTATTTATTGGAACAGGGATCAATTCATTACGGATATAGGTAAGGATTCTTTTTTTACCAGATTCTTTGGTAGATTCTGCAGATTCCGTGGTTTCTGTAGATTCTTCTTCCGTACTTTTAATTACTTTCTGTTGATATGCTATAAGATCAGTGTTTAATTTGGAAAGGTTAAGCAATTCACTTTCTAAGCTTATATTTTTTTGCTCTAATTGCTTTTCGTAGTAACTTCCTATGATACGAACTGCAAAAAAAGAAGAAAGAATAATCAATCCACCCATTAGAGCAAAAATGGTATAGAAACTTTTTTTTAATTCTATGGTTTGCGCAGATATTTTACTTAAGTTAACTTGTGCCGCTACAATAAGATCAGACTCTTTTACTGGGGATATATAAACAATTTCGGACAACATTTCGGTACTGGAAATACTATCATTTTCTTTTCTTTGGTCAATAAGTAAATCATATAATTTATCAGAACTATCCTCTTCATTTAATGATTTTAACAACGATTGATTTGAGTTTACTTTTTGTCCTACCTTCGTAATATTAGGATGGCAAACTTGTTTTCCGGACCAATCAAACAAACAAATAAAAGAGGCTTCATTATGCGTGTTTTCAATAGCGCTTTGTGTATTATTAATGATCTGTTGTTTGTCGATACCTCCAACTATTTGATAATGTACTAACTTGGCAATTTCATTAGCTTCTCGCTTGCTGGATTCTAGTTGTACCTCGATGAGTTGATTTGCACTAACCTTAATAAAGTACTTCACACCAAATGAGGCAATAATTAAGAAAATTACTGATATAGATATAAAAGTTAAGAAGTATAATTTGTCTTTTCTCATTGAGAATGTATCGAAGATTTTAAATAATTAAAAATGCAATATACTCAAGATTTTTCTCGAAACTAAATTACTTTGTTAATATGATGTTGTTACTAAGTAATCGGATAAATTATAATTTATTTCAACATCTTTATTTCCTTTTTAAAGCCAATTTTTCTTCTTGACACATATTTTGTTTATAAAAAAGTTTCGATGTTCGTTAGTTTGTGTCAGTAATAATTCAAAAAAATATAACAATGAAAACATTAAAAAACCATCTTGTATTAAGTCTCTTTTCTATTTCAGCATTGCTAATTAGTAGTTGCAGTAGCGATGATGGAGTTGTAGTAGAAATAATTGAAGAAATAAATGCAGATTTTATTGTAACCAACAGTGGAGCTACGGCGTATATTTTTAATAATGATGTCTTGACCAATAGTAGCAATCCGGATATAACATTAGAACGAGGAAAGACGTATACATTTGCTATAAATGCACCAGGTCATCCATTTTTGATTAAATCAGTACAAAGTACCGGTACTGCTGATACTTATAATAATGGAGTTACTAATAATGGTACAGAATCTGGAACAATTACTTTTACTGTTCCTGATACAGCACCGGACACATTGTTTTATAATTGTGAGTTCCATGGAGTAATGACAGGTCAAATAAATATTATAGGAGGTAACGTAAATACGGCTATTAACTATGATGTAACTAATAGTGGTGCTACAGCTTATGTTTTTAATAGTAATACCCTGACTGATAGTAATAATCCTGATTTAACCTTAGAACGAGGAAAAACCTATACGTTTACTGTTGATGCACCGGGTCATCCATTTTTAATTAAATCTGTACAAGGTACTGGTACAGGAGATACTTATGATAATGGGGTTACTAATAATGGTATAGCATCCGGAACGATTACTTTTGTTGTTCCTGATACTGCTCCTGATACATTATTTTATAATTGTGAGTTTCACGGCTCTATGACAGGTACCATCACGATTATAGATTAAAGCAAAAAATACTTAGTTATCAATTTAGATAAGAAATCGACTTATTTTAATCTTTATAATAAGAGGCTAAATGAGTCGATTTCTAAATTATATTTTAAATTGCATCAAATAGTAAGCCTAATGTTAGTAAATTTCTTAGTGGCGTATATATGAAAAAAAAAAGTGTTATAATATTTTTTCTCTTTTGCTTACTCTTCATCGGAAGTGTTTTTGTTTATTTTAAATTTTACAATGAAACACTAATTGATATTGATAAGGTGTCCACAGAAATAAAAATAAGTTCTGAACGTCTGACAGCATCATTTATTACGAATGAGAAAAATGCAGATTTAATTTATAAAGGTAAAATTATCGAGGTAGAAGGAGTAATAAAGGAAGTTAGTTTTTTAAATAACCGAAATACAGTAATATTGTATGGCAACAACAAGTATTCTGGTGTATTATGTGATTTACAATCCAATCAAACTATGGAAATCAAAAACCTCACTAAAGGCGATAAAGTAGTGCTTAAAGGAGTTTGTAAAGGATTTCTAAAAGATGCCATTTTATTAAATTGTATGCTGATTAACCAACAAAGCAATGAATAGAATTATTATTCTACTATCCCTTTTGATCCATTTCACGGACTCTGACAAGAGGTCGGATCAAGTTATTACACGTCAAGGGCAAGTATCTTTCTTTTCGTATACTTCTGTAGAAAATATTGAAGCCAAAAACAATCAGGTTTTAAGTATTATTGATTTTTCTAAAAATGAGATAGCAATAAGTATGCTAATGAATGCATTTATATTCAAGAAATCTTTAATGCACGAACACTTCAATGAAAGTTATATTGAATCTGATTTATATCCAAAAGCTACTTTTCAAGGTACTATTATTGATTTTGATCCTTTAGAAAAAGGAATTCAAACTAAAATAGTCAAGGGAACGCTTACGATACGAGATATTTCAAAGGAAGTAGAAATTAAAACTAACATAGAAAATATAGATGGAAAATATGTAATAACTGGAGACTTTGAAGTTGTTGTTAAAGATTTTGATATCAAAATCCCACCAATTCTAGCACCCAATATAGCTAAAATAATATCAATTAAATTTAGATTTGAATATCAACCCTATGAGAAATAGTACGTTTTTTCTTTTGCTTATACCTATGCTCATTGGATGTAGCATCTCTATGAAGGCGCAGGACTTATTGGATACACTGGATAAAGAATATCCTGATACTCCTCAGTACGAAATAGCAACGTTCAAAGGTACTCGAATTTCATTAGGTCATTCTATAGAAAATAGAAGAAAAGGAGTTTTAGAAATCAAAGCAATGAATTTATTTTGGAACATCCCAAATCGCCCCAGTCAAAGTTTCGTTGCAGATAAATGGACAGCAAGGATAGCGTTAGAATATGGTATATCTAACAGATTAACGTTTGGAGCCGGTGGATCTACTTTAGACGGAATTTTTGATGGGTTTTTAAAATATAACCTGATAAGACAGATGAAGCATGATAAAGGTTCTCCTTTGAGTATTACACTTTTTCAGAATGCTTCTTATAGAAGTAAAACGAATGAGTTTTATGGTGGAATCGGCTTATCAGATGACTTTATCGATCGGACTTCATATACTAGTCAGGTATTAATAGCTCGTAAGTTTACACCTCAATTTTCATTACAACTATCACCAACTTTCATTCATAGGAGTTCTTCTGTTTTTGATGAGGATCCACATAATCATTTTGCTCTAGGGATAGGAGCAAGGTATAAAGTTGGAGGCCATATATCTATTGTCTCAGAATACTATTACTTAGCAAACCCATTGAAATCGATTGATACGTATGATGCTTTTGTTTTGGGTGTAAATTGGGAAATGAGCGATTTAATGTTGCAATTTCAGATGACAAATGCCAGAAATATGGTAGAGGATGCATTTATAACACAAACTCCTAATAATTTTAATCTTAGTGATGGAAATTTTGTTTTTGGTTTTAATGCAACGTTTGTTTTACATTTTAACCAGAAAAAATTATAAAGCATAACTTCTATAAGAAATATTCATATTACTACTAAAAAAAAGAGACCTGATTTATCTAATCAAGTCCCTTTTATCTTAAAGAATATATGTTTTACTTATTTTTCTCGGCTTTATCTACAACAATTCTGTTTTCGCGATTAGCTAATTCCCAAGCAGTGTAAAATACCAATCGTGTTCTATTTTCTAACAGATCGTATTGGATTTTATCAGGAGTATCACTAGGCTGGTGATAATCGTCATGAGTTCCATTAAAATAAAAAATCACAGGAATATCATTTTTCGCAAAATTATAGTGATCTGATCTGTAATAAAAACGATTAGGGTCGTTTTCATCATTATACGTATAGTCTAGTTCTATGTTCGTATATTTTGTGTTTACTTGTTCAGAAATATTGTGTAATTCAGTGCTTAATTTATCGCTACCGATTAGGTATACATAGTTTCTGTTTTCACTTTTACGTTTTGGGTCAGTTCGACCAATCATATCTATGTTTAAGTTTGTAACTGTATTTTCTAAAGGAAAAATAGGATCCATATCCGTATAATAACGAGATCCCAAAAGTCCTTTTTCCTCACCTGTTACATTTAGGAATAAGATAGAGCGTTTAGGGCCATTGCCATCTTTAACAGCTTTTGCAAAAGCTTCTGCGATTTCTACTACGGCAACCGTACCTGATCCATCATCATCAGCTCCATTATATACTTCACCATTTTTTACGCCTTCGTGATCCAAATGTGCAGATATTACTATGATCTCATCCGGTTTTTCAGATCCTTTGATAAATGCAGCTACATTTTCTGAAGTAATTTTTTCAGAAATACTCTTAAAATCTAACGTCATTTTCGTTTTTATAGCACTGGTCTTATCATTAGTATCTATATCGTTTACTAAAGCCTTTGCTAAACTATTATTTATAAGAAAGAAATAAGGTTCTTCTGTATTATCCTCCAAAGACATTCTACCTGATGCATTACCAAATTGTGCAACTGCCATTTGATAAATTTCTGGGAAATAAAACAATATAGCTTTCGCACCTTTTTCTTTAGCAGCATTACGTTTTGCTGCAAATTGTTGTCTCATATTGGACCACTTAGATGCTTCAGTTGTTGCGGTAATGGTGAATGTTCCATCTTCGTTTTTAGGTTCACCGGATTTGATCACAACTACCTTGTTTTTTACATCAATATTGTCATAACTTGAAAATTTTTCATCTTCAATTCCAAAACCTGCATAAACAATCTCATCTAAAGAAAGAATATCTGTTTTACCGGCACTAAGAGATAAGAAATCATCTTTATAGGTAAATGATTTGTCATTTACGCTAAGTTTAACTTCTGGTGTTCCAATTACTTCAAGAGGTACTTCCTGGAAATAATTTCCATCACTTTTTGCCGCAGGAACACCATATTTAACATAGTGATCTTTTAAAAAATTAATGGCTAGTTTTTGTCCGGGTTCACCGGTTTCTCTACCTTGAAATTCATCGGAAGCATAGGTGTACAAAGCAGTTTTTAAATCTTCTGCGGTTATTGTTTTTGCATAAGTAATGGGATTTTTTTCTGTTTTCTTAGTTGTTGCCGATTGGGTAGTAGCATTTTTGGTAGTACCACAAGCTGCAATGAATGCCGTTATTACTAAAACGGAAATTACTTTTTTCATAAAAGATGTGTGAATATTAATTATTTAATTTTGCCAAAAATACAAGAAATTAGGTGTGAATGTGTTAAGTGATTGCAAAAATAGCTGCTACGCGGTTCAAAATTAGATGATCTGTTTATGAGAAGTTAACAATGGATTAAGCAATACTGGATCGTACATTGGATTAGAATTATAGTTGTAAATTCTTTTTGTATTTTTAACCAAACGATTAAAAATGTCTGGAACTAACCAATGTAAAAATTGCGAAAAATCTTTTGAAGAATCATTTGATTATTGCCCATATTGTGGGCAAGAAACCGCTGATAAACTTACGTTTGGGGTACTGTTTAGCAATACCATTAGTAACTACTTTTCTATAGATGCTCGTTTTTTTAGAAGTTTTATTCCATTAATGACCAAGCCAGGCGTTTTAGCAAGACGTTTTGTAGATGGAAAACGTCTTTCGTATCTGCATCCGGCTCAGTTTTATCTTTTTATTTCAGTAGTATTCTTTTTTGCTTTTTCTTTTAGTGTCAGGAAGGCAGATGATACGCTAACTCAAAAATTTAAAAAAGGGTTTGATAGGGAAATAAAGCTTGATTCCTTAGGATTGATGAAGGATTCTATTGGTATAGCAAAAGCTAAAGAAGCAATAAAAGCAAATGCAGCGCTTGCCAAAATATCCGAAGAGGATATGAAAGTTATTGATTCTATGATGTCTGTAGAACAAAAAGCTCCTGAACTTTCGTTCAGTTTTGATCGCAAAGTATTGGATTCTCTCATTTCTGTTGATGCTCCTGAGACCGAAAAATTAGAAGCTATGGGGTTGGATGATGCGGATAGTGCTATTACCAAGAAGTTCTATACACAAATTCTGAAGTTTTATGAAAAGAAAGGAGGTGGGATTCTTAAAACACTGTATGATACTATACCGATTACGATGTTTTTGATGTTGCCGTTGTTTGCTTTTATTTTAAAAATATTTTATTGGAGAAAGTGTACTTTTGCGCATCATATGGTATTCAGTTTTTATTTCTTCACCTTTGTTTTTACTTCATTTTGTATTCTGATTTTAGCTAATTCGTTGGTTGAGATTCCAACTTGGCTTATAACGATGTTCTATTTTTCGTTTATACTATATCTAATATTGGCATTTAGGAATTTTTATAGAAGCAGCTGGATATCTGCTATTTTCAAAGCGAATTTAGTTTCCTTTGTATATATGATGTTTATAGTACCCATTGCATTTGTAGGAGTGATGACAGTTTCTATCTTCTTGTATTAAATAATATATTTAAGTTAAAAATGAAACTTACGATTCAAAATACATTTTCGGAAGAATTACCCGGGGATCCAATAGAAGAGAATACTCGTAGGCAGGTTAGAAATGCTTGTTTTTCTTATGTAAAACCCAGGAAGACTTCTAATCCCGAATTATTACACGTTTCTGAAGAAATGATGCATGAAATAGGGTTTACAAAGGAGGATGTACAATCAGAAGAGTTTTTACAGATAATGACGGGCAATAAAGTTCTAGAACACACGAAGCCTTATGCTATGCACTATGGAGGACATCAATTTGGAAACTGGGCCGGACAATTAGGGGATGGTCGCGCTATTAATCTTGCAGAAGTTGTACACAATTCAAAACGTTGGGCAATCCAATTAAAAGGAGCCGGAGAAACTCCGTATTCTCGTAATGCTGATGGATTAGCCGTTTTGCGTTCATCTATAAGAGAGTATTTATGTAGTGAAGCGATGTATCATCTTGGAGTTCCTACAACAAGAGCATTATCTCTTGCAATTACTGGAGATATGGTACTAAGGGATATTATGTACAATGGTAATGCAGCGTACGAAAAAGGAGCTATTGTATGTAGAGTAGCACCTTCTTTTATTCGATTTGGTAATTTTGAAATTTTAGCTGCTCACGGGGATCATAAAAACCTGAGACTACTTACAGATTATACCATAAAGTATTTCTTTCCGGAAATAAAGAACACTGGAAAAGATGCCTATCTATCCCTTTTGTCGGAAGTTAGTAGAAGAAGTCTTAAAATGGTGATTGATTGGCAGCGTGTAGGTTTTGTGCACGGGGTTATGAATACAGATAATATGTCTATTCTAGGATTAACTATTGATTATGGGCCTTATGGATGGTTAGAAGGTTATGATCATGGTTGGACACCTAATACTACAGATCGTCAATTTAAACGGTACCGATATGGAACACAACCGGAGATAGTACTTTGGAATCTTTATCAGCTTGCAAATGCCTTATATCCATTGATAGAAGAAGTAGATCCAATAGAAAAAGTGTTAGATGAATATCAAGAGGCATATAAGAAAAAGTATATTGATATGATGTACACCAAGATTGGAGTTTTTACCAGTCAGGAAAAAGATCATCTATTTATAAATGAATTAGAAGAATTACTTCAGCTTACAGAAACTGATATGACAATTTTCTATAGAAACCTAGCTGATTATAAAAAAGGGAATCCTAATCAAGGGCTGCAAATTGTAAAGGAAGCATTTTATAATCCTGACGATTTAAAAGATAATTTACTAGAACGTTGGAATTCGTGGTTTTTAGCGTACGATGATAGATTGCGAGAAGAAGAGGTGGAGGATGCGCTACGTAAGGAAAAAATGAATATTATAAATCCAAAATATGTCTTAAGGAATTATATGGCCCAGCTGGCAATTGATGAGGCTGATAAAGGAAATTATAAGTTGATTGATGAATTATACCAAATGCTTAAAAAACCATATGATGATCAACCACAATATCAAAAATGGTTTGCCAAACGCCCGGAATGGGCAAGAAATAAAGTGGGGTGTTCGATGTTATCTTGTAGTTCTTAATATTAGTATGTTATTAGAAAACATAAAAAGGATTCCAGAAGGATATTCTGAAGGAATATATAACAATGTAAAGTATAGTATTACTAAAGAAGTTTTTAATAATGGAAAATCTTATAAGGTATACGCGAAAGAATTACAAGGAAATGATTTTATAAGTCTAAATTATTATATCACATCCACCTCTGAGCTGTTAAAACCCTGTGAAATGCCTGAACAAAAAGTTATAGACTTCATAGAAAATATCCAGTTGTTATAATATTTTTTATTTTTAAAAATTTGATTTATAGGTTCTTATGCTTTAATGCTTAAAGCTTTAATTTAAGTTATTCCTCTCCAGGATGATATGTTTTTTTAGCACGTTTTAGGACATCGTCTTTATAAAAAGCAGCCTCTTTAAATTGTACATCCACGTATGGTTGTATTTGATCATCAAAATGAGGGGAATCCGGATCACCACTTTGTCCTCCAGCTAAACTAGTTTTTGCTTTTACCTTATTTCCAAATTCTACAACAGCCACAAAACTATTTCCTCTGGTTCCATAGATTTTTTTAGTATTGTTTGTGTATCGAGCACCGTAAGCGGCTAATGCTCCCCATCGTCCAGAAGCAAATCCAACAGCTGTACTTGGTTTATTATCATCAAAAGGTTGTCTAATATCACCATTAATCCGCTGAAAACGATTGACTTCACCCCAAGGAACAACACTTCCAAAATCAGTTTCTAATTGAGCTAATGTTTCTTTAAAAATGGCAAGCCTTTCTTCTAACGGAGATTTTGTACCAAAGTAGGTGAGAAGAGCCATATCACTGATACATTCCTCTGGTCTTTTTCCTTTTTTGGCATAGTTTGTTCCATAAAAATGAGCCAATGTCATGGCTTTGGATTCTTTGGAAGTTCTATAATCCCAATTTCGTAAGATTTCTATACTACTACCTAATTCTTTGGTTCTATCAAGTTTGTCATAAGCTTCTACCAATCCCGGAATTAATTTTTCAAATGCCGGTAAATATGGATCGTAAGCCAATGAAATAAGACTGTCTATTGTATAGCCCTTCTTGTCTTTTAGTAATTCAATAGCGTGAACTCCTCTAAAGTTTTCTCGATCTATAGACATATATTTTGGATACTTTTCCTTTTTCGGACTAAATTCTAGTGCCGAAGTATATGGTGTAGAGTTACAATTTTGTAACCATCCATTTTTTGGATTTAAAAGGGTTATAGCTTCATCAACAGCATGTAAGCCATTCCAATCAGTTTTGGGATTACTACCATCAACCGGTTTAGTATAATCAAAAGATTGATCCCTAACAGGAATGAAATTACCATGAAAATACGCAATATTTCCTTTGGCATCAGCATACACAGTATTGTTAGACGAATTAGTCTTTATATCCATCATAGTTCGAAATCCTTTATATCCATCTTGTTTTGTTCGGATATAGGATTGTTCTAATGCTTTTACAGGTTCCCACATAAGAGCAGTAGCAACCCATTTTCCATCTTTCAGATGTGTAATAGGTCCGTGGTGCGTGCGATAGGCAGGAAAAGTTTTTTCTTTTACAGTATCTCCTTCTTTATATTTTAACGTAACTTCATACTGTTCGATGGGACGTAATTCATCACCGTATTGATACATTGGTTTTCCTTCTTTCTGGGTAGTAGTTTCTATAAATTCATCAATGACATCCGTATAGGTAGATGTATGCATCCAACCGGTCTTTTCATTGAATCCCTGATATACGAAAAACTGTCCCCAAGTTACAGCTCCGTATGCATTCAACCCTTCTTCACTTACCACATGAACTTCTCCTCTAAAATAGAATGAAGTATGCGGATTGATCAATAACATTGCATTTCCTGATTGTGTGAGTGATCCGGAAATAGCAATTCCGTTAGAACCTTGTGGCTCTAACATTTCTTTCTCCTTTTTTAACGCTAACTCCTCATTAACAGGTATTTCCATCCCACCTTCATACATTGCTTTGATTTTACGTGTAGATACACGCTCTATATCTCCGCCAATGGATCCTTCACTAAAATACATAGGCATCCAAGGCTCAAAATGTGTAAGCAATCTGGGTTTCACCTCAGGATTTGTTTTTAAGTAATAGTTGATACCATCTGCAAAAGCAATACATAACTCTTTAAGCCATTGTGGACTTTTTTCATAATTAGCAATTGCCTCTTCTTCAGTCATAAAGAGTTTTGCTCTCAAATCACTATAAATAGCATTTTCTCCTTCTACTTCAGCTAATCTTCCTGTAGCCCAAATATAATTTTGTTCTACACGATTAAAATCATCTTCACATTGCGCATATAACAACCCAAAAACAGCATCTGCATCTGTTTTTCCATAGATATGAGGTACGCCAAAATCATCTCTAATAATTGTAGTGTTGAGTGCGTGGGTTTCCCATCTTTGTTCCTCTTCACTGATTTCTACTTTTGTTTCAGTTTTACAAGAAAATAAGAGGAAAGCGGTAATACCGACGAATATGATTTTAAAACGCATCATAGTTTTAATTTTATAGTATGTGAAGTAACTGAATTCTTATTTTAGAAGGGTATGAACTCCGTTTTCTAATGTATACAATGTGGTGATTTCTTTTTGGGTAAGATTTCTATTATAAATAGAAAGTTCATCCATTAATCCTATATAGCCTAATCCAAGATAAATATTCGATTTATCGAGTTCCCAGGAAAAAGGATCTGTAATACCATTTCTTTGCCCTTTCAGTATACCGTTAATATATAAGGAAGTCTCAGCGTTTTCGGTATTTAAACCATTAAAATTGATAAAAATATGTGTCCAGCTACCTTTAGCAAAAGGAGGTTTGGACACGGGTAGTAATTGATTAATAAAGTCCGGATCATCATTATCAGAAATTGTGGTGTCCTTTTTCCAGGAAGTTTTATCTCCAATAACTCCAAGTCTAAAATCTCTTGGATTTTCTTTTGTAAAGTCAACCCATATAGATGCATCATTATAACTTACATCGGTAATTTGGATTGGATCACAATATCCTGGTTCCAGATCCGTAGCAGGATCAAGGTTTAGCCAGAAAGAAACAGCTCCGTTCCAGTTTTCAGTGTTATAAGCGATATTATCCTTACTAACATAATAAATATAGCCTTTGCTATTTGAACCATACAATAGTGCGTCGCCTTTGAGTCCTTGATTTTTAGCGATACTTATATCTTTTTTGTGTATTCCTACCTGAGCAGAATCTCTGGCCTTACGAGAGGGAATAGTATATAATTGAGGGTCGCCTAATGCAAAATCTGCCTGAACACCTTGGTCAAAAGAAGCATAAAAAGTTAAGGCTTCTTTTAGTGAAATGTTTGTAGTGTTTTTTTTATCTATGTCCTTTTGGGTCTTGTCTTTTTTGGTATTGTCTTTTCCACAAGATCCTACTAAGAAAGATAGTGCTAAAGCTAAAAAGACAATGTAGTGAAGGTTAGGTTTTATAGTTTTCATGAGATGGTTTGTGTGATATGATATGGATAAATATATAAAAATAATACCCACCATATATGATGATGGGTATTGGATATGAAAGTTTTAAATAAACTTTATGAAAATGCGTTTATGAATTTCAGTTTCTTAACTGATACCTTCTTGTTAAGAAACCAATGATTCCTATAGTTATGGTCATTATTATTAGTGATATTATATAATTATCACTATGTGATAGTCCCCCGAAATAGTCGGCAAATGATATTTTATTAATGTTTGCGTAGGTGATCATAAAAAACAATATCTCGAATAGTTTTTTTCCTTTAGTAAGTATCCCTAGAGCAGAAGCTAACAAAACAATAAATACTGATCCAATAACAATATTACCTACTGATAAAAAATCCGCTATCATCAGTCTAATTAGTAGCGGAGAGGCTAAAAACAGTAGTAAGATTATCCCAGCAATTACCTGTGAGGTTAGTAATCGACCTAATGGTTTATATGAACTAAATGTAAAATAATGAACATTGTGGTAGATTTCTTTAGAAGAGATTTCTGAAAGCCTATGCACTTGTAAAAACCATAATACAGGTAGCATCAATGGATAGGCAATTTCAATAGGAGCGATTGCTAACAAAACCATTCCTATAAGGTTTATAGTCCATAACCATCTTTTTCCTTTTCGGAAAAGTAATACTAATTCAGTTTTGATTAGAGAATATATTCCATAATTAATTTCGGATGTATGTAAGTTTGAAAGAACAATTTCTTTGCCTTCCTTTTTATCAAAGAATTTAGGAATTGTACCTATGGTTCTAGATCTGTCTTTTATATTAAATCGATGAAAAAATGGAGATATAGTGACAATTAGTATTGTTCCTAATAAAATCCATGCTACTCGACTCGTTAAAAAAGATATAGGAAAAGATATTCCGTTGAATTCAAATTTCTTAGTCTCTTTTGTGTTTCCTATAACGTATCCTATGTTCAGACTAGTCTGTTCATCTGTTTGTAAAATGCTTCTAACATTCTCTTCTAATTGATGCATTACTATTTTGGTTCCAAAAGGATCTAAGAAGTATTGAGTTTCATTTGTTGATGTAGTAAACGCTATAGCTGAAAATAAAAAGAAGAACCCTATATTTTGAATTATTGAATATTTTTTGAATAATACTTCAAAAACCACGGCTAATACCGCAATAAAAAACATAGCCGGAATGGGAATCAGTATATAAGGAACTATAAATTGTGATAGTTCAAAGGGAAATCCTTCGTTATACAAAAAGAAAAGTAATATGCTCATTATAAAAACAATACATACAATGGTCGATAACACTAAAAAATTACTAAAAACCTTTGAGAATAAGTATCTAAAATTAGAGGCAGAAGTGGCCGCTGTAATTTGTCCAATCTTTGTTACTTGATCAGTTTTAATTCCACTGTTAACCAGGTAAAAACCAACCAATGATAAAAATATACTGGTCATAATTGCGGTTACATAACCAAACCAGGCTGAATTGTAATATCCAACATAATCAGAAATTCTTATCGTTGAATATGAGGCATTTGGTTCCGGGACAAAGGTATATGCTATTGCTAAGCTAATACACAAGGTTATCAAGAAACTATAACTTCTGGTTCTTTGTAAATAATCGTATTTGACGGTAGATAAAAATGATTTCATAATGAATTGTATTAGTATGCATAATAAACTCCGATATGCACCTTTTTAAGGAAAACCAGAACAGCGATTAGAAATAGTATGGTGGCAAGAGATATTCCTGCAATTGTCTTTTTATTTATTGAATTTTTCATTGTTTTAATTTGTTTTAGTTAAGAATAAATATGCGTCTTCTAGATTTGCTTGCTGTGGGATAGAATGTTCTATTGGAGTTTCCGAAATGTATCTAACATGTAACATTCCTTCTTTTCGCGAAGTACTTACTACAATTTGATTATTTTTAAAATTAGCAAGTTGTTCTTTATCTATGATGATGCTAAAAACCTTTTGATCCACTTGCTTTATCAATACTTCCTGATTACCATAGGAGAGCAAGGAACCATTTTTCATTACTGCAACCTGATCAGCAATCGTATCAATATCGGATACAATATGAGAGGACAAAATCACAATACAGTCTTGTGCTAAATCCGAAATAAGATTTCTAAAGCGAACCCGTTCTTCAGGATCAAGGCCAACCGTTGGCTCATCAAAAATTACAATACTGGGATTATTGAGAAGTGCTTGCGCAATTCCAACGCGTTGTTTCATTCCTCCGGAGTAACTTCCAATAGGTTTTTTGGCAGCGTCTAGTAGATTAAGTCCATCAAGTAATTGCTCTATTTTTGATTTAAGATTAGATCCTCCAATACCTTTCATTGCTGCTATATATTCTAAAAATTCGAAAGCATTAAGGTTGGGGTATACACCAAAATCTTGAGGCAAAAAACCCAATTGTTTTCGCATATAATTAGCATCTTTTACAATGTTATTTTTATTCAAAATAATAACACCTTGCGTTGGTTTACTTACAGTCGCTATCATTTTTAAAAGCGTAGATTTTCCAGCTCCATTAGGTCCTAGCAGCCCTAATATTCCTTTTTCTATGGTTATAGAGAAATCTTTTAATCCGTATTTATTTCTGTTATATTTTTTTGATATGTTTTGGATTTCAAGTGTCATAATTATTAATTTTATTTACTTAATGTTTTTTTGCTAATTGTCGTTACAAAACCGTTTTGGCTAAACGATAAACTATTATTGTCATCTTCAATTTGTGTTAAACAACTCCAACTGTAGTGTCATAAAGTGATTTCCCATCCTTTTGGATAAGTTCGCTTCTAACTCCTTGATCTTTAGATACTAAATACATTCTATTGTTTTCTAGAATGATTTCTAATGTTAGATTAGCTTCTTTAAGTAAATAGGTACCTGTGTATCTTTTGAAATTTTTTAAATCAATACTTTTAAAATTTTCTACAGGTTTATTGTTTATATACGCTAGTAGATCATTATGAATAGATCGTTTTGATGGGATTGCTTTTGTATTCGTAAACATTAAATACAAATCTTTGGTCATTGGGTTATATTGATTCCTGAATGCATACCCAATATTATTTCCACCATGTCCGTAATACTTAACTCCTTCTTGATTAGATTTAAATAACCCGTACCCATAATATTGGTTTCCGGATTCCATCATAATTTTTACAGTCTCTTTTTTAAGTAACTGTTCTGTTTCAAATAAGGATCGATAGAATATTTCCATATCTGTTAGATTGGACGCAATGCTACCAGCTGCATACGCAATGTTTGCAAAATAACGATAGTCTAAATAGTCAGTTACGTCTTTTTCCTCATGATAAGGAGTTGCTAAATTTGGAATATTTTTATGCACATAGGGATATGTGTTTTTCATTTCTAAAGGAATAAGAATGCGTTCTCGCAACAAATCAAAATAATTCTGATCTGTGATTTTTTCAATAATTTTTCCTAAAAGGAAATAGTTCGTATTACAATAGTCGAACTTACCAATCATCTTTGGATTTGATTTTTCCACTTGGCTTAATAAACTAGTATCGTAAAGTGAATCGTTTTTAGCATAGAAAATATCTTGAACATTTTTTCCTATGACTTCATCTAAACCACTTTCGTGTGTTAGTAAAGTTTCTATAGTCAAAGATCCATCTACATTTTTTATGGGTGTTAAATATTTACCAATACTGTCGGTTAGTTTTAAGTTTCCTTTTTCAACCTCCTGCAGTATTAGGATTGCAGTAAAAGTTTTTGTGGCACTACCAATATTAAAAACGCTATGCTCGGTTAGCTTAAAATTACCTAGACTGATTGTCTTTATTTCATTATCTTTTTTAATAAGAATGGCCACTCCTTTGTTTTGTTCTTTTAATACCGAATTGTATTTTTTATAAATAATATCTAAATCATTTGTTTGGCTATATCCTATATGCTTTAGAACGAAGAATACTAGTATTACTGTTAATTGTTGTAAAGTTTTCATATTTCTGTTTTTATAATTTGTTAGATCAAAACTGAAGTATTTTTACATGAGAATGAAAAAAGAATGATGAGAGGAAGCAATAGAATGATATTAGCATAAAAATCATCTTAACACGAAAAAGAGGTCACATAGACTGTAATAGATAACTTATATCATGAAAAAGTGCTATTTCAAATATCAAAACCTATTTTTGATCAGAATATTTAACCTAATAACATGTCAAAATTAGATACTTGGATTGACAATAAGCTTTTGCAAAACATTCTTGTATGGGTGTTTTTGATGATTATCTTTTTAATGGTAATCCAGGCAGACAACAGGCTACTAGTATCAATAGGTTTTATTGCCTTTATTATGCCACCAGTGTATATTAGTAATCTAAAGATATTACCATTATTCTTTAACAATAACAGGTTGCTAGGAGCTGTTTTGTTTTTTCTTAATGTTGTGTTTTTTACTTTTTTGGGTGTAATTCTATTGAGTAACTTCTTTGATAATTTCCAGTGGAAAATGCTTTTGAATGTTTTTGGGGGTGTTCTATTGGTCATACTTTTTGGAACCGCTTTAAAAATTGCCAGGGATAGTTTTTTTCGTCGTCAGGAAGAAAGAGAAGCGGAGTTAAAACTCCTAAAAGCACAATTGAATCCACATTTTTTATTTAACACCTTAAATAATCTATATGGACTATCCGTAGTGAAATCAGAAAAATTACCTGATTTAATGTTGAAACTTTCAGACTTATTGCGTTATAGTTTATATGAAACCAAAGAAATGTTTGTTCCTTTAGAAAAGGAAATCAAATATCTCGAAAACTATATCTCTCTAGAGAAAATACGCTTAGAAGATAAAGCGGATATTCAGTTCAATATAAATGGCAATGTATCCAGTACTGTTATAGCGCCAATGTTGCTTATTGTTTTTGTGGAAAATGCGTTTAAACATTTAGGAGTTCTGGAGAGTGTGAAGAGTAAAGTGTTAGTTGATGTTGAAGTTGGAGAGGGTTCACTTGTTTTTAAGTGTATTAACACTACCGATTCTTTAGATATAAAGGATAATGATCTTGAAAAAGGAAAAAGCGGTATTGGTTTACAAAATGCTAGAAAACGTTTAGATTTGATGTATCCAGAAAAGCATCAATTAAATATTGAAAAACAAAAAGAATCATATAAAGTAGAATTAATCCTTAATTTTTAGATGAAAGTTTTGCGGTGTTTAATAGCAGATGATGAGCCTATAGCTCGTCAGATCATAGAGAATTACATAAAAGAAATACCATATCTGGAAGTAGTTTCCACATGTAAAAATGCTTTTGAAGTTATGGCATTTTTACAAGAAAACCATGTAGACTTATTATTCCTGGATATCAATATGCCCAAATTGTCTGGTATAAGTTTATTAAAGACAATGCAGCAAAAACCTCAGGTTATTATTACTACTGCATATCCGGAATATGCCGTAGAAGGATTTGAGTTATCTGTGACAGATTATTTACTCAAGCCATTCTCTTTAGAACGATTTATACAGGCTGTTATTAAGGTGCAACAAAAGTTGACTAATAATAACAATACCAATATTGTTATTGAGAAAGAAGATACTATTACATCTATATACGTTAAAAGTGACAAAAAAATTATCAAGCTGAATCTAGATACTATTAATTATATAGAAGCGTACGGGAATTATATTAAAATATATACGCATCAAATGATTCTAACTCCCACAACATTATCAGATTTTGCAGAAAAATTATCAAATGATTTCATCAGAATACACAAATCATTTATTGTAAATTTTAATAAACTGAAATTAATCGATGGTAATCAGATGGTATTAACAAATGATAGTAAATTACCGATAAGTAAATCTTACCGAAAAATGGTTTTAAATAAAATCGATAATGCTTAGCGTATTACAATTTATTTAAATAATTGAGTGATATTAGTTTTATACATCGTTCCGATGGGTATGATATGATCTGCAATTAATATTCTATTTCCTTCAACACTTTTTATATGCTTTTTAGCCACTGCAAAGGACTTGTGTACCTGCAGAAAGTCTTCACTAGCTAGTGTCTCTAATAAATCAGTTATTTTTTCTCTAACAGTAATAGTTTCATCAATAGTGACCACCTTTACATAGTTTCCCGCAGATTCTAAGTACTGAATAGCACCAAGTGGAACCTGTGTATATTTTTTATTACTTTTTAGAAAAATACTTTTTTCTTCAGTTTCTAGCTTTACTTCAGAAGTAGATGAGGGTTTAGATGTTGTGGTTACTGCTTTATTGACGGCTTTAAGAAAGCGTTCGAATCCAAAGGGTTTCAACAAATAATCAGTTACATTAAGTTCATATCCTTCCAGAGCATATTCGCTATAAGCGGTAGTAACAATGACTTTGGGTGGAGAAGAAAGGGTTTTTAAAAAATCAAAACCTTTGAGTTTAGGCATATTAATATCAAGAAAAATTAAATCTACCTCATTCGTACTTAGGTATTCTAATGCTTCTAACGCATCATAACAATCCTTCATTAATTTCATGTTTGGTAACAAATCGCAATAACGTTTGATAATACCGTGTGCTATATGTTCATCGTCTACGATTATATATTTGATCATATTTGTTCTAACGTTAATTGTACTTTATACACATCTTCTGTTACAGCAAAAGATAAAGAATGTTTCTTTGGGTATACTAACTCCAGTCTTCTTTTTAAATTTTTAAGCCCAATACCAGGATCTTTAGTAAGTTCAGCGGTGTCAAAATTATTTTCTATTTCAAAATGAATTTCTTTGGCGGTGGAAGTCAGGTTTAATCGAACAAAGGCGTTTTCCCTTAGATTTTCTAAACCGTGTTTAAATGCATTTTCCAATAATATTATAAATAGTAAAGGCATTACTTTGGATTCTTTATCTTCAATAGTACAATTAAATTGAACATCGGTTTTTTTATGGTAGCGCATCTTATGAAGCTCGATATAATTCTGAAGGTATTCAACTTCTTTGTTAATAGTCACAAAATCGTGTTCTCCTTCATAAATGCTATATCGCATCATATCAGATAACTTTAATATCAACTCTTGCGCTTTTTTTGAATCTTCTTCTACTAAACCATACAAGTTATTGAGTGTATTAAAAAAGAAATGTGGGTTAACTTGGCTTTTTAAATGTAACAGTTCCGTTTTAGTTTTCTCGTTTTTAAGCCTGATGATGGATTTAATCTGCCTGATTAACCAGCTTAGGATAAAAATCAAAAGCATCAAGAATATAACCGGTATTAGAAGATCCATTAATAAATCTTCTTCTTCTAATAATAGTAATGTTCCTTTTTCAGTTGCTTTTTTCTCAAATGTATAGAAAATCAAAATGAATAGTACAACGGTGATATTAACCATTAACGACCAAAAACCTAATCTGGTTACATTCCATTTTTTTAAAGTTGTACTTTCTTTCTTATCAATTCGATATCTGAAATAAAAGAAAGCAAGTACTGATATAAATGAAATTCCGAATAGTATGCTAAGAACTCCGTGAGTTGGATCGGATTCTACCATTCCTATCAAATAAAATACTCCTAATAGTATAGCAATCGCTAAGATTTCCTTTCGTATTAAAGCTGGTAGGTCTTTGATATAGTTTTTTCTCGTTAGAAACCAATACAACAGTAAATAGCTAAGTGTCCCAATGGAAGTTAGTGTTAATAAAACACCTGTGAATTTAATATCCAGTGTTATTAAAAACAAACCACTTATTAAAGAAAACACAAAGAGACTAAGTGTTATAAATACCCGATTATAGCTATCATTTTGTAACATCATAACCCAATATTACTTAAATAAAGTATATCCACCAAAGAAGTTGATATACGCTGATTATCTCTGTATGAACTATAGCAAATCAGGGATGAACTTACTTATTACATTTAGATACTATTTGTGTACCTGTTTATACCCTGTTGATCACTATTATTTATTTGTAAAAGAGCTTCTTGATATGTTTGGCTAAGTAATCATTTAATCAAAAAACGAACATTATGGAACTGGTCATTAACAACTTATCAAAAACATATGCTAACGGAACCAAAGCATTACAAAATATTACACTAAACATCCCAACGGGTATGTTTGGTCTGTTGGGTCCTAATGGAGCGGGGAAATCAACATTAATGCGTACGATTGCTACTTTACAAGATGCTGATGAAGGTTCCATAACTCTTGGTAATACAGATTTGTTAAAGCAAAAAGATGAAATCAGAAAAGTGTTAGGATACCTACCACAAGAGTTTAGTTTATATCCAAAAGTATCTGCAGAGTTTTTGCTAAACCATTTGGCTGTACTTAAGGGATTATCAAATAAGAAACAGCGAAAAGAAGTTGTTGAAGCTCTTTTACATAAAACAAACTTATATAATCACAGAAAGAAAAATCTGGGAGGTTTTTCTGGAGGAATGAAGCAACGGTTTGGTATTGCACAAGCCTTACTTTCTAACCCTAAACTCATTATTGTAGATGAGCCTACAGCAGGACTTGATCCGGCGGAGCGAAACCGTTTCTACAATTTATTGAGTGAATTGGGAGAAAACACAGTGGTAATCCTATCCACTCATATTGTAGAAGATGTTAAAGAACTATGCACCAATATGGCTATCATCAATCAGGGACAAGTACTCCTAAAGGGAAATCCAATACAAGCCATCGAAGAACTTGAAGGTATGATATATCAAAAAACGATTGAAAAAAGTGAACTAAATACCTATAAGCAAGAATTTGCAGTCATTGCTGAAAAGTTTATACAAGGGAAACCTGTAATTCACATTTTGGATAAAAGCAATCCAGGGAACGGATTTAAAGCTATTCCAGCAGATTTAGAGCATGTATACTTCTCTAATATTTTTGGTAGACTTCAGAACTAAACTATTTGTCAATAGACATAGATACTTAACACTTTTCAATTCTCATTTAATACTATAATCATTATGCTATTCGAAATATTCAAATTTGAAATTAAATACAGGGCAAAACGTCCTGATACCTATCTATACTTCTTCATTCTATTGTTGTATTCAATGTTGGCAGTAGATATTATTTTTGAAGGTAATCTTGATATTCTAAAAAGAAATGCGCCTTATGTTATTGCCAGAACAATGACCATTAGTTCTGCATTTTTTCTGATGATTACTTCTATGATCATGGGAGTTGCGGCATTACGTGATTTTGACCATCATATGGAATCATTGATGTTTGTGAACCCAATCAAAAAACGAGATTATTTACTGGGACGGTTTTTAGGTTCTTTTGTGATATTGCTGGTTATTTATGCTGCCTTGCCCTTAGGGATGATACTTAGTGAGTTTTTACCTTGGAGAATTAGTGATGCTTTGTTAGCTTTTAATCTCTGGCATTATTTGCATCCTTTTCTTACGCTTATACTTCCTAGTTTGTTTTTTGGAGGTGCTGTTTTTTTTATAAGCGGTGCTTTAAGCAGAAAATTGATGGTTGTCTATACACAAGGAGTGCTACTTTTAATGGTATATATCCTCTCGATGCAATTAGCTAATGGATCAGAAAATTTATTATTGTCCGGGCTTTTAGAACCTTTTTCATTTCAAACAATTAGTTTGGTTACTCAATATTGGACGGTAGCAGAACGAAACACTATGATGCTTCCGTTAGACGGTATACTTCTGTATAATAGATTGTTATGGATGTTTATTGGATTGATAACTTTAATAATTGGTTATTACAGGTTTAATTTTAATGTTATTAAAAATGGTGTTATAAAAGGAAAAAGAACTAGCAATACAGATCTTAAAACTAAAACTAATGAAGAAATAGATGCGATATTGATTTCTAATAATAAGGTTTCTATGAATCCTAATAAGATTGGTCTTCTTTGTCATCATTCTCTATTTTATTTTAAATCAATTCTAACATCAGTACCTTTTTTAGTAATTACGGCTTGTGCACTAGGAATCATACTCATCAGCTCAATAAGTTTAGATACTTCATTTGGCGTAGATAGTTATCCTACGACCTATATTATCGTAGGAGAGTTACTAGAAAATACTATACTTTTTTTTTTATTGATTATCATATTTTATTCAGGAGAACTGATATGGAAGGAAAGAGATGCAAAGCTCAATCTAATTTATGATGCCTTGCCAGTTTCGGATATGGTGTATTTGACAAGTAAGTTGATAGGTCTCGTACTTTCTTATAGCGTTTTGATGATTCTTATGATTATGACCGGAATCCTTTTCCAAGTGTCTATGGGTTATTATAAATTTGAAATTGGATTGTATTTTACTTTCTTTTTCATTGAAATACTTCCGTTTTTATTCCTTTTTACGATTATCTGTTTTTTCTTTCAAACTGTTCTTAACCATAAGTTTTTATCACATATCATAGCAATAGTTTTTACTTTCTCTGCTACGATTGGATTACAAGTATTAGGGTACGATCACGGATTATACAATTTAGGAGGTCCAAGTTTAGGAATATATTCCGATATGAATGGTTATGGTCATTTTTGGGAACCTTTTATCTGGTTTAAATCGTATTGGATTGCATTTTCAATACTACTTTTTATTGTGGCAATAGTTTTTGCAATAAGAGGTACAGAAACAAATATCAAAAGACGCTGGAAATCAAGTAAAGTACGATTCACAAAACCATTAATGCGATTTGGTATCGCTATGCTGTCGGTTTTTTTATTATCAGGTTGTTATATATTTTATAACACTAATATTCTGAATAATTATTCAACCGTTGCCACACAGCAGGAACATAGAGTAAATTATGAAAAAACGCTAAAGAAATATGACCAGCTCATACAGCCAAAAATTGTAGATGTTAATCTAAAAGTAGAACTATATCCCTATCAAAGAAACTATACGGCAGAAGGATATTTCATTTTAAGTAACCCTCATAAGACTGTAATCAGTGAAATTCATATCCAAAAAGCTCCTAATGACCAGGTAGAAATTGAATATCTGAATATCGAGAAAGGAGCCAGCGTAAACAAGCAATACGAATTGTATGGGTACTATATTTATGAATTAGATCAACCTTTACAGCCAGGTGAGGCTATAAAAATGGAATTTAAACAAACCCCTACCACCAAAGGTTTTACAGAAGGGGCGAGTACGAATATCGTATATAATGGAACCTTGCTAAATAACTTTTACTTACCAACAATTGGATACAATAAGCATATCGAGTTAGAAGATGATTCAGAACGTGAAAAATATGGTTTACAACCACGAATGAGAAGAGCTAAAATAGATGATCCAATAGCAGTTCTAGAAGGTTTGTCCTCAGGTGACGGCGAGGAGATTAATTTTGAAATCGTTATTGGGACTAACATAAATCAAACTGCTGTAGCTCCAGGTTATTTACAGAAAGAATGGGAGGAAGGTGATCGCAAGTATTTCCATTATAAAATGGATAAACCTATGTCTAATTTCTACTCGATTATATCTGCAGAATATGAGGTGATGAAAGATCAATGGATATCAGAACATTCAAGTCATAAGCAGATAGTAGATCTTGAGATATACTATCATAAAGGACATGAATATAATCTAGATCGAATGATGCGTGGCATGAAAAAGTCTTTTGATTATTTTACTGAAAATTTTGGTCCTTATCAATATCGTCAGATGAGAATCGTAGAAGCTACCAGTTACAAAAAGAGAGCACAATCATTTCCAAATACAGTACCTTTTTCAGAGAACATAGGTTTTATTATGGATATTGATGATCAAAAAGATGTGGATATGGCTTTTTATGTAACCGCGCACGAAATAGCGCATCAGTGGTGGGGTCATCAGGTAAATCCTGCTAATGTACAGGGAAAAGCTATGCTTTCGGAAACCTTAGCTCAGTATTCTGCTTTAATGGTATTGAAAGAAGAATATCCAGAAGAAAAAGTACAACAGTTTTTACAATCCAGAATGGATAATTATCTGAAGGGAAGAGCTAATGAGAAAATTAAAGAAATGCCACTTACGTTAGTAGAATCCGGGCAACAATATATCTATTATGACAAAGGATTGATTAATATGTATGCTTTGCAGGATTATATTTCTGAAGATAGCGTTAATGTGGCATTAAGAAGGTTTATTAGAGATTGGGATAGTTTTGAAGGTGTAAAAAAGACCAAGACAGATAGATATGCTACTACCAAGGATTTACTACCTTATTTTAGAGAAGTAACACCGGATAGTTTACAATATGTTATCACAGATTTATTTGAAACTGTTACACTTCATGAAAGTAAGATAACCGAAGCTTCTTATAACAAGATTTCTGACAATCAGTATAAAGTAAAACTGAACTTAGATGTAGATAAATATAAAGTAGCCGATATTAAAAACGAAAGTAACATTCCGGTAAACGACTGGATTGACATAGGGGTATATGCACAAGGAACCAATGGAGAAGAAGAGTTGATATACCTAAAGAAACATAAAATCACCAAACACGCTACAGAATTACATATTATAGTAGATCAAAAACCTACTAGAGCTAGCGTAGATCCTAAGAGGAAAATAATTGATAAGAAAACAGAAAATAATTCTATGTCGTTTTCAGAAAACGAATTATCGTTTTAGACATTAGTTTTATGATATAATAGGGTAGTTCTATATGGTATTTAAGTACTTAATGGGATTACTCTATTATCAATTTTACATACCCATCAATTCCATTTCCCCACTCATCAACGTCAGGCCAAATGGTATCATAATTATATTTTTTTTTACTCAAATCATCATCAACATCCAGTAATCGTTCTCCTTGTTTATAATTAAATACCAATGTTTTATGGGATTCTACAGGGTGATTATTTAAAATACTAGCGATAGTTTCAAAATTTGGATGTCGATGTCGTCTTCCATTACTGGAAAAGAGATAGTATTTTGCCTGAATCATTTTGATAAGTTCAGGACTATTATTTTTCCAGGCTCCGTGATGGGAAACTTTAAGAGCATCGATTTGTATCGGCAATTGATCTTCGGGAGTCAATTTTTTTAATTGTTCTTCTACCTGGCTAGGAATTGCATCTCCAAGAAAGAGCATTTTTTTACCACCGTATTCTAATAAAAAGATAATAGAAGATCCATTGGTAGGGGAGTTGTCCTCTTTTTCCCAAGATTTGGTATAGTTTTCCACCCAATCCCCAAAAGTAGATACCAACATTTCTTCATCAAGAATGGCTGCATCGAGTTCTGCTTGTCGCATTTCTTCCATCATTTTTTCAAAAGCATCATCAAAAAAGGCATCTTGATTGATCTTACCTGCAAATATTCTTTTTAGATAACGATACCACGTATTCGCCATTTTATTAAGCGAAGATTGCGTCGGACCTAATAGGGTTAGATAAAGGTCATTTGATAGTTTTAGTTTTAATGGTTCATCTGCTTTTACAGCTAATGAATCAAAAGTCGTATTCCAATTATATTTATGTTTCAGCAATAAACTTCCTAAAGATGTACCTTGCTCATAACTTACTAATTGAATATCGTCTTCCGTTTCTGCACTTTCTTTTCCTCCAATAATATCAATCATAGGAGTCTCTCCTTCAAAATCTCCATCTGCTTTATCCTCAAAATTAAGATGTCGATAGCTATTAAACCATACTTCATCTATAGCAATCACAGATGGATTGTCAGCAGCTCCGTTTTCTTTAATAAAAGCTATAGCGCCTGATATGTGGTCAGCGTCTATATGAGTTACTACAAACTTTGTAAGTCGACGACCTTCATCGTGAAGCGCTTTTAACCTGGGTTTTACATAATCCCGAAAAGTAGAAGTGTATCCGGTATCAATAAGAATGAGAGCTTCGCCAAAATCTAAAAGTATTGCATCACCGTTTCCCGCTGGAAATAATTCGATGGATATAGGGTTTGGCATATATGTTTTTTATGAAGTTAAATAGTATGATGGATTATCTTAATCGTAATACAATCAAATTGCTGTAAATTAATGATAATTGTTATTTTCCCCAATTTTTATTACCTTAATAGTCACAATATCATCTAATGGCCGACCCTTTAATTAAACTGTTTCGTAAGAGAACAGTGCTTGTTCGTGCAAAAAACTCAATAGGAACAGGTACCCTCATCGCTCCAGGAAAAGTTCTTACATGTGCACACGTTGTAAGAAAGTCAATAGATGATATAGGTTCCATCAAAGTATTATTCCCCAATCCTGAAGAACCTGGCCATTTTGAATGGGAAGAGAGTGCGGTAAAAGTGTATGTTTCAAAAATATATGAAGAACCAAATGAAACAACTGATACTGAAAGTGAATTAGGATCTTTAAAAAAGGAGTATCCGGATGTTGCTATCATAGAAATCCCCAAAAAAGATCATCATTTGATGGCATTTCCTGAGAGTGCCCATGTCCCTAATGATCTACAGGATAGACAGTTTTTGGCTTTTGGTTTTCAAAAAAATGACAGAGACCTTAAACGTAATGTACCCCAGGCTGTAAGTTTAAACTATAACGGAGAAGAAGTTGATTCTGACGTTATTAGAAAATTAGTATTTGCAAATGGATTGATAAGACCCGGAATGAGTGGTGCTGCTTTGATAGAAAGAGAAACTGGCAACATCATCGGTATTATACAGATGACCCGTAACCCTAATGATGATCTTGGGGCCTTCGTAATACCTATAGATATTATTTGGAGAGTTTTTAAGAAATGGGAAGAAGATGGTGACACCAATGTCTTTTCAGAATTAACGAGTAAAGCAGTTAAAAAACAGATTAAGAAAGAATATAATCTGGAATACCCCAAATATCCAATGTATCGCAAATATGGGATTAGATTGATTATTTTACCAATTTTAATATTTCTGTTGATTTGGTGGATGTTTTATCACCTTGGTCAAATACAAGAATCCGGATTGATAGCAATAATTCTGGTAACTGTTACAGTATCAGGTAAAATAATGGGGGATTGGCTTGGTGAAGATATGAATACTGAATCAAGCAAGCTTAAAAGTACTATTGGGTCATTATTTTTTGGTAACATATCTTTAATAAGCCTTGGTGTCATTGCATTTTTTTTATGGACATTTACGACATCTGTATGGGTTCATGGAAATTCTGAATTTGATAAAGTACCAATTACCTTGTTAAGTGGTAAAGAGTATAAAGAAGGTCGTCAAAAGAGTTTGAATCCAACAGGTGATACTAAATTTTTGATATGGACAACATTTATGGGTGATTCTGTGAAGATTGTTCCAGAAGGAAGAGAAGAATTACCTCTCTTTGTTTCTCCATTTTCTAAGAAAGAATTGTATTACCCCAAAAGCTTTTTGCAAGAACCGATACTATTAATACGCTTTGATCCTAAACGAGCAAGATTAATGAAAAAGTTTAGTTTGGAGGTCCGAATAGAAAAGCACAACAATAAAGTTATCAAGTTTACGGATAGTATATTACAAGATAAAGGCGCAATGTTATTAGGAAAACGAAAATTGAAAATTACTAAAGAACGTGAAAGAGAATGGAAACAATTTCATGAGAATGACCAATTAACCCCTGCTATATTAGAAAAATGGTCACAACATTGGAAAAAAATAAAGCCCCATAATGAAGTTGACTTAGATATGGATGATAAGATTACGGTAAAGGTTATTAAAAAATCAGATAGCACTGTTGTAAACGAACAATCATATCGTATACGATCTGATAACACAGATAAATTATTAAAATTTACATTTCAATAACGGGGATTATGGGAAAAACAACAATTAACAGATGGATCACTTGTACATTTCTACTCTGTACGACACTGATTATGGGGCAAAAACCGGAAATACAAGTGAGTTTTGATATCGCTACAGATAATTTATTTTTTGAAATATTTGAAAGTGATATTGATGAAATAAAAACCAAAGCATTACCAATACTCATGGATGGACTTAATGAGTATATAGGATTTGCATCATTCTTGAAAGAATCTGCACCGAATAAGCTAACGATCACATTAAAAAATAAGAATGTTGGTAGTACAGGTTTTAATGAAGAGTATTGGTTGTTTTTTGAATTAAAGGATATAGAAAACTCAGTATTTTCTCATGAATGGCAATTTTTGGATTACGAAGAATTTGATGCATATCAGAGCTCTACTACCATGATGTTAGAAAAGTTACAAGAAGATTGGAAATCGTATTTAAATAAATCATATAATCAGGAATTGGTAAGTATTTTGTTTGATAAAATTTCAATCACTATTCCGGATAGTAACCATTATTATATTGATGATACTTCGGGTATTAAAGAGGCTATTCTTCCTTTTAAAAAAGAAATGCTGATGATGGATCCCATTGATAGTGAGTTTAAAGTGATTGTTAATGGTAAGACAAATAGTGGAGTTGCTACAGTATCCAAGCACGAAGAAGCTCAATTTTCAGGTACTGTACAGGAAAATATGACTGGAATACCGTTACCTCTAATGGGATGCCTAAGAATACAACTTAAAGAATTGCCTGTTATGGAACTACTTAATGGGGAAATCTTTATTACTAAATACAGAAGGAAAGTGTATACTACTATTGCTACTTCGAGCGATTTTTTTGAATCTAATATTGAGTAAGATGAAAACTAAAAAAATATTTTCGATAGTATTTGCTGCACTACTTTTTACCTTTTGTTTTGGACAGGTTGGTTCTCCCTCTCCTATAAGCTATAAAGAGAGTAGTAGAATACTAATAAAAGATGTGAATCTTACCGTTGAAGACTTTCTTGCAAAAGGTGAGATAGCAGAAGCTGCAAAACATATAAAAAACAAAATGTCCGATTGTCTTGAATTGGGAGATGGTAGCAAGCTTTGTGAAGCAGGACTCAACTTTACAAGTGGTTATTTATATCAACAAGCTGCACTAAAGGATACGAATAATACTAATGCATATAAAAAACGGGCTTTAGTGTATTATGAAAAAGTTTTGGCTGAATATCCTGATAATAAA
This sequence comes from Aquimarina rubra, assembly GCF_042684305.1. Taxonomy (NCBI): domain Bacteria; kingdom Pseudomonadati; phylum Bacteroidota; class Flavobacteriia; order Flavobacteriales; family Flavobacteriaceae; genus Aquimarina; species Aquimarina rubra. Next base: position 552,725 of record NZ_JBHULE010000008.1, on the reverse strand, counting down.
GCTGCGTGGTCCAATTTTATCCAATTGATAGAAGAACAGGGTATTGATCCATCTACCATTGCCAAACTAGAAGGCATGGCCAAAAAATATCCATCCATACGCTTAGATATCTATGTTCGAATTGGTGACATTTATAAAAATGACAATAATTTACAAAAAGCGTGTGATTATTATCAAAAAGCATACGCAGAAGACCCATTTTCAGAAAAAGCGTGTGGTGCTATGGTAGCATTGTATACCAGATATGATTTTTCTTGCGTTGTGCGGAACAACATCAGACAGTTAGCATTGGATTGTCAGGAAATTGATCTACCTAATTATTCAGAAGAACTTCTAAAGAAAGAACTAGTAACATATTTTAATAATAAAAAATATAAAAAAGCCTTAGAATCTTTGGTGCTATGGGCTCATGTAATGGCAGATAATAACTGGCTTAGTTCTAAGAAAATCAATAGATTGAAGATTAAATTGTTTCAACGTAAAGAAAGTGAAACCAGAGCTGAAAATACCATTTATAGTGCATTAAATGAACTTCAAAGTATAATTGAGGCGAAACAAATAGAGGATATTGGTGATATTCGTTTTTGGAATGGATATAGTCCAGAAATTTATATGTCTGGTGAATGGAGTAAGATCAATCCAGAATCAGTGTTATATAAAGTTTACCACACAAAGGGAAAAAAAGCATATTTCAAAGGCTATCTTAAAGATGCAGAAGCTTTTTGGCAAGCTGGACTGGATGGAGTAAGGAATTCGGATCGTGCATTCTATACAGTGGTTGCATCCGATATGGCACAATTATATAATAATAACCCACGTTTAGATCCTTCTGATAAGAAACTCAATAAACTTATCATCAGGCTTTTTAATATGAAAGGTGCTGCATACGGAGATAATGACCTACGAATGATCCGAAAATACCATATCACACTGGGAGGTATTTTTTATGACAAGAAGAAATGGGATGGACCCGGCGGAGCAAACGCTAAATTCCAGCTAAGTAGGGCAGTGTCTAGTAGAATTGGACCCATAGTAAATCCAAAACTTAGAAGAATGTTAGGGGATGTCTACAACGAATTAAATCAAGATAGTAATGCTATCAATGCTTATACTAAGTCTGTTGAAGATTATTTATCGCTGGATTTGATAAAAGATGCGGATAAACTTATGGGGATCACTAAAGAGAAGTTTAGTACTGCAATGAATTCAAATCAGTTAAAAAAGATTAATGGAATTCAAATCATAATTGATTGGAGAAAAGAAACTAAAGATCCTAATAATGATCTCCTTAAAAACAAGGTAACCGTAACAGATTATTTAGGGAAAGTTTCAAAAGCAGAAAATGACGCTAAAAAGGCGATATCAGAAAAGTTTGTAAAACTTCAGTTTTTTAAAGGACTTTCTGACCTAGGAGCCGCAATTTCTGATGATAGAAAAGTTGATAAACAGATTGTTTTGGCAAATGCTTTAGAAAGAATAGATAAAGTATACCAACTATCCTCACCAACAGATTTTAATAGAATAAAGAACATAAAAGTTACTTTAGAACAAAGTGTAGCGCAGTCAAAAAGATTAGAAAACGCACAAATGAATAAAAAAGCAGATATATCTTATAGGAATTCCCAATCCAAATCTGGTTTCAAAACATATAGTGTTACTGCACTTAATAAGGAAATTGTGGTTCCTGATCAGTTATTTGAATTAAAAGGAATTCTTAAGGCTCATTATGCTACTAATCAGTTTCAGTTAGAAAACAAAGTAAAAATTGAAATGCTTGATGGAAAATTTAAGGTTAAAAATTAGCCTTAAATTTTCCATCCTATAACTATAGAGTTTTTTATTTACATAATACCATCATATTAATCGTTTGCGTGTATAAATTCTAAAACAAAAAGCATCATTGGTGTTAAATCTGTTGATGCTTTTTATTTAATCAATAGTTAGTTTTAGAACTCGATAACTAAACCGATCGCTCTTAAAAATTAAATTAATTTCTAATTGTTGTAGAATACCAGTACTTTTATCTTTTAAATTATATTCAGGATTCAATTGGGAATTCTCATAAAATCAAAATTTAATTTTTATATGAAAACTAACATCATCAATCTACTTCTTATTGTCCCTGCGCTATTTATAGCCTGTAATACGACAAAAGAAGAAAAGACCGAATTAAGACCACATCAATCATTAGACGCTCCGGTCGCTAAAAAAATAGCAGAAGAGTTAAAAGCACATGGAGATACTAGGATAGATAATTATTTCTGGATGCGTCTAAGTGACGAACAAAAAAATGCAGAAACTCCTGATGCACAAACACAGGATGTATTAGACTATCTAAATGCAGAAAATGATTATAAAGATGCTTCGATGAAGCATACAGATAGTCTACAGAAAACTTTATTTGATGAAATTGTAGGTCGTATCAAGAAAGATGACTCATCAGTTCCATATAACGACAACGGATATTCTTATTACACACGATTCGAAAAAGGAATGGATTATGCCTTGTATTGTCGTAAGAAACTAGAAGAAAATGCAAAAGAAGAAATCATGCTTCATGGACCCGAAATGGCAAAAGGCCTTGCTTATTTTGCATTAGGCGGTAGATCCGTTAGTCCAGATAACAAAATGTTAGCTTATGGGGTTGATACTGTCTCGAGGCGTCGTTATACCATCTATTTTAAAGATTTACAAACGAATAAAATCCTTTCTGACAAGCTAGTAAATACTACAGGAAGTGTAGCCTGGGCCAATGATAATAAAACAGTTTTTTATACATCTAAAGATTCTGTGACATTGAGAGCCGATAAAATCTATAAGCACGTATTAGGAACTGATCAATCAAAAGATGAATTGATTTTTAATGAAGAAGACGATACATTTAGCACCTTTGTGTATAAATCAAGATCCGATAAGTATATCATTAGCGGTAGTTATCAAACATTATCTACAGAGTATAGATACCTAGATGCAGATACTCCAAATGGAGCGTGGAAAGTAATACAACCTAGAGAAAGAGATTTAGAGTATAGCGTTGCACATTTTGGAGATCATTTTTATATCAATACGAACCTGGATGCAAAAAACTTTAAATTGGTAAAAACACCAATAACAGCAACAACCAAGGAGAATTGGGTAGATGTAATACCGCATAGAGACGATATATTACTACAAGATTTTACCGTTTTCAAGGATCATTTGGTACTTAGCGAAAGAAAAGATGGTTTAAGTACTATTAGAGTAAAGAAATGGAGCGGTGAAGATGATCATTATATATCTTTTAATGATCCCGCTTATCTTACTTATCCTACTACCAATCTAGATTTTGATACAAATATTTTACGATACAGTTATACTTCTCTAACAACTCCAAATAGTATTATTGATTATAATATGGATACGAAGGAGCAAACAGTATTGAAAGAGGAAGAAGTATTAGACCCTGATTTTTCTAAAGATAATTATGTGTCAGAGCGTTTATATGCTACTGCTAGGGATGGTGTGAAAGTTCCTATATCACTGGTATACAAAAAAGGTGCTCAGAAAAATGCTGATACTCCGTTATTATTGTATTCTTATGGTTCTTATGGCAGTAGCACAGAACCTTATTTTAGTTCTACCAGACTTAGTTTACTAGACCGTGGATTTGTATTTGCAATGGCACATATTAGAGGAGGGCAAGAAATGGGCAGGTACTGGTATGAAGATGGTAAACTGCTAAAAAAGAAAAACACATTTACAGATTTTATTGACGTAGGTGATTTCTTAGTAAAAGAAGGATACACCAGTTCTGACCATATGTATGCTTATGGAGCTAGTGCTGGTGGATTATTAATGGGAGCTGTTTTAAATATGAAACCAGAGCTTTGGAATGGAGTAGTGGCTGCTGTACCTTTTGTAGATGTAGTGTCCACAATGATGGATGAAACAATTCCGTTAACGACATTCGAATTTGATGAATGGGGAAATCCTAAGAATAAAGAATATTATGAGTATATGAAATCATATTCTCCTTATGATAATGTAGAAGCAAAAGATTATCCTAATATATTGATTACTACAGGTTATTGGGATAGTCAGGTACAGTATTGGGAACCTGCTAAATGGATTGCTAAACTTAGAGAATTGAAGACAGATGATAATCTCTTAATCATGGATTGCGATATGGAAACCGGACACGGTGGTGCCTCAGGACGTTTTGAACGTTATAAGAGGACAGCCCTTAATTATGCCTTTATGCTTGATTTAGAAGGAATAGAGAAATAATTTATAATTTCTAAAAACAGCGAGTTAGAATCTATATTTTAACTCGCTGTTCTCTTTATTAAAAACTTTGGAATACATAAAATGTTATGAAAGGATTATTTACCGCGATTTTATCTATTCTAGCATTTACGTATACGCATAGTCAGATTATTATTCAAGATTCTGAAGGAAGTTTATCTGAACGATGGCAAATTAAAAAAGATAGTATTAAACGTTTCAAGATTGAGGCCTACAAACCTGTTTATTTTTTAGTAGCTAATTACACAACGGATATAAATAATTTTCCAACTAGTGACAATCCTCTTAATTCAGTAGAAGAACCTTCTGATTTTTCTGATACAGAATTAAAATTTCAATTAAGTTTCAAAACCAGAGCAGTTAGAAACTTGTTTGGAAACAAAATAGGAGGAGATGTTTGGGTAGGATATACCCAATCGTCCAGATGGCAACTCTATAGCGCAAATATTTCGAGACCATTTAGAGAAACTAATTACGAACCAGAATTGATGCTGGTTTTTCCAACTCCTTATAAAATTTTAGGATTAAATGGTGTATTGGCCGGTATCGGGATAAATCATCAAAGTAATGGAAGATCAAATCCTTTATCGAGAAGCTGGAATAGAATTATTTTACAGTTTGGATGGGAGAATCCTTCTTGGAGTTTTGTGCTAAGACCCTGGTGGCGATTACCAGAAGATGCGGTAGAAGATAATAATCCAGGAATAGAAAACTATGTTGGTAGGACAGAGTTTTTGGCTGCTTTTTCAAAAGGAAGACATGATATTAGTATACTTGGAAAACATTCCTTAAGAGATGGAAATGAAAATAGAGGCAGCATACGTCTGGATTACGCATTTAAAATTTTAGGTCAACTACAGATTCACGCGCAAGTCTTTCACGGATATGGAGAAAGTTTAATAGATTACAATCATAGTCAAACTACTTTCGGAATTGGTTTATCTCTTTTGCAGTGGAGATAATTGATGTTTTATTTTATAAAAAATAGAAAAGATTAGATTTCCATTTTCTTTTGTGGATTAATAATAAAAGGCTGCCGATCATAGTGACGACAGCCTTTTCTAACACTTATTGGCTAATAAATATTTATAGTTACTTCTTTACAATAAATCGTTTTGTAATTGCTAATCCATCAGAATTAGTAAATCTAACAAAATACAATCCATCAGCGAATTGAGAAATATCAACTCCAAATGACGATTCTTTTGGATTTATCTTTTTCACAATAGCACCATTCGAAGAAATCATAATAATCTCGTCAAATTTACCTTCATTAATCTCAATGTTTAGTGTCGAAGTTGCAGGAATAGGATATAACTGGATACTCTTATCCGCCATTCTAGTGAATGATACTATTTCTGCAATATCATCGGTATCTTCTGTGGTTGCAGGAGTAGTAGTTCTAGCATTATCACCGGTAATAATGATTTGATCAAAATAAACCTGATCATTATTAACACTAGCATCACAACGTATACGGAATCTATTGTTAGCGTTAAAATTATAAGTCCCTGAGTCTAATACTATCGTATCAGTAAAGAACGAACCATTATTGAAATCGGTACCTGTCACATATTGCCCAATCACTTCATAAGAGGACCCGTTAAAGAATTCAATAAAGTAGTCTTCACCATTTTCCATGGCATTTGCGAAGGTGTGAAACTCTATAGATACTTCTGTATTTCCTGTTAAATCAAGTATTGGAGATACTGCGTTAGATGAGGCACTATTATCACGAAGTCTAATCGAATAATCACCCTCGAATGCACGTGCACTGTTATTGATACGAGCACAATCACTTCCACCATCTATCCATCCTTCGAATCCGGTTTCGAAAAAGTAGGCAGCTATAGTACCGCCTCCTGGACCTCCAGTTCCTTCGTTAAGATTAACGGTGTAATCTTCTACTTCGCCATAGGTAAAAGTCTCACAAGAAGTAGGAATCGCATTATACTTCATAGAAACTCTCATTCTCACCGAAGTTTCAGAAGTTCCGGTTGGAACTGTAAATGATCCACTATTAGGAGTGTCTGTAGATGGAGATTTTGACCAAACAAGCTCTCCGGCATCATCAAAATCCCCGTTGTTGTTATAATCAATCCAAACAGCATAACCTTCTGCGTATATAGTTCCTGTCCAGGTTGGAGTAACGGTAATCGTATATGTTTGCCCTTCATTTAAATCAGTAGAAATTCCAGTAAAATCAGAATAAAACTGAGCACCAGAGCTATTATTGATAGTATTCAATTGTACATTACTAATAAACTCATCATTTACATTAGTACTTTCAGAATCACAATAAACGGTAGTACTTCCATCTATCGTAGTAAATGAAGTAGTTGCATTTCCCGAAACATTTCCAGCTGCGTCTTCTGCCCTTACAGAAGCTGTATACGAGGTTAAAGGAGAAAGCCCTGTAAGACTAAAACTTGTTGTTGTAGAGGTTCCTACTACAGAACCACCTATAGAAATAGTATATCGAGCTACACCTACATTATCGGTAGAAGCAGTCCAGTTAAGGGTTGCTCCACCAGCTGTAATATTACTAGCTGTCAAATTTGTTGGATCTGTAGGGGCCTCTGTATCTGGAACTCCAGCTTCGATTTGGAATTTACCGACAACACCTCTTCTGCTACCATTTACATATTCATTGATAAACCAAAATGAAGAATCATCTGATGGATCCACATCAATTTTACTATAATCTCCATATCGTGTTCCGGGTATATTACCTGTTCCATTAGCAATAAGTTCTTCTGCAGTAGTCATAGTCCCCAGAGGATCAGAACTTAATCTTCCTGTAAAATAAGAACTTACTCTTACTGTTGATGGAGTAGTAGGACCAGACATAGAAGTATATCCCATTCCTATATTTCCTTGACCATCCATTGCTAAACTTGCGTGCCAGGCGTGCCTTCCGTCAGGAGCTGTATACGTACCTTCTTGATATAAAGACCAAGGCTGGTTATCTCCGCTTTGTCTAAATTCATACCATCGTATGGCTGCCAATTCTCCAGAACTAGCATCGACATCTACTACAAAATTAAACACTGCAGAATTATGAGTGGCAAATTTTCTAAATTGTGCCTGATTCATAATCGTTGCTTGCAATGCATCTATCGAAGTACCTCCATTAGGTTGTGATAAATTAACAAAACTTCCTCCATCAAACACACTAATAAAAGGTGTTGTAACGATTTCCTGTGGACTCGATACTGTTGAGCTTCCTGGGTTATTCCAGTCTACATCTGCTGTCCATACTTTAATATGATCTACGGATACGCCATTCCAAGCATTATCCTGTAGATAAACAATTGTTGCACCTCCAGGAGCTGGTAAATTACCATCAGTTACATTTAAAGCCTGAGGACTAAAAAAACCACTGGTAACAATTCCAGGAAGGTTAAAACCAAGAATTTGCGCATTGGGATCTCCTGCTAACATAGCATCTCTTTCTAATGCCCATAATTTATTAGTTCCACCTGTGTTTTCTGTAATATAATATCCATCACTCCAAACAGATAATTTTTGATAATCCTGTATTCCTGAGATGTTATAAACGTACCATCCAGAAGTTACTGGGTTAGGTCCATCAGAAACTGCTACCTGAGCACCTGATCCTAAAAACGAAAGTACCCATCTATCTGCTGCATTATCATAAGATGCCGTTAGATCACAGCAACCTCCTGAAGGAAAAATTGCAGGATTAGGAGATGTTTGGCCAACTAATTGATTACCAGATTTATCATAAATCATAAATCCAGTATTGTATACAACGATTACATGATTAGGACCTACTGCAATGGAAGGGTCTGTAGGTTGAGAATTTGATGAATAGGTATCAAAAACTAAACTAGCAGGAGCTCTTTGTACACTTTGCTCCATTGCGTTTTTATTTCTAAAGAAATAATCATTTTCAGTTTGTGGATCTTTCCCAGAGATAATTTGATTTCCTAAGGATCTTTTATCTTTTGCTTCTCTCACTGAATTATCAGGAGGAATAAGATCATTGGGTCTTGATGCAATAGAGGAAACATATTCTACAGAAGAGACTTTTCCGTGATAAAATGCTTTGGTCCCAGTTTGTTGAGCTTGAGTCATAAATGTGCTCACGACAAAGGCTGTTAGTAATAAGAGTTTTAATTTCATTTGTGTTAATTTAAATGGTTAATTGACTTAAATTTAACTCAAATTTTAACAGCAAATTGAAATTATTTTAGCTTTTTTTTAAATGAAAGGTAAGACCATATTAGGTTTGTGCAATAACCATTTATTAAGCTGATTAGTTGTTGATTATAAGCAATACTTATTGAAAATAATTGATTAATAGTCCTTTAAATTTATAGTATCACACCATAAGATATCACTTATTCAAATTAGTATAATTAAAAATAAGAAAGTCCTGTTTTAAAATATAAAAACAGGACTTTCTTTAAATACAAGAAAAATTCTTTAATAAGCCATCTCAACAATTTCTGCTGCTATTTCGGGAGTAATATCCTGATGTTCTCCTAAAGCAGTCATTCCGTGGTCTGTTAGGTTTTTTGCTACTTTCTGAGAGAATCCTTCATAGTCATTGGTGTAATCTCTTAATCGTGTGTCAATATCTAAAGACTTGAAAAAGTTTTCTGTTCTGTTGATAGCTTCTGTGGCTTTTTCGTCAATAGTGCCTTCTTTAATATTAAAAATTCGCTCGGCATATTGAGCTAATTTCTCTTTTTTCTGCTCAAACTTCTTGGTATAAGCGCTTGGTAAGATCACCGCTAAAGTACGCGCGTGGTCAATTCCATAAAATGCAGTAAGCTCATGGGCGATCATATGTACACTCCAATCTGTAGGAACACCTTTTTGAATATAACCATTAAGTGCCATGGTACAGCACCACATAAAATTAGATGCAGCTTTATAATCACTTGGATCTTTAATTATTGCAGGTGCAATTTCGATTAAAGTTTGCAAAATTCCTTCAGAGAAACGATCCTGTAATGGAGCATCTGCTGGATAGGTCATATATTGTTCTAATACATGAGTATATGCATCAACAATACCATTAGCCAATTGTCTTTTTGGGATGCTATGAACTACTGTAGGATCACAAATTGAAAACTCGGGAAATAATCCAGGTCCACCCATCACCATTTTTTCATTCGTTTCTGATCTACTTACCACGGCACCACTATTCATTTCACTTCCTGTAGCAGGTAAGGTTAGTACTGTCCCAAAAGGTAATCCCTTTAATGTTCTAATTCTCTTTGCTAGAATATCCCAAGGATTATCTCCTTCATAAAGTGCTGCTGAAGATAAAAACTTAGTCCCATCAATAACAGAACCTCCGCCAACGGCAAGCATGTAACCAATATCTTCTTTTTTAATAACATCTAATGCTTTTAATAAAGTAGTATATTCAGGATTAGCTTCAATACCACCAAACTCTACCACTGTATGATCTTTTAACGCAGTTACGACCTGATCATAAACACCATTTTTCTTAATACTTCCTCCTCCGTAAAGCATTAAAACTTTTTTATCTTTTGGCACTTCTGTAGACAGTTTCTCGATTTGCCCCTTGCCAAAAATCATTTTCGTGGGCACGTATAATTCAAAATTTCTCATTGTGTTATATTTTTTTAGGATGGATTAAACTTTGTTTTACATTTGAATAACAAATTTTATAATAAATAGGCTTTTAATAGTTGATCTATGATAAGAAAAACTAAAATCTTCATTATTCCGCATTCGGAATAATATTTTTAATCATAAAATAAGAATTTAAATGAATGTATTCAGTCTTTACTGTATTTTAAACAAATATTAACGCTATTTGATAGAAATCCATAATAAATCAAAGTCATACTATATATAGTAAAATCAACATAACTATTTATCAATCAATAAATTGAAAATATGCTTAATTTTTAATATATTAATGTATTCATAGAACATAGAAAGCTTCTTCCTTGTAGGTATTCCGAGGATTGAAATTTTAGTACTTTTACTTTTTTAAATTTACTCATTATAGATGTCATAAATTATATGTTAGGATTAAAAGAAAATAGCCCCATTGAGATGTTACGTGAATTTTCTGTTTATTTTGATGCGGATTTACACGAAGATTATGGAGCAGCATCTATGATCATTGATAATAGTAAAGGTAAAGGGAGTATTAATGCATATGAGCTTTTTCCGGGTTTAACTGCTTGGGTTTATGATATCAATTTTGCTTCGGATTTAGTTATTGACTTCGAATTCTCTAACGAAAAACCACTTTATTTTAGCTATGTTGTATCAGGATATCAATTACAAAAATTTCCTGATGAAACTGAATTTAAAAAAATACAACAAAGTCAGAATTTTATTCTTGTGAGTGAACCGGGTAAAAAGTCAAAATTCGAGATTCCCGGAAACACTAAATTTGAATGTTGTTATTTAATTATAAATCCGAAATCATTAGGTTTACATAGTACAAATAGTATCAGTAAACAGTTACGATCTAATCTAAATGAGATTTTTGATAACACAAAAGAAGGCAAGCCATATAGATATTTTGGAGATATAGATGCACGAATAGGTACTTTTGCTAGAATTGTTATTAGAAACAAGAGAACTGATCTTGTCGGAAGATTGTTAACGCAGGCTGGTGTCTTGAATATGTTAGCATCACAGATTGAAGCTCACGATCACGATTTAAATACCGAGAGTTTCCAACCTACACTTACAAAAGAAGAACTCTCAAAAATTACAGAATTGGGGGATTATATCAGAAAGAATATTAGTAACAAACTGACCGTTTCAGAACTAAGCAGAGAAATCGGTATGTCTTTAAAAAAACTTCAGTCCGGAATTCAGTTTTTATATGGATACTCTGCCAACCAGTATATCACCAATTTAAGATTAGAATATGCCAAAGAGTTGATTCAATCTACGGATTATAGTGTTTCAGAAATTTGTTATCAGATTGGTTATACTAGTCGAAGTTATTTTTCTAATTTATTCAAAAAAAGATTTGGTGTGCTTCCTAGCGAATATAAAAATTCGTTTCTAAAAGACGATCTCTTGTTCGAAGTGACTTATCGTTCGATGGCATTTTCGGGAATTACAAACTCTGATATCGAAAATATTATCGTTCTAGCCAGAGCTTTAAATGAAGATAATAATATTACCGGAAGTCTTATTTATCATAGGAAAGTGTTCTTTCAGCTTATCGAAGGTCCAAAGAAGAATGTTTTAAAATTATATGAAAGAATCAAAAAGGATAAAAGGCATTCTGATATTATTACTATGTGGAAAGGGCCAAAACCATCTCGGGACTTTAAACTTTGGTCTATGGCTATGATATCTGATAATAACATATTGAATATTTCTTACGAAGGAAATACAGAAAAACTAAACCTGGGACATTTAATGGGAGAATTAGATGATAAATCATTAGCTTCCAAAAACCTTTGGAGAAAAGTTAGAAACATAATTAAAACCGCAAAACCTTAATACATAGTATTGCAAAATAGATAATGCGCCTATATGATGTCTCTTCTTAAAATTATACATTAATGTTATTTTTTCTGTAAAACATAGATTATTATTAAATAACGTTCCGTTGTATTCGCTTGAGAAAAAATGTACGGATCTTGATTTCAGTTTGATTATTCTTTAGATTTATCCCAATGATAGCACCTTTATACCCCAAGAATGAAAAGCAACGACAAGCTGCTGTAGAAAAATATGGATTGTTAGACACCTTACCCGAAGAGAGTTTTGATAATATCACGTCTGTGATGTCTTATATCTGTGATGCTCCAATTTCGTTAATCACTTTGTTGGATAAAGATCGAAATTTTCTAAAATCTCATTATGGAATTCCATTTAGCGAGTCTCCAAGAGAGATATCGTTTTGTGGTCATGCCATTAATTCAGATGATCCCATAACCATTATAAAAGATTCAAGAGAAGATGAACGATTTGACGGCAATCCTTTAGTGACAGAACATCAGGCAATTTTTTATGCTGGTGCACCATTAATAGATTCCGAAGGTTTTAAACTGGGCACATTGTGTGTATACGACACAAAACCCAGAGAGCTAAGTTCTGAACAGAAAAATGCATTGCTCGCAATGTCTAAACAGGTAGTTAGTTTATTTGAGCAACGATACCAAAATTTAAAACTTACACAGCTTCGGGATAAGCTGGAAAAAAGAAATGAAGACCTAAAAAAGTTTGCTAGTGTAGTGTCCCACGATCTTAAATCGCCTTTAGCAAATATAATTTCGTTGACAGAGCTTTTAGAAGATGATAATAAAGATAAACTAGGTGAGGAGTCTTTACAGTATTTAGAGTATCTAAAAACATCATCCTACTCGCTAAAAGATTATATTGATGGTATCCTGAAGTTTTATAAAAGTGACGATTTAATAAAGAATAGAAAAGAGAAAATCGATATTGAACATTTGGTAGAAGAGCTCAAACAAATTACCGATTCAGAACATAAAGCGAAATTTAATGTTTTAGGAAACGTACAAGAAATTATCGCAAATAAGTCTGCATTAATGCAGGTTTTAACAAATCTGATTACGAATGCAATCAAATATAACTCAAAACCTGAAATAGTAATCGATATTAAGATAACCAGCGTTTTGGGTTTTTATGAATTTGCTGTTAAAGATAATGGTGACGGTATTCCCAAAGATTATTTAGATAAAATATTTGATCTTTTTACGGTTGTAGGAGTAGAAGATAGGGACGGCAATTTAGGCACCGGAATTGGATTAGCAACCGTAAAAAAGATAGTCCAAAACTTAGGTGGAGAAATCACCGTAGCTTCTTCTAAAGGAGAAGGGAGTACTTTTACTTTTTCAATTGCTAAAGTTTGAGATTTATTATAATTAAGTGACTAACCTAAAACATCATTTACTCTGACGGAATTATCATTTCGACAGGTTTTATAAGCTGTTATGTAGTTCTTCGTGCTATAATTTTTAAAATTAAATAGCATGTTCAAAAAATATCGAATTCTTAAATGGAGTATAATTTCCATTTTAGGTATTATCATTTCACTTTTTATTTTTGGTTGGTGGTTTATGAGTTTATTACCATCGGCAGAGAATAGACCATATATAACCGGAACTCAAGTGTCGGATTTACCATATCTCTCTAAAGATATTGTGCCAAAACGAGGAAAAATTTTAGCAATCGTTACCAGTACCGATACTATGGGTGCTACAGATAAAAGTACCGGTTATGAATTAACCGAATTATCGCGGGCTTACTACGTTTTTCAAGCTAACGGTTTTGAGGTAGATATTGCCAGTCCATCAGGAGGAGAATCACCTGTAGTAATTGATGATGAGGATATGGGTCTCTATGATTTTGCTTTCTTAAATGATAGTTTGGCTCAATATAAGGCAAAACATACGATTCCGGTACACAATATTAACCCTGAATTATATGAAGCAGTATTCTTTGTTGGTGGAAAAGGAGCCATGTTTGATTTTCCTAAAAATAAATCCATTCAATTTATTATAAAAGAGTTATATCAGGCTGATAAGGTTATTGGTGCAGTATGCCACGGACCTGCAGCTTTAGTAAATGTAACTCTTGATTCTGGTCGTTCATTATTAGAAAACAAAAAGGTGAGTGGTTTTACAAATGATGAAGAATTACTGCTTATTTCGGATGCCGAAACTATATTTCCTTTTCTTCTGCAGGATAAATTAATATCAAAAGGAGGGAAATTTAATGAAGGTTCTATGTATTTAGAAAACATTAGTCACGATAAAAATTTAATAACAGGTCAAAATCCTTGGTCTACTTGGAAATTAGCCGAAACCATGATCACACAAATAGGGTATACACCCAAGTACAGAGAAATCACAGGAGAAGAAAATGCTGTCAAAGTTTTAAAGGTATATGAAACAGAAGGTTTCCGGAAAGCCAAAGAATTAATGAAGCAAATGATTTCTATAGATAACAAGCCTATGCAAAGAATATTAATAGCAAAACACGGTATTATAGCGGCTATGCAAGGTAAAATTGGACGATTTTTCAGTTTAGTTGGGTTGACATCTTATGCAAAAAAAATATCAAAAGATTTCGAAAACTAAAAGGATAAACTTGCATTATTGCTAAATAGAAAGTATAAACTCTTCCATAAGTTTATGCTTTCTTGGAATATCAAATATCCCTACATTTGGAAAAAATAGTATCTTGAGCTTTTTAGATATATTATTGATTATTATTAGTAGTGCAGGACTTTTGCATGGAGTACTTTTTGCGTGCTACTTAATCGTATTCAAAAAGAAAAAGACATTAACCAATCGCTTACTTGGATTGATCCTCGTCTTTATGGCATTTCGAATAGGGAAATCAGTTATGCTCAATTTTGGTGGTGGTATGGAACCAATTTTTATTTTTATAGGTTTGGCTTTTCTTTTATTAATTGGCCCATTATTTAGATGGTATATTTTGGGAATGACCCATCCTAATTTTAAGCTACCGAAATACTATTATTTAGAACTCATTCCGTTTGTTTTGATTTTTATCGCTAGCCTTTTTGTTACCAAAGAATGGTATGAAAATGGTAAACTTGTCATGGTCATTTTTGGAATTGGTCTTTTATTTATCTATTTACATTTAGCTTTCTATATAATATTTGGTTGGTGGATTTTAAAAAAAACAAAGCAGCAATACGAGCAAACATTACAAACAAAATCCCAGAGAGCTATTTTTAATTGGTTACGTTTTCTTATCATAGGTTTTATAGTGATCTGGATGACCTATATATTAAATATTGTAGATGAAGCTGTACCGTATATTGTTGGCCCTATTTTATATTCTGTTATCATCTATTTTTTAAGTTATAAGGCATTTCAACTAAAAGCTACTGATTTGGATGGAGATGCGTTTAGAGCAAATGATAATAATCTGTTGTTTAATAAGATTTCAAAACTAATTACTGATACAAAATTATATCTCGAACCAGATGTTTCTTTAGCAAAGCTTAGTAAACTTTTGGGAAAAAGCACGCAAATTACTTCATCAGTTATTAATCAATATGCAAAGCGAAATTTTAATGATTTCATCAATCATTACCGTGTTCAGGAAGCTAAGAAATTGCTTTCTACTGCTGAAGGTGATAAATATACCATTTCCGCAATTGCCTTCGATACAGGCTTTAGCAGTCTTTCTTCTTTTAATAGTGCGTTCAAAAAGTTTGAAGGAATGACACCATCAAGTTATAGAAAAGATAAAATTTAACTCCATTATTATCAGATATAAAGACACCATATTTATAATAAATTGAAAATAAGTGAATTAATATGTTGTATATCGAAAAAAAGGGGTCACTTTTGCACTTTAAAACAATATAATATTTTAATTTAATTACATTACAATGAATAAAGGAACAGTAAAATTCTTCAATGACGCTAAAGGTTTTGGATTTATCACTGAAGAAGGTGCTAACAAAGATCACTTTGTACACATTTCTGGATTAGTAGACGAAGTTCGTGAAGGCGATACAGTTGAATTTGATCTACAGGAAGGTAACAAAGGATTAAACGCAGTGAACGTAAAAGTTATCTAATACATACATATACTTTCAAGTTTAATAAAAAGTCCATCAATATTGATGGACTTTTTTTATGATCAAATTATAGCGACCTCAGTTTTATAATTAAACTATTTGCTTATAACTTAGAATTCAGTCTCTTCTAAAAATATTAATACATTTTTATGCAGAAATTTCTTCTAATACTTTTTCTTTAATATTTACTTGTTGGTTAAACTCTACTGTTTTGGCATCTGACATAAGTTCCCACTGAATTGATTTTTTGTATCTGAATATCCCGTTGTTTTGTTTAGGATCCATTACCATCAGATAAATCCATTCGTTATCAAGCAATGTTTTTAGATTTTCATTTCTCAAAAGGATATCAGAAACTCTGTTAATGGGTGCTTGAATCATCACAGACAATCGTAAGGGTTTATGATACAATCTGTCATCCGAATCGAATAGTGATTGCAGAGGAAGTCCCATTTTAAGGTCTCCACCATTTCCTTGCACGACTCCAAATCTACCAGTGATGTTGTGAGTTATTTTTGACCCTCCACCAAAAGTATTATTATCTACGGTAGAGAAATAGTAATGATTATTTATCCACTGTGTTACCACCATAGGACCTTGCATAATGCCTTCCAGTGCTTTTCCGGTAGTGTCTAATTCCCAGTTATAAGAGTGAAGAAAACAACGACTATCCAGGTTTGTATTTTGTGTTAGACTTCTTGGTCCAACAATAAAACCTGCATTCTTAGCAAGTCCCCATTCTGGTCTGGTTTCTGCCCAATTGCTTGCTTTCTTCTCCGCTGTGACGATACTTTTAGTGCTTGTTCCTAATCTATCTGCTGTCGCAGATCTTTGTGCTTTGCCTAAATTTTTCTTTAATCTAGCCACGAGTACTGAATGAGATTCCGGTATTTCGGAATCAAACAAAACAATCTCATCTGTGGTTGTATTATGCTCTGCACCCAAAAACAGAGTAACTTCCGGAATTTGAAATCCGTGTATTTCTGTTAGTGCTTTTCGTACTTCAGGTTCATTAGCCAGTTTGGCTAGAGTTCTGGCATTATGTCTACCAGGGCTTGCTGCACAAGCACCACAATCCAAGCTGGAACCAAAAGGGTTGTTTGCAGAGTGACTTCCGTGACCCACAAAGAGTACAAGTGGAGAAAACGTCTTCCAACCCATTAGATCAAATCCTGATTTTACAATTCCCACTTTTTCATCAAGAGAAATTTCACAAGCTTTCGAACTATTGTACGGATTGATGTCCGGTTCGCAAAATGAAGTTGTCTCATAGGACTTTTTCTTTTGTTGTTGGTATAATCTACGAGGAAACAGTGTTCTGGCAATAAGAGATATACCATAATATAATCCTGACCCTTCTACGTATCCAAAAGCAGAAGGTAGCATATTCTTCATTCGCTTTAAGAAGTACTTGCTAAACTTAGCAATGTCATTTTTAGCATTGTACTTCTCTAATTTGTTTTTGCCATTAATTTGTGCCTTTTCTGTCACTTTATAAGCTGAACCAACGATAGGAGGACAGGATTTACGAACAATTCCATCGTCTAAACTTTCGTAGTCCATAGCTATCCCAAAAAAACCAGCGTAACCATATGTTTCATAATTGCCACTGGATTCTACGTGTCTACGAATTAGTTCTGATCGTGTATCGATACAAAATACGAGCTGCGCATCTGGGGAGCTATCATTTTCAACGGTCTTTAATAATACCGATTGGTTCTCCAAAGTGTTTACCAGTCGATTCTGCCAGCTCTGTTCCCAAGCTTTTAGCAAAATGTATTGTAACTTTATAATCAACTCATTCTCTAACGAACTTTTTACTTCAGGAACTAACGAAATACCTAGACTTTTAGCAGTCAACAAACGTGCCGCCAGATAATCGGATAGTGTTATAGGATATTTTTGTTGCCACTCTGAGTTCGACTCTTGCCTATGGTTAATATATCCTGTCCAACCAGGCAGTGCAGCAAGATGATACGTCAATATGTTAGTATATTCAGTTTCTGGAAAATCTCTCAAAATTGACTCTAAAGCGTCTAAGCTTGTTGGTGGTATATTTTTCAGGGATTTCAGACCGGTTTCCTCATCATAAATTACCAGAAGTCTCCAGGCGTTATAGAATCCTTCACTTTTAAATGGCATATTCCACTCTGCAAGCCCTTCATCCATAAATGCTGCAAGCCATTTTGCCATGATACGATCAACATCGTGGTTTGCATTGAGAGCTTCTTGCTGACTTTGTATTTCAATATCTTTAAGATATTCTTCTGGTGAATTCGTAAGCCCTTCTTCATGTAGTAATCCTTTTAAAAGGTTGTTATCGATTTCACCCTTTTCCCAAGCCTCACGATACATTTTCGCTTCAGGAAAAACAGTCGCATCAAAATGTTTCTTTGCAGTTTTTACAGCTTCGAAAAAAGAACTGTTTTCGTACCCTGACAAAGGGTTAGATGCTACAAAAGTATGGAGTGGCCACGTCTTACCTATTACTTTTGACGCTTTATCAATACTGCTTAGAATTTTAGGATTCATATTGATTTTGATTTATACATTAAAATTGTTTTTTTATTGGGCTGTGATAGGTTCATTAACTTTACATACACCCACGGAAGTTTTTGATATCCGCCTAATTTCATTACAAAAAATCCTATTAAGAAGATAATTCCAAAAGTTATTTGTGTTACTGATAATGGTGCAGCACTAGCTGTCATAGGAAGATCTGCCATTAAAACCGTTACTGCATTATACATCAAAGCATATAATCCAATTCCGATAACAAATAAAACGGGCATCACCATAATTTTTTGTAAAGTAGAAAGGCTTCCCTCTTTGACAATATTATATGTTGCCTGACCCACCGTGATAGCTACGATTAAGGTTAAAAATATTCCGCTATCCAAACTAGAACCTTTTCCTGTCCATATTGCAAATAAGAAGGCACCAAGAATTCCAAAAATCAATACTACAATTGCTTGTAGTGGTTTTATTTTTAATTGCAAGGATTTTTGTGGGTTGGTTTGTACAACTTCTTCACCGGATGATAAAAACAAGTATGCTTTATAAAATCCGTGTAGTATTAAATGTGCTACCGCAGCATTGAAAAAGCCCAAACCACATTGCATAATCATAAAACCCATCTGAGCGATAGTAGAACAAGCTAATTTGTGTTTAACATTGATCTGGAGTAGTTTGGTAAATTGTGCTATGATGGCAGTGAGTCCCCCAATGATAAACAAAAGGTCTAATGTGTTTGAAGCGAATAATAGTGAAGCGAACAAAGCTAATAATATACCTGCACCATTAACAAAACCTGCATGCATAAGAGCAGAGGCTGGAGTAGGTGCTGTCATTGCTGATAATAACCAGCGATGAAATGGATACATTGCTGATTGTACAATTGCAGCTGCGATAATAAGTAGGGCAGAAGGTATGATGATTAGCATTGGCAGCTGAGCTGCTACCAATGTCAGTTCTTCTACTGTAAAAGCATTGCTGTAAAAAGCCGGAAGTAATACTCCACCGGTCAAAAACAATGTCCCGGTAAGGAAATACTTCAGTGTGAATTTTGATGCTTCTCTGGCTTCTCCCCATTCTTTATTGATACCAATTAACCGGGACATAAAAATGCCCATAACCAGCCAGCTGAATAGCAGCAACAAAATGTGATTAGAAACTACCAACAATATTACCGAAGCGGTGAAGCATAGACAATATATCAAAAATTGGTTTTGATATCTAAATCCATTTAGATACTTAGCTGCATAACTGGTAACAACAGCACTAAAAAAGACCACTGTAGTGCAAATCAGTATGCTAAAACTATTGATTCTGAGCATCTCTCCAATTTCCAATTTTGGCATATTACCAAAATTTAGGACAAGAAATAATAAGCCACTTGCAAATAGCACCCATAGTAAAACAGATACAAATTTGTATGACAAAGGAACTTTCTGGTTTACGTTAGTTTCCATATGAATATTAGTAATATTGCTTTTTGTAAGATTTTGAAAAGTCATTTTCAGCCATTTTAGTATTCATGATCTCTGCTTTGGAAGAGCTAGTAGTCTTGATGCTAATTCGTGCTTTCATTATTAATAAGCCACCTATGATAAAGGAACATAATAAGATTTTATCTAAGAAAAGTTGGTTGCTGTAATAAGAGAGAGTAATAAAGAAAAGTAATATGGTGATTCCGAGTGCTGGTAAAACTTTCGTTTTAAATAATTCCATTGTTACTGTGGTTTAATAGTTATTATTCTGCTAGACTAATTTCTAAAGTACCTTTGATTTTCAAGTTTTTGCCAAGGCCTCTAATACTTTTAATAAATTGAGTGGCAATTTCCTTTTCATTTTCTAATTCATCGATACGACCATCCAATCTATTTGTTTTGCATCCGTGATCGCCTTCCCATATTTGAAGTCTTTGTAATTTGTGAAAGTTTATTTTTTCATTGATTAAACTGCTAATAACGTGAGCAGCTTCAGATGGTGTAAATTCACCTTTTACTAGTTCGACTTGTTGAGTCACAGTTTCGAGTTGAATTAAATCCTTTGTTTCCATTTTAATAAGATTTTTTGATTAAAAAAATATGCGATTGATTTATAATTCTGGAACAAAGTTATAGATATAGTTGATTAATTTTTATTTATAGTTATTATCTAAATCATAAATTAAATTAATGTATTAAATAATTTTTAGAATGATTAAAGATGTATTTAAAAGTGAAAATTGATCGAATTTATTATACCACGAATAATCATAATTAAATGATTAACAATTATTTATATAATATCTTTTGAATTAAAAGTTTTACTTAAGTATTAGTGCCGATTTTTCTTGGTGATTTTTGTGTAAACAGTTTTGTTTTAAACAAATAGTAGGGTTAGATTTATTAAAAACTTAGGTTTTATTCCTTCAGTTGTAGTTCTTTTAATCTTAAAAAAATGTCAATTGCCTCCTTTTGTGCTGAAGAAATAGCAGATTTATTTTTTGTACGGCTAGCAATTCCAGGTAAATTATCTACAGATAAAGAAGTATGCCAGTTGGTAGCCATATCCAGATCAAAAATCTTTATAGCTTCTATTTTATGAGAATCTAGAGAACTTTGGTGACAACTACCACAATGCGTAATAAGAACGGCTCTTGTAATTTTAGAATTCTCTTCAAATGTACTCTTATCAGCGTTAACCGGATACGGTTTTGGTCCAGTGGATGTTTCTACCTTTTCTATATAAAAGGTATCTCTTTCCTTCACACATCTACGGGTTGAAACCCCGACGAGAGCTAAAGCAAAAAACCATATTTTGATATTTGTAACCATCTAATTATGAGTATATAATATACTGATATTGTTTTACAAAAGAATCTTAATTAACATCATTTTTAGTATAATAATTAGGAATCAATAACCTTCTTTTATTTATAATCTTCTTTGAAGTTGTATACATAAAGTGTCAATCATATTGAATATTATACTAAGCGTTTTTATAGGTTATAGATGGAATCTCTTTTGTAGTAACCTGCTTCTTTTTCATTCCAAAGAGAAAACGGGGCACTGCAAATGGATATATCACAAATCGATAGATACATAGGATAATAATAAATGAGAAAATCATTAGTGCCAATAGTTTTGGAAGAATATCCCAAGGTTGTTGTAAAACGTAGTATCCTATCACAATCAGAACTGTCTGATGTAAAATATAAAATGGGTAGATACCTTCATTAAGCTTCTTTAATAAATTACTGGGCTTAGCTAACCAAATCTGTCCATATCCTAGCAAAGTAATAACCACGGTCCAGCTAACAAGTGCTGACAAACCATACCAAATATCCCATCTGGTAGAAATGTCCCAATAAGATGATGCAATACTCTCTGGCAAGAAATAATACACATAAAATATAATAATAGCAATGATGGTGGTTACCAGATTTAATTTTCGATGTTTTTTTAATGAGTCCCATAAAGTTGATGTTCCTGCCAATACAATTCCGATAATGAAAAAATAGCCATAAAATAGGGTAGTAGAAAGGTTAGTAATGGCAGTACTATCACCTGGGAAATACTTTTTGGTGACTATTTTAAGAATGATGAGCGGTAGTACGAACATAAATATACCTAATGGTTTAGAACAAAAATTTTCTAATGTCATTCGAAAGGATGTCGAATTAGAAGATTTGATAAATAAAATAAATGGAATGCATACAACAGAAAGGTAAAACAGGTTTTCGATAAACCAAAGATGATTGACATCCAAATACTCTAAGATCTTAGTGTAAAATTCAGAATAGGAAGTATATGATTCAATATGCTCGATATAGGTTTGAGGTGGTACGATGATAAATACTCCAAAAACTAGCGGAACTAATAACCGAGTCGCACGTTCTTTTACAAATTGTATCCAACTTCGTTTAGAGAAAGCAAATACTGTTCCTGTTCCGGATATCATAAACAACAATGGCAACCTGAATTGTTCAAAAAATACCATAATATCATCTAACAACTTACTTGATTCTGAATTCATAATATGAAAATCATCACCGTTAAATGGCATTCCAATATGGTGTAAGAAAACCAGAAAGATAGAGATAACTCGCCACCAGTCTAAATCATAACGTCTTTCAATTTTTTGCATAACTATTGATTAAAAATACACGATCAAAAATATAGTTTGCCTATAATTGAAACAACGACATTTAGTGAATGTCGTGCAAGTGACGGGTAAGACAATAAACAAAAATCTTGATAATCCTAAAGCTATATGGATTTCGTCTCTGTAAACCCATCATTTCCTTTTCTGCCTTTTTTTAGGTTGTAAGTGAGTATTCGTTTTCTTTTTCCCATATTGATAAGAACTTTTTTCTAACTTTTCTTTTTGTACTTCTTTTAAATATTCAATAATCTTTGATTTCACTTTGGTGACTAAAACTTCATTTTTCTTTTTATAACTGTACAAAGAACCAATGATGAATCCAAAACCCAATACAATAGGGATCGACCCATTTTCTATAAGAGGAAATTGCGTATACAAGTTGACCGCAACTCTAGGTTCAAAATTAAACAAGATAAACAAGCCATATCCCATTGAAATAATACCGAATAAACCATAGGTGTAAATATTCCTGTGTATATTTCTTAAGGTATCTTTTTCGAGTTTTTGAATATTAGCTTCACTCAAAAAAGGATTATTCAGTTCCTTTTCTTTTTGAATAAAACGCAAGAATTCATCATCCATCATATCAAAAGAAATTCCATAACTTCTTTTCTTTAGATCTTCTTGGGTGATTCTGTATTTCATACCTTGTGAACTATTGAAATTAAGATGTTTAAAATATGTAATTATTTAATTTACAAATATTTAAAAGAACGAGTTTAATTATTGCTTTAACTAAACTCGTTTCTGTATTTTCTATAAATGGGTGTGAAGTTATTTCAATTTAACACCATTAAAAATAGCGGTCTCGCTCGGTAAACCAAGTTTATCACGTACAGCTTGACCTGCTTGAAGCCCAGAGACGATAGCACCTTCGTAATAACCAACATTGACACCAAAATTAATCCAATCTCCAGTAAGGATAAGATTCTCAAAACCGGATTCATCCGTTTTAAGTCGGTATTTATTTGAACCTGGAAGTGATAACGTGTATCTATCCGTTGGATTTACATTTGCCCTAAAAAACTGAGTTTTCAATCTACCATAATCGGTCTTGGCAGCTTTAGAAAAATCATGGATAACGCTTAGCTTCATTCCTTCTGGATATTCCAGCGTAGTAGCGTTTGGGAAAAACCATCCCATTTTGTCTCTTAGCCATTGTTCTGAAACACGCATAATTCGCTCTAATTGCTCGTGAGGATAGTGATGATCAGAGAATGGAGGTATCTCTTCGGGATCCAGAAATGATCCTGTATAGTAAATTAATACACCCGGTTTATCTTCATTCCAGTTTTCATAAGGCATTACCTGAGACATATCTATAAAAGAATATTGGGGATCCGCATAGGTAACCAAGTTTGGTAAAGAACCTTCAGGAAAACCCCAATCCGGCAAGTTCATTCCTAATTCTTTTAGTGTCGGTTTAATCCATAACTGCATAGACATCGTAGGAATACTTTTTACGTGATGATACATATTATACCAAGCCTGATTATTCTCAATAATCTCCTTACAAATACCTTCTTGACCACCCAAAACATCTATAGGAATCCCCAAAATAACGTAATCAAAATCTTTTCCTTTTTCCAAGGAAACCTGACCCACATTCTTCCAACCACACCAGGATTCCTCAAGATCATATTTACCTTCTTTAAGGGCTTTAGCTTGTGCATCATCAATTTGGTCATACAATGGTTCCCCAGGCCATACATCTAGATTTTTGAACTTATAAGTAGGAGTGTAGGTGCCATTTTTTAAGGTTACCTGTTCCGCCATCGATACTTTTTCTATGGCTCCAGAGTCTGAGTAATGTACTTGTTCTACTTTATGGAAAAACTTAAAGTTTACACCTCTGTTTTTAAGTACCAGATAAATTGGAGTGATCATAGTATCTGCCGTTCCTGCTTTAAATTTCCATACGAAAGATCCTTTATATCCGGCAGAATTGGTAAGGAAATGAAGACCAACTCCGGCAGCCAGACTTCCTTGTTGATCAGCTCCTGTTAGGTTATGGAATGTTCCTGTATACAAAAATCTAACCATAGCAGAACTCAATAACCGTTCACTAGCTCCATGTTTTTGAAGCCATTCGCGATAATCCAATTCGTTGATACGTTCATAATCCAATTCGTGAGTTTCAGGGTCATATACATCATCAAAAGTTCCCTTCATATTCACAATTCCGAATTCCACAAATACTGCTAACCAATAGAAGTATTCGTCATGATCCGCAATAGAATCGATAAGCTTAGTAATCCATTTAGATAATGTATCTAGAAGTTCATTGATCATAGAATGATGATCTTTTCTTGCCGAGTGATCGTGATCTCCTTCACTTAGATGCTGAACTAATTCAGCCACGTAATTCAATAATTTTTCACCTTCGTGTTTAAAAACTTTATCTTTTACAAATCCTTCAAGTTTAGATTTGAAATTTTCCCAAAGAGAATGATGCTCTGGAGCTTTTATTTCTTTGGCAGATTCAGACGCTGCACTCAGTAAACTTTTCTTATTTGGATCTGTACCAAACAAAATTTCTAAAATCAACCCAACAGCTTTTTTGACAATAGCAGAAAAAGGTAAAGGACCTCCTTGACCGGGTATGTAATTATTAGATGGAAAAATAATATTTTTCTTGATCCATTGATTAGTTTTGGGATCAAAGTGGGTGAGTAGGGTAGTGTCCTCACGATCAAAACCATCTTCCCAAGATTTAAAAGGACTATCCGGCATTAGATTATGTTTCTCACACTCTTTGTAAGAATCCTGTATCAATCTAAAGGCATTTTCATACCAACCTTGAGCGATATGAATACCATGTTCCTGAATTCGTTCGTTGGGGCCTCTTCCGGTAGCCGTTTTTCCGCCCAATCGCCAGCCCATTTGATAAATGGTAATATCATAACGGTCTTGCCAATTTTCATAAGAGCTAAGCTCATAAGCCGAGGTAAGTGCCGACATACCACTACCTAGTATGGCTATTTTCTTTTTTTCCATTTGTGTGATTTGTATTGGTTTATTAGTTTATTTGTATTTAAGGAGTATTGATGTCCTTGGTTGTTAATGCGTTACTAAAATGAACTGAGCTTACTTTATTTTCAGTAATCGGGTAGAGGGGCTTATTGTTTTTCACATACTTCAATACGATAGGGGAGTTATTCCATTTTGCAGCTTCATCGTATAACTTGCTTAAATGTGGAACTATAAAAATTAAATCGAAAATATCTTCGATTAATCCGGGAAGATTATGCGCGTGATGTGTAACATACGCAATGTCTTCTTTTGATAATGGGTAATTACTTGGATAAAAAGCTTCAATATCGGTTATGATAGAAACCGCTTTTCCACGAGGGTTTGCAAAAATTTTACCTAAAATCCCAAAACTTACACCTTCTACCATCGACTGAGCGTACAATAATCGATAGAGTACGATATTCACAAAATATTGTTCATATATATTTTCCTTAAAAGCCAGCGAATCTGCTACTTCATATCCAGAAATAATACTGGAGTTATGGGCACGATACCACGAACATTCATTGGGAGTATTGATAAAATCCAGCCAAAAATCCACAGGAACCGGTAAATCAGTAAAGGTTTCTCCGGATTCCTTAATTAACTGGGCAAGGGTAGCTACATACAAAAAATGACTATTGACTTCTCTCCACCAAGGGCTTCCCGGATAAGCGTCTTGGATAGGATTGAGTACACCTCTTTTTATTTCCCATTCCATAAAAGCTAATTCAGAATTTCCCAACCCTTCTTTACCTTTTACAAAAGGGTCTCCGTATTTTTGATAGAATTGATATCGTAATTTATATCGACCTTGTGGATCGTCAGCCACCTTGTCAACGATTTCTTTGGCTTTCTCCTTAAGTATTTCAAGTTTGTTCATATATTCGTCAAATGGTTCATAAACTTACAAGTTAAACAGCTAATTACAATAATTTTTTTAGTAAATTCAACAAGTAATTTATTTATATTTTCCCTATATTAAGCACTACGAATGACCCCTTATTTCAAATACTGCTTAGGAGTATTGTCAATATTATTATTGTCTCCTCTTCATTTATGTAGTCAAACAGAAATTTTACTAAATGACACTAAAGAATTACAAGATATTGGTCTGCAAACCTATTATCTGGAAGATGCTTCTCTGGATTTATCTATAGAAGAAATCTTAAGTGATCGTATTAATAATAACTTTACAGCGAATTCTCAGGAAACCATAAATTTCTCTAGTACCGCTTCGGCTTATTGGTTAAAATTTAAGATCAGGAAAACCACTTCAGATAACTTTTATCTCAATGTAGGATCTGCTTATATTGATGCGATATCACTCTATGAGTTTGATGCTACTAATCAACTTGTTTCTACGAGACATACTGGTGATGACTTGCCTTTTGATACACGAGAAATTAAAGTAGGTAATTATTTATTTACCCTTGATTTCGATAAGAATATTACAAGAACCTTTTATTTAAGAGTAAAAAGTGATCAACCCTTATTTTTCCCACTCAGAGTAGGAACACTTTCTAATTTTGCAGCATACGAGCACGATTTAGACTTTCTACAAGGGATTTATTTCGGATTTATGTTGTTGATCTTCCTCTACAATCTCTTTTTATATTTTTCCATAAGAGAAAGAATTTATCTTTATTACATAGCCTACGTATTCAGTATTACCTGGTTTATGGCTTCGGTATTTGGTTATTTCTTTGAATACTTTTGGCCGAATGCACCTTTTCTAAATCAACTAGTCGTGGTCAGTTCAGGCTTAACCATGATTACGGCAACATTATTTACTCAACAATTTTTAGACACCAAAAAATCAGGTTCGCGTCTGCACAAAGGTTCGATGATATTTCTTGTATGGGGATTTTTGGTATGTGCATTGGTAGTTGTTGGTTATAAAATCGAAGGGTTAAAACTAGCACAAGCTGGTCTTTTGTTAATGGCTTTTTACTTTTTGATTTTAGGGATACGATTTAAGCTAAAAGGGTTTCGTCCTGCAATCTATTACCTGTTTGCGTGGGGAGCGCTTATTGTGGGGATTTGTTTTGCGATATTGGAGTCATTAAATCTAACTTTTGTAATGACCTATTTAAATGCCATGCAGATTGGTTCTGCATTAGAAGTATTACTACTTTCTTTTGCATTAGGAGATCGGATCAATATGTACAAAAAACAAAAAGAAGATGCCCAGTTAGAAGCTTTGATATCTGCGAAAGAAAATGAACGACTCATTAAGGAGCAAAATATTATATTAGAGCAAAAAGTAAAAGAACGAACCGCAGAGGTGGCTAGCCAAAATGAAGCACTAATTCATCTTAATAAAGAAAAAGACATGCTGGTTGATATGGTGGCGCACGACCTTAGAACTCCGTTACATCAAATGAAAGGAATTATATGGTTACTTGATATACCGGCAATGGAACTAACAGAGGATCAAGCCATGTATTTAAATGAAATTAACAACTCGGTAGATCGTTTAACCGATATGGTAGGGCGTATTTTAAATACACACGCACTGGAAAGCAATCAGGTAAAGTTGAAAAATGAACTCATCGATTTGGTTGCATTAGCAGATGACATGACAAGACGTTTTCTTCTTACTGCCAAAGACAAAGATATTCACATAGTTGTAAAAGCAAAAGAAGGGAGTCACGTTGCCGAATTGGACAAAAATTATATGATACAGGTTTTAGAAAACTTGTTATCTAATGCAATTAAGTTTTCTGAAAAAGGAGGTAAGATACAATTACACGTATATTCTGAAGATAACAAAGCATTTATGGTAGTCGAAGATAACGGTCCCGGTATTAGTGAGGAAGATCAAAAGAAGCTGTTTGGAAGGTTTCAGCGACTCAGTGCGCAGCCCACAGCAGGTGAATCATCTATAGGACTAGGGTTGTCTATTGTTAAGAAATATGTGGAAGCGATGCAGGGCGAAATTCATTGCGAAAGTCAATTAGGTGTTGGTACTAAATTTATTATGTCTTTTGAGGCGAAATAAAAGTAAATATATTTTTTATTGTAACACCTTTTTTAAAACAGCCCACACATTGTTGGCGAGTATCTTTTGCCCCTCGACAGTGGGATGAATACCATCTGCCTGATTTAGTTCTGCAATACCACCAACATCTTTTAAGAGAAAGGGGATAAGCTCAAGTTCGTTTTTCTGAGCCAAATCAGGAAAAACAGATCTGAATTCAGTAATATATTCGGGACCCATATTTGGAGGCAACTGCATACCGGCTAATATGATTGTTGTTTTTGGATTTTTTTTTCGCACTGTATCAATAATAACCTGAAGATTTGCTCGGGTTTCTGTTAAGGGAACACCACGTAATCCATCATTGGCACCTAAGGCTAATATAAAAATGTCTATTTTTTGATTGAGTACCCAGCCAATCCGACTTTTTCCTCCTGCTGTTGTTTCTCCACTCAATCCCGAATTGATTACTGTATATGGTAACCCTAAAGAATCTAACCTAGTCTGAAGTATGGCGGGATATGCATCATTAATGTCTTCTAAGCCATAACCGGCTGTCAAACTATCTCCAAAACAAAGAATTGTCTTGGTAGCAGTTTTTTTAGTTGTTTCGCTAGTGTTTTCAACGGATTCAACTGGGGAAGTTGTTTCTTTTTTAGCTGTATTTTCTCCACAAGAAAGAAGTGAACTTATTAATAAAAAATAACAAAACTTTAAGGAAATCTGCTCATAACGACTGTATAAATCCGAAACCATTTGCTTATTTTTCCTTTTTAGCATTGCCTAATAAATTAATTGAAAATCAATATGCCAAAGATATTAAAGATTCATGAACTGGAGAAAACATATAATAGTGGTTCAAAAAAGCTAAAAGTTTTACATGATATTTCGTTTGAAGTAGAAAAAGGAGCGACCTTTTCGATTGTAGGGCCTTCCGGAAGTGGTAAAACTACCTTGCTGGGACTTTGTGCCGGGTTAGATCATCAAGATTCCGGGACGGTAGAGTTATGTGGACAAAATCTTAAAGAACTGGATGAAGATCAACGAGCAGAATTGAGGAATAAGGAGGTAGGATTTATATTTCAGGATTTTCAATTACTACCGACATTAACAGCTTTGGAGAATGTGATTGTACCTTTAGAGTTACAAGGCGTTAAAAATGCTGCTAAACAAGGCAAGGAATTATTACAAAAAGTAGGTTTGTCGGATCGCTTTCATCATTATCCATCTCAATTATCAGGTGGAGAACAGCAACGTGTTGCATTGGCAAGAGCCTTCTCAAATTCGCCATCCATCTTATTTGCCGATGAACCCACAGGGAATTTGGATGAGGAAACCGGTGAAAAAGTAATACAATTGCTTTTTGAATTAAACAAAGAAGCCGGAACGACCTTAGTGATTATCTCTCACGATCTTGATCTAGCTAACAGAACGCAACAAATACTTCGATTAAAAGGAGGGAAGATTATAAGTAACGAGAAAACACTGGCCCAATAATGAAGAAGCGTTTATATTCAAAAGCAGGTATTTCTTGGTTATTCAAGATGGCTTGGCGTGATGGAAGAGCTAGTATTTCTAGGTTATTCCTATTTATGGCTTCTATTATTCTCGGTATTGCCGCTGTAGTTTCGATACAATTGTTCAGCGAAAATGTAAAGCAAAACATCGAACGTCAGTCCAAAGTGTTAATTGGTGCTGATTTTATTATTGATAGCCGCCAACTTCCCAACGATAAGGTTAAAGCTATTATTGACTCACTAGGAGCAGATGCTTATGAAGTTAGCTTTCCGTCGATGGCAGCATTTCCAAAAAACGGAGCTGCTAAATTGGTACAGGTTCGGGGTATGGAAGGCAACTTTCCGTTTTATGGCACCTTAGAGACTGAACCCGTTACTGCAGCAGCAGCGTATCAGCAAAAAGGAGGAGCAGTAGTTGATGCGACCCTGATGTTACAATATGATATCAAACCAGGTGATTCGATAAAATTAGGAGTGGTTACCTTACCTATTACGGGCACTCTTAATTCGATGCCGGGTAGTTCAGGTATAGGAGCTACTGTAGCACCAACCGTGCTTATTCCTTTTAGATTTATAGAACAAACTGAACTGTTGCAATTAGGCAGTAGAAAGAGATATCAATACTTTTTTGAAGCACCCGAAGTGGATTTAGTTGAATTGGAGAACACCTTAGATCCTATATTGGATGCAGAAAATGCCGATCTCGACACCCATACCAGCACCAGTCGACAAATAGGACGTGGGTATGCAAATCTGGGTAAATTTCTCAATTTAGCAGCTTTTATAGCCTTACTTTTGGGATGTATTGGTATTGCTAGTTCGGTACATATTTATATCAAAGAAAAACTAATCGATGTCGCCGTTTTAAAATGTTTAGGAGCGAGCAGGAAACAGACTTTTTTGATCTACCTGATACAAATTGCTGTCATGGGACTTATAGGAGGTATTCTAGGTACGATGGCAGGTGTAGGACTTCAACAAGCGCTTCCGTTTCTTTTAGAAGATTTTTTACCTTTTGATGTTCAGGTTTCGATCAGTCTGCAACCTATTATGATGGGGCTTTTACTAGGAGTCTTCATGTCTGTATTATTTACATTACCACCTTTGCTTGGTACGTGGTTTGTATCGCCTTTGGAAGTATTGCGAGTGTCAGAAGAGCAACCGGCCGGATCAAGAAAGATGAGGATATTGACCTTTGGAGCGATCTTGATTTTTATTCTTTTATTCTCGTTTTGGATTTTTAAGGACTTGCTATTTGCGCTAGCTTTTGTGGTTGGTATTTTTGTAACCTTTGCTATCCTGGCAGGTATATCTGCCTTGTTTATCAAAGCCATTAAAAGTTATTTCCCGACAGCTTGGGGATTTACTGCGCGAACAAGTCTACTGAATCTCTTTAGACCCAACAATCAAACCACCGTACTCATCTTTGCTATTGGCTTGGGGACTTTTTTGATTAGTACCCTATATTTTACAAAAGATATACTGTTGAGCAAAACAGCACTTGACAATGGTAAGGAAAATGCTAATATTATCTTGGTGGATGTGCAGCCGGAGCAACGAGAAGAAGTAGTTGCCAGCGTGAGCCAAGCAGGTTTAAACATTATGGATAACCTATCGATTGTTACCATGCGAATGCACAGCATTAAAGGAAAAATGGCGAACGAGATCCGAAAAGACACAAGCTCAACCATAAATGATTGGGTTTTAAATCACGAGTTTAGAACTACTTTTCGTGACTCACTCATTGCTTCAGAAACTGTTATAGAAGGAAATTGGCTTGAAGAGATCCAACCAGGTGAAAAGGTACAGATCTCTATTTCGGAAAGTCTGGCAGAAAATGCAAAAATAGGCATAGGCGACCCTGTTGTGTTTAATGTTCAAGGTGTATTAATGGAAGCCACCGTGGGAAGTATTCGAAAAGTAGATTGGACAAGATTACAGTTAAATTTCATGATTGTTTTTCCTAAAGGTGTATTAGAACAAGCTCCGCAATTTCATGTGTTAACCACCTATGTTCCTGATAATGCCAGGTCGGCAGCTTTACAACAGGAGCTGGTACGTAAATTTCCGAATGTTACTGTCTTCGATCTACGGCAGATCTATACCGTTATCGAAGACATCTTAGAAAAAATATCCTGGGTCATTAATTTCATGGCTTTCTTTAGTATTCTGACAGGACTTATTGTATTGATTGGTTCAGTTCGCACTAGTAAATACCATCGTATTAAAGAGAGTGTATTATTACGCACACTAGGTGCCAAGAGCAAACAAATCCTACACATCACGGCACTTGAATATTTATTTTTAGGGATTCTTGGGAGTTCGGCCGGAATTTTCTTGTCATTGCTGAGTAGTCAATTATTGGCTACATTGTTATTTGAAGAACCTTTTGTGCCTTCCGGTATACCATTCTTATTGTTTTTACCAGGTATTGTGATATTGGTTTTAATTATTGGATTAAGTAATATCAAAAGTGTATTGCAAAGTCCGCCTTTGGCTATATTAAGAAAAGTAGGATAAACAAATAAAACGGAATTATGGGATCCAATAAAAAAGATAAAACAAAGATCAATTGGTTACAAAAATCCCGTGAAAGCTGGAATTATAATGGTAGTAAAAGACCTCCATTTGCTATAACTCCAAAAGAAGGACAACGTTCCGTTTGGGATTTTCCTCGTCCTCCAGCCATTGAAAAGGTGTGCAAACCTGTAATAGTTCATTATAAAGGTGTGACGATTGCAAATTCTAACGAAGCCCTAGCAGTGCTTGAAACCGCCAGTCCACCCACATATTATATACCTAAAGGTGATGTCCAAATGGCTATGCTTACTAGTATTCGCAGTAAAACCTCTTTATGTGAATGGAAAGGAAATGCCGTGTATTGGACCTTGAAAACAGGGATAGACAGGCCAGTAGCATGGTCGTATCCGAATCCTTTTCCAGAATTTGAAGTATTAAAAGATCATATCGCGTTCTATCCACAACATCTGGAATGTTATATTGATGGAGAACAGGTAACCCCTCAATCCAGTGAATTTTATGCTGGATGGATTACTTCGGACTTGGTAGGGCCTTTTAAAGGAGAACCAGGAACAGGACATTGGTAAGAACAACATTTTTAATACAATATTTGCTCTATTTGAATCTATTAATTTCCTGAGCTATCATACCGAGTTTATCCAAGAGTAGGGGAAACGGATCTTTCAAAGGGTGATTGTACCGCCTAGATTTGCTTAAATGTTTACTTTCTGTGTTTGTCTTTTCAACATGTTCAGTAAGCAAATAAGTATCTTTATCTAGCTCAAAAGCTAAATTGAAGTTTTCTAAAGCCTTGTGATATTTGACAATATCAAAATAATAAATACCGAAATTCATACACGTAAACTTTTCTTTGGGTCTCCATAAGAGCCAATATAGATAGTAACTCTTTCTTTGGTATATAATAACATAAAAGATGATGATGAAATTTCATTGTTGAACATCAGGAAGACAAATCTAAACGTTTTTTCAGAATTTATGTAATCAACAATAAAACTATAAACTTTAAGTTCAATAACTGTTTACAGCCAGCTAGCTGTGTGGAATGACTAAAAATTTATTCTTTTACTTTTATATATTTGTTGTTAAACAACTAAGCTTGGATTTCGAAGACCAAATATTATTCTTTTTCAGCGCGGTAGGAGCCTTTAATGGTCTATTTTTGAGCTACTATTTTGCTTTTATCATAAAAGAAAGAAATAGAGCTAACTATTTTCTAGCTACCTTATTGTTTGTTATTAGTGTACGCGTTACAAAATCGGTATTTCTAACATTTTATTCTGAAACATCGTCACTATTTATTCAAGTTGGCTTAACAGCTTGTTTCCTTATTGGCCCTTTTTTATATCTATATACTAGAACCGTAACAAAACCGGAAAGTATTGGTAAATGGAATTGGTTGCTACATATTCTACCTATTATTGTATTCATGACTGTGACGGGAATCCTATATCCCTATAATGAGCATTGGTATTTATGGCAGCGCGGACATGATGGAATTTTAGGATATATGCTACTCTTTCAATGGACTCTTTATCTTTTTGTCTCCATCTATCAGGTTAGATTTTCTTTTTCAAAATTAGTTGATAAAACAGAAAAACCGAGTAATCTGGATTATTGGATTATCAATATTGTTGTAGGGTGTTTTCTTATTTGGTTAGCGTATAATACCGTCCAATACACGTCGTATATTGTAGGTGCACTTTCTTTTTCGTTTACACTGTACATTAGCCTAATGGTCTGGTTTTTTAAACGAAGACAACATAGTTTGTCTTTTCTTTCACCTGTAATTAAATACAAGAACAAAGCGATACCTGATACCGAAGCTTTATCAATTGCCGATAGATTGCCTCATCTCTTTATAGAAGAAAAAATACACCTCAATTCTGATTTAAAACTCTTAGATGTGGCTAAGCAACTTGAAACTAATCAGCATACCTTGTCTCAATATCTTAATGATACTATGGGGCAAAACTTTTCGAACTTTGTAAACAGCTACAGGGTAGAGTCCGCTATAGAAATGTTACAATCTAATAAGGTTCTAACTATCGAAGGTATCGGAAACGAATGTGGTTTTAAATCAAATACATCATTTTATGCTGCATTTAAAAAACATAAAGGAATGACCCCTGCACAATTTAAAAAGTCCTTAAACTAGGCTTTGTTTTCTACAGAATTATAAATCTGTAGGCCTTTTTACTTCACCTGTTTCATTTGTTTGTTCATTTATAATAGTTTGGTAGAAGATTCAATAATATAATCTTTCATACCAAAACAAAAACAATGAAAAAGCTAGTTATAATTACCTGTTTACTACTTACCCAATGCGTATTGGCACAAACAGAAGAGGACCGTATTCGAGAAACGCTAACCAAGTACATCGATGGTTCTACAGGAGGACAGCCCAAACTATTAAAAGAAGCTTTTCACCAAGATCTGAATCTATATTATGTAAAAAATGACCAGATAAGCATTTGGTCCGGCAAAGACTATATAGCCGATACCAAAGAAGGGAAACCAACGGGGGAAAAGGGCAGGATCTTTTTTATTGATTATACCAATAACGCAGCGGTTGCCAAAGTAGAAATAGCTTCGCCTGGTAAGACACCGTATATCGATTATTTTATGCTGCTTAAAACGGAAGGTACATGGACTATTATACATAAAATGTTTACCAAAAAAAAGAAGTAATCTATCCTTCTGACTAAAACAAAAAAAATGAAAAAGACTATTCACTTCCTATTTTTATTTGCTTCGTTTTTATTGACCTATGCACAAGGTGTAGATAAATCGATCCCAACTGTAAACGGCCAAAATTCTGGACGAATTCTATTCATTGTTTCCAACGCTCATTTTTATGGAGATTCAGAACAGAATACCTCCAATCATTTTTCAGAAATAGTTCATGCTTATGATGTCTTTGATAAGGCAGGTTATAAAATGGATTTTGTAAGTCCAGAAGGAGGAGCTATACCAATAGGGTATATCAACACATCAGATTCATTACAGAAGCAATACTTATATGATAATGATTTTATGGATGCCTTAGAGCATACGCATAAACCGGCAAAAATTAAAGCCTCAAACTATGTCGCCGTTTATTACGGAGGTGGAGGAGCTGCCATGTTTGGAGTTCCCGAGAACAAGGATATACAACGTATTGTGATGCAAATGTATGAGAATCATAAGGGTATCATAGCTACGATTTGCCATGGCACGGCAGGCATTGTGAATCTAAAAACAAAAGATGGTACGTATTTAGTTTCAGGCAAAAAAGTAAATGGCTTTCCTGATGCCTTCGAAAACATGGAGGCTGACTATTATAAAACGTTCCCGTTCTCGATTCAACAACTAATCACTAAAAGAGGAGGAGATTTTCAATTTTCACCTAAAGGTTGGGACGGATTTATGGTTGCCGACGACAGATTAATAACAGGGCAAGACCCATCTGCTGCAGCCTCGGTAGCAAAAAAAGTAGTAGACGTATTGCAACGATTATAAATTTTTAACAAACTAAAAGAGCATGAAAAATTTATTTATAACATTTTTATTCTTCGCATGTATTAGCTGTTTTTCACAGCAGGTACAAAAAAGACAAATTACACCGGCTCAGATAGATGCCATTTTTGCCAAATGGGACACCCCAGATAAGCCAGGGATAGCCGTTGGTATCCTGAGCGATGGTGAAATAATATATACCAAGGGCTATGGTCTGGCCAATTTAGAGCACAAGATTCCAATTAGTACCGAAACCAGGTTTCATATCGGGGATCTAGCAAAGGAGTTTACCGTTTATGGGCTTTTGTTGTTAGAGCAGCGAAGCCAACTTTCCTTGCAAGACGATATTAAGAAATATATGCCCAATTTGAGATCCTTTCCACATTCCATAAGCATCGAGCAATTGATACATCATACAAGTGGATTAAACAACCAAGAAGTTTCTAAAGCCCTTGCCGGATGGAGCGCAGAAGATGTTTTTACCAAGAAACAAGCATATGTTATGGTATTAAACCAGGCAAAATCCCTGTCCAATAGCGGAAGCACGCAACGCTATTCTGATGCTGGGTTTATGATACTCGAAGATCTTATTGCCAAAATCAGTAAGATGTCTTATGCAGATTTTATAACTAAGGAAGTCTTTAAACCTCTAGGAATGACAAATTCTGTATTTGATACCCAAGGTA
Source organism: Aquimarina rubra (assembly GCF_042684305.1). Taxonomy (NCBI): domain Bacteria; kingdom Pseudomonadati; phylum Bacteroidota; class Flavobacteriia; order Flavobacteriales; family Flavobacteriaceae; genus Aquimarina; species Aquimarina rubra. Next base: position 515,981 of record NZ_JBHULE010000008.1, on the reverse strand, counting down.
GCGTAATCGCCAACAAAGCTCAAGGATATTTTGCTCAGAACGATGGTTTTGTCAATTCGACCATGAACCACACGCATACAATCGTTTCCGATGTATACACTACTGTGGGTGATATGTGTTTATGGGCCAAAGAACTTAGAAACCCCAAAGTTGGTACGCAACAGATGCTTAAAAAATTCGATGGTCTGTCTGTTGTTAATGGAAAAAAGGTCAATGAAAGTAATATGGCATTATATACGGGAGGTCATCGGTTTTGGAATTTTAGAGGATCTAAAAAACTGTACCATATTGAGGTCGCGGGAGGATATGCCAGTAAATTGATACGTTATCCGGATTATGACCTTGCTATTGTTGTGATGGGAAACGATGGAGCCTATAATGGCTTTGCTGCCACAGGGGCCAGTGAGCTCTATATTGAGGATTTCTTGGATCCCATGCCAAGCGAGCCCGAGAAAATAACTGCAAAAAAATTATTAAAAGAACAACTTACCGCATTTGAGGGCGATTATTGGGACCTTAATAACCACTCAACCCGGAAAATTCATCTTACCAACGATACTTTGAGGTATTTTAGAGGTCCAGGAAACGAAAGTGCCCTTGTTCCCCTAAGCGATAACTCCTTTAAGATGATTACAAGGGGAGAAGTAACGGTAAGCTTCGATGCTAAAGCTGTTCCCAAAAAGATGTCCGTAACTGTCGGGGAAGATACCTTCCATTCGATTGCATATGACACCAATGCAAGTTGGACAAAGGACCTAGACGTATTTACTGGAAATTATTATGCTGCTGATTTGGATACGACGTATGCTCTGATCATTGATCAACAAGGGAAGCTTGTACTTGTCCATCCCAGGATGGATCCTATCCAATTAGATCCAAGAATACCAGATCTATTCACGGGGAGCCGTAGACATTTTACCTCCATGGCATTTAAAAGGGATGCAAACGATACGGTCACAGGGTTTCATTTGGCCACTTCTGGAGTTGCTGATATTTGGTTCCAGAAGGAAACAACTCCAAGTGAAAATTTGGTAAAAGTCAAATGAGGTTGTTTTTTTAGTTTGTGGGGTTTACGAACCTTTATTAAATCTATAATTGAATTAAAAGTTTTCTGATGAAATCGAAGATTGGCTTTAAGGTAATGGAACGTTCCTAAAAGTTTTGCTTTAGATTCTCAATCTTTATAATTATTATTTACATAACAACAAAATGTCATTTGCTGAGAATCGCGTATTTGAAAATTTACGTACGATTGTACAGAATATTCGATTTATAAGAATTAAGGTAATTAGTCTATTTAAGTAATTTCTATAAGAATTATGTAAATAGAGTAGTTACTGAAATATTCTATTTTACATAATATAAATTATAGTACAAATGTATATTGTAGCAAATTGGCGCTCCGCCGCGGCGGATTGACATAATTGCAGATATAACAACACGTCAGTGTTTTATATCGTCCTCAATTATGTAAAAACCAATTTGAGAAACGTTAAGCTTCATTCGTAGCTATAATGTTCCCAGCCACATCATCTCGCAGCTTTTTAGAATTGATTTGTGATCAATTATAAAAACTCGTGTAAAATATCCCAGAATAATTATATTTCATAGTAATCGCAGCTACTGGGGTCATTATATGTTGAAACATTCGCAGCCGCATCATCTCGCCGCCAAAAGCAATCATCCACTGGATAATTTCTTTTGTCACGTATTTGTAGCTATAATTTACTCACAGCGATAATATTTTATTGGAGTTCGTGATGTGCTACGCAGTTGCCGTTCTGTACGGAATATTTCTAAAGATTCTCAATCTTTAGAAATATTAGCGAGCTGATGTGGCTGGGCTACCAAGCGCTCGATTGCTTTATAAAATCAAATTGCTCTGGCAATTTATTTTACACACAATTATCCAACGCTTGCCAACGCCAAAATAAAAGCTAACCTTTTTGCTCATTAACATTGCTTTGAAATTCCTTGATTATTTAGAACTCTTAAGAAACTGTATTGCTAAACCCCTAAAATATGCATGCTCATTCACCTATTGTTTTACCAAAGATTTTGAGGTCGTTTTTTCAATGTTCCATCTGGGTATCAACACACAAGTTCTATTTTACATAATGTGATTATAGCTTAGTCTAATATCCAATTATTAAAATCCCAGTTAACGGCAACTTTAATCTATTACTTGCATATAAAGTATCTATAAAAGAAATAACCTTTTCAAAATCTTTACTTGCTCTATAGATATTTCTAACTGCTATTACTAAATATTCTATATCATGCATAACAGAAGCTTGAAATAAATCTTTAAGAAATTGATGATTACTAACTCCTCTCCCAGCCTCTACTTCAATAACAGTCTTCTTTTCTTTATTTAACCCATCTGCTTCAAAGTATTTCTCTAAATTCCCATTCCTTCCAAATAATACTGGAATATGAATTTTATCTATCTGCTTTTTCGATTTCTCGATCTCAAAATTTATTTCTTCAAGCCTATTTCTTAAAAATGAAAGTACTTCATCACTAGAGAACTGATGATTTTCTGAATCTATTTGTTCTCTCTCTTTTTCAAACACATCAATCACTTTAGTTAGGTGATTTGGAATTTTATCAGATTTTGGAAAATATTGCCAATTTATCATTCAGCCTATCAAATTAAATTTAACGAATACTTGAGTTAAATTCTACTAATCTATCCCAATCAATAGCTCCGTCATCTAAACAAAAATTCTCAGAAAATTCTAGAGTAAACTTATTTAATATCTTAGAATAAGATTCCAAAAATTCTTCATTTTTCTCTTTTGCTTTATATCCTATAGGTATAATTAAATCCTTATATAATCTCTCATTATTAGAAATGTAAGTCCAAAATGACTGCCCACAATATTTGTATAAGTCACCTTTTTTCTTGTATTCAAATCTCTTTGAAGACCTACCATAACAACATCCATTTACAGCAACTACATTGATGCCTCCACCTGAAGTTTTTAGCCTTTTTCTAGCAGAATCAAAATTATCAATCATTTTTTTCCAAGAACTACTATTTGACCAATCTGGACCCGATTTAATTGTGACTATATTTCTAGCTCCATCCTTATCAAACTCTAAATCAATTCCATCCATTCCAGATTTCCAGCCACCATAAACTTTATTGTTTACAAATATTGCTAACCCTTCAAGCCAATCTCCAAAAATCCCCTCTTCACTAGATGAAACCCAAGCATCTAATATTCCTTGAACAATATCTGATGCCACTAATACATTTTTAGCTCTAAATAAATAAGGGTTTTTTCTCTTCAAAATAACCTTTAATTCAAGGTCATCAAGTTTATCTATTCTTTTTTGATGAAAGGTTCCTATATTATCTTTAACATAGAGCTTTACATCTTCTAGGTTGAGTTCATTCATTAAATAACCATTTTAAATTGATTCATAGCTTTACAAGTTTGTAATTCCCATTGGATATCATCTGTTTTATTATATCTAGAGTATTTAAAACCAGAGTATTGTTTAGATGATATATTATTCATATGGTTATAAATTGCTTTACCAACAGCTTTTCCCAATCCAACTGGAACAGCATTTCCAATTTGTCTATACTGTTCAATTAAACTTCCTTCAATAACCCAATCATCTGGAAATTGTTGAATTCTTTTATACTCTTCAACAGTTAGAGGTCTGTCTTTTTCAGGGTGCGCCAAATCAGTCGCAGGCATTGCTGGATGAGTTACTAGGGTTGGCGAAGGTTTATCCCAAGCTAATCTTCTTAGAAAGCCTGTTTTTCCTCCACCTGAATAGAAGGATTTTCCCATTGCTTCCTTTTGTATTTCAATTGGTAAGTTCTTCCAATATTGTCCCGGGCCAAGCATTCTATAATATTTTAAACGTTTCTCTGGGAAATTTACGTGATTTTTCGAGTCCTCATCCATATTCTGCACTGCACTTTTAAAATCTTTCCACTCAGGAAGTCCAAACTCTCCGTTTTCAGAATGTGTTGGTGTTAAATAAGGTAATTTTTCTCCAGTTCTTGATGCTATAATAATAACACGTTCTCTCTTTTGTGGTGTTCCAAAGTTTGCTGCATTATATAAATTAAAACTTACACCATATCCGCTATCTCTAAGTATATTTACTATATTTAATAGAGCTCCACCTTTTAATTCGGAAAATTTTAATTCATCAAACTCCTCTCCTCTTTGATTATGAGGCCTATGAATTAAAGGTGCGGATAATATTCCTCTAACATTTTCTATTACGGCATACTTAGGTCGGAGTTCTAAGATTCTATCTATAAATGTTAAGAAAACATTTCCTCTTTCATCTTCAAAACCTTTTCTTTTTCCTGCAGTACTAAATGCTTGACAAGGTGGCCCACCTATTATTAAATCAATATCATCACTATTAGTTAATCCAGCTTTTTTCCTTATTTCATTAGCAGAATAATCCCTAATATCACCAATTAAAGCCATCTCAGGCTTATTTCTTGCTATTGTCTTACGACTGGCTTTATCTACTTCACAGGCTAAAAGAGTTTTGAAACCAGCCTTCTCAATACCTAAATCAAGGCCCATAGCTCCAGTAAAAAAAGATAAGGCTATTGGTTCATTAAAACTAATTATATTTGAATTCTTAGGTTGAGATAAATTTTTGTCTTCTGTTATCCCACAACTATGATTTGATTTATAGTATTGAACTTCCTCTTCATTTATTATCCACGAATTCCCAAGTTTTTCACTTGGTAATTTGTCATATCTGCATAAATTTCTAACTTGTTGAGGAGTCAAGTCTAATTCTGTAGCTACTTCTTTAACTGTCAATTTGGTACCTTTCATTTTTTCGTAAGCGAAAATATTTATAGTCCAAATATATGAAGTATTTATTTAATAACATAGAACTATTAATCCCATTCCATACACATTCCCACTTCGCTCCTATCGTCGCTTCGAGCAAGGAGTATTCCATTACATTTTCAAGAAACATTTGAGAAAAAAAAATGAAAAATTTAGAGTATTAAAAGCTTTTATCCAAAGCAAAGTGATCCTCCTACATTACATTTCGGCGGACAGGCGCCACGCAAATACATTATAATACAAAAATAGTAGTCATAATAAGACATTATATAAAATTGTATTCGGATGTGCGTTATCGACTATAAATTCTTTTCATAATCCATGCTTTGATTTAATACACGAACAATTAAAATATCAATATCTGTAGCCAAATAAAAAATAGTGTGAGATTTATAAGAAAATCGCTTTAATGATAGTATAAATTCTGATGCATCACGTCCAAGATTAGTATTATCGGCTAATACATGAAAAAGCGTATTCATTCCTAATAAGTATCCCTTGGCTTGTTTTAATCCAAATGTTTCAATACCATATTCATACATTTTGGCAAGATCCATCTCTGCCTTTCTTGATACTTTATAAACGCCCATCTGCTCGCATACGTTCTTCGACTTCTTTCATAATATCTGGCACAGATTTATCACTAATACCACTATCCATGCCTTCAGTTATAGCTGCTTTAAGTGCTGAGAACTTTGCTTTTTTAGCTTGGTCACGTCTTACTAAATCACGAAGATACTCACTATCATTTGTGAACTCTCCTGCCTTAATTTGAGACTTTATCCATTTATCTTGTTTCTCTGTAAATGTGATTGTTTTTCTAATTGTAGCCATTGCCATGTGTTTAAATAATCATACTATTGGTGTAATATACGATATTCATCAAACATTCCAAAATTAAGAACTACTAATCAATAATTCTGTAAGTATTCCCATTCTACACATCTACCTGGCTGTAGACAGGCATTACTGATTATTTGCAATTTGATATTCAGGAAATCGTGAACCTCCTAAAGTCGGTTTCCCGCTACGCTCCTATCCCTTCGACACTTCGATAACACTTCGACACTTCGATAACACTTCGACAGGCTCAGTGTGACAACTCAGTGTAAACATGCTCAGTGTGACAGATCAGTGTGACAGATCAGTGTGACGGCTAAGGACAGGCGTCACGCAAGTACATTAGTACATTATGGTACAAATGTATTTATTGAAGCAAATTGACGATCTACCGCGGCGGATTGAAATAATTCTGATTATATATTGACACCGCCGGGTGTTTTACATCGTCAGTGTTTAGTAATACAATCTAAAATCAAGTAGTTTACAGGTTTTATAATGTCTTTGATGCAACTCTTCTACAACATCTAGCATATTCTCATCTTCTTTAAATAAGTTAAAGAATGCTATATCAAGATCTGAGCTAGTTATTCCATTATATTCATTTCCATACCCAGAAACACCTTTTGCACCAGTGATATCCAAAAAATATTGTGCTTCTTCTTCGTTTAAATCTAGCACTTTTGCATTTGAAAAATGTAAAATCTTTCCTTTTAATCTTCCTTCAAAAATTTCTGCAATCTCTTGTAGACTATAATAATAGTCATTCAAACAAATACTATTTGCTTCACCTGTTATAACGAGGTAGATTATTTCATAGTTTTTAAAATTATGATCATCCAAGACCAATGCATTTAAACTAGCTTCTAAACTTTCAATGGTATCACACGTTTTATAAATACTAGCTACGCCATATTGCGAAGTCAATTTTTCTAATTTTTTTTGTGCTTCGGTAATATTGTCCGTTTCTATATCATGAACCGCTTCTAAACAGTAAATGAAATAATCTGTATCTACAAATTGTTCTTGGGGTAATTGCCGTCTTTTCTCTAACAATTTTTCAGGATTTATGCAACGTATATAAATAGCAAAAATAATATAACTCTTTTATTCTTTTAAACCATTTCATATAAAACACCTAAAAACAAGAAGCTATTTTAAAATTTTAAATCCACACATAGTATTTGAATTAATAAAAAATACTAAACTAGAATATAATTATCAACTGCATAGGCATTGTTTTAGCGAAGTTCGAGTATCTTGTATCATAGTACACAAGATAATATTTAAATATACACCGGATAATTTCTTTTGTCACGTACAATCCCGAAGCTTCTGGATGGAAACTGAATAAGAATTATTAGCCTCTTTATCTATTTCTTCATTGCGTCTATTAATTCTATAATTTTTAAAGATACAGGCTTTGAAGATTGAAAATTTTGTCCTGTAACTAAACGTCCATCTACCTCTACAATAAATTTCCCTCGTTCGGAGAATTTAAAATCACCTCCTCTTTCTTCAATTGTTTTTTTGATTAAAAAAGGAAATGTTTTAAAATACGGCGCATCTTTATTTTCATAATCATCAGGATAACCACTTACTCTTTTACCATCAACTACATATTTTCCATCTTTTGTCTTTAAATTAACAATGCCCGCTGTACCGTGACAAACGGAAGATAAAATTCCGTTATATTTTTCGTAAATATCCATGGCTATGGTTTGAATTTCTTTATTTTCCGGAACCCCAAACATAGCAGCTCCCCCACCAATATACTGAACAGCCTTATATTTTGAAGCATCAATTTCTGAAGGTGACTTTGTGTTCTTCAAAGCATTCATAAACTGCGTATCATATAGATATTTTTTACTCATCTCGTCTGATGTATTAATATAGGCTAATGGCACCGCACCTCCTTTTGGACTCACAAAATCGATCCTATAATTTGCTTTTTTGAAAACATCATATGCATTTATAATTTCAGAAAAGCTGTTTCCCGTAGGTATATCTGTATTTGCATAATAATGAGCGTTAGAAACCACAAATAATACAGCATTCTTCTCTATGTTATCGACCCTTGTTGCTGTTTTACTAATAATTTTCCAATCATTTTTAAACTTTTTAAGCAAGAACAAATCAATATATACCCACGCTCTATTAGGGCCGGCAATTTCAACTTTTGCTGTTGCTATATCTTTTGTAACCTTGACATCTAAAATTTTAGCATCTCTCCCATTGAACTCTCCCTTTTCAGCTTTTTTAAAAAAATCAGCGTATTCACTTGGGGAATATCTTTTGAAATCTCCATCTCTGTTTGTTAGATATAATGTAGCATTGTCTGCAAAGGCACTTAGTAGCATTTCTTTCTTATTATAAGAACTGCCTTCCATATACTTTTGAAGTGCTTTTACTACTGAAGGATGATGTGATGATTCTCTGTATGTAGAAGCGTCGCTTATTGGATAAAAATCCTCTGTTATCCTAGAAGTCATTTTTTTGTTTTCTCTTTTAATTAAAAAAGAACCTCCCCAAACTACTTGAGGATACTCTATAATTTGCGCTATCATTTCGCCTAAACATGGAATGGTACTTTTAAATTTTTCTATAGCCTCATCTTTTGGAGCCCAACGGAATTCTACATTTTTATTTGTTGGTAAATCATTAGTAGTAGATTTAGCGACATACATCTGTCGTACACTTGCAGCATTATTAAAGTCAAATTTATACGTAAAAACACCTTTAAGGTTTGGTTTTGTAATGGATACTCCATATTTATTTGAGATACTATCGATAACTTCATTTATGGTGTGTCTTTTCTCATAAAATGCACCTATTGTAATCCAACCAATTGTTGCTTTTTTTAGTAAAATATCTCCGTTATCATTAAGAATAACTAAATTAATAACTGATGTATTCACATCTTCATCAATTTTAGCTTGCGCATTTATACATTGAATTGTAAGAAGCATAGCTACTACCAGGACGTACTTTTTCATATTGACTGTGTTTTAATCCGGATTATGCAATAGAAAATCTATTCAATCTTTGAGCTACTGCAAATATTGCCGCTTCGCTGTGTTTTTTAATTTAACCAGAGCGATGCTATGCATAAATTAAGAAAACACCAGTATTTATTGTATCTCAAAGCTTCATTACGAAGTTCTATTACATAATCCGGATTTATTATTAATATGCTGTAAATGTCTAAGGTTTAGACTCAGCTTCCTACTTACATCACGATGTTGGCATACAAAAAAGAAACTTTTAAGGACTTTTTAAGGTAAAGGAGATTGGCTATATTCAATTGCCGTTCTTTGGGTTAACTTCTTAAAAGTTGTATTAATGGATGATATGCTGTTAAAACCCTATCACAGGCGATTGTCGAAATCTTATGATTAGCATATTTAATTGCTATTTATAATAAGTAGTACTATTTATCAAAAACATAATCTATTTGAGGTATATTACATTTTGTTTGCTTGATTATTTCTCCATTTTTATACTCAATAATTTTTATCACCTTTCTTTCATATATGGATTCTGCATAATTCAGAAGAACCTCTTTAATCTTTTCTCCACCCTTATAACTTATTGCTCTTATTATAAAACCGTTTTTAAATTCTTTTTGGTATTTTTCACCTTCTTCAAAATAAGTATGAATACCATGTTTTTTTTCATCTTTATACTCATTCCTATATATCAAGAAATCATTAGCATCATATAATTCTTCAAAAATTTTATCTCCTTTTTTATCATAAAGTGTACATTCCTTACCTTCATCAATATAAATCGTAATTTTTTTTCTTTTCAAAAGTTCAGGATAAAATTCTACTTCTTTTTTAAGTTCCCTTTCATCATCAACATTCAGACTATACGTTTCCCATTTAATTTTTTTTCCATTATCATAAAATTCAATGTCTAAATTTGTTGTATTTCGGTATGCGTTATTGTTACTCCACTGAACTTGTCCCGTAAATAATTGATTATTCAATGTCTTATAAGTTAATTTATCTTTTGTATAAACATCATCCATCGTTAATATTTCTTGAGCGATAGTAATATTGAAAAAGCATAATGCTATGAAGCTTAATAAATATCTCATTTATAAAATTTTGATTTAGTTTATTCTCTTTTAGTTTTAGTTTTAATTTATAGTAGCAGTAATTTTCGCAAATATAAATAACAAAACTTTACAAAAAATGAATAATTTGCTTACCGGAATAAGAATTCGGTGAAGCCAATTTTCGATTACGTTAGAAAACTTTTAAAATATACCGTAGAGGAAATAAATGCCATCACACTACCTCACTCCTGCTTCAAAAGGTCTATAAGACCTTTTTTATTGGGATCTCAAAGCAAAGTGACCATTTGATAACACTTCGACACTTCGACAAACTCAGGGTAAACTACTCAGGGTGACAACTCACAGTTATATAAGGCACATACAGGTGTTCATCTAAATGAAATGAAGGTGGATGATGATACAAAATAGTAATCATATACTATTTTGGTTATTACCTTAAACGGATGATACAGAGCAGATTATTGATTTATAGCTTTTAAATGAGCATATACCGGTTGTCCTTGTACTTTCATCTCTACTTCTCTGTCAAAAATCTTAATACCTTTTACTTGATTCAATTTACCGTCTGGAGCGAAAGCTTTCACACCATAGAATTCGCCATTTTGATTTATAGCTTTAACATTAATGATATTACCGGAACGACTCACGCCTTTTATATCTAATTTGATAGCATCCTCAGTTAAGGCTTTGATTTCGTAAATAGTACCGTCTTTCCCAATAGCAGTAACAGGTGCATGTGCATCCGAACTTTGCATGATTTTAACTGGTAGTTCGAACCCCTCTACAAATGCTTTAATATTCATAAAACTATGTTGTTCAGAATCTTGTGTTGCTTTTACGTCAAATGTATTGCCATCAGCATCAAAAGCCTTCACATCTAGATTTTTACCATCGGTAGTTACTGCCTTAATATTCCAGATAATTCTTTTGAAATCAGTGGTATACTTTCTTTTCTTATTAATTTCTGATTTTTTAAACATTTTAAACTCGGCTTCGTTAGCGGCTGGGTGCATTGCTTTCACATGAGCATGAACGGCTACACCTTTTAATGTCATTTCTCTTTCTCCTCTGTTAACCTTTATACCTTTAATATCATTTTGTTTCCCATCTGGAGAAATGGCTTGCAATCCAATATATTTCCCCTCTTTGGTAATGCCTTTCATAATGACAATATTTCCAAATCTTCTAATGCCTTTTATATCCAGTTTTTCACCTTCTTTTGTTATTGCTTTAATTTCATACGTATTTCCTTCATCACTGATAGCCGCAACGGGTGCAAATTGCTCATCATTCAGTAACAATTTAACCGGTAATTCTTCACTATCTCCAATAGCTTTAACATCTAAGAAGCTATTTTGATCAGAGTTTTCAATGGCCTTAATGTCGAAGGATTTCCCTTCTTCATCAAAGGCTTTAACATCTAAGCTTTTTCCATCTGGAAGAATGGCTTTCACATTCCAATAGATATTGTTAACTTTTACGATTTCCTCTGTTTCAGGTATACTTGTTTTATCTTCTGAAGGACTATTATTACAGGCCGTTACTAAGCATAAAAATCCAAGAATAAATAAATGATAACTAATAGACCTAATGACTAAATGATTTGTGTTTTTCATAACAAGAAGATAACGTTTGAATTATCTAAAAGTAGAAAAACATGATACCATTTTTCCTGATATTAGTCATAAAAAAGGATGTAGATTGATTCTACAAAGCTGTCTGCCGAAAGCACTGCTCATACCCTTCTATTGCTTTAAGAGATTGTGAACCTACTAAAATCGATTTCCCTACCACTCTCCTATCCCTACGACAACACTTCGACACTTCGATAAACTCAGTGTAAACATGCTCAGTGTAACAGCGCAGTGTGACAAATCATGGTAATGCATAACGCAGTACCTTATAGTACAAATGTATTTATAAGCAAATTGCAGTTCGCCGCGGCGGATTGACTTCATTACGTATATATATTTATGAGTTATTATTCTGGCCTTAGTGTTTCAATAATCTTAGCATCTACCCAAAATACATCTACATTTTCGTATTTGTCTGAACCCATATTCCTATTAAATAAAAGATATTTACCATCCGGTGTCACACTGGCACCAGCTTCCCAGGCTGCTGTATTAATCTTGTCTCCCATATTTATAGCCTCACCCCATGAACCGTCTTTTTGTTTAAAACTGATATAAAGATCAGAATGACCATATCCACTATCTCTCCTACCATCCCAAATGAGATAGGACTCATCAGGTGCGATAAAAGGATGCGCATTCATGCTACCGGTATTAATTGCAGTACCAAATGCCTTAGGCTGCTCACGTTTCCCATCAATTAATCGAGAATAACGAATAACGCCATCTCCGTCCGGCATACCTATCTCATCAAAAACATAGGTTCCTTTTGATGACGCTGTTAGACGCATAATCTGTATCTTCTGGAAAACCGAGTCTAATTTTTTTATCTCTGACCAATCTCCGTCCTCAGTACGTTCCATATATCTTTTGCCCAAATGCATGATCTTACCATCTGGTGAGATAAAGGGCTGCCCTACTCTTTTAGATATCACACGCTCCTGCCATGACTTATTTTTGTATTCAAAAACGACAAATTCCATTTTTTTATCCTCCTCCTCTCCAACTTCTCTGATAAAATAAAATTCTTTTAAATCTGGTGTGAATACACCACCATATTGCCAATTTTTTGTTGTAACCAAACCTGGAGCGAAAGGTTCTGGTACTAGCCCTGGCGGCTTTTGTCCCAGATATGGGATTTCTACAGTTAGCGAATCACTATTTATAAATGTTTTTGTTTTGTCTTGCAGGCTTGAGAGCCAATCGACACTTTGTATAGCAATCATTGGGAAAGCGGTTTGATGATCACCTTTAATTGCTTTATTTTGTATGGATACATTTAAATTTGTTCTATTATTAAGTAAATTAATAAATTCGTTAGTAGGTTCGGCCTTCTCTTTTTCTAAAGTACCATAGGCAATAAATACGTTAGCATTTAATGTTTTGTTCTTATTTGACCTGAAAGCTCCTAATTTAGCATCAATCTCAGAAAGATAGGGAACTAAGCCTTTGCTCAATGGACTACCAAGAATGTAATTATTAAAAGTATCAGGTTGAGTCAGTAATATATAAGCACCAAATGCACCGCTTAGTGAGTAACCGAAATAGGTACGACTATCTGGATCAGTGCGATAGCTGTTATCCACATATTGGATAACATCGTTGCGGATAAATCTCAAGTGATTTTCAGCTTGACCAAATTTCAGTTTGGGATGATTAGGGTTCGCTTTTTTCCAGAATGAATAATCGGTAAATCGGCTGGCGTGAGCCCCATATTGTTGCTTTAAATTTTCTGCAATGTCCTTCTGCCAAGAAATTCCAACTAGAATAACGTCTTCAAGCATGTACTCTGTTGAGGCAGATAGTATTTCGAGATGCCACATAGCATCTGTATAATAAAGGACAGGATACGTTTTATTATTGTTCTCAGAATAATTTTCTGGCAACTCTATATACAATTCATAGTTTTTTTCTGTCTTCGTGTCTTTTATTGGGACCAACTGAATTTGTGGCACTACTAAGGAAGAGCTTTCTACATGTTGAGTATTTTCTTGAGCAAGGACAGCGTTTAGGGATATAACCAATGTCAATATTAATAATTTAGTAATTTTCATGTTTTTACTTTTTGTGTTTGTAGTTTATAATTCCAACCCGCCAATTGTCTCATTCACTAAAAAGGTCTAGTAGACCTTTACTATACGTTCCGTCCTATTTGGGTCTAAGATTCTCAATAATCTGTGCATCTACCCAAAAAGGGCTTCCTATTACATGATTACTTCCATCTTCCCTAACCTTTACATCACCCTTCCAAAAAAACAAATATTTTCCATCGGGTGTCACTCGCGCATGCTGTTCATAGAGTGGTGTGTTTATATTATCTCCCATGTTAATTGCAGCGCTCCATGAACCATCTTTCTGTCGAAAACTAATATAAATATCGGGAGTATTTTCACCTTCTTTCTCAGCATCCCATATTAAATAGGATTCATCTGGAGCAATGAAGGGGTGGGCAATATACTTACCAGTGTTAATCGTCTTACTCATTTTTTGAGGGGTTTCATATTTGCCATTTATAAGATGTGAATAACTCATATGGCCACTACCATCAGTAAAATCTAAAACATAGAAATATAAAGTTCCTTTAGATGAGACCGAAAAACCTACGATGGGAATGTCTTTGAACGGTTCAAGGCTTTTTATCTCAGATAAACTGGGCGTAAATTGCTTCTTATATTTATCTGCATCAGCAGACACGAAAGATTTCTTGTTCCATTGATTATTTTTGTTTTGCATAACAATCAATGTGGGTTCTTTATATTTTCCGCCAGATCTCGTAAAATAGAATTCCTTCATATCTGATGAAAACGTTACAACAGTTTCAAGATGTTCTTCTGTCGCAACAATACCAGGAGCAAACAATTCGGGCGTCAACCCTGGTGGTTTTTGGCTAAAAAAGGGATGCTCTAAGCGAGGAAAATCAGAATCGTTTACGTTCTGATTTCTGGTATTGCAGGCTTTTAGAAATAGTGCGAATACAAGTATTGCAAATACAACATAGTAATTTTTCATAATTTAAATTTTGTAATGTTTGGAACGATTTATTACTTACTATTCTCTAAAAGTTCGTTTCATTCAGTTTTTTGTAATTCCTTGAGTTTAGCTTTAGCATCGTTATTATGAGGATTTAATTCAAGTGATTTAGAGTAATTTAAAATGGCCAAATCAATTTCTCCTATTTTCATACAGGCTGTTGCATAACTTTCGTATACTTTAAAACTATCTGGATAGAGCATCATATTCAATTTGAAAGTGTTTTGTGATAATTTCATTCTGTCCTCGTGGTAAAAATCATAACCTAGATCATTTAGGTAGTCTTCAGTAGCTTTAGGATTAGTAGGGTCATGTTCGATTAAAGTTCTATAGGCGCTTAGTGCATTTTCAAAATCATCTTCAAGAAGGAATTCCACAGGATCTTTTTTATCAGTATCCGTCTTGATAAATGTAGCTGCTATGGTCTGATCGCTTCTATTAAGATGAAGTAAATTGATCGTTTTATTTTCAGAGTTTTGTTTGAATTGGATCAATCGGCTAGAATTTCTTCTAACAAAAATGCTATCTGAGACTTTGACTAGTTCTGTAGCTTCTACGTCAAGTATATCTTTATAGAATAGTAGATTGTCCTTTTGAAAAACTTCTACAATTGCGTTATCGGACAGGTATCTACCGGTAACTTGGTCCATTAAAGACTGTTGGATTTCTATTTTTTTATAGACCGGAACAAAATTATCCCAATTATACGCCTGGGATACAGAGCGAATCACTTCAGCATTAAACTCGGGAAACGTGGAATTGGTCATCACAACCACACCATAACCTTTGTCTCTATGAGCCATGATCTCAGCATAGAAACCTGTATTCCATCCGTGATGCCTTAAGTAGATTTCATCGTTTTTATTAATAAGCTGAAACCCTAAACCCAGTGTAAATGACCAGTCAGAATTACTCACCCCATACGGTGTGCCCATTAATTCTGTCAGATCTTTTGATAATCCATTAGTACGCTTACCATCTAGGGTTTGCTGTACGTTGGATATAAATTTTGCATAATCCTCAGCCGTTGTCCATAATCCATTGGAAGCCATTGATGGATTGATAAAACTTCTACCCTTTACCATAGAACCATCTGTTAAATAACCAGTTGCCGCCATCGTTAATTGCTCTGGAGTTAGTGATTGGTTAAACGTACTGTTATTCATTTCTAAGGGTTGTAATACGAGTTCATGCATGATCTCTGGGAATGTTTTCCCCTCAACATCCAGCATCATTTGTTGAATGGGCACATAACTAGCATATGCAAAACGAACACTTTCACCAGGCTCTTTATTTACGGTAAGCGGCTCGTTTGTAGCTGGAAGGGTTCCGTTTAGTATTTCTACAAGTGTTGGAATCTTTTTATTTATACTATATGATCCCGTTCCACGAGGATGTATTCCGGCAGAATGATTTAAAAGATTTCTTATGGTAACTTTCTTTTCTTTGGTAAATTCATTTTCGGGTACTTTCCAAGATTTTAAGTAACTATTAATATTTTCATCTAAGCTTAGTTTATTTGGTTCTATAAGACGTAATGCACCATAGGCCGTTACCGGCATACTAGTTGCCGCTGCCTGGAAAAGGGTTTGCTCGGTCACAGGAGCTTTACTTTCTTTATCCACGACACCGTAACCCTTTGCCCATGCAATTTTACCGTTATGTATGACGGCAATGCTAACACCCTGAATACCATAGTGTTTCATACGTTCTTCTATAGACCAGGTCGAATCACCTTCTATGTATACCCTAGTTGTGAGGCCCGTTTCTACCTTTTTAACTAAATCAATGTTCGTATCAGTATTGGATTGTGATGCACATGATTGAAATAGAATTATAACGAAGAGGAATGAGATACTATTTTTCATATTTATAAATTTCATAATTGAATTATCAGCTTTATCAGTTGTTTATTTAGTTGTTTTTAACCTGTATAACAGATAAGGTTTACAATTAAAAATGGCGTCATTTCGATTGATCCGACTAAGTCGGATCGTATCGAGAAATTTTCATAGACAAAAATTTACTGGTCTTCGATACAATCCCGATTACAATCGGGATCACTCAGACAGACGTAAATTTTCAGATAAGTAATTTTCATAGTAGCATATCTCTTTATACGTTTTATGTTATACAAAGGATGTTTTTTTATTTCATGTATGGAATTTATTTTATGCCAACTGCTCTATATACTAACGAACTACTCTAAGCAGACCTATTATAATGAGTATCTTGCGTTCGTAAACCGCATCCACATGAACCTAAGATTTTTGTCTTGTTTGCTATTTCTATTGCTACTAGGGACTTCTTGTACTAAAAGTGATCGAAATCCTGTGTTCAAAAGATATAAAACGGTATACCAAATAGGAGATCAACCAGCGTGGGCTACCAAAAACTGGAATGATACAAATTGGAAAAAAAGGATGAAATTGGTTCCTGATGGACAGATTTTCTGGTCCAGGACTCCCATCAAGATTCTCAAGGCTCCAGAATCCCTACAGCCTTATGGCCTTCGGTTAGAAGTTTACGGAGCGTATGAAGTATTTTGGGATGGGGTGTTGATTGGTAGAAACGGAAACCCAGGCCAGGAAATAGATGTACCGCCTGAAGGTGAATTGTGGGCTACTTTTACGATTCCTACCCATTTGACTAACAAAGGAGAACACCTACTCGCTTTGCGCCTAAGTAATTATTATTATCCGGATCACATAGGTATTCATGAGTTGAAGATTGATGAATACAACGATCTGGTCACTGATCGACTTATCAAAAACTCCTATATGCACGTGTTTGCCGGAGCGTTCCTCATTGCAGCTATCTATTTTCTGTTTCTATTCTTAGGCAACAAAAAAGAGTTCCCTATGCTTATTTTTAGTATCAGTTGTTTTCTCTTTTTTGGCTTAACCATGACCCATTTTGTAAGAACAACTATACCTATCCATTACAGCCTGCACGTAATACGCTTAGAAGTGATCACCGGTATTATGTTTGGAATTTCTTTTTTAATTCCGCTCTATTTCTCTATGCAGTTTCCCTACCCAAAACAGAAACTCTTCTTAGGAATTTATGGGGTAGTTTTACTATCCCTGTATATTTTTAAGCACCATTCCTTTGATTTTACGGCCTATAATATGATGGTTAGCTTATGGGTGTTTTCTTTAGGCATAGCGATCTATGGCGCATATAAAAAAGGGAAAGGTGCCCTGCTAGTAGTACTTACGTTACTCGTTTGCATCATTATCCGTTATACGGTTTCCTTTGGCATCAGTCTTTTTGTAGGGTTTAGTCTTATCCTATTAAGCATGTTGTACGTACTTTCGCTACGGATCAAAGAACAACGATTGGCCTATGAAACTTCATTAGTACAATCCACTCGCCTACGGCTCGAATTACTAAAAAAGAACATTCAACCGCATTTTCTTATGAATACACTGACATCATTAATAGATTGGGTAGAAGAAAGTCCTAAAAAAGGGGTGTTGTTTATAGAAGCCTTGGCCAAAGAATTTGATTTGCTAAATCAGATCGAAAATAAAACATTGATCCCTATAACGCAGGAGATTGCACTCTGCCGTTCGCATTTGGAGATTATGGAATACCGAAAAGAAATTAACTATTTCTGGGAAGAAAAAGGTATCGATCCAGAACAAAACATACCACCTGGAATTTTACATACTTTATTAGAAAACGGAATTACCCACAGTTTGTCACAGGAAGATAATCGTATTAGGTTTAGACTTATTTTTGAAACGAATAGCGATTATAACCGTTACACATTTTTGACATTTGCTACCGCTTTAAGACAAGAAGGAAATATAAAAGAAGGTACAGGACTGAAGTATATCAAAGCGCGACTAACCGAGAGTTATCGTGATCAATGGGAACTCACCTCAGAACCCGTGGATCATGGCTGGAAAAATACGATAACTATATATTTGTAAGGAGATGCATATTTTAATTGTTGAAGATGAATCCAGAATCGCCAAAAGAATCGAACGCATGACACGTACGATTGTTGGCGAAGCCTTGCAATCCATAAAACATATCAACACACTACAGGAAGCAGTAACCTTTATTGAAAATAACACATTAGATCTTGTATTGTTGGACTTAAACCTGAATGGCAAAAGTGGTTTCGACTTGCTCACTACTGCAGTGTCTGAATCGTTTCATACCATTATTATTTCTGCCTACAAAGAGCAGGCAATTACTGCATTTGAACATGGGGTGTTGGATTTTGTACCGAAACCCTTTAATCAAGAGCGGTTAGAGCAAGCAGTAAAGCGAATAACTACCAAAGAAACCTCTACCGTAAACACGGTTAAATATTTAGCCGTAAAAAAACGGCACAAAGTACAGTTAATCCCTATGGAAAAAGTAGTATATATAAAAGGTGCCGGAACCTATACAGAGCTTTTTCTGGTAGATGGCAACAAAGCCTTACATGATAAATCACTCGAAAAACTAGAACAGCTGTTATCACCTACTTTCGAACGTATCCATAAATCCTACTTAGTAAAAATGACTGAAATCACAAACATTAGTGTTTCCTCCGGAAGTAAATATATTGCCGAGCTAAAGAATGGAGAACGTATTCCTATTGGAAGAACAAAGTATAAGGATTTAAAGACGAAGTGGGCTTAAAATAGTGGTCTTTGGTATATTTCAAATATTTATGAATGAAATCTGATTTTTTAACTATGGTGCTCTGTTGATTCCAAAAAAATAAATGAATTTATACCGCTAAAATCGATTCCTACATATCTACTTCTTGCCAGACAGTCATTACACTCCACTCCTACTACTTGACTGCATATAGCGTAGGATATAATAAACTAATCCGCCGGAATGAAAGGCAGGAGGATTGTCCATTACCTTTTCAAAAAAAACATTTAATTCACAGGGCTTTTATTGTTTTAAAGGAGTCTGTGAAACGAATAATTTGTGAACCAAATTAGAATTCGGCGAAGCTAATCTTCGGTTTCATCAGGGAACGTTTAAAAAATATGTAGAAATAAAAAGCCTGCGCACATCCTCATTCATAATTTCAGAGATTCTCAATCTTTGAAATTATGTCGTGACCAAAGAAAAGCCACTTGAATAAACTCTTGGTAATACATCATGTAAGTGTATCATAGTACACGTGATAATATCCAGAAAGTCTGTTGGACCTTAGATATTATTGGCGATAACTGACAAAAATCATTGTAACACGTTTGATAAAAGTATAGATTTAATATCATCATGATAAAATAATATGTTGTGAAAAAAAGAATACTAATATCAACTGATTTTTCAAAAAATGCTCAAAATGCAATGGATTATGCCATCAACCTATATAAGCATGACACTTGTGAGTTTTATATCCTAAATACTTATAGTATCGAAGCTTTCACGATGGAACTTGATGCAACAACACAAATAGAAGTATCCAAACAAAAATCTGTAACAGGGTTAGCAAATATTCTTGATAGACTATCCATTATTAATGATTCACCAAATCATCAATATCATATGATTTCAGAGCGTGGTTTTTTAATAGAAAAACTAAAAAAAATAATAGATGAGCAAGATATCGATATTGTTGTTATGGGAACTAAAGGAGCCACAGATTCCGGAACAAAAATCTATGGAAGCCATACCATGCTAGCCATGGAAAGAATTAGAAACTGTCCTGTTTTAGCCATTCCAGCAAAAGCAATCTTCAAAAAAATAAAGGAAATCGTTTTTCCAACCGACTATAGAACGGTTTATAAGAAAAAGGAATTTCATTACTTGATCGATATTGCAAAAAACAATGGCTCAGCCATACACATTTTACATATTCTACAAAAGAATAAACTACTTGACGAAGACCAACGAAATAACCAAAACCTTTTAAAAGAATATTTTAAAGGGTTAGAATACTCGTTTTATGAACTACAAGATACGAAGGTACAATCGGGTGTTAATTCTTTTATTGAAAATCGCAATATTGACCTGGTTTCCTTTATTAATAGAAAGCATAATTTCTTTAGTTGGAATTTATCTAAACCAATGGTGAAAAATCTGACATATCATTCCAATATTCCAATACTGGCATTACATGATTTAAGAAACTAATAAACGATGTAGAAATTCATAGCTGCAGAAGTATAAACATGCATTATCTTAACGAAAGTCATATTCTACTTTTTCTTTTGCAAATCCTTATTCTTCTGGGTTGTGCTAGAACCCTTAGTGTAATCTTTGAAGCTTATAAAATTCCTGCTATAGTTGGAGAGATTCTAGCTGGTATCTTATTAGGTCCTACACTCCTCGGACGAGTTTCTCCTTCTCTACAGCTTTGGCTCTTTCCTATAGACCAGATACAGTCAACAATGTTAGAAACTGTCTCTTGGCTTGGTGTATTCTTTTTATTACTTTCTTCGGGTTTTCATGTAGATATCAGAACTGCAATCCGCAGTGGTCGTGCTGCTATGTTAATTGGCATTGTAGGTGTTATATTTCCTATACTGATAGGCTATCCAGTGTTTAGTACATTTGATCCTATCTATTGGGGAGACAAAGCAAACGTATTCTCATTTTCACTGTTTTTGTCCGTAGCATGTTCTATCACTGCCATATCTGTAGTTGCCCGTACCCTTAATGATCTCGAAATCAGTAAAACACCAAAGGGATCCCTTGCTCTTTCATCCTGTGCTATCAATGATATTTTTGGATGGTTTTTATTCACCTTGGTTATTTCTATGGTGACACCACATACTTTAAGTACTTTAGAATTAGTTGGTTCGATTATAGGGATCATTGGATTTGTAGTTGTAAGTTCTATTTTTGGCGCTAAAGTATTAAGCAGTGCGCTTCGTCGAGTCGAAGCCACCTCATTAACCCAGCCGGCAGCAACCCAAACCTTAATTGTAAGCTTAGGGTTATTTTGTGGTGCCATCACCCAATGGTTAGGTATTCATGCGATTCTTGGTTTCTTTTTGGCTGGTACTATTATCGGAAGTACAAAAGGTGTGTCAGATGACCTTCGTAACAGTGTTTCTGATACCTTACACGCTATTTTTGTGCCTCTTTTCTTTGCAACACTTGGTCTCAAAATCGATTTCCTTGCTGGTATGGCTCTATGGCCTACGGTTATCTTTTGTATAGTGGCGATCTTGGGTAAATTTATAGGTGCTTGGTTGGGAGCGAGACTTGGCAAACAGTCCCCACAAACGTCAATTTTAATGGGTATTACTTTTATTCCGGGTGGTGCCATGGAAATTGTAGTAGCTACGCTCGCACTTGAATTGCGGTTAATAGGGCAGACTATATTTGTAGCTATCGTATTTGCTGCACTTTTATCTTCAATTTTAGCGGGACCACTAATTGGAATTCAAAAACGTCGTATGGGACTTGGTAATAAAACAGGTAAACAAAAAATGCTTCAGTCATAAAACCGAAGCATCTTTCTATATAAAATTAATGGTTACTTACTATTTGTTGAACAATTAGTTTTTTGTTAGCATTTTAAGCGCCAGATATTTTAATTACTTTAAGTAGCTATTCTTAATGAAGTATAGATCATTATCAATGAACTATATAAGAAAACACAAAAATAAACAGTGTAGTATACATAATTAGCAGAACCACTTTTAGCCTGTATTTTATTATTAAATTTTCTATGTAATTATTGCTTAAATATTTTTTCAACTGTAATTCCGTCATGATGTTTCGCTTTTATAAAATAAGTGCCTGATGATAGTTCATCAATAGTATACTTTGGTAAACTTTGTGGAAATGTTTTTACCGCTTTACCTTGTAAATTGTAAACAGTAATACTATTTACTTTTATACTGGATTGGATATAGAAAGAGTTTTTAACAGGATTTGGATAAACCACAAAACCTTTTAAGGATGTATTCTCTTCTGTACTTAATAATTGGGAATCGAACTCATAAGCTCCCATATCTACCGTAGTATTAAAAATACGTTGGTTACCTGATAAATCAGTAGTACCAATAACAAAACTATTATCACCGGAGTCTACTGCTGGAGAACCACTGGATAAAGTATAATCATTATTTAGTGCATCTGTAAATAATGGATCTGAAGTTAAAATATTAGATGTCCCAGAACTTAAATTAGAAAAACCATCCTCATCTATAGCATTATTAACTGCGATAGATGTTGTTCTTGTGCCGTTTCCTCTGTTGATTGCCAATGTGGTATTGTTATTATTACCATCACCACCTTTATTACCATAATGGATGGTATTATTTAGCTCAACATTGTGGGATGCGTTAGTTTGTTTAATTAGGACCAAAGTACCTCTAGATGTGGAAGACTCAGTGCCAAAGTCAGAATTATTTGCAAAAGTAACATTGGTAATATTAGTATTAACCGTAGAATTGTCTCTGGCGTCTATCCACATTGAGCTACCAGAAATACCATTAAATAGTGTATTACCGCTTGATGTTGTCCTGTCTTTTGTTCTATTGTTTATAAATAAACTATTAGAAACCTCTACAGAAGTGGTATTAGAATTTCTACAATAAAGAAACATTCCACTTCCATAAAAACTAAGATTATTAATAAACTTACAATTAGCTATAGTTACGCTAGCATTTGCATTGTAGTCTGCATATATAGATCCTGCACCAAAGGACACATTCTCCCTAATCTCACAATTTCTTAAAGCAAATCCATTAGTAGTAGCTAAAGTGCCGTTTGCAACTAATATAGCAGAACCTCGATTATTGGCATTCACATTGACATTATCCGCATGTCCACCAGTAATGTGGACACCATCTACAATAATATTATTGGCGCTTATTTTTAGCACATTATATGAATTTTCGATTCTGGAATTGTTATTAAAATTAAAACTAACCGATGTATCATTATCACTTATATCGCCAGACAAAATTGTAGGATTAGATACAAAATCTCTTTGGTTTAATTGTGTTTCAGTTCCATCAAAACCTCCATAAATACTAACATTGTCTGCACTAATATTAAAAGAAGTAGTACGAGAAGAATTACTTGGTTTGTAAACACCTTGAGCTACCCAAATTTCATCTCCTGGTATAGCATTAATAATGGCATCTCGTAAATCTGTATAAGCATCACTCCAATTATTACCATTATTAGCTCCAGTAGCATTAATATTTACAAATTTAACTCCTGGCGTTCCAGATTGTCCATCGTTAAATAATGAATTTATACCTGCATTACCAACGCGTCTATTATAAATTATCAAGTCATCTATTTCTCCGTTATATTTATTAGCGCTTGCTAAGTTTTGGTTTTTATTATTATTTAGTGTTACGTTACCATTTATTTCAATGTTTTCTACTAATCCACTATAAGGTTCGCTCAACGCTCCACGACTAATATTATCTATAAAAACTTCTCCATCTAAATTCCATTGCGAAGTTGTAGTATTAAACGCTATTGAAACGACAAAAACAATGTGGTGCCAATTATCGTCAGAAACTGTAATTGCAGATTCTATTCCTCTACTTATATTGACCATGTTTCCTGATTGAGTAATCTGGTATCTTGCTCTTAAGCCAACTCTTCCGTTCCTTAAATAAATAAAATAACCATATTCAGAACCTGAAAATCCTTCAGTAGACCTATTACTATCATCTAATATTGTTCTTCTATTAGTGTCATTAACACCTGTTTTTACCCAAAAACTGTACGTAAAATTAACATCATTTCCAGTTTTAGTGATATCCAAATCTGGTCTTACTAAAGCCTCATTTGATGGAAGGTTAATAGCGTCTTGAGCACCAAACCTGTCATTGACTTGTGAAAAGCTCGACATTTGTGCAGTAAAGTCATTTGTTGCAATAGCATCCTCCAAGGGTGCTGACTGATTAAAGTTGTATCGAGCAACTAAATCATTTGAAGGTATTTGTGCATAGGATACGCTTACAAAAAGCAGCATAAAATAAAGTAGTTTGTTTTTCATTTTAAATAGTTTATCTGTTTTATAAAATCAAAGAAACTATACTCCTATAACATAGTTGTAAAGAACTTTATAAATAGCAATTTGGCTTTGTGAACTAAAAAATCAGTAAAATTAAACCCCTCAAAATCCAATTGAATTTTGAGAGGTTTATGATTTATAAAATGTTATAACTAATACGTGTACTGTTGGTCAACAACCTTTAGTATTAGTTTTTTTGGTTCCCAAGAGTTCTTTATCTCCCTTAACTAAATGATATATCGTTGCTAGCTTTGGCGGGTATTCAGAATTGAGCTTACACTGTAAAGAGTAAAACAAATACGATAAGATATTTTAAAGATGTTTTAAAATTTTCCTGTGATTTTATTGCCATTAATTAATAGCTATTGTAGATCCACACCCTGAGTTTGAACTATAGACTTTATTAGTTGTAGTACTATAATTGTAACTTCCACCAGACTTTGTTACTATTTGCAAGTAAGCATCTGTATCGCAACTCCAAGTTGCTGTGCTACCACTGTCAATTCTAGTTCCTTGATTACGGCTCCCAGATTTACCTATATAAATGGTGTTCCCCGTATTATTACGTAGTGTTACTTTATTTCTTGCCTTTGCGCCTTGATAATTTTCCTCGTTTTGCTTTATTCTTCTCTGTAAATCTTTATACTCGGGTGTTGCTTTTATAGAGTCGTTGTAACGTTTTATCTCTGCATCTCCCGCATTACGAGCTGCTTTAATTTTAACCATATCGCTTTTATTTTTAGCGGTAAGTGTATGGGCATTTTGTTTTGCTTGCATAGCTTTTACATAATTGGTAAATTTTTCTACAAGGTTTACACTTTTTAAATATTTGTGAGTAGGGCTAAGTCCTGCGCTGTTTAGTTTCTGTTTCATTTTTCCTAGAAAACCACCTTTCTTTTTTTTCTTAGTAGTAGTTTCGTCATTTTTTACCAAGGCATATACCTTAGTTATATTGTTAACAGAAGGTAATCCTCCATCTGGAATTTTATCTAAAACAAAAATAATATCATCTACAATAACATACCCTTCTTTTGTGTAGGTATGTTTCATATTCATGGTATGAGGATAACTGTCCATTCTACCATAATCACTTAATTCTGTTTCGCCAATTTCTCCCCAATCTTTTGATACTGGTTTTCCAACAAAACCAACAGGAATTCCACCACCTATTCGCAGTATGCTTACTTTAACTTTAGGTAACGACCTTGCAAATTTACAGGTGCCTCCTCCATTTGGCGATATATCAGTAAAACCTTCGTAAATTGCATTTTCCCCATTGGCTTCAAGGGCTTCGAAGAATGATTTTTGCGCCTGCAAGGTTATTGTAAACAAGGCACATATAGTAAGTAAAATTATTTTTTTCATGGCTTATTTTGTTATTTTAATTTTTTGATAAGGGCTATATCTTAACTCGCTTGCTGAAGAACCTTTTAATCTTAAAAAATACTCTCCTGTGTTTGGAATAAGCGTTGTAAAATTCGATGTAATGAATGAATAACCTACTACATTATTATCCGTTACAAATCTATTTGTTGCAACTTCTCCTAATTTATTTAAATCTAAATCATAAATTTCAATAACTACATTTAAGCCATTGGAAAGAGCCCAAGACCCTCCAAAGAAAAAATCGAATCCTTGTCTAGTAGGTAAGTTTAATTCGGTCAAAACTGCGGCACTTGTAGTTCTTTCTGCAGAGAAGAAAAAATTATATAAAAAACCATCCTCATCTCCGTCAACCATAATGTAAGGTCTATCAGGCGATGTAGGTGGAATACTAATTTCCAATTCGGTGTTACTTTCTTTTTCTACAATAAAAGCTTTGTAAGTATCTACTTCAGCGTTAAATAACTCTTTAGTAAAGTTTAATATGTTTATACTTGGGTTCGTATCATCTGTGTTTGAAAATTGAAGAGGTAACGTATATTCTTCCTTTAAAACATCTCCTTTAATTTTTATTTCATAACTGTAAGCGCTATTATATCCCTCAACTGATATCTCTGCATCCCAAGAGTTGTTAATTACATCTCCTAAATTATATAGAAAGTAGGTGTCTCTAAAGTTCGAGACTGTTTTTGTGAAATAGGCTTTTGTAATGCTTTTGTCTTTTGGAGTATCTTCAATATTGTCATCACTACCGCCACACGATGCTAATTGCAATCCAATTATTAAAATAAATAATCCCTTTTTTAAATTTTTCATTTTATATCATTAATAATTAATATTTATGCTAATTAACTACTAGAATATAAAATTTCATCAATCCACTTGATGAACTGCGAATTGGATTCATTAAGTGAAAAAAATCAGAATCTGGATATTATATTTGTTATAAACTCTTCTTGTTAGGCATCGTTAAAATAACTTTGGTGCCTATAGCACCACCATGTTCGTCGTTTAGATCTTCAATGACATAGCCTATGTTTTGATCAAAACGTTTATTAAGAATTGTAAGACGTTTATTAATAGCGCTTAAAGCAAAAGATTCGTGATGATTCCCTTGTCTTTTTCTTATGGCCTCTGCTCTTTTTCTGCCTACCCCATTATCTATAATTACACAGTGTAGATAATCTTCTTTATACTCAAACGACACATTAAGTTTTTTTTGTCCCTCCTTATGTAATAAACCATGCACCAAAGCATTTTCAAGAAAAGGTTGTATCATCATAGACGGGATATATAAGTCTTTTTCTCCCTTATAAGAAATGGTATAATTAAAAGAATCTCCAAAACGTAGTTTCTCAAGTCGTAGGTAAACTTCTAAAAATTCCAATTCTTGATCAACTGTTATAAAATCTTGATTCGAATATGTTAGAGTATTGCGTATAAGATTAGCAAACAAAACGATATAATCATAAGAAGTTTCGGTGTCTTCTTTTAAAACTAAATCCTGAATAGAATTTAATGAATTAAATATGAAATGAGGGTTCATTTGAGAACGTAAGGCCATTAAATTGATTGTTAATAGCTCTTTTTCTAAAGAAATTTTTTCGAGCTGAGCTTCTCGTTCCTTTTCTTTTGTTTTTATCTTTTTTCTTAAATAATACGTGATCAAACTGATAGAACATACTATAATTCCAAGAAGGAACCACCATGTTTTCCAAAAAGGATTTTTAATAGAAAAATTTAATGATTTTATAGCACTATTATTTTTAAAATTTTCAAGAAAGGGTTTTACTTCAAAAGTATAGTTACCTGCGGGAAGACCATTATATTTCACAAAATTCACTCCGGTTGTGGTCATAAACCAACTATCATTAAGTCCTTTTAATCTATATTGATAAGTTCCTTTATGATTGAACAAAAAACCATTTACATTGAACCCAATTTCGATAGTGTTCTTGTCATAATCTAATTTATATTTATCCGTAAGGCTTGTATCCGTATCATTAATCTTAAATGCATTAAAATACACTTCAGGATTCTGATTTTTGAAGCTATTTGCACTAATAATTGAAAACAAACCATTACTTGAGGAAAAATATACCTTATTATTAAATACTTCAATACCAGTTATATCATAAGATAGAACGCCTTCACGTTTTGTGAGCGTTTTAAATGTTTTAGTTTTTGCACTAAGTAATTGAATACTATTGTCAGAGGCAATCCACAATTCATCTGTATTACCTTTAATTTTTTGAATATTATTGGATGTTAAACCATTTGAAGTCGAAAAATGATAGCTAACCTTATTGTCTTTGATACCATAAATACCATCTTTAAACGTACCAACCCAAATAGTACCATCAGAAGTTTGGCTTATGGTTTTTACAAAAATAGGTTTGTCCTTATATCTTATGGTCTTAGATTTCCATAAAGTATCAAAAACTTTGAGCTCATCAACGTATGCAATCAGTGTCTCTTTTGTTTTTAAATTATAATGAGAAGCATAGGTTCTTTTGTTTCTAGAAATAAATATTGGTCGGTTATTAAACTTACCTTCTTTTATCAATCCAACTCTATAGTAATCAGTATAAAGAAGTGTGTTGTTTTCTAAAATACATATACTTTTAACTGTTTGAAACTGTCCAATTTTCTCAATTTTCCCTGAATCATAGTCCAAAACGTAACCATTTATATCTTTACCAATCAATAATTTGTTATAAGAATGATAAAATTTTATTGCTGAAACTCTATCTTTTGTTGGTAGTGTAATCCTAGTATTTTTATTGGTTACTACATTATAAAACCCAACATTTCCTTTTGTGGTACCATAAGCAACAACAGAATCATTAACCTTATCCAGAGCAGTTATATTCGCATCTTTTATAGAAACATCACTGATCTCAATAGCGATGTTTGGAACGACATGAACTCCATTATTTAAGGTAGTAAACCAATAATTATCTGCACTGTCCTTTATAATTTTTGAAACATTTAGCGAGCTAAAAATACGTTTTACAAAATTCAATTTTCCATGAATCAATTTATAGATCCATACTCCGGAATTGGTAGCAATCCATATTTCGTTGTTATTTTCAAAGTAATCATAAATTCTTTCGTTTGAAATATTGTTTAGTTCATAAATGGGTTTCGCCACTTTAGCGTCTAAATCTAATTGAAAAAATACATTTTTATCATTTAAATTTTGATTGAAAAACACCGACGTTCCTACTTTGAAAAACCTTGATTTTCCTCGTTTATATTTCGAAGATTTATTTAATAGCGATCCACCTATCTCAAACAATGGAGCTAGATTAAAGTTTGATTCGAGATTTAAAATGATATTATTATCTTCTACAAAAAAAGTGTCATCAATTTTAAATGGAGATCCCAACTTATTTTTGTTCTCTGTTTTTTTGATGTATTTTTTATTCTTAATATCTACAGTAAGAATGAAACTTCTCGAAAAGACCAACAAATTAGAGTCCAAAATTTCAAACTCTGCCAGTTCTCCTTTTAGTTCTTCACTCAAATCTATAAATAATTCTAAACGATTATCTTTTACATAAAAAAATTGCCCAGAGATATTATTGCACCATATCTTGCCTGATGCGTCTTGTTTGACACCAAAAACAGATAGACCGCGTTGTTGTTGATTGCTATAATTTACAAAGTGTTTACCATCATATCTAAAAAAACCTTTATCTGCACATAACCAAACAAAGCCCTTATCATCTTCTATTATATTATAAAACTCTTTATCCGGTAAGCCATCTTTTTCTGAAAGTTGTATAGAAACAGGTTCTTGCGCATTGCTATTAAAAACGCAAATGAGACATACTATGAATGTAATCTTTTTTATCAATTTAAGGAGTTTGAACTTAATTTTTTCTGAAATGCTTCAATCCTTGTTCTTGAAATCTTCACTTTGACTGTTTGATCACTCATAGTAATAGTTTGAGCAGTTTTATTTAGTAATTCTACGTGATCTAAATTTACAATCCATGTACGATGTGCTCGAAAAAAAGAGGCGTCTTTTGGTAAAATTTCTTCAAAATGTTTCAAATTTTTACTTGCAATAATAGTTTTGTTTCCTTTTAACAGTAATTTACTGTAGGCTCCTTCTGCTTGTATCGCTAGTATATCGCTTAGATTCACAATTCGTCTATCACCAAGTTCGGGAATTACAATTTTATTAAAATCTTTTTCTTTAATAGATTTTAGTAAACTATTATAATCGGTTAATGCGGATTTCTGCTTTAGTTTTACTTCTATTTTTTCAACCGTACTATCCAGTTTTGAGCGTTCTATGGGCTTTACTAAATAGTCGATAGCATTAAGTTCAAAAGCTTTTATGGCATAGTGGTTAAAAGCAGTAACAAAAATGATTTCAAAATTAATCACGTCAAAAAATCTCACGATTTCATAGCCCGCATAATTAGGCATTTGTACGTCAAGAAAAACGACATCAGGCTTGAATTTTTTGATTTGCTCAACACCTTCTTCCAGATTACTACAAGTAGTGATAACCTCTATGTTTTTATTTGTTCTGGATAATAAATTACTCAACACATTTCTTGCGCTTAGTTCATCATCTATAACTATTGCTGTAATTGTCTTCACAAAACAAATTTAATGGTTAAATACAAATTCTTACCCTGTATTTTTATAAATGGTAGAATTAGTTTATAAACGAAAAAAGATAAAGTTATTTTTATAGCTGGTATGATAACTAAATAAGGTTATTAATAATTACGTTTTATGCTACCCTTATCAGGAAGTATAATATTCTTAAATAAAAAAAATGCTTCAGTTATAAAACCGAAGCATCTTTCTGTATATAATTAATGGTTACTTACTACTTATTGAACTATCAATTTTTTGGTAACATCCTCATCTCCTTTGGATTGAATTTTCACGATATAAACTCCAGAACTAAGCGCTAAGCTGCTGGCAGAGAAATTATTTACACCGGTATCTAATTTCGTTTGATATTTTTTCTGCCCCAATGTTGTATAAATCGTGAGCATAATTTCCTGGTTACTTTCGGCATTTACATTAAAAGAGAATCGATCTCTTGTGGGGTTTGGAACCATCTGGATGGAACTTAGGATACCTTCATCCTCGTCACCCAATATAGTTCTTTTTGTATCTAAACTAGCAATAACTTCTTGTGCCGATCGACCACTACAGGACCCTTCGTATATTTTTACATTCGAGAAAATAGAATTATTTCCTGAACCGGCATCATTATCATTAATAAACACCAATCTGTCCATAGCGCCTGTATAGAAATTCCCAACAGGAATTACATATGTTGTTGTACCAGAAGAATAGTTGTCAAAATTAGTTACTCCATAATTTTGAGTACCATGTACTTTGAAATATCTTGACGATGTTAGCGAATTATTGTCCTCAAAACCTACTGCGTGAATTTCTCCTTGCGATGTACTACTAAAGTCGAACTCAATTACAGTATTAGCAGTAACTGTATAATTGATCGGAATGAATTTCCAGGTATTGTTTGTTAAAGCTAAAGCCCCTCCTCCATTTTGTATAGAGAAATCACCGGCACTATCCTGATTGGAGAAAGAATTTATGCTAAAATCATTAAAATTAATAGCATCACAGCTTGGACCTGGATCAACTGTACCATTTTGGATAGAGATAGCATCGATCGCAATATCACTTTGCCATCCACTATTTCCGCTACCTGTAACTACGATAAATCGCAACTGTACACTTGCTTCTCCGGCATATGCAACCAAATCCACATTAGCTGCATTCCATGTATTTCCTTGATTACCATTTCTACTAAACACAGAAGACCAGCTTCCGGTATTATCCGTTCTGGCTTCAACTACCAGACTATTAATAGTACTACCAAACATATGATACTGGAAGTTTAGCGTTGGTGTGGGTACATTACTAAAATCTAAACAAGGTGAATTAAGTATTGCTGTTTTATTAGGAAAACCTGTTCCGTTACCGGATGCCTCCACATAGAGATAAAAATTACCATCTGCTCCATTAGATGGCCCTGTATTATTAGAAGGTGTCCCTCCTGAATCTCTAGTCCAATTAAGGTCATCACTATTGGATTGCGACCATTGTCCTAAACTGCTTTCGAAACTTTCATTAAAAGGGAAAGATGATATTGTAGCTGTACAGGTATCTACTGGTGGCGGTGGCGGAACGCCATCTATTACACCAT
The DNA here is from genome assembly GCF_042684305.1 of Aquimarina rubra. Lineage (NCBI taxonomy): Bacteria > Pseudomonadati > Bacteroidota > Flavobacteriia > Flavobacteriales > Flavobacteriaceae > Aquimarina > Aquimarina rubra. The sequence goes on along the minus strand of NZ_JBHULE010000008.1, from coordinate 483,985 downwards.
CTATATCAAATCGAGAAAAGAAGTTCCAAATTTCCTGAGAAGTACTTACATTTCCACCATTCCAGCTATGTCCTTTTCCCTGAACTCTTATAAACTCTGCTGTTACACCATTATCTCCGTTATCCCAAATCGAACGTGTAGATCCTCCTCCTAATTGAATCACATCCGGCGTGGAATCAGCATTGTTAACAGCTGCCCAGTATTCCATAACATCTTGTATAGGCTCATTGGTACCGTTACCATTGATGGAAATCACATTATCATTAGTACCTGTAATTTGTAATACCGCAGTAGGATGTTGTGGTTGACATTGGTTGTTATCGATCCATACTCTTGTCATACTTCCTGCAACCGATGCAACTGCAGCTATTCTTGGACTTAATTCGCAGGCTAATCGATAACTAAAAAAACCACCATTAGAGAATCCGGTGGCATAAATACGCTTTTCATTAATGTTATAATCCTGCTGTATTTTATCAATCAAGGCATCAGAAAATCCTAAATCATCTTCGTTACCACCAAAATTATTGTTGATGGCCCATCCTGAGAAAAAGCCTCCCAGACCCTGAGGTGTCACAAAAATGAATTGATTGTCTTCGGCTAATTGTCTAAAGTCACTTTGATTATATTGTGTGTCAATGTTATTGGTAAAACCATGGAAATTTAAAATAAGTGGAGCCGGCTTACTGGCATCGTAACTTGCAGGAACGTACAGCCGGTATTGTCTTGTTCTTCCATCATTTTGTAATGTGGCATTGATGACTTGTTGCGCATAGGTGGCAACAGTGGTAAGAAATGCTATGGCAAATAGCCATAAAAATCTTTTAGAAAAGTGTAGTTGAGTTTTCATTTTTAGATTTTAAGATTAATTAATTTGTGTTAAATAGATGATTTATTATGCGTGAATAATAAATTAGTTGACGGCAAATATATCTAAATAATTATGTAAATGTTAATTTTTATCATAAAATATTACAAAATTCATAATAATGTTATATAAAAAATAATAGAAGTATAATTCCTACATAGATTTTAACTTTTTCGGTTTAACATCATGATGAGGATTTATAGACTTTTGATACTTGCCGTGTATATTTTTTTCAGTATTGATTTCCTTTCTTTGAATCGTCGATTCATTGAATAATTAAAATATCATATATTCAATTATTCATAAAATCAGCTAAAAACTTATATTCGCGGCATGTGGATGTATTTGGGTTTATTGGCCGCACTTTTTTTGGGTTTACACAACTTATGCAAGAAACATGCAGTACAGGGAAATGAAGTTTTTCCGGTACTTCTTGGTACTATTGGTTCAGGTTTTTTGGTATTACTACCCTTTTTTATAGGTTCTCAGTTTTTCCCTGAATCCACAAAACAAATTGGTTTTCATATAGATCGAATTCCGTGGCAAACTCATGGTTTTATTTTTATAAAGTCGATGATCATGGCTGCATCTTGGGTTTTAGCATATCAGGCGTTAAAACATCTTCCCATTACCATTGTAACGCCGATTCGTTCTGCAGGTCCTTTCTTTACCTTTATTGGAGCGATTTTAATCTATCAGGAAAGGCCTAACTCTTTACAATGGATAGGTTTTTTTCTAATTATTTTCTCAGTCATCCTATATTCTAAAATCGGTAAAAAAGAAGGAATAAATTTCAAAAGAAACAAATGGATATTTGCCATTATAGGAGCCACTTTTTTAGGAGCTTCCAGTGGTTTATACGATAAATTTTTAATTCAGAGTTTAGAATTAAATCCACAAACTTTACAATTCTGGTTTTGCTGGTATACCGTTTTGATATTGTTGGTTATTTTATCACTCACGTGGTTTAACAATCCAGAGAAGCGAAAAAAGTTTACGTGGCGTTGGACTATTGTAGCAGTTGGTGTTTTACTACAAGCCGCAGATTATTTTTATTTTAAAGCATTACAAGATCCTGAAGCATTGATTATGTTATTATCTGCTATAAAACGTAGTCAAATATTAATCGCTGTAGTTATTGGTGGCCTGATCTTCAAAGAAAAAAACAAGCGGAAAAAACTGGTTCCTTTGTTTGGTATAATGGCCGGCGTATTTTTGATTTTATATTCCTAAAATTAAACTACCTTTATTCTAGAATCAATACCGACTAAATGCACCAGAAACTACAGCTATTATTATTATGTATCATCTGTTACTCCTGCAACACTACCTCGGATACTAATGAACGTTATTTTATTCCTCAAAATTTCAAAAATGAAGGAGTTATAAATAAATATTATACACATGTATATCCGAAAAACAAGCAGAACATAAAAACCAGTCTGGATTATTCGTGGACTAAGAAACTTAATGATAGTTTATACACTAAAGACATTTATAATCCAGCCTTTAAATTACAATCTTCTAAGCAGTTTACAATTGAAGATACGGATGCAGTAGAAGTTGGTTATAAACGTTATTACCCTAGAGATACACTGAATGCCGTATATCCTGATGATATCAAGACTACATACATACCTTTTAGTAAGGATACGGTTTATTATCACGCAAGATTACATAATAGTGACTCTATATATATTGATGTTCAACATATTGCAAAACTGGTTAAGGATACTTTAATCGAGTCTAAACCTGCAAAAATTATTGAGCAAACAACAACGAGTACTACAGTTTTTGGTACTACTCGAAGAGATACCATGCAATATCATTCTCGTAACATTTATGTCCGGGATTTAGGACTCTACTCATCCACACTTACTACAGATGAAAACGTTATAAAAAGAATTTTAGTAGAACAAATCCTTCCAAAACAATTTGACTCATTATCTAAACATGGTATACAGCGGGTTGGATATATTGATTTTGATAAAACGATTGATAAAGACAAAGACTTAACACTTTGTACCGATCATAAGTTTATAGCTGATTACTATAATGGTGGAAATGATCGCGCAGGATTTATAGGTGGAAAAGGAAAGCTAAAAAAGCTGGTGTATGGTAGTTTGGATACTGATAAACTGAATAATGCATCAGGATACTTGACCTTTAGGTTTGTTATTAACTGTAAGGGTATAGCCGGTAAATTTATTACTGATCAATCAGCTGATTTTGATTATAACGAGAAACAATTCTCAAAAGAAACGGTCACACATCTCTATGAGATTATTTCTGGTGTAAAAAAATGGAAACCTTGTGTAATTAGAAATGTAAAAAGAGATTCTTACTTCTATGTAACTTTTATTTTAAAAAATGGAGAGATTAAAGATATTTTACCGTAATGTTTTTTGTATTGTATTATTGATGAGCTCTTGTAATCAACAACCAAAATTATACAAGAAAGAATTTAATGAAACAGGGTCAAAAAAATATGCAAAACAATTTATAGAAGGATTACACGGATCCTACTATCAAGGTTCTCCAGAAGAGCATTTTTTAATCCATGAAGCAGGTGTTTTAGATTCTACTTTATCGGACGTATACAGAGAAATGGGAGCATCCAGAGTAAAAAGAGGTATCAATACTGAGGCGATGAAGAAATATGCAAAAGCAGTGGAATTGGATCCGGAATCGTGGCAAGGATATCGAGGATATCTATATTTATATTTTTATAGAGATTACGATAACGCCATCAAGGATTTTGATGAACTAGATGTACTTACTCCTAATTTTGTCGATTATCCGCAGTCTGAAAACATAGATTTTATGCGTGGTATAGCTTATATGATGAAAAAAGACTATCTCAAAGCTCAGGAATATTTTAAAAAGTTCTTTGAGCATGAATCTAAATCCGGAGATTTACGTTATATAGAAAGCAGAGCTTTTATGTATCACGGAATCACCTATTTTGAAATGGGTGATTTTGAAAATGCGCTGGAAAAATTTGACTTGGGAATAAAAAACAATAAAAATGCAGATCTGTTTTATTGGAAAGCAAAAACGTTAAAGAAACTACATAGTAATCCTTCTGATATTAAAAGACTTTTGCAAACATCAAAGGAACTTTTGGCACAAGGATATAATAGTAGAAGACCGTATGTAGAAGAGTTTTACCAAACTTATATAGAAGATATTGAAAAATTAAACAGTAGTATCTAAAGATATATAACTAAAACTACACCGTGGTTTTCTTATTTTTAGGAAACTAAAGGTTTGTAAAGTTTTCTGCTATAAATTTTATTTCCCTAATGGGTTGCTATTTTTTTCAATCCAATCCATTCGTGTTCAATATTTTTCATCAAAAGAGCGTTATCAAATTTCACAGAACCTTTTGGAAAAATATTTTCATCCTCAAAAAAACTAGACTGAACTTTTTTTACATCCAGCAAAGACAGTTTCCAGTCATACGTTCTTAGCTCTAAACCATCAAAACCATTTTTATTAGGAGAATATCCAACCGAGCCAATCTCGAAAAAATCTGAAACACTATTTAGATTTTCAAATACACTTTCTTTATTCCAACAATCAGTTTCACTAGCTTCAATAGATAAAGAAGTATTATCATCACTAATGAACGATACATTATAATGACCGTCGTATTCATCAACCTTAAATTGGGCGAAATGATGAATACCCGGAAAAATTTTTCCTCCGGCCAAAGAATTTAATTTGGAGGAAGTATCTCTTCTTGGAATGTAGACACCTTCTTTTCGTTTTCCGTTTTCCGTCCATTCAACAGCAACTCGGTGAGCTCCATTCTCAGATGAAATTCCGATTTGTTTGGGCAATCCTTTTGGTCTGATAGCTTTTAGTCTAATCAAACATATTCCGGCGATACCTTTTCCTTCAATAAGCTTAGGTTTAAACGGCTCAGGTAAATAATTTTCTAATACTTGGCCGTCAACTTGATAGTTTATGAGAATTCGACGGTCAATTATCCCATTTATTTTCGGTATTTTCATTCTTGATTACTACTGCTAATGGTGAGGTATTGTGTAAATTAATTTGTGACCAATCCATCATTTGGTGTTAATATAGACACAGTACCTCGATATCTAATAGAAGTTCGATGAGTGCTATTAATATTAATACTGCTGGTCCAGTTAGGATATAATGTGATCGTTACTCGATATGATTCTCTGTTATGCTTAACAGTAAACTTGATCATATGCTGTAGTCTATTCTCATCTTTTGTTATTTCATATCGATCCGGAATACCTTTAAACTTAATCCCACCTTCATTTCGGGTATATTGTCCTGGTAATTGACGTTCGCCATAATAGGGTAAGTCCATAGCGATACTATCGCCATAAAATTTTATATAATTTGGATTTCCAATAAGACTTATACCATTAACAGTACTGCCCGGTGGAAGCAGTCCACTATTGGCAATCACATTCATACTAGTTGTTGCTAATGGATACATCCAATCCGATTCTATCTTAAATGCTTTCTTGGCAATCATTGCTTCCAAAGCTTCACTTTTTGCAGTAGGTTCTATTACTTTTTTTGTACTATTACACCCTATGAACATACCTCCTATCATTAATATAAAAACTAAACCCCTCATCTTTCCACTATTTTGTGTAACAAAATTTTATCAATAATCTTTATAAGGTAATTTACGAATTTTAGTTTTATGATTCCACTGTAAACCACTATTTTGGGTTAATTTTAGAATTTAGAAAGCCTTATCCTCAGCGTATACTAGAAAACTACTTACAAATTCTAGAGAGGAACCTACCTATACTAAGTGATTATATAAATTTATAAATTGGTTGACCAATTTAAATATTATAAACCAATATATACTATAACCACTTAACTCATTTATAATGAACTACTCTTATCCTATCAAAAAAGTCATTTCCTCTTTCTTTTTTTACTTCATAGCTATACATTTTATAGAAGCTCAGATGGTACATCCCGGCATATCTCATAAAAAATCGGATCTTGACAGAATGAAATATATGGTAGAAGCAAGAATAGACCCTTGGTATACTTCTTATCAAAATATGATTGATGATTCTAAATCCAGTTATAATTATAATGTTCAGGGTGATGAAAGTTTTACAGTATTAGCAAGAGATGCTCCCAGAACAAATTATAATGCATGGAATAGTGACATCCGTGCTGCGTATTATAATGCCCTTAGATGGTATATTAGTGAAGATGCCAGACATGCTGAGAAAGCCATAGAAATTTTTAAAGCTTGGTCTAATTTAAAATCCGTGACCAGTAACGGAACAGAAGCATTAAGTGGTGGTATTGCTCATATCATGATTGAGGCTGCAGAGATTATAAAAAGCACCTACTCTGGTTGGTCAGCATCTGATATACAGAAATTTAAAGATATGTTAGTTTATCCTGGATACTCTAACACAACCGTTCCTCCTGATATTAGATCTAATAGTACATTTTATTGGAGTTCCTACCAAGGAGATCCCGGACGTCACGGTAATCAGGGATTGTCAGGTTGGCGCACGGTTATGGCAATGGGAATCTTTTTGGATAACGAAATCATGTATGATCGAGCACTTAGATATATAAAAGGACAAACACACCGCTCTGATGACTTATCGTATCCATCAGGTCCAAGAAGGCACACAAATCTTATTGCTTCAGGAGAACACGCGGACACCTATAATACTTCACAAGGAAACTATATCCCAGATTATGGGTATAATGAAGTATTGACAAATTATATTTATGAGACAGGGCAATGTCAAGAATCATCTAGAGATCAAGCGCATGTAATGTTTGGTTTGGGATTATTAAACTCTATGGCAGAAATGGCTTGGAATCAAGGAGATGATTTATACAGCCATGAAGATGATCGACTACTATTGGGATTAGAATATTCATTACGTTATAATGTATCATATGTAGCTTCATATCCTGATCAAACCTCTCACTGGGAACCAAGTACTTTTCTTCAAGGTTTTGATAGAACTGAAAGATGGTATAGTAAATCTATAAGTCCAGACGGTATTGGAGGTTTTACAAAAAATCGTCCTAATTGGGAGATGTCGGTAGGACATTATATTGGTAGAGGATTTAAATCGGAAGATGAAGCGAAATGGACATTGCGCGCCCGAGACAAATCAATAGAAATAGATGGATACGAACAAGCTGGCTGGACCAACGATGCTTTAGGTTGGGGAGGTCTAACATATAGGAGACCATCTGGTTGTTATGGAGATCCAATCAGTGGGTTCACCAATGGATTACCTAATTATAATATGAATGTTTTACCAATGACGATTGAGGCAGAAAACTATGATTACTCTCCTGTGATTGGAGACGGAAGAACCTATAAAGATGCTTCTAACGGCAATTCCGGAAATCAATATCGTACCGACGAAAATGTAGACATCCAGAATCGTACCGGAGGTGGCTATAATATAGGTTGGATAGCCACTGGTGAGTGGTTGACATATACAGTTTATGTCCCAGAGACAACTACTTATGATATATCTATAAACTATGCAGCAATCAATACTAGTGGTAAAATCAAATTCGAATTTGGAGGCAGTGATAAAACAGGTGAAGTAACTCTACCTTCTACTGGAGGAACACAAATATGGAATGATCTTACCGTTAAAACAGGAATCACATTATCCAAAGGAGTACAAAGCATGAAAGTTTTAGCTAGCGGATTTTCTAATTCCTTTAATCTTAATAGTATTACAATTTCTATTAATAATGATAATGGGGGATCAGATAATCTCGCTTTAACTGGTATAGCTACACAATCGTCTACGAATCAAACACATGGAGGCGATGCTACAAGAGCTATAGACAATAATACCAATGGAAAATGGTCTGGAGGATCCGTAACACATACTGAAAATGAAGCAAACCCTTGGTGGCAGGTAGATTTGAAGTCAAGTTATAATATTGATGAAATTGTTATTTTTAATAGAACAGATAGTTGTTGTATAAATAGATTATCAAATTTTACGGTCTCCGTTATAGATTCTGAAGAAAATACTACATTTTCTAAATCTTTTACCTCTGCTCCTAACCCGTCAATCACTGTAAATGCAGGAGGAACAACCGGACAGATAATCAAAATACGGATACAAGGAACTGGTATTTTATCTCTGGCTGAAGTACAAGTATATGGAGAAGCTGTGACCAATGATGGAGGTAATTTCCAGTTAGTAAAAAGAAATGCTACCAGTTTTGCTATTGATGGTGGTAGCGGAGCGGTTGCAGGTAGAAGCGTTGAGCTGTATACCTATGTGCAACACAATAATTTGACATGGACAGAAATTGATCATGGTGGAGGTTATTATTCATACCAAAAATACAATACCAATGTATGCTTAGATGGTGGATCCGGAGGAGCTAACGGACAAGATGTGACACTACAACCTTGTGATGCTTCAGATTATGGTCAGCAATGGCAAAAAATAGATGCCGGATCGGGACATTATCGATTACAAAAACGAGGAACCAATTATTCGCTAGATGGTAACCATGGTGGCGCTATTGATCAAAATGTGTATCTATGGGCCTCTAGTAGCACCAATCAAAATCAGCAATGGAGGTTTGATACGGTTGGAGGTTCTAGATTAGGAACCAGTGAAATTAAAAATACTAATATGTACCTTTATCCTGTTCCACTCTCAGATGTACTTCATATTAGTATCGATGGTTCAAAAGTCGCTAAAATAGATATTTTCAACAGTGCGGGTCAAGCAGTATATACCGAGCAAATAGAAAATGGAATTGGTACAATCAGTTTAGGACATTTACCAATTGGATTATACATCGCAAAGATTACCAATGGAAAAGAAATCATTAACAGAAAGATTTTAATAGAGAAATAACTTAAAAAAAAACCTTTCGCTTATTCCAGAATTAATAAAGTAAAATATCTATTCGTTTTCTATTTATCAAGTCTGATGATTTTAATCGAAAACGAATAGATCATTATATAAAATTCTAATTAACTACTCTTTTTTCTATCCTATCTAAAATGTCTTTCGCACTCTTTTGGTACTGTTCCAATATAGGTTTAAGATTTCCAAACACCAACATATGATGAATTGCCAATCTAGCTTTATACGTATCACTCACATAATATTCAAACATTTCTGGATTGTCCAGTTTACGCAATAACAAATCCCCTACCCAAGGATGATTATACTTCAGATAATCCATATTATCAGTGATATCTGCTCCTATTCGTTCATGTGTTTCTTTTAATAATGTATCAAAAGCGTTATGATTTGCTAATATTCTGGTCACTAGGCTATCTGTTTCCCCACTACTTTCGAACTTTTCTAATAATCGAATTCCTTTTTGCTGTAATTCAAATGGATTATAGCTCAATACCAATCCCATAGCAGTAGGATTTTTTTTATACATATCTATGTTTACAGAATCACTCAAAAACTGATCAAAAACTTTCTTACGTGTATCTAAAAAAACTAGTGACCTTCCTACTTGTAGCGTATCAATTTTTAGATCTTCCTTATAAGTAATTAAAATATTTTTCAGCTTATTCTTAGTTTTTCTTACCTCATTAGCATTATTAATACTCACAGCAATCAAAATACCAATGACTACTAGAATAATTTCCCCTATTGCATATAATAGATATTTTCGTATCCCTTTAACGTTCATTAGACTTTTACGTTGTTGATTAAACAATTTCATATCACCAATATACAATAAATTAGAAATGCTATTTATACCAAAAAATACGTTGCTACTAAATAAAGGTTAAATAGCGATCATCAATATTAGACTATATTCCTAAATAAGCTACTTTTGCCGAATGCCGAAAAAGAAATATGCACAGTTAGAATTTATTGTCTTAATGGCCTCACTGATGTCTATTGTGGCTTTGGCTATTGATGCATTATTACCTGCATTAGATATTATAGGAATTAATATTGGTACGACCGAATTAGCGGATAATCAATTATTGATTACGATGATCTTTTTAGGTCTTGGTATCGGTCCTCTTATTTTTGGACCAATATCGGATAGTATCGGAAGAAAACCAGTAGTTTATATGGGTTTTGCCCTCTTTATTATCGCAAGTTTTATGTGTATTAATGCTACTAGTCTTACGGTGATGATTGCCGGAAGGATTCTACAAGGTATAGGGCTTTCTGCTCCCAGAACGATAGCCATCGCTATGATTCGAGATATTTATAGCGGGAATTATATGGCACGTATTATGTCATTTATTACGGTAGTTTTTATTTTGGTCCCTATCATAGCACCAGCATTAGGTAAATCGGTATTAGACCATTACAATTGGCAGGCCATTTTTTATATTCAGCTAGTATTTAGCGGTTTGGTCTCACTTTGGTTTTGGAAACGTCAAAAGGAGACCTTAGAAGTGTCGAAACGTATACGTTTTTCTTCTCATATTTTTGTAGATGGTATAAAGGAATTAATCAAATATCAGGCTACCATTGGCTATACTCTTATCTCCGGTTTTATTGTAGGTTCATTTTTAGTGTATCTCAGTAGTTCACAACAAATTTTTGAGCAGCAATATAATCTCAAAGATGAGTTTCCTTATATTTTTGCTTTATTAGCCATTTCTATCGGTACTGCAACTTTTTTGAATGGTACGTTGGTTCTCAAATATGGAATGAAGAAACTGGTATCAATTTCGCTCTATGCGTTCTTTGGTATTTCATTATTGTATATAGCCTTGTTTCACAATGGGACGAACCCCAACGTTGTTATTCTTTTGATTTTCTTTGGATTGCAATTCTTTTCGATTGGATTTTTATTCGGGAATTTAAGAGCACTGGCTATGGAACCAGTTGGTCATATTGCGGGAATCGCAGCGGCAATAACGGGATTTGTTAGCACAATAATGGCTGTTCCTATTAGTACCTACATAGGAAGATATGTTGAAGATACTGCACTACCTCTTTTTCTGGGTTTTCTTGTTTGTGCAGCAATTTCTATTGGGATTCTTATATATCTAAAAGCTTCCATGCGAAAGACAAAACAGTAACTTTTAGCTATTAGAACCTCGACCTTCTATGTTCTTATTGACAGGAACAGAAAGCTCACCATCACCTTCGATGGAAAATTTATCTCTCTTGGATCCATATCCAAAATTAGAAGATCTACGATACTTTGTTTGGAAATCTGCAAACTTTCTTTTTGACCAGGATTTCTCTTTATTTTGACTTTCCATATCTAAATATTTATGGTTTATGTACCTGACTAACAATCAATTTCAATTCTAAGTTAGATGTTTTTTTAGAATTTTGATGAAACGTTAACATCAAATTATAATTATTTACTTGATTTTCATTTAATTTACCAGTCTTGATTTTTATATACTCTTGGAACAATTATTGATCCTTTGTATCTTTAAAAAATGAACTTTATTATGAAAGCCTGCATTAATTTAATTCTCTTTTTAGTACTACTGATCCCTTTTGGGTATGGTCAATTTACACCTCCGGCCGACAAAATGATCAGTGGATCTGACGGATATATAGGTCACGAAGATACTTTGATCAACGATTTTATTAAGTTAGAGTTTGATAAGAAAAATGCTAAAATAACTTTTGACTTCGTTTCTGAGGAAACTACTGGTACAATCGGAGGTTTAGATTTTAAAATATCCTTTAATCCAGAAGATCCGGATAATGCTTATTTTAAAGGTACAGCTCTTGTGAATACGTTAGACACAGATAATTTCTTGAGAGATGGCCATCTGATGTGGGAAAAGTTTTTTTATAAAAAGAAATATCCAAAAATAGCTTTCGAAAGTAAAGAAGTAGTTCATTTTGGTGATAATAATTATAAAGTTATCGGAGATTTAACAATCAAAGGTATTACCAAAGAAATTATCATCAATTTTAATTTAGATATTACCAAAAACCTTCTGGGTAAAACGACTATTTATACCAGTGATTTTGGAGTAAACATTGTGGATGAGCGAGAAAAAAACAAACTAAATATAGTGTTTGATTTTCCAATTCTGAAGTAAAGATTTTTAATCTAATAAAACTCATAACTTCATACTATATGCTTTTGCCAGTCTTTCAGAACTATGCTTAAGTCCTAGATTTACCAGGTTAATTTCTTTTAAACGTGTGATTTCGATTTTGTCTTCTCGAACTTCTTCCCCTTTTGTTATTAATTGAGTAATCATTTTCAGTTATTTTTATGTATTCATTTTCCCTTCTATAAAAGTACAAAAGATTCGTAGATAATGATAAGGGTGTAAATACGGTATTTCGATGGGGCTTTACCCCTATTATGATTATCAACGTATAAGGAGTTCACGTTTTGCGGTTATCAAAAAAATAATTACGATGGTCAAAATAAGAAACTACAAGTTTTGATATTATCTATTTTCGGAGAAACAAAATACATTATTATGGCTTATATAAAATTTAAACTCGTACTCTTTGGAATCTTCATTTTGACTCAATATTATTCGGATATCATACACGCTCAAAAAAGCATTATTAACGAAATAAAAAATAAAGAGATCACTAAACTTTTAAAGGATAAACTAATTGTTTTCCCTAATCAAACTGAAGTTTCCATTGCCTTGATTAATCAAGAGAAAAGTGAATTCTTTGGTTTTGTTAAAAAAGATGACTCCTTACAAACTAAAAAGAACCAAAATGCTGTTTTCGAGATCGGTTCTATAACCAAAGTATTTACATCGACGCTATTATCAAAATTAGTTGTAGAAGAAGCGTTGTCTTTAGATGAATCTGTTGTTAATCTGCTTCCTTTCAAACTAGATAACCCGAGAGAAGATCAAAAAAATATTACCCTAAAAATGCTCGCCAATCATACATCAGGCTTGCCAAGAATTCCTCAGAATTTAATTCCATTGATTACTATGGATCAAAATGACCCATACCGCAACTATGATTCGGATAAACTGTATGAATACTTAAAAACAGATTTTAAAACTGAATCAAAACCAGGAGAACAAAGTGCATATTCTAATCTTGGAGCAGGACTTTTGGGGCATCTATTAACACTGAAAACCAATCAAAGTTTTGAAACCCTATTACAAAAAAATATATTCAAGCCCTTGAATATGAACAGTTCTACAACAGATATTAATCAAATACCGTCAACTAGTCTTGTAAAGGGTCGTGATCCTGAAGGAAAGGAAACATCTAATTGGAACTTTGATGTGCTAGCAGGTGCAGGAGCTATAAAATCAAACATTGTCGATTTAGAAAAATTTGTTAGAAAACAAATGAGTAATACCCCTATTTATGATTTAACTCAAAAACAAACGCATATGATTAATAAGCAAGTTTCTATGGGATTGGGTTGGCATATCATAAACAAAAAGGATCAAACCATTTTATTTCATAACGGTGGCACCGGAGGTTACACTTCTTGTATTCTTATTGATAAGAAAGCGCAAAAAGCAGTGATTATGCTTACCAATATTTCTTCTTTTCATCCAAAAAAGCAATCCATTGATGGTTTATGTTTTAAGATGCTTTCTCTATTAAAATAAGATTAGATAAACATATGTTTATTATACTGTATATTGCAAATTTTATAGCATAACTGTAAACAATTCGGGAAAGATCTATTGTAAAAACTGATAAATTTATTCCTATAATTTCAATTTGAAAAATAATGCAAAAGAAAATGTTTCAGCGGTGGATTTTTGTCTTCCACTTCATTTTTTGGAGTGCTCATTGGGGTGTTGCTTTTTTAGGTTTTAATAATCTTAGTTGGAATGGTTTTTCTACCGAAAACAACCTATTATATGTTGCTTTTGCTTATGGAATTTTAAGCAATATGCTATTGTTTTACTGGCAATATTTTGTTACTGTTCCTTATTATTTTATTAAAAATCGAATCTTTAAATTTTTAGCAATAACCATACTGTTTTTCTTGTTGATTAGTGGTATTGAAGGATATTTAGATTATTACTATACCAAAAGTAATAATGTAATTGAAGAAAGTTTTACATTCTTTGAATTCTCAATGATATGGTTATTTCCAGATTTTATTTTTAATGTTTTTTACACATTTCTGGGATTTTTATTCCGATTTCCTTTGGAATATTTTAAATCCGAGAAAAAGAAACAAGAGCTTTTAAAAGAAACACATAATAGTGAGCTGAAATATCTAAAAGCTCAACTTAATCCTCACTTTCTTTTTAACGGGATCAATAGTATTTATCACCTAATCGATAAAAATTCTACTCTTGCAAAAAACACCTTACTCCAATTTTCTGACTTGCTACGGTATCAATTGTATGAAAGTAGCTCACAAAAAATAGCTTTACAAAAGGAGTTAGATTATATTTCAAAATACATTGAAATAGAAAAAATCAGAAAAGGAGATGATATCCTATTAGATTATCAAATTTCTAATATACAAGAAGATCAGACAATTGCCCCGTTATTGCTCATTCCTTTTATTGAAAATGCATTCAAACATATAAGTAATCACGATGACCCCTCAAAAAATTACATTAATATTAAACTACTTGAAAGTAACAACAAACTACAATGTGATATAGAAAACACATTTGATTCCTTCAATAGCGTCAAAAAGTCAAGTGGTATTGGGTTACAAAATGTAAAACGGAGATTAGCTCTTTTGTATGACGACCAATATGATTTACGTATCTCTACACGGGACAATCTTCATAAGGTGTTTTTAGAAATAAATTTATAGATAATGGTACTTAAATGTCTTATTGTTGATGATGAACCCTTGGCCAGGGAAGCTCTTAGCGGGTATTGTAATAATCTGGAATTTTTAGAAGTAATAGGAATTTGTAAAAATGCACGACAAGCTCAGGTATTATTACAAGAAAACCACGTGGATATTTTGTTTCTGGATATTCAAATGCCTATAATTACTGGAATTGAATGGCTAAAAACACAGAAAATGGTTCCTCCAACCATTATGACCACCGCATACTCAGAACACGCTTTAGAAAGTTATAATTTTAATGTAATCGATTATCTGGTTAAACCCATTTCATTTGAACGCTTTAAACAAGCAGTAGATAAAACACGTAATCTCATTAACGACAAAGAATTAACTGCCTATTTATTTGTAAAACAAGATAAAGAAATAAAGAAAATAGAATTAAATAAAATCTTATTTGTAGAGGCACAACAAAATTATGTTAAGATTATAACGACAGAAGAGACTATTCTTACCCATAAAACGCTTAAAAGTATGCAAAGTTCCTTATCGGAAGAAGATTTCATTAAAACCCATAAATCGTTTTTGGTAGCATTACATAAAATTGATAAAATTTCTGGAAACGAAATTTTCATAAAAGACTACAGATTGCCGTTAAGTACACGTCTTAAAAAACAAGTGATTACTAGGATAAAATCAAACAATCGAATTGTTAGTAAAAGTTAACAATCATCGTAAGCTTTTATAAATCAATAGCAAAAGCCGAAAATGAACCGTGACTTGATAATGAAAGTGGTATATGAGAAGATTGATTACATATTTTTACATCGGGAATACCTCTATTATCCTTTTGAAGTGTGACATCACATAAGTTGACCCCTTTTATATCTGCAATATAATTCTGAAGTATCCTTTTGTACTGATCTTGTGCACCAGTAAATACCTTAGATACAAAATTTGTATTCTCGGCGTCACTATATGCAATAGTGTATATATAGTCTTCAGTGTATTTTGAAATGGTTTGGTATGATTTGTTTTGGGTAACAACTTTGTTATCTGTGCAAATGAAATCCCAGGGATTGTATTTTGGAGACAACGAGAAACATCGTTGATGTGCTTTGTATGCAGCTTCTTTCATGCTCCATAATTTCCATATCATATGATTGGGGTCATTTGCATCCCAAATCGTTTTTTGTTCTGATCCGGTAAAGATTTTGTGCAACCAACCCTTTCTTTGCCAATTACTCTGTACTGCGGCAAGTTTAAGATCTATAATGTCATTACCAATCATTTAGTCGCTAATTTATCCTGAATTACTTCTATAGATGCCTTCACAGTAAGCATTTTATCCATACCGTCATTATCGATCTCGATATCAAATTCATCTTCTACATCCAGAATAACATCGACTAAATTAGCAGAGTTTATTTCCAAATCTTCGATAAAATTTGTGTCTTCAGAGAGATGTTGTAATCCCTCTTGATTTTGAACATAAGGTTCTATTATAGTCTTTAATTTAGATAGCAATTCTTCTTTTGTCATGAACTTTTGATTATGAATATTTTTTAAAGATAATACAAGCATTTACATCTCCAAACCCAAAACTAGCTTTTGCCGCAATGGTAAGAGGTTTGGTTATAGTTTTGACAGGAATTCGTTCCCTATCTACTATGGCCGAAATTTCGGGATGTAAATCTTCACAGTTTATATTTCCAAAAACGAAATCTTCTTTTAACTGAAGCACCGTAGCAACGCTTTCTATACTACCGGACGCTGCCAGACAATGACCTACCAGGCTTTTTAATGAATTTATGTACGGAAAATCTTTTTCTTTTCTACCCAATGCAGTACACCAATTCTCAATTTCTAAAACATCTTTGGTAGTAGCAGTAAGGTGTCCATTGATCAGATCAATATCTTTTGCTTCGATTTCGGCGTTAATGATTGCCTGTTTAATACATTTTTGAACCGCAATACTATTGGGAGCAGTCATGCTTCCGCCATTACGCTGTCCGCCGCTATTTACGTGCCCTCCTAATATTTCTGCGTGAATAGAAGCTCCTCGCTTTTGGGCACTTTCCAAACTTTCTACAACCATTGCCCCTGCTCCACTTCCAGGCACAAAACCACTGGCTGTAGCGCTCATAGGTCTGGAAGCTGCTGTGGGATTATCATTGTATTTATGAGGAAGAATCCTCATTGCATCAAAACCACCCCAAACATACGGACCACTATCACTTGTACTGCCGGCTAGTATTATTTCTGCTTTATTCGCTACAATACGATCATACGCCATCAAAATGGCTTCAGTTCCTGTACTACAAGCGGATGAATTTGTGGTTGTAATATTTCCACAGCCGATCATTCCGCCTAAATAAGCACTAATACCACTTGCCATGGTTTGTATCACCGATGTACTGCCTAACCTCCTTACGTTACCATCATCAACTTTATAAATGGCTTCTCTAAATTTATCTACACCTAATACACCCGTACCAAAAATAATTCCGGCATCCCAAAAAGGGTTCTCCGTTTTATCTGCAATTGGTAATCCAGCATCTTTCCATGCATCTAATCCGGCGATCACACCATATTCCAAGCCTGAGGCATTTAATCCTTTTAATTGAACGTTATTAAAGTAATTGTTTAGGTAAGTATTGTTATAATTTGGTTTTCCAGCTATTTGGCAAGAAAATTTAAGTTGTTTTAATTCATCTATATATTGGAT
Organism: Aquimarina rubra; assembly: GCF_042684305.1. Taxonomy (NCBI): domain Bacteria; kingdom Pseudomonadati; phylum Bacteroidota; class Flavobacteriia; order Flavobacteriales; family Flavobacteriaceae; genus Aquimarina; species Aquimarina rubra. The sequence goes on along the minus strand of NZ_JBHULE010000008.1, from coordinate 466,679 downwards.
TCCCGATGACCCGGTTTTAATGGCATTACTAAAATCTAAAACGGTCGTTCCATTTGGAGCTACTACGCCCATACCAGTAATAACCACTCTCCTATTATTCATAAGAAACCGCTTTATTAATGATGGAAATGATCTTTTTCATTGCAATAGCACCTTCTTTAAAGAACGGTAAAAATGGCCAGATATGTGGCATGCCCTCTCCTATAATTACTTCTATTTCTCCTCCTTCTTTTTTTACCTTTTCTATAAATATTTCCTGATCAGGCATTAAAATATCATTAGTTGCCATAAAAATATGAATTGGTGGAAAATCCTTAAAAGAACCATATAAAGGCGAAATGATTGGGTCTTTTAGCGAAAAATCTCCAGCACACATCTTTTTGGCAGAATGCACCCCTTTGTAACTTAAAATAGGATCGACAGGATCAATTTCTCCAATCCTTGGGTTTGTGAGACTTGCATCTACCATCGGGGTAACCAAAACAAGACGATTAGGAAGCTCCTTATCATCCTGGATTAAACCTTGTGTTAAGGAAGTAAGTAAATTGCCTCCAACAGAATCACCGATAAAAATAATTTTCGAAGCTTCGTATTCTTCCAAGGCCTTATGATATGCTTCACAAATATTCTGTGTAATTTTTTCGATATTATTTTCGGGAGCTTTTGGATAATCAATCATCCAGGCTCTTGTATTTGTATGTTTTACAATACGTGCTATGGATTTCCAATTGTTTTTAGTTGGACCATAAATAAAGGCTCCACCGTGACAATAAAAGAGTAAATATTCATTAGAAGGTTTGATTGGAGTTATTTCTGTTACCTTATTGTCCAAAATGGCTCTTGTATGAAAAGAATTCCCTAATAAGATTTTACTATTTGGAAGCTTAACATCTTCCTTGCGCTTTTTTACGTAATCAATAGGATCTATTGACCACGATTTCTTTTCTCCTTTTATCTTTAAAGCTAACTTTACTAAAGAATACCCTAAGCTCATTTAATCTAAATTTGTTATCATTCCTGCAATCATTCCTTTGGCTACTAATTCTTCGGATTCATTGTACATAGACACTTTACACTTAAGTTTATTAAATCTAAAATATTCTTTTTCAGACACTACGATTACTTTTTCTCCCGGTAGTACGGATTTATAAAAATCCATTTCTGTACTACTCATGGCAACCCCAAGAATATTATCATCTAACAGTTGATCCTTAAAAAGGAAAACTCCTAAACATACTAAACCAATCTGAGCCATAACCTCTGTTAAAATAACACCAGGAGTAATAGGATACTCTTTAAAATGGCCTTTATAAAAATACTCATCAGTTTTTAGTGTATAACAGCCTGTGATACCATCTGCACCAACGTCTATAATCTCATCTACAAATAGAAAAGGCTCTTGATATGGTAATCTTTCGATGATTTGTTCTTTTGTCAAAATCTATTTTTTAAAAGGCACATCCGTTTGGCAAAGGCTCTGTCGTTTCTAATTCACTTGCAAAAGTAATTTCTAGTGTTTCCTGACTAAATCCAGTAGATACACTTCCTTTAAATACTACGTTTCCGTATCCTTTATTGTTCATATGGGCTCTTATGTATACTATCTGATCTTTAGCAATGTTTACGGGTCCTCCTGATCTGGTAAAAGGTTGTTCGTTTACGTGACTGTGTGCCAAAATTCTTCGATATAGCAACGTCCCTTCTTCAGAAATGACCTCCCACCAATCTGCATATTGATTACAACCCTGATCAGGACTTTTTATTTCAACACTAAAAGTGTAATTATTCTCATCTCCCGTTACCGAAACATTGCCAACCTCTGCTTTTGTAGTAGCATCGGTTTCTGTAACAGAATTATCATTGTTAGCACAAGCTGTTACTTGTATTAATACACAGAACAGATATATAGGTAGATGTCTCATTGTTTAAAGTACAGTTTTCTTTTGTAGCACTATATTCGTATTGTTATGTAAGGTAATTGTGACTTCGGCTTCTTTTCCTGAAGTCTCTTCTTGAAATTGTTGTAGACTACAAAAATCTTCAAATGTTTGTCCGTTAATCATTTTCACATCATCTCCTTGCCGCAACCCTTTTTTCCACGCTTCGCTATCTACTACCACTTTTATTACTTTCATTCTGTTATTCTCAAATACAAAAGCACAGCCGTAATCCTTACGATATTCGTCTATATTTTTTTGTTTTACATAAAGTTTCTTGCTTTCAAGACTTAAAAATAAGGTATTATTCTTCCATAATCCATTACCGATCTTATTACTTTTTTTACTTAAATCAAATATTCCATTAATGGTTACATCATTCGATGTAATAGGAGAAAATCTCATTATAGTGGATTTCGACTTCGTTAAATCACCTTTAAAATCAAAAAATCCGCTATATGCTTCTCTACTCGTATGGTCTAAACTTTGTATTCGATCATAGTCCTTTGTATAAATATCTGAATAAGTAGCTCCGGTATCCAACAAAAAACGGATTTGTTCACTGCCAAATTTAAGAAAAACACCGGGCCTTCTATTAGTATAATCAAAGTCAATCGGATACATTTCTTTAGCTTCATCTGGAAGGAAATCTTTTGGATACATCACCAAATATTGTTGATCAAAATTAATTGCCCAGTTAAACTGCGCTATAATATCTACTCCTAAAACTCCATCGATATCATAACAAGAAAAGATATCACTGTCTCCTGTCATCAAGATCCTATGCTTTGTAATTTTTGCCGAAGCCAGGTTTACCGAATCACTTTTATAATATCGTAATCTACTTTTTTTTCTACTTGAGGAAGTTATCTTTAAGGTTTTTGATGTTTTAGCAAGCTCATTTCTAACCCACGAAAACCCAACAGAATTAGTAGCCCCAGTATCAAAGATGAAGTTTTTTTCTACTCCATTAAACTTGATTGGGATCATAATTAAGCCTAAATCATTTCTAAACGGAATGGTATCATTAAATTGCTTCTGAGCAACTATTATTCCGCAGTAAAGCAGAAATAAGACCAAAACAATCCTTGATTTCATATTTTTAAATTATTTTCATTAAAACTACCACTGTAACAGTATTCTTTGAGCAGAAAATCCTGGACCAAAACTAAGCATGAGCCCTTTGTCGCCTTTATTTGGTTTCTTTTTCATGAAACGCTCTAACACATACAAAACGGTGGCACTACTCATATTACCATACTCACGTAATACCGCTTTTGTATCATCAATATTCTTGCCGAGATCTCCAAAAAGTCCTTCAACCGTCTGAACAATCTTCTTTCCACCTGGATGAAATATAAGATGATCTATTTCTTCTATCGATGTACCGTGTTTTTTAAGGAAAGGATGAATAATATCTGGAAAATGTTTAGCAATTTTCTCTGGTACTTCTTTATCCAGAACCATTTGTAAACCCGTATTGGTTAATTTAAAACCCATCATAGTAGTGGCATCATAAAAATGATACATTTCATCTGCGATTATGATTGGACCAACAGCTTCTTCTTCTGAAGAAAGCAACGTACACGCTGCTCCATCTCCAAAAATTGCTGCACTAACGATATTGACCATACTAAAATCATTATGCTGAAATGTAGTTGTTGGGGATTCTATAGCAATTACAGCAGCTCGTTTACCCGGATTAGCTTGTAGAAAGTTTTTAGCATAAATCATCCCTGATACTCCTGCAGCACATCCCATTTCGGTAACAGGTAATCTTACAATATCTTGTCTAAGCTCTAATGAATTAATAATATAAGCATCCAATGATGGAATCATAATACCAGTGCAACTTACGGTAATGATATAATCTAAGGATTTTGAATCCCAACCTGCTTGATCCAATGCTTTCTTTACTACGGAGTTTCCTAATTTTTTAACTTCGCGAATATGTATATTATTTTTCTCTTCAAAAGAAGTTGCTGTAAATACTTCTTCAATACTCATAATCCCATATCGCTTATCCACCGCTGCATTTTCGAAAATCTTAAGTACTTTTCTCCTAAAACGATCCTCCTGACCCGAAAGCCATTGAGAAACAAAAGGAATAATCTCTTTAGTTTCTCTTACATATTCTGGTAACTGTTTAGCAACTGTTATAATTTTTACACTCAATGTATTTCCCCTTTATTTATTAACTATTAATGATCCAACAATATCTGAAAGCCCATTTCCATTGTAGTTGATAGTTTTCCAATTGTATGTTTTTTGCAAACTGCAATAATTCTTTTCTTTTAAACCCTCTTTTTATAGATACCAAACCATCGTTTTTTGCTATGTATCCCTTTATAAAAAAGAAGCTGAATAGTTTAAACAAGTAGTATGACCATTTATTTCGATGTATATCATTAATAATAACCGAAGATTCGGCCAGTTCTACACTTTTCGTCAGTACTTTTTTAATCTCTTGATCCGAGAAATGATGTAAAGTTAACGTGCAGACTATGATATCACTATAAAAATCGTCTTTTGTTAAAGTTAAAATATCTTTGTCATAAAATTCAATTTCTGGATAACTACTACTTAGTTTTTTAGCTTGCTCTATACATTTTGGATTGATGTCAATACCTATTAATTTGGTATTTACTTTCTTTCTTCTAAAAACATCTGCTAACTGTCGGAGCATTTCACCATCCCCACATCCCAGATCCACAATAACCCATTCTTTGGTAACTTCTTTTTTATTTATTTCATTAAGTACTGCTTCTATGGTAATATTGTTTCCCCCTAACCATTTATTGACCCTAGCTATATCAGAAAGTGCTACATTCAGATCCGCACTATCCAATTCAGGATTATCCATAAGCTCAGCCTCATTACTTCTATATGAAAGATCTACTAGCATACCATTGGTTTTCCGTGTGTTTGTTTTATAATTTGCGGAACAATAGAGGGTATCACCTGTGCCACTCTCTGCGCTATTTGTTGAAATCCTTGATGTAACAACACTTTTTGTAGCATTCTACCGGCATATAATCTTCTTGAAAAAGTCTCATTCCACTGTTTGATATATAATTTTTCAATCTCGCTAGTAGAATATATATTTGATGTATAATTTTTTACCAATAATTCGCATAAGATTTGTGAACTTTGTATCGCCATAGCCATTCCATTTCCACAAAGCGGATGAATCAATCCTGCAGCATCTCCTAACATAAAAATATGGTTTTCAACAGGTTTTTTCTTATCGAAATTAATCTGACCTATAGTGATAGGTTTTTCAAACACTAGCTCAGAGTTTTCAAAAAAATCTTTTAGATGTGGGTTATTATAAAGTACATTTTTTTCAAACTCTTTAATATTCTTATATTTCTTGAAGCTTTTATAGTTAACCAGGTAACAGGCATTTACAGTGTTATTCTCAACCAAAGACAATCCACAATACCCGCCATCAAAATTATGTAACGCCACTGTTTTAGAATCAAAATGGGCTTTATAATGAGCTTTTACTGCTAACCAAGGAGATTTTTTTTGACTAAAATCACGTTTCAAGTTTTTATCTAGGCCTGAACGTTTGCCATAAGCTCCAATTACATAATCACTGGTTAATACATCATTATTAGCAGTTGTTACCTCAAATGTCTTGTGATTATATTTTATATCCAAAACTTCATCATTAATCATTTGTACACCTAGACTTTTCGCTAAGTTCCATAAATTATAATCTAATGTATATCTGCTTATTCCAAAACCACCTAAGGGTAATTTACTTTTGATCATGTTGCCCTTTATAGTACTGATATTTAATTCTGAGATACTTGTGGGTTTTAGATGGGTCAAATTTATATCTAAAAAATCCAGATATGGTAGTACTTCATTAGAAATGTACTCACCACAAACTTTATGTTTTGGATACACATCTTTTTCTATAATAACAACAGGTATTTGAGACTTAGCCAAATGAATAGCACTCGTTAAACCGGCCAAACCACCTCCGATGATTATTATGTGTGTGTGACTATTCATCCATTGAAGATACATAAATTTTGAGCATAAAAAAATCCCGAGTATTACGTCGGGATTTATCATTCTCAATTACAAGACCTTACTCTTTTATTTGTGCCACTGCTTGTCTCCTTAACTCTTCATTTGGCGAAATAGTTACTTCTACTCGTCGGTTTTTTGATTTCCCTTCCAGAGTATCATTACTATATTTTGGTTGAGATTCTCCATAATATTTTACTGTAAACCTTTCTTCTTCTACTCCCAAAAGAACAAGGTAATCCCTTACAGATTGAGCTCGATACTTTGACAAAATAAAATTAGACTCTTCTTTACCAACATTATCTGTATGTCCTTCTATTACAATATTAGAATTAGGATATTCTTGTAGAATTACTGCTAATTTTTTAATGGTTTCTTTAGACGACTCGTTTAAGTCGTGTTTATTACTTTTAAAATATACTCCGCTCTCTTCATCAAATACGATATTAATATCTTCTTCTACCCTTTCTACAGCAACGCTTGGCATTTCTTCCTCTATTTTTTTAGCTTGTTGATCCATCCGATCTCCAATAATACTTCCTACTGTAGCGCCAACGATTCCCCCAATAACAGCACCTATTTCTGCCTCTTCGCTTAGGCTTTCTCCAACTACTCCTCCAATGATAGCCCCGCCTGCAGCACCGATAAAGCCTCCTAATTCTGCATTTTTCATAGACTTACAGCTAATTAATGTTGTTAATAGCATTATTAAATACAACGGTTTCTTTAAGTTTTTGATATTGTGTGGTTTCATCTGTAAAATATATGTTTAGGTTTCTAATTTTTTTGAAGTCTATTGTTTATCAAAGTGTAGCTTAATTGTAAACTTTTCACCATCAACAATCATATCATAACTCCAGATCATATTATCTTCTCCCAGTTCATATAATTGCATCCGATATCCTTTGTTATTTTTTTCACTTTTCATTTTAGCATTGACAGGTTTTAACAAGATACTATGGTTAAACCCGTACATTTCTTTAGGAACAGACCAAATAAAATTTTGGATACCTTTTGTAGAACAGTAAGAACCTGATAGTGCATAGCTACCGGTGTTATTGTTGGAGATAAATTCCCAATTTGTATTTTCTATGCATTTTAATGGGATGTTGTCTAAAATAGTAATCGTATAAGTCCCTTTACCGGCGGTGTCAAAATTAACCTCTTTTAGTATCCAAACTCCATTGATTGAACTCTCTGCAACTCTGGTTAATTTATCTGAAGCACCACAACCCAATAAAAGTGCACATATCATTACTAAAAAAACTATTCTCAAGACTTTGGTTTTAAAGAGGTTATTTTGATTTAACACTACAAATATCTTGATATCATGCCTTGTAAACCATATCATAAATAGTGAAAATCATATCACTGTATTCAGGGTATAGAAATATTTGGGCACAAAAAATCCCCAGCGAAACTTAGTTCCGTTGGGGATTTTTTTTAACCTGAGATATTACTTAGTCTACTTTCTGCTTTGCATCTTCTATCATCTTGTCATTTGCAACTACTCCAAATTCCACTCTTCGGTTTTTGGCTCTACCTTCTGCTGTTGCATTATCATATTTCGGCAATGTTTCTCCGTGATAATAAGTAGTTAGACGATTTTTGTCGATTCCTTGAGAAATCAAAAAGCTTGTTACCGAATTAGCACGCTTCTTAGACAATTCCATATTGTATGCATCATCACCAGAACTATCTGTATGTCCTTCTACGATGATATTGGTATCCGGATATTCTTTAAAAACATTTACCAATTTATTTAAGTTCTCTCTTGATTTAGTATTTATATTGTATTTGTTTGTCTCAAAATAAACACCACTGTTTTCGTCAAATACAATATCGATTCCTTCTCCAATTCGTGTAACTTCTGCTCCGGGAATCTCCTCTTCGATTTTTTGAGCCTGTTTATCCATTTGTTTTCCGATAACTCCACCAGCTACGCCACCAACTACGCCACCGATAACAGCACCCAATACAGAGTTTTCCTTATTTCCTACATTATTTCCAATGACACCACCAAGAACTGCTCCCGCGGTTGTTCCGATTACAGCACCTTTCTGTGTGTTATTTGCATTTTGCACTGCATCACAACTATTTAGTATTGTTAGCGCTATACATGCTATTGCTATTTTATTTAAAATTGATTTGATCATTGTGTAAAGATTTGAGTTATTGTAGTTTATTAAAATTCATAGTAATAACAAAGGGTTTTCCTTCCAGACTTACAGTCTGCGTCCAAGTCATTGTAGTATCATCTAAATGTTTTAGGGTCATTCGATATCCTTTATTATCATTGGTGCTTCTTTTCTTTTCATCAATTGGTTTAAAAAGAAAACTATAATCTCCATTTTCTGAAGGCTCCGGAATCGTAAATCTAAAGTTACGAGCTCCTGTAGAAGTACACTGACTTTCGTTTACAGTATACATACCAGTATTATTGTTAGGAATAAATTTCCAGACACCGCCGGTAAGACATTCCGCCGATGCATCATTATACAAAGTAACTTCAAAAATTCCAGAACGATCATAGGATATCTTATCCAGTGACCACTCTCCTTTTAGTGTTTTTTTTGCAGCAATAATGGTTTTCTGACTTGCAGAACAAGAAGCGAGCAGAACAACTGCAAGTAATAAGATCAGTTTTTTCATGAGTTTTTAGTTTATTATTTATGTGTAAAATTTGGTTGCATAATTTATACTCAAATATCGCAATACCTGAATATTTTATTGGAAAATAAGTTTAAAACTATTTCATTAATTAGATAAAGTGTAAAGATTATAGATAAAAATCAATCTTAAATTATTTTACTTTACAGATTGTAAAATAATAACGGATAATTCAAATCTATATTTCTTTTAGAGGTTAATTTTATCTGATATTTATGAACAAAAATTGTATGTGAAAAACGTACTTTTTATAGTACAAATGTAATGTTAGACACTTTTTTAAGTGTCCTCAAATAAGAGAATAATTAATTCATTTGGAAATATACAATTATTGATTTCGGGGCACTCTAAATAATAATAGAACACCAATCACAAAAAATAAAATCAGAAAAAGTATGGAGTATCTGATACTTCCGGTTAATTGCGCAACCAAACCATATGAAAACATACCGATTACGATTCCTATTTTCTCAGAGACATCATAAAAACTAAAATAAGAAGCGGTATCTACAGCATTTTCCGGTAAAAATTTAGAATACGTAGATCTTGACAGAGATTGAATTCCTCCCATCACTAAACCAACAATGGCAGCAGTTACATAGAATTCTTCAGGTGTAGTAATAGTATATGCAAATGCACATATTCCTATCCAAATAAAGTTAATAAAAATCAAAACTTTTATATTTCCATATTTTGCAGAAGCTCTTGAAGTAAGAAAAGCTCCTAAAACAGCCACCAATTGAATCAACAATATGCTAATAATCAAACCTGTAGTCGCATCTTGATCTCCCCAATCCAATTCTTCTATTCCGAAGTATGTAGCAATTAACATAATAGTTTGTACCGCCATGCTATATACAAAGAATGCAGAAAGATATCTACGAAGTCTAAGATCGTGCTGCATCGCAGCCCATATGCTTTTCAGTTCTTTAAAACCATTAAAAACTACATCTTTTGTTAACTTGTCTTTTTTATTTCCTTTTGGCAAATGATAATACGTATACTGGCTAAACCCAATCCACCATACTCCAACCATCACAAAAGATAATCTCGTCGGAACTCCTTCATCCTCAAAACCAAAGGTGTCGTAAAAGAAGATCATCACCAGATTAATAATCAATAAGACAACACTACCAATATAGCCTAAAGAATAGCCTTTTGCACTGATAGCATCTTGTTGTTCCGGAAAAGCGATATCCGGTAAATATGAATTATAAAACACCAAGCTTGCCCAGAAACCAATTAATGCCAAAAAGTAACATAATAATCCAAACCAAAGATGTTCCATACTAAACCAGTATAAACCAATACAAGACAATGCTCCCAAATAGCAGAAAAATTTTAAAAAATTCTTCTTGTTTCCAATATAATCGGCGATTCCTGATAGTAGTGGACTTAGGATAGATACCATTAAGAAAGCGAGCGCAGTTACATAACTAATTAAGGAATCATTATTAAAATCAATGCCAAGAAAACGAACTGTATCATTAATGATGTTATCATCGGCATCTCTTACAATAGTAAGTGCTCCCCAAAAAATAGGAAATATTGCAGATGCAATGGTTAAACTATATACAGAATTTGCCCAATCATAAAAGGCCCAGGCATTTAATAATTTTTTATGTCCTTTAGGTAATGTTTCTCGCATGCTATAGAATTAAAAAAGCTGTTCTGGATTGTTCCAGAACAGCTTCTAAAATAGGTATAATCTTTTTAAGAATTGAAAAATTACAATTATTTAAAGGTTGTCACACCAAATTTCTTAGCTTCGGCTTTTGCGGCAGGTGACCAGGCCTTGAGATTTGCAATACGCGTGTCGTTTGATGGATGTGTACTCAAAAATTCCGGTGGTGCTTGTCCCCCACTATTTGCTTTCATTCGTTTCCAAAGCTCTGCAGCTTCATCAGGATTATATCCTGCAATAGCCATTAATTGTAATCCTATACGATCCGCTTCGGTTTCGTGACTTCTACTAAACGGTAACATCACTCCCAATTGACTCCCTAGTCCAAAGGCTGTACCAATGATCTGTTGAGTTTCTTCATCTTGTCCACTAGCAGCAACTGCAGTAGCAACTCCGGCAACTTGTTGGATCTGTGCAGCACTCATTCGTTGCTGACCGTGATTAGCGAGCGCATGTGCTACTTCGTGACCCATAATCGCCGCAACTCCTGTTTCGCTTTGCGCTATTGGCATAATACCAGTGTAGAATACTATTTTTCCTCCGGGCATACACCAGGCATTCACCGTTTTATCTTGTACCAGATTGTATTCCCATTTATAGTCTTTAAGATATCCTGCATAACCATTAGCATTTAACCATCTTTCTGATGCTTTGGATATTCTTTGACCTACTCGAGTTACCATTTCTGCTTCTGAAGTTCCTTTAACAACCTTATTCTCACCTAAAAACTGATTATACTGCTGAAAAGCCATTGGCAAAATCTGTGAATTAGGTACCAGAGCCAGCGTCTGTTTGCCGGTAAAAGGATTGGTTGCACAGGAAAGGAAAAGAAGTACAGATCCAAAAGCAACTATTAGTTTTCTTTTTTTCATAATATTTATGGATAGATGTGAATTTTGTATGTTAAAATTACAAAATTCGACACATCCTTTTCAATAAAAATCTATCTATTGTAAATTAAAATCTATAAATAACTATAATCATCGATTAACTGTTTTTATTTTGCAATAATGTGTAGTTCTGCAAAATTTTTAGGAACTACTACAGAATTCTCTTTTGAGTTAAATTTTAGATCCTTGAGCGGAACAACTACGTTATCTATTTCAATTTCTCCAACAGTAAAAGGTAATCCAATCAGTTCAATTTTCATGCTTTCGTATTCGGTGATATAAGTTCCGTTTTTATGTTGTTGGATAATAATTTCATTTTCCTTCCCTGTAAAAGCAAAACTTCTTAGACTAAACCTGCCTTTGGCGTAATCATAACCATCCTGGGCATCTTCATATACTTTGGATACTTCTTTATTACCTAATTTATAATATACTTCTAATTTAAGTTCTTCGATTTTTTTCTCTCCTACATACTGTTGAATTGGATATTTAGGAATAATCGCTCCTTCTTTTACAAACAATGGAATCGTGTCCAGGTCCGCATCTACCCATTGCTCCATTCCGCCTTTTACATATTCGCGAGTCCAGTAATTATACCAGTTTCCTCTTGGGATATATAGTCTTCTTCCCTTTGCATTTGGTTCCTGTACCGGACATACAAGAATCTGATTACCAAAAACAAATTCATCTGTTCTATAATGTGTTTGAGGATCTAATTGATCGTAAAGAACCAACGATTTTAGCATTGGAATTCCTTCTTCTGCATATTCCCAAAACATTGTATACAAATATGGTAATAACTGATATCTTAATTCTACATATTTTCTGGTAACATCTATTACTTCTTCACCAAAAGTCCAAGGCTCTTGATTACCGTGATCACCGGATGAGTGCGTACGACAAAAAGGATGAAATACACCCAACTGTATCCAACGAGCATATAATTCTCCGGTAGGATGCTCTGCAAATCCACCAATATCACTACCCGTAAACGACATACCACTCATACTCATTCGCTGTGCCTGGATATTAGCAATCCAAAGGTGTTCCCAGGTTGCCACATTATCACCGGTCCAAGAAGAAGTATAACGCTGCGCTCCAGAATATGCCGATCTAGTAATTACGAAGGGCCTTTTAGGATATCCAAATCTTTTGATCCCTTCATAGGTAGCTCTCGCCATTTGAGTACCATAAATATTATGTGCCTTTCTGTGACTACAAGGATTGCCATCATAATTATGTCGAACATCATCCGGGAATGTTTTTCCGGGAACTTCCATCACGGCAGGTTCGTTCATATCGTTCCAAACTCCTTTGACTCCTATTTCATCAATAAGTTCTTTAAATAATCCTGCCCACCACTCTCTAACTTCAGGGTTCGTAAAATCAGGAAAAAAACATTCTCCCGGCCAAACTTTTCCTCTCATATACGGTCCGTCTGCGCGCTTACAGAAATAATCATTTTCCATAGCCTCTTGATAGACCCAGTAATCATCATCAATTTTAATTCCCGGATCTATAATTACTACAGTTTTATAGCCATCTTCTGCTAATTCCTGAACCATACGTTTAGGATCTGGGAAATATTCTTTATTCCAAGTAAAACACCTAAATCCTTCCATATAGTCAATATCCAGATAGATGGCATCACACGGTATTTTTAAATCTCTAAATTTAGTAGTGACTTCTTTTACTTTACTTTCCGGATAATAACTCCATTTACACTGATGATATCCTAACGCCCATAAAGGTGGAAGCTCTGGTTTACCGGTTAGATCCGTATATCTTGTAATAACATCTTGCATGTTAGGTCCATAAAAGAAATAATAATTCATTTCCCCTCCATGGGCCCAGAAACTAGTTACGTTTCGACGTTCATTACAGAAATCAAAAAATGTTTTAAAACTATTGTCAAAGAAAATACCATAGGCCCTTTCCTCATACATTCCGATATAAAAAGGTACACTTTTATATAAAGGATCCTGATCTTTTCCGAAAGCATATTGATCAGTGGCCCAATTCTCTATTCTTTTTCCTTTTAGATTAAGGTGCATAGGTTTATCTCCTAAACCATAATAACATTCTCCTTGCGGAGCGGATTTACTCATTTTTACGATGTTACCACCGTATTCATAGCTTTGTTCCCAATGAAATCCCCAATCATCCTTGCAGATAATGTTCCCTTCCAGATCATGAATGGTGATTTTTAAATCTAATTTATGAATATGGACTACAACACGTGAAGTGATTATCTGATATTCTTTGTCCTTTTCTACTACCTCAAGCTTACTATATCCTCTTGCTCCATCTTCGCTAATGGCATAGGAAAAATCTTTTTCAAAATTATTATCCGTAGCATATCTAAAGCGAATAACACTTCCTCTAAGAATAGTTACTTGTAAAATAACCCCGTTTTCTGTTGTAAAATTGATTTTATCTACATTCTGGGAGAAGGATATTATTTTTCCGGGAAATAAGTTTCCTTTTATTTCTAACTCAGTATTAGTAATCATAGCTGGCTGGTTTCTTTTTCTTGTTATGTAAAAAAACAATAACTATCTTAATAAAGAAACTCTTTTAATGAGTATTTATTAAGAAAAATTAACGAAAACGTTTGAAACTATATTGTATTAACATTTGTTTAATCTAAGTAGATAAAAGTTTGAAATATTTATTGATTCTACCTAATCTTATCATTCAATTTTGAATACAATTGCTCCTAATGGAGGTATATTAATCTCAGCAGAATAACTTCTATAATGCCAATCTTTATCTTCTATTAAGGTTTTGCTTACATCGAAATCTCCTGTTCCTCCATAACTTTTGCTATCACTATTAAATAGTTGGACCAATTTACCTTTATTGGGTAACCCAATTCGATAACTATTTCTAGGCACAGGTGTGAAATTACAAGCGATCACCAAAGAATCTTTCTTTTTATTTCCCTTTCTAATATAGGCAAGAACAGAATTCTCGTGATCATCATAACTTATCCACTCAAAACCATCTCCACTAAACTGTTTCTCGTAGAGTGCAGGATATGTTTTATATAACAGATTAAGGTCTGTAATTAAATGTTTAATACCCGAATGATAGTTATATTGTAGTAAATGCCAATCCAAACTACTTTGGAAATTCCATTCCTCTCGTTGTCCAAATTCTGCACCCATAAACAATAGATTGGTACCTGGATGTGTAAACATATAGCTGTACAACAATCTTAGATTGGCAAACTGTTGCCACTCATCTCCTGGCATTCTGCCAATAATACTCTTTTTACCATACACTACTTCATCGTGTGATAAGGGAAGCATAAAGTTTTCTGTAAAAGCGTACGTCATACTAAAGGTTAGATCATCCTGGTGATGTTTCCGATATATGGGTTCCTTAGCAAAATATTGTAAGGTATCGTGCATCCATCCCATCATCCATTTCATGCCAAAACCAAGACCTCCAATAAACGTAGGTTTAGATACCATTGGGAACGATGTAGATTCTTCTGCTATTGTCTGTACATCAGGGAAGCTTTTATAAACTTCTTCGTTCAATTCTTTCATAAAGGTAATCGCCTCCAGGTTTTCTCTTCCTCCATACATATTTGGTTCCCATTCCCCTTCTTCTCTGGAATAATCAAGAAACAGCATCGAGGCCACAGCATCTACTCGTAAACCATCGGCATGATATTGATCCAACCAAAAGATTGCATTACTAATCAAAAAGCTTTTTACCTCATTTCGTCCATAATTAAATATCAAACTTTTCCAATCTGGGTGGTATCCTTTTCTTTTATCCGGATGTTCATATAAGCAAGAGCCATCAAAAAATCCTAATCCATGAGCATCTTCCGGAAAGTGCGATGGCACCCAATCCAATAGAATTCCTATGTCGTTTTGATGTAATTTGTCAACTAGCAGTTTAAATTCTTCGGGATAACCAAAACGTGATGTTGGCGCAAAATAGCCTGTAAGTTGATATCCCCAAGAAGGATCATACGGATACTCCATTATGGGCATTAATTCTACATGAGTAAAATTCATTTCTTTCACATAGGCAACCAATTCATCTGCTAACTCTGTATAAGATAAAGATCTATCCTCTTCCACTCTTCTCTTCCAGGAACCTAAATGAACTTCGTATACAGAAAAAGGCGCATCAATAGCATTGTTTTTCTTTCTTTTTTTCATCCATTTTGCATCTTCCCAGTTATAAGAATCTTCCCAAACGACAGAAGCAGTCTTAGGTGGATGTTCACATCTACGGGCATAAGGGTCAGCTTTCTCGGTCTTGATATCGTTATTATGAGAGTGAATCTTATATTTATAAACGCTACCTTTTCCGACTCCAGGTATAAAACCTTCCCATATACCAGATTCATCCCAGCGAACATTCAACTGATGCTCACCTTCTATCCAAAAATTGAAATCACCAATGACGGAAACTGATTTAGCAGATGGCGCCCAAACCGCAAAATATGTTCCTTTTACTCCATCTACCGTAGTAATGTGCGATCCAAATTTCTCATACAATCTATAATGCTTACCACCTTTAAAAAGATCGATATCAAATTCAGAGAATAAACTATGTACTATTACTTTGCTCATATTTTTGGTTAGCTATTAATAATTTTTGAAATTCCTTTTAATGGGATCACCGCCCATCTTGGTCTACTATTTAACTCATATCCCAGTTCATACACTGCTTTTTCCAACAAACAGTACTCTAGCATAAATTTTATCTCTTTATGATATCCAATGCTTAAATTATGTGATTGAACATACTTAACATATTTTTTTAGAAAAATAGCGGTCATATAGCTGTACAAAACATCGGCAAAATGAAATAACTCTTCTTTAGAATAATTGAAATTTTCGAGATTATTAAATATTGTAGAATATACTGCGTAATTAAATGATCTGAAAACTCCTGCGACGTCTTTAAGTGGAGATTGTTTTACTTTTCGATCTCTAATCGTACTCTCCGGTTCACCTTCGAAATCAATGATATAAAAATCTCCATCATCTACCAATACTTGACCCAGATGAAAATCACCGTGAATACGTATACGCTCGCCTTTTAGTTTAGACTCATCAAAATCAAGTAATTTTTTTCGTATAACTTTTTTGTTGTCTAAAAACTCTTGTGCTAATTCTAGGCGTAACCCTTCTAGTTTGTGAAGGTTGTTTTCTACAAGATTTACTCGGTTTTCGAATTGATAAATCAACCTGTTTTTTAACCAAACAGAATAATCACTACTATAGGTCTGCGGAGTAAATTGCATATTCACTCTTTCTAATCCAAGTGCCACGTGCATTTGGGCAGTTCTAAGTCCAAGTTGAACGATATCTTCAAAAAATGATATAGGTACATATTCTCTGATTTTTTCGGGAATTGCCTTGATATCTATTCTATCAAACATATCAATAGGTTTGAGTTGCATGACATCAGGATGAACATGGTTCAAGGTTTCATAAATTCCTTTTAGTTGATTTAAGAAATACTCCCAAGCATCTCCCTGATTTGGAACTAATCGCTGCATCAATGCCAAAGTGATTACATTCTTATCTGAGAAACGCAATGTAATGCTTCCGCTATATTTAGGAGTGTTTTTAAAAACTCCTTTATCAGTTAGGTATTTATTGATCTCATAATCAGGATTTTGATCTACAAATATTCTTCTAAAAATCTTTAGAATATACTTGTCGTTAAAAATAATCGAAGTATTGCTTTGCTCTACTCCCATTGCTTTTGATGACACATATTCGTAATCCTTACATCCTCGTCCTCTTCTGAATTCTAACTCTCCGTATTTAGCTTTGGCGCCTTCTATTATTTTTTCAAAAATTTGTTTTCTAAATGATTCTAAAAGCGTCGCATCAATCAGAAAGCCTTGTTTGTTATTTAGCTCTATTTTAGTAATTATTTCTTCCTGAGCATAATTATGGTCAGTCACCAAAGCAAGTGGAATAAAATAGTTCTGAACAAATGCTTCTCTAAAATTAACTTCTAACACTAAACCGTAGAATAAATCATTTTCATCCTCAATCCTAAAGTGTTCTACTAACTCTATATATTTTAAAGCACTAGCTTTACCACCGTACCAACGTTTGGTGATAATATAAGGTTCTAAAATATCTTCGCTAAATTCTTTAATAAATTGGGGATTCTCAAATAATTCAGACCAATCAGAGTTATAAGTATATACATCATTGAGGTCTTTTTTCTGGTTCGTATCAGACATATGCTTACATCATTTAGTGATTTTAAATATATGGAAAGGCAACGCTGGATGTAATTCGACAAAATTCCATTCATCATGCCAATGATAACTACTTTTTGTAATCAGATCGTGAACCTGCACAGGATGACCTGCGTGTATACCCAGTTCGTGTAGCGGTAGTTGTACATGTCCATTTTGCGAATAATAAGGATCTAAACTTATTACAATCAACAATTCGTTAGCTCTTTCTTCGTCATATTTGTAAAACGCAATAATTTGATCGTTTTCAATATGACAAAATTTTATATTGTTCGTTTGTTGTAATGCCGGGTTCTCTTTACGGATATGATTTAAGCTCCCCATAATCGTAGTAAGCTTGTTTGTTTTGTTCCAATCCCAATGACGTATTTGATATTTCTCGCTATCTAAATATTCCTCTTTTCCAGGAATAGCTTCTGAAACCATTTGTTCAAATACGGGTCCGTAAACACCTATACTAGAGCTCAATGTACTTGCTAATCCATATCTAATTAAATACATCGCCTCATTGGCCCCTTGCAAATGATAAGGATTAATATCCGGAGTATTGGGCCAGAAATTAGGTCTAAAATATTCTCTCTGATCAGTAGTGGTCAATTCTGTTACATACTCTGTAAGTTCATGCTTATTTGTTCGCCAGGTAAAATATGTATAGGATTGCGTAAATCCTTGTTTTGCTAATTGTTGCATTACTTTTGACTTTGTAAATGCTTCTGACAAGAACAATACATCTGGATGTTTTTTCTTAATTTCCTCGATCAACCAGCCCCAAAAATGGAACGGTTTTGTATGTGGATTGTCAACTCTGTAGATATTTACGCCACATTCTTCTATCCAAAACAGCGCTGTATCTAATAACTCTTTCCACATCTTTTTCCATGCGACAGTATCAAAGTAAATCGGTTGAATATCTTGATATTTTTTTGGAGGGTTTTCTGCATATTGTACAGTACCGTCTGGCCTCCATTTAAAAAACTCTGGAAATTCTTTTACCCATGGATGATCCGGTGCTGCCTGTAACGCATAATCCATAGCGATCTCCAATCCTAAATCTTTTGCCTTTTTAACTAGGTTTTTGAAGTCTTTTAAAGAACCTAATTCTTTATGAATACTGGTATGACCACCATCTTTAGAACCAATACCCCAAGGAGATCCTACATCTCCATGATAGGCTTCTGTAGTGTTATTTTTACCTTTTCTATTTACTTCTCCTATTGGATGAATAGGAGGAAAATACAACACATCAAATCCCATTTCAGCTATTCTGGGCAAAAGCCGTTCACAGTCTTTGAAAGTTCCGTGCTTGCCTTCTTTTTCTGAAGCACTTCTTGGAAAAAATTCATACCAGGTACTAAATCTTGCTTTCTCACGATCCACGTATACCCGTAAATCCTGATACGTCGCCATCAAACCTTTTGATGGATATTTATAGAACAGATCGTGTATTTTACCACTCTTTACTTCGGCTATTGCCGTATCATATTGTTTTTCATCCTGAAATATATCTAATAACTCATTGATATACTTTTTCTCTTCTGCTGTCGCTTTTTTGTATAAGCTCTGTAGATAATCTCTCCCTTCTAATAATTCTGATTTTACATATTGCCCATCATCAATTTTACGTATAGTTCCGTGTCTCCAGTTTAACGCATAATCAATCCATCCCTGAATCTGATAGGTATAATATCCTTGCTTTTGAACTTCAAATTCTCCTTTCCACGAATCATTTTCTAAAGGTTGCATTCTGGTTTCTGTCCAATTACGTTCACTCTTATGTTTATATCGTATACTTGCCTGAACTATATCGTGACCATCACCTATAATATCTGCTGTTATGTGTACTTTCTCATTGACAACTCTTTTGATAAAAAATGCTCCATTATTAATCTCTGGAGATACATTTTCAATAACAACCCGCTCTTGATTCAACATGAAAAATTTTAAATTAAATTGATTTGATTTTAGTATTTTAATAACAAGTCAAGCAATTTATTATTTATTTATGAAAATTTATCTCATATTTTGTACGATTTAGGAGTGTATTGTAAGAATTTATAAACAATAACGTTTTCGCAAAATACTACAACGATATAGTTCACCTTAGCATTTTTATAAAAATGCATAAAGCACAAAAAATTAAGATATAAATTAAGAATTTAGGGAGCTAAATTTTGAATTCATTAGGAATTACTGCTCCTTTTCTGATCACAACAACACCATCTTTGATTACGTATCGGTCGTTATCAAAATCTTCTAGATGAGGTCCGCCATTAATAACCACATCATTACCTATTCTGCAATCTTTATCAATAATAGTATTATTAATCATACACCTTTCGCCTACACCAATATAAGGCCTGTTTTCCTTATTATCAGTTGCCAATTCATCCAAATCCTGATATCGATCACTTCCTATCATATAAGTGTTTTTTATGACTGTATCCTTACCTATTCTGGAACGGATTCCTATAACCGATTGCGTAATTTCTTTTGCTTGAATCAAACAACCTTCTGCCATCATCGTTTTATTCAAATGAGTACCGGATATTTTTGATGGTGGAAGTATTCTTGGTCGCGTTAGTATATTTCGTTCATTATCAAATAAATCAAATTTTGGAATATCATTAGCCAGCTCGATATTAGCTTCAAAAAATGACGATATTGTTCCAATATCGGTCCAATAGCCTTCATACTGATATGCCAGGACTTTATGGCTATCAATAGACTGCGGAATAATTTCTTTACCAAAATCTATTCTGGTAGGATCAGAAAGCAAATCAACTAATAATTGTCGATTAAAAATGTAAATCCCCATAGATGCGAGGTATTCTCTTTTTTCCTTTTTCATTTCCTCGCTTACTTCAGATTCCCAACCAGGTAGTTGATCCATATCTGGTTTTTCAGTAAAAGACGTAATAAAACTTTCATCGTTGGTTTTAAGAATTCCAAAATCAGTAGCGTCCTTTGGACTAACAGGTAACGTTGCAATAGAGATATCTGCTCCTTTTTCTATATGTGCCTCGATCATATCATTAAAATCCATTTGATATAATTGATCCCCTGATAAAATAAGCGCATACTCAAAATCATGATTCAAAAAATGGTGCATGGATTGTCTTACAGCATCTGCCGTTCCCTGAAACCACGTTTTATTATTCGGAGTTTGTTCTGCAGCAAGCACATCAACAAAAGCCTGACTAAAAGAACTAAAAATATAAGTGTTCTTAATATGACTATTCAAAGAGGCTGAATTGAACTGTGTAAGTACGAACATCCTTTTGATATCAGAATGTATACAGTTAGTAATTGGAATATCTACCAACCGATATTTTCCCGCTATAGATACCGCTGGTTTTGATCTACTTTCTGTAAGTGGGGCCAATCTTGTTCCTTGTCCTCCTCCAAGGATAATTGCGAGGACTTTTTTGTTAATCATTGTGGTTGTTTTAAAGATTTGTATAATTCAATGTATTGCTTGGCTGAATTATTCCAAGAATGATCAATTTTTATTATTTCTTTTTGTGTTTTCCTATAATATTTTTGGTCATTATAAAATTCAACTCCCCTTTTGATTGAATTATATACATCCTGAACATTTACCTTATCGTGACAAATTCCGAAACCACCATCTCCAATATCGATAACGGTATCTTTTAGACCTCCTGTGCGTCTTACAATCGGTATCGATCCGTATCGTAGCGCATACATTTGATTTAAACCACACGGTTCCACACGCGATGGCATTAATAGAAAATCAGCTCCTGCGTATATGATGTGTGATAACTTTTCATCATACCCAATATACGTGTTGTAAGAATTAGGAAAAGTTTCTTTCAATTCCTTAAGTTTTAATTCTACTTCAGCATTACCGGATCCAAGAATTAAGATATTGACATCCAGATGATGTAAGGCTTCAGTAATAATGTCTGGTAACAAGTCCGCACCTTTTTCATAAACTAATCGTCCGATAAAAGCAAAAAGTGGTTTTTCTATATTAAAACCATATTCCTCACAAAGCCATTTTTTATTAGCTTTTCTTCCGGAAACTATATTTTTTACTCCATAGTTTTCTATCACCATTGGATCTTTTTCAGGATCCCATGTATCGTGGTCAATTCCATTTAAAATTCCTATACATTTAGCCTTTTCATGCGTTAAAAGACCTTCCAGACCATTAGCCTGATGCTGCAGTTCCTCCATATAACTCGGTGAGACTGTTGTTACCGTCCACGCGCATTTAATGCCTGTGGCTAATGGATTGATACAATGATCCCAATCCAGTAAACCTATATTGTGTAAGTCAAATTGCGGTATATAATCCAATTTATCATACGAAAACTGACCTTGATATTGAGCGTTATGGATTGTTAATATTGTTGGTATGTCTATTAAACTCTGAAACGTATCCACTTGTGACACCAGAAATGGTATGACTCCGGTGTGATGATCATGACAATGTATAATATCCGGTTTTATCTCTTCGCTTAACACCCAATTTAGAACTGCCAATTGAAAAGCTACAAAGCGTTCGGTATCATCTTCGTAACTATAAACATCCGGTCTGTATAATAACTCTTTCTGATATACCAGATATATCTGAAAACCAAATTCGGTAGACAGTAATTTTCTAATAGAAAAATCAAATGAATTTTCACCTAAACTCAAAGAGCCTGTGAAGATTTCTTCGTATTCCAAATGATGAACTTTCTCATTGTCATAAAATGGAAGAATGACATCAGTAATACATCCTAAATCAGTCAGGTATTTAGGTAATGAGCCTACTACGTCACCAAGTCCGCCAACTTTTGCTAAAGGGTAACATTCTAAACTTGCGTGTAGTACTCTCATAACCTATTCTTTGTTATTAAATTAATGAGATTAACCTAATTGTTAATATCTTATAAAAGGCTGTTTAAAGCTATAAAAACTTAAGAACATTCACCTTAATAAATTTTAAAAAGAATAAGATTTAATGATTTTTTAATAATCTTTTAGTATTATAATTTTTGATTTAATAATTCTTAGATATTCTGAGAAATCCACAATATTTTTTAATAAACCTGAGTTACTTATTAATAGTTCGCAATGCTTTTTTAATAATATAGGCTGTATCTTTTGTAGAAGATTCTTTTTGCCATCGACTACAGACCTTTTGTACCCAGTCTGGTCTGGTTTTACTTGCATCATTTAACCAGTTTCCCAATGAGTCTTTTACGTATTTAGAAGTATCTGATTTAAGAGGCTCTAAAATATCTATTGCTTTTTCTGGAGATTCCTTTAAATCATCAATTTTTTTCGTCCAAACTCCTATAGGTCTGGTTGCCTCGACTGCATAGCGTCTAACATTCTCATCAGGATTTTTTGTCCAATTAGAGAAGATCATAATCGCTTGATCTAAATCCTGAATAATGTACTCTTTGGCAGCAAAGATCGCCACTTCTCTCACTCCAAAATGAGTATCTGCTGCGAAAGGCTTCATCGTATGTAATCGTTCTGTTATGGACATTTCTATCGCTCCGTAATATTGTGCGGCCCAGCATCTGGGAACATCTGATCTATGATTAGATAAATAGTCGATAATTTCGCTGTCATTAGTTAATTGAGTAAAAGTCGCTCCAATTACCTTTGTATTCGAATTTGCGCTAGGCTTTTTTTGATTTAAAACAGCCTCATAAAAACTATCAAACCAATGAGATTTATTGAATTCATCTAGTATTCGTTTTAATAATTTTAATTGATCAACGGCTAACCACTCCATTAAATTAGCGGTTTCCACCAAACCTTTATTCAAATACTCAATTACCTCCGAATTGAGATCTTTAAAGCTTCTGGCACCTTTTCTGTTCGTAATATGTTCGGGAATCATACTATCTATTTGTGTGATTGGTTTTAAGTCTAATAACATAGTAATGAGTTTAAATATAACTATTCTTCAAATTGATTAAAAACATTCAGATGATACATTTCCATAGTCTCCGGTTGGATAACTTCAAAAATAGCAACAGCTTCAGGGTTTTTCATAATATCCTCGCCGGCTTTTTTGGCAGCATTTATATCTGTCCAATATAACAAGTCAATGAATTTACCATCTTCATTACTTGCTGTAGTTCTGTCAATAAATCCATCATATAGTTTAATGATATCATTTAAAGAGGTAATTGCAGTTTTTACTTCTTCTTTAGAATAATCAGGATTTGCTTCAAATAATACTACTTCGATTGTGTACGGTTTGTCTTTCATAAGGTTTCGGTTTTGACTAAAAGTTGTTGCACAGCATAAAAACATACTAAGCATAATAGTTTGAATTAAGTGATACATGATTTAATTTTAATCAAAACTACAAGCGACCTATGACAACGGTATGTCAGTAGTGAAATTAATTTTCAATATATTTTTTAAAATACTCTTCTAATGTGAAAAGTTTAGGAGGAAATAATTCTGAAGTCTCAATAAGATTAATGATCCGGTCGGTTCTAAATTCGCGATAATCCTTTCTTAATCTACAATAAGCAATTAGTACCCAAATAGTACTGGTAAAATAAACTCCGAGAGGTTCTATAGTCCTTTTGGTGTATTGTTGGGATGCAGCAGTATATTCAATTTCTAATACTCGTAAATCCGTAATGGCTTTCTGTATTACAGATAAATGGCTACTTGTGGGAGGTTTTTGAAAAGGAGGGCTTACAATTCGTTGTTCCAGAAGTTCTAATTTTTCTTTTTGAGTCGAATTAAGAATTGCTTTTACTTTTTCAATTGCTTCGTCATAGTCCGATATTAGAGACTTATCATTATTGTTATGTATAATTTTGGAAGCCGTTATCAAGGCATTGGCTTCTTTTTCTGTGAACATAATCGGTGGAAGAGAATATCCATCTACCAAGAAATAACCAGTCCCCGCCTCTGCTCCTATAGGTACTCCTGCATCTGACAGTGCTAACATATCTCTGTAGATCGTACGTATACTCACATCAAACTTATCTGCTAAATCCGAAGCCTGAACTACCTTTTTGGACTGCAATTTTACTAAGATCGCTGTTAATCTATGTAATCTCTTCATTGCTATTACTTATTCATATACCTCTTCATCACCGGTATCAGTATCTTCAATTTCACTTAAATCTGTGGTGGTATTCATGATATATTCCACTTCTGCATCAGCCGCAGCTTCTATTTCTTCTGGTGTTAACGCTACTCCTTTCATCTTCTTATCTCGTATCATTCCACCAGTCATAATCAAACTTGTTCCTATAATTACAAATAATAAAATACCCGGTTCAAATCCCGGAATCACAGCTTCTGTAGGTATGGCGTAGAATAAAAGTACGGTGATCAAACCTCTGGGAGCAATAAATAACTGTGGTGAAATGTCTTTACCAACAAATAATCGCAATAATCCATACCTGATGACATATATGGATATAATGATGAGAATACTGATTAAAGTAACTTTTAGGTTTAATAATGAAGAAAGCGTAATGGTAATTCCAAAAATCACAAAGAACAAAGTTCTCACTACAAAAGCTGTTTCTGCTGTAATTACGTGCAATTCGTGATAAATAGCTTTGGCTCTTTCATAATCCAATAGTTTTTCTAGCTTCCATTGAAAAAATAATTTCATATTGGCAATTACCAATCCGAAAATCAATATGATAATCAATGACGAAAGGTGCATCTTTTTACCGACACCATATAATAATAACAATACAGCAATCAAAAGAAATAGTTTGACCTGGCTTTTAATTTTTTGAAAAATCAAGATGATTCCGTAACTAGCTATTAATGAAATGATAATTGTAATAATTAGATTAAAAACAAAGCCGGTTACTCCTGCATCTTCTGCGGGATTTAATTTTCCGGTAAGAAAATAAAACATCATAATTCCTAAAATATCCGAAAACGTACTCTCGTACACGTGAAATTCTTTTTTGGCTTCAGATAAGCCAGCGACACTAGGAATAATGATAGCACTGGATAAAATAGACAAGGGTGTTGCATATAATAATGCAGATTGCCAGGTCATTCCATCTATTAATGCCTTGAGTACAACTGCAGCAACATAAGCGGATGCTACTAAACCTATTAAGGCAATAGCCAGAGATTTTAGAATTGGAACCAGTTTTTCTCTTTTCAGTTTTAATTCCAACGCTGCTTCTAAAACAATCATAATCAAACCAACGATTCCCAATACTTCTAACATTGGAAAAAAATTAAAGGCTCCTTCTCCAAATGATTTAATAGCATACTGAATAATAATACCGAGTATAATTAGCATCAAGACAGCAGGAACATTCGTTTTCTTGGCAATACCGTTAAAGATAAAAGATAAAATAAGTACTAATGAAACTTCAATAATGAGATTATACGAGGAGAATATTTCCATGAGTTGGTTTAAGGTTGTTTAAGATTGGTTTGGAAAAGATAGTAAAATAATTTCATCTACTTCGCAAGCAATTATTGTATTACTACTTAATATTTATTTAACGTAATGCACAAGCCAAAAAGTGTATTTTAGAAATTCTAACGTCAAAAAATAAATTTTAATGTCTAGTGAAGGATTAATAATTGAAGAGCGAAGTCGCGATATTGGGGATTTTCTGGTAGGAAGATTGATACCATTCAGGAAAAAAAGAATGGTAGGTCCGTTTATTTTTATAGACCATATGGGTCCAACTATGATTAAAAAAGGGAAATATATGGATGTGGATCAACACCCACATATTGGTTTATCTACTCTGACCTATTTGTTAGATGGAGAAATAATGCACCAGGACAGTATTGGAACGAATCAACGAATTTCTCCGGGATCTGTAAACTGGATGGTAGCCGGAAAAGGAGTTACTCACACAGAACGCACTCCAAAAGATATGCGGGATGGCTCAGAATTTTTAGCGCACGGATATCAGATTTGGGTGGCCTTACCAAAACATTTAGAAGATATTGCCCCAGAATTTCATCACTTAGATAAAACTGATTTACCTCATTGGACAGACGGAACTACAGAATTTAAATTGATTGCAGGAAAAGGATACGGAAAAGAATCACCATTACCGGTGCATTCAGAGTTATTTATGGTCGAAATAAAAAGCACTGAACGATATGAACTAAAGATCAAAGGTGAATTACAGGGAGAAATTGGTATCTGCATTGTGGATGGTGAAATACAAGCTTGCGAAAACACTATTTCAACAGGAAATATGTTAGTTTCTAAAATAGAAGATAGTTGTTCAGTGATTATGGAACCGAATACACACCTTTTGTTATTTGGTGGTCAACCATTTCCTGAAGAAAGACATATTTATTGGAACTTTGTATCATCCAGCAAAGAGAAATTAGAACAAGCTAAAGACCGATGGCGCAACAAACAATTTCCTAAGGTCCCGAATGATGATAGTTATGTGATGATGCCGGAATAACACGAACTAGTAAGCCGCCAATTCTCGTCTTATTTCATTTAATGTTTTGTTTGTATTAACCAGTTCAAGAACCACTTCTTTTCGAAACTCATCCAGATCATCATAGTCATAATATTTTGCCCATTTATGATCTTCTAAAAGATTTTTGATTTGCTTGATCAATTTACGGGTTGCATCAACGGGACGTACCACTGCTATATTGTCATAGTTAGGATTATCCTTATGCTTATAACTTACCGTTTTGGTCTCGAAATCTACGGCAATGTAGTATGCATCAACATCTTGATCTAAATTTTCTCTAAAGTCCGTCCAATCTGCATATCCTAAACGAAGGTCATCTATTTCTACAGGTATTTCTGATACTAATCTCCAATTACATTTAGCAGCTCTTCCCCAATGATTAGATAATCTATATACTCCATTGGTAGTATAGTAATACGTACTCCCCGATTCGCTTCGATAATGAGGCTTTCTTCTGGAGATTTCTCTTAATCGTACTCCCTTAAATACGCAATAGGTATTTTTAAAGAAATTATTTCGAGTAAATTTCTTTGTGGTAATAACTTGTTCTTCCAATGGCTACTTTTTTTTTCCGGGAACAAATAAATCCTTTTTTAAGGAGAAAAAGAAATGAAGTTTTTAACATGAAATTGTTAGAAAATATATAGCGCCTTATTTTTTAGATCATCACGAGATTATCGCTTTTTAGCTCCCAAGAGCAAAAACATAAGATAACCCGCTAGATTCCCTATCAAAATCCCGATATAATGTGGTACTGCAAATAATGCTTCATAGAAAACTCCAGCTCCTTTACCCCACTTTCTTGTACAAGCTCTGCCGATATAAGACATTCTCCACCAATGAATTGTTTTGCGACCCTGACGGCCATCTCGGTATACTTCTTTTCCGGTGGTGTATACACAACGTAAATGCCCTCTTAAACTGCATTGATCTACAGTAGCGAACTCACCCATTGAATTATTCCTTTCTTTCAATTTCCTATTCACGATTTAACTAAAAATTGGTTATCTGAATGGTATTCTTAGGTTTAGTGCCAATTAATTTAAAAAAATTACAAATTTGAGTAGATTAATTGCTGCCAAAATATTCTAACTCTTCGGCAAACAGCGTTTCTGCATTTAAATCATTTATAAATTCGACAATTTCATCACTCTTCATCGGTTCCACATTTTCGTTACTATAAATTTCGGGAAAAATATCAATTAACCTATTTTGTATATGACTAATAAATTTTATCAGATCTTTACAATACACTGATGGATTGTTAAATCCATTTTCTTTATTAAATCTATGAACCAGTCTTCCTCCCTGGCAAATATCTCGAATCGGACAATGAAGACATTTATCATTCAGTTTTACGGAACTATCTTCAAAATATAGCTTTCCCAATGGTGATTTTTTAATATCCGAAAAATCATTAAACAACACATTCATACCTGATTTGGTAAATCCATGACCACAAGCTTTTAATGAATCGATAGCTTCAATTTCGCCGTTTGTTTCTATTACTAATACAGTAGATTCGTTATTACTATTTTTCCCAACACCCAATAATCTATTGATTAATCCAATAAACATAGGAATTTTATATCTTTCAGCATCTTGAATCCAAATATCAAATAGCTGCATCAGCCAATCTGCCATTTCGGTTTTTTCTTTGTCGAAAGGAAAATTATCATACGTAAAATCAGGAATTAAAAAGTTCACAGAATTTACCTGCATTTTTTTAAAGCTTTCATAAATGGCGTTTGGTTCTTCTTCAATATTAATTACACAGACTGTGTCGGCATATCCTATTTGATTCTTAAGTAATCTTACTGCATCGCTAACTTTATCATAGCTACCATTTCCTTTATGATCTACCCGAAACATATCGTGTGCTTTTTTGGTACCGTCAACACTGATACTTGGATACACCTCTAGTTCTCTAAATAATGTACACCAATCTTCATCGATTAACACGCCATTAGTCTGTATATCATATCTAAAAACAACTCCCGGCAACTCTTCATTGAGGGTATTCGCTTTATTTACAAAGGTTCTATAAAAATCCTTTTCTATCAATAAAGGTTCTCCTCCATGAAAAATAAATGAAAATTCTTTTTTGTCATATTCAATGATATATTTTTTAGTTTTTTCTAAAATCGAATCGATCATATCGTATGACATAAATTTAGGTTGTCCTTTATAGGTAGTATCCCCAAGATTGTACATAAAACAATAAGAACAATTGAGATTACATCTACTGGCCACTTTGAGTATTAAAGCATCGAATTGCATGAGAGATATTTTTAATGAGTTAGTGTGAATTATGAAATACTAAGCGAAGTTCGGAGATTTTATGGTTGTACAAGTAAGCTTTTCCGGCTTCGCCTAGTATCCTATGGATTGATAAATCAATCCTCTACTGTTTACGTATTGGAAATAGTTATCACTACAGTCCCTTAGAGTACTATCTAAGAGAATTTAATAAACTTTCCCAAATCGTCTACCTATGTTCAATAGGAACTCCGATAACAGTCGGAACACATTTCTTCAATGTTTCTGACCAAACCTGACCATCTATACATCGTCTACCACCACTAGTAGGGTAGTATATTGGTGCTGGAACATCTTCTGCTCCACCTAAAATAGCTTGCATGTTTTTAAGTTCCTTTGCAGAAAATTTTTCTAAGCCTCTGGGTAATAAGAATACCTTTTTCATTATTTGTATGTTTAGATTTTTGCCTACTCTTGATGATTTTCGGCTACCTCAAAAAGTTGTAGTAATCAAGCGCGCGTTTTGATAGTACATCTTTATATACACAGGGAATTTTTTTGTTACCCTCTTTGAGTAAAAAAAGTTTTTATAAATCTAAAATGAATGAAAGAAAATGAAGTTGTGGAAAACCTTTAGATACTACTGTACATTTAAAACTTATATCGAGTTTCCGCTAAATATTGTTTTTACGATGTATAAATTCAAAAAAACCTAGTAATAAAATTGCTAAAATGAATCCTTGTGTAAAAAACAATAGAATGCCATAGGTTGGAAAATTTATAAAACCAGAACTCCAGTTATTCGGAAGATAATCTCTATGAAAGCTGGTCACGATAATCACAAAACGTTCTAAATAAACCCCTAATTTCATACAAACAGCAACCAACAAAATATACAAGGGTTTACTTTCTAATTTTCTTATTAACAATGTAAAAGGTAGTATAGAGGAAGAAAAGAGCATAACCCAATACATTGCCCAATATGATCCGACGGCTCTGTTAATAAATGCAAACTCATTTGGGAAGAAAACAATTCCAATTATAAAGTGAACAATGGATACTACGGTATAGACAATAATACTCCATCGTATGAAATTCAAAACCTGTTTCGTTTTACATCTATTCTTGAAGATTAATTCTACGAGTATAAGTGTCATTATCAATGGAAATAAGCAAAAAATAAAATTTGCATCTACGATCCTTATGATCTTGTCGTATAATTCCATTGATTACTTATTAGGATTATTAATGATCAACTTCTCCCATATACACCCAATATCCGTTCTCTTTTACAAATTGAGAATTCTCATGGATTACTTCTAAAGCACCATTTTCAAAGTAAAAAGCCTTAAACTCAACCGTTCCCTCTTCATCAGACTCGGCACCCTTTGAGGTCTTTAAAACTTCCAATTTGACCCATTTTACAGAGTTTGCCCATTTTACAATAGACTTCTTTTCTTTTAAGGGTGGTCGTGTAGTGCTATGGTGGCTTTTCATTAAATATTCACCTTTGGCCAAAACAAAAGCACTATAACGGGATCTCATTAGATCTTCGGCAGTTGTTACCAGCGTAATATCTGTGTGAATCCTACCACAGCAAGTATCATATGATTGTGATCTTCCACAATAGCATTTACTCATTCTCAGAAGTATTTTGTTTGGACGCATTCATTTTTTGTACCATCGCTTTTAATCGTTCTGCTCTCAACTCTTTTTCTTTTCGGAGTTTATTCTTTTTACGATTCATAAGCTTTGAGTGCTTCGCTTTATTCAGTGTATTCTTTTCTCTACCTTTTTTAGCCATAAAGCCCAGTATTTATGTTATAAGTAAAAAACATTACTTCCATTTATTCATAATGGTATGAATATCAGATTTAATTTCAACCCTTATTTCTTTCTTACCTTTTCCTTTACCAAACTGTTGATCATAATTGGTTTCGGTATGTCGTATATGTGCTTCTACGGCCAAATCAATCATTTTGGCATCAAACTCCTTAGCTTTAGCCGTTCTGCCTACTCTTCCACTATGCTTTTCGCAGGCATGCATGGCGATGGCAAACTCTCTTTTTATAGGGCAATTAGGATATTGAGTTCTGATTGCTTCTGCAAAATTAACTACAAATTCACGATCCTTTTGTTCTCTAATGATTGCCGCTTTTTTATTTTTACGATCTCTGGATGCCTGGTCTTGTTCACATTCTACACGTGCTTTTTCTATTGCTATCGCTTCTACCAACTGTCCTCTGCGCTCATATCTTTTTCCACGTTGATTCCAAGCCAGAACAACCCCACAAAGTGTAGAATGTTTCTTAGATCTTCTGGTCATTGCTACATTTCCGGGAGGTAATAACACATATCCTACAAAAGGAGAACAACTAAAGCAGGTACCTTTATGATTTTCGCTTTCTGCAACAAAAGATTTTCCTAAAGGAATCTTTTTACCGCAAGAAATACATCGTAGTTTTTCTTTTTTGGTTAGAAATATATTTTGAGAAACTGTCGCCAATTCTATACAAGTATTTAATGCGAAAATAAGATTTATTTAAGTTTTTAGTGCATCTAACTCTTTGGATTTAATGGCAAAAATTACCAGTTTATAGGCGGAAAAAGGGGAATTTATAGATTTTTTCAATTTTTATGTTTGTATTCTTACGGTTTTTCCGTAGTTTAGAGGTGCCTTTTAAATCTTAAAATCATATACTTATGCAAAAAACTACTCTGGAGAAGCGTTTCAATTCGCAAGACTTAGCAGAAAAATATCATCACATTTGGAACAAAGGAATACATCTGTTTTCTATCAATGATGCCAATCGTGATTTTTACTACAGTATTTTCTATATAGACTTTTTATTTGCCGAAATAATTTACAACAAATTAAACGGTGAAATCATTGCTATCAAAAGTTTTACTGATAAATCTAAATTAATGTTCTATTTACGAGAGGATTTTAATTAGAACAATCCATTTTTGAGTGTATGAGTACGATGAGACTTAAGTTAGTTTCTAGATTAAAACATTTTACCCCAATTATCGTGACTAAATTTTGAATATTTTGCCCTAAATAATTCACCAAATTTCTCGGTACTCGTATGCTCAATAATACTACTTCAAGAAATCCGCTATTAGAATAATACCGTATATCCAAAAATTATACAGAACGGTATAACTTACACCAAATAGCATACTTTTTGCTAATTTTCCCTTGCATACAGGAGATTTTTTGAAGACTAAACGTAATGCCCTAAAGAAAATCCAGTATAGCATTGCTAAAAATATAAGTACCATCGTCCATAAAATGCCCCCAAATAACCATAATAATATTCCAATTATTATGGTTATTAAAACCCAAAGCAAAATACCCAAAATGATTTCTTCAAATCCGTCACCAAGATCAGGTATCTCCGGTGAGGTATCAAAAACATCAGATATACCCTCCTTCTCAAAATCCAAACGATCTGTCATTTTCCCTAAATTGTCTTTTAACTTTACACCGTGATATAACCCTATTGTCATAAACAGAAAAAACACAACTGATAAGATGGTTGTGGATAGTATAGAGTTTTCAATAATAGTTCTTTCTTTTCCGAGTCCAAATTGCCATACAGAAAGTATCGTAATAGCAATCACTAATAGTGTTATGAAAAATATCCCTTTAGTCGTTATATAATTTAATTTGGTTTTCTTTTTAAAACTCATATATGCTAAAGTATTTTTATCTGTACCAAGTTATAATTTTATTCTAAATGCTTTTTGCAATGTATCAGCTTGACCGTTATGGCAGTTAACCCTTCGAGAACCTCAGGGTTCAAAAAAATATCAAATGAGGATTGAGGTACTCGAAATCCGACTACTTAATAAAATCATAGAATACTTTTATTATAACTCAGTTCTAAATGCTTTTTGCAATGTATCAGCTTGTTTTGAAGGAATTCCTGCGATACTAGCATAATAATTCCAGTTTCCTACTACATCCAACACCTGTTGTATAGCTTCTTTACTCTTCTTATAGCTTATTTTATTCCCTACAGCAAGTAGGTCTTTAATAGTAAAACCACCTCTTTTTCCATTAATAGACATCTGATGTGTGCTGGTCCATATGCCGGTAGGATTATAAGAATAGGTGATATCATATGCAGGAGCCAGTTTCCATACACCTTGTTTATCCATTAAAAAAGAAATGTTCTTAGTATGATCATCTTGATTTCTGGCAATAACATTTAGTAACATTCTTTTATATAGCTGAATAGCATCCTGATGTGGCAGTCTGAGTTGTCTCATAACTTCAAATGCATTTTCATACGAGTATGCACCCGGAGATTTATAATCAAAATGTGCAATAGAACATAACGTTTGCATATGCACTTTCTCGTTATCCGGCAAACGATCGAATCGTTTGGTCATAAAATGTGCTCGATCATGTTCTTCGAACAACTGAGAATGTTCCATATGAATTCCACAATCCAAAGCCATTAGATAGTAGGCATATTCTATTCTGCCGTATCCCTGTGGATCTCCAAGAGATACATCATTAACACCATCAAATTTAAAAAGGTAATGCTCAAAACCTTTTGGAACATCTGTTTGTCCAGATCTGATCTCATTAGTTTTTGAATTATAAGCAATAATGGCTTTTGCGCGCTGTCCTCCAGCAGAAGTACCTACTTTTATCAATTCATTTAGATGCTCGGTATCAGAGATATTGAGTTCTATTTGCTCTCTGGAATTCAATACTTTTTGTGCAAGTGTTACAAGTTTATCTATTTCTACACTACTTGCTATTTTTTTACCAATATTTCTGGCAGGTTGAAACTCTAATGCTCCCATTCCACGAGTTCCGATATAACACAAACGATCTAAAGGTGTAAATTGAGCTTTAGGGATATTATTAAGCAATAACCATTGATCAATCAATCGATTTCCAAAATCATCCGGTAACACATCCGATAACATTCCCGGTAATCCCTTAAAAGTATCTTCATTAAGACGCGGAAAACTATAAATTCTTTTCTCTGAATTACGAATAGGCATATGTATGGGTGAAACATCCCAATTATTTTTCAAAAAATCAGAAAAAAACTCAAAAGACGCATACTTTTTGTTGGTATCCCAACTCAAAGCTCCTAATTCCTGATCCCAAAGTGTTATTTTGATAACGTCTACCATGATGATTTCTTTGGTTTATCTACAGAACTCCCTGAAGCTCTTTCTCTTTCTTTACCTTTTAATTTCAATAATTCTATAGGGCTGATTCCCGGATCCGGCAAAAACAAACTCAAGGAGTCAAGCTCTCCAAAAGCCCTAAGAATCTGAATAAAAGTAAGTAAAGTTGTAGATTTACCAGATTCAAAGTTCTTAATTGTCTGCACATGAACTCCTGCCCTCTTAGAAAGTTCATCTTGTGTTATATTGAGGTTAAGTCTCCTTTTTTTTACACGTTGTGTAAGCGTTAACAAAACATCATCATCCGAAAGTTTATTAAAATCCATATCTAAAATATAATGTATATTTATATATACGTTATGCGCTTTTTATTAATTAAAGTACAAATTAATATACTTAATAGTAAGTACCAATACAAATATACTAAAGTATACACAAATATACTTTATAAACTTATGAATAAATTAAAGTATAAATATATGTACTTTTCAATATATCAATATATATTATCTGGTGAATTCTATTAAAAAAGCTACTTTCAATATAAAAAACAGTTAAATCCCCCTTTCTCAGCACAAATTATCTGCTTATTTTTACGTATAACGTATTCACCACCCAATACTTGTCTAATTGCCTCTAAAAAATCATGAGGTATGCAAAACTATATTCGATTGCGAAGCATTAGTATATTACTAGTGCTTATGATAAGTTGTCAAAGCTGTATGTCAACACGTGTTGTTAGCGAGTATGACAATGATTCTGTTGTAAAACACTCCAAAACTTCCTGGAGCTATGCCTGGGGATTAGTCACACCCAAAGACATTGATCCCGAATGTGAGTCCAAACGAATGAACTCTGTTACCAGTTCTACTAATTTAGGGTATATATTAATCTCTGCTATCACTATAGGCATTGTAGTGCCGCAGACTGTAGAATGGGAATGTGCTCCAATAGACACCCCAATCGAAGATTTGTAAGTATAAATCCAGTAAAAACTAATCAAAATGGCATTACCTAAAGGTATCGAAATACTACCAATCACATCGTGGGAAAACAGGCATCAGAATTTTACTCAACAACTCACTAAAGATGCTTCTTTTAAGCTTAGAAATGATCATTCCTTATCCAAAAGCTCAGAAAAATATAAGGCAACTACCAAAAATATTCAATGGTTAATCGGACACGCAATTAAAAACAAAATCCGGCTTAGAGCTATGGGTAGCGGCTGGTCTTTTTCTAAAGTTGCAGTGTCTGAAGGAGGAATTATTGACACTAAATCATTACGTCTCTCTTTTTCTATTTCCAAATCATACGTAGCAGATAACTATATAGATAAAGGAGGAACTCCCGAAAACTTGTTTTTTACACAATGTGGGATGTCCATACTACAATTAAACTCAAAACTGGAGAAAGAAAAAAGACCCAATAGATCTATCAAAGCCTCAGGAGCCAGCAATGGTCAAACCATAGCCGGAGCTTTATCTACAGGAACACATGGGTCTGCATTTAACGTAGGGTCCCTGCAAGATTTTGTGGT
This sequence comes from Aquimarina rubra, assembly GCF_042684305.1. Lineage (NCBI taxonomy): Bacteria > Pseudomonadati > Bacteroidota > Flavobacteriia > Flavobacteriales > Flavobacteriaceae > Aquimarina > Aquimarina rubra. The sequence goes on along the minus strand of NZ_JBHULE010000008.1, from coordinate 430,808 downwards.
TGGATTGCACATAATCGTTGGTAAGAATAGACATATTTGGCTAGAACGTCACTCTACTCCTGTTATGTCAGACAAATTTGTGAATTGGCTTGGAGCAGAAAGAATTCAGGATGATATTTTATTTAATTCTGCACTGGTAAGTTTCGGTAGTTTTGGTTTCATCCACGGAGTGTTAATAGAAACTGAACCAAAGTTTTTATTAGAAGAGCACCGCATTGATAAAATTGCTTATAACGATACCTTAAAACACGCGATGACAACACAAGATTTTTCAGGTATTGAGAATCTATTGCCTTTTCCACAGTTCTCATCAGATCGAGAATTGTATCATTTCGAAGTACTTATAAACCCATTTGATTTTAAGCCAAATGACACAGATAAAGGAGTGTATATTAAAGTAGCCTATAAACGAAAATACCGCGATGATTATACTCGCAGAACCAGAGATAGTAATGGATTAACCTATGGCGATGATCTTTTAGGACTCATACAAACAATGATGGATAGTCTAGGAACCCTATCCGTAAAACTAGTGCCAAGTCTGGTTAATCTATTGTTTCCTCTTGCATACAAAGAAACAGCTGCGCTAGAAGGTACTATAGGTGAAACCTATAACAATACTAAATTTAGAGGAAAAGTAGCAAGCGCTGCATTGGGTATAGATATAAAGGATAGCACAAAAGTAGTACAGGAAATATTAGATATCATTGATAATGGTGACCCTTTTCCTGGCGGAATTTCATTACGATATGTAAAAGGAACTGAGGCATTATTAGGATTTACAAAATTTCCGAAAACCTGTGTGTTAGAATTAGATGGTGTGGATTCTAAAGTTACCCGAAATTTTTATGAAAAAATATGGAATAGGCTGGAGGCTAAAAATATCGCTTATACATTACATTGGGGTAAAATAAACTTCAATCTTAATTTTAATCGAATACAAAAAATGTATGGTGCTGCCACAGTGCAACATTGGATAGATTCTCGTAATCATTTATTAAATGAAGATACAAGAGAAGTATTTACGAACAAATTTGTAGAGCAATGTGGGTTACATAAAAAAGTTGGAGAAATAGTTTAAAAAATTATTTTAATTAACTTTAAATCAATTTATTACTATTTATTTAGAACGATAAAACATATTAAGAACCAACCCTGTAATAACCATAACAGTTCCTAAAATACTTAATAAAGGATATTTGTCTCCAAACAAAAAAATACCTGCTATCATCGTAAAAATCACTTCCATATATTTCAGGGAAACCACCTTATTGGTAACCTGTGACTGAAAAGCTTTGGTCATAAACAGTTGTCCAAAATAACCAAAAATACCTAAACTTAACAATAGCGCCCATTCTAATCCTTCCGGAGTTTTTTTCCAATTAAAAATCGAAAGAATTCCTCCTAGAATTGTAGCTATCCACATAAAATAATTTACAATCACTACAGGATGATCTTTTAAACCTATTTTATTAATTAACACATACACAACACCACTAAACAAAGCAGACAGGATGATGAGTAATAAGCCAATAGAACTAATATCCGTATCAAATCCCTTGATGATCAAAACTCCAAAAAATGCAAGTAAGAAAAATAGCCATTGTATGTTTTTTACTCGTTCCCTAAGAAATATGACAGCCAAAATTGTAGCAAAGATGGGTGAAAGATATCTAAGAGATACGGCAGAACCTATTTTAAGATATTCTACTGACATAAAAAACAATCCCATAGAAGTAACACCCGCTAATCCACGAAATATGAGGAGTTTCTTTTGATTTCCAAGGATTGATATGTTATGATATAACAAAAATGGCATGGTAAAAAACAATGTTCCTATGGATCTAAAAAACACCAATTGGTATGCACTAAACCCAATTAGATATTTTACCAGTAAGTTCATTACCGTAAAAGATACGGTACTTAGAATCATAAAATAGATAGCTTTTTTCAAATACTTACTTTTTTATTTGTATCGGATAGATATGAAGTCTAATGAAAGTCAAAGATAGAGCTTGTACATTTATTATTCATCAAATAGAGAATACGTTATTCTTAAAAATAGAACATATCCCGTAGGTATTCTTCTTTTTTTGGCTCTCTTTTTGATAATATAAAATTAAAAAATACGATGATAAAAAGTTCAAAATGTTATTACATAAGTCAGACGGCTTATGGTTTTAATTTTTTTTCATTAATTTAACCCTTTATTTAACGCCCCCCTAACCTACTATGAAAAAAGTATTCCCCATACTTGTATTACTGCTTTTTCAAGGGATTCAAAGTCAATCTTACAAGATCTTCGATGCCTCGGAAAAATTCCCCATATCCTATGCTACCATTTCATTTGGCAACGGAAATGGTTTATTTGCCGATGCAGATGGGGTTTTTCAATTTTCAAAAAAAAGATATAGAGATATAGATTCTATATTTATATCCGCACTTGGATATAAAGAAAAAGGTTTAACAACAGAGGATTTGCCTAAAACAATTTTACTGACACCTGATATTGCAGAACTTCAGGAAGTAGTTGTAAAAGCAGAAAATCTTGGTAAATACAAAACGAAAAAAAAGAGCTCTAAGGTACACGATGACTATTTTAGGTGTTGGTTACCTACGGTAGAATCTGAAATTGCAGTATTTTTTCCCAAAGATCCACTAAAATCGACTAAAATTGCTTCAGTATTTTTACCAGTTATGATGGAATCCTCTCGCGGATCTTCTTCCGGAAAGAAGCAATCCTTTTCTACTTTATTTAAAATGCAATTTTATCAAAATAGCAATGGGTTTCCCGGTAAAAGACTACCCGGTGACGATATTATATTTAGGATCACCAATAAAGATAAAACTAATTTCGAGCTTGATATTTCCGAATATAAAGTTTTTATACCCAAAAATGGCGTATTTATTTCTATTCAGGTACTTGGATATACAGATAAGGAAGGAAAACTTCAACATACAAAAAAATATCATGAAGTAGAAACCCGAAAAGGAATCGTTAAGGTCTCTACCACATTCAGACCGCTACTACCGTTTACCGATAAAATTGAAGATAATATTACCTTCACCAGAAGAATATTCTATAAAAACAGAACCTGGCAACGTTTTGATAAAAAATATAGTGAGAACAACACACTGATACAAAAGGGTTTCATGAATTATGGCATGGGATTGAAGATGCACATCTATGAAAAATAGGTTAGATGGTTAGATGGTTAGATGGTTAGATGGTTAGATGGTTAGAAAAGTATGATTTTTATATTGAAGTCAATCCTTGCTTAACTTCAACCTAATTAATTTATTAATCGGAACTTATTTATTATTGTTCTGTCAGGTCGAGCGGAGTCGAGACCTAATTCAATATAAAAAATTAATCCAAAAAAGATCTTTTCTGGTTATGTTGGACTGCTACTTCTAAAGAGTTTTTCTGAACTGTTTTATTTTCGGTAAAATTTACTGCATCTATTATATTTAAAAAATTATGCTGAATTCCTAAGGTATCTGTAAAACCCGATCTTTTAAGAAAATCTCTCACGGGTCCAATGGTCCCCGAAATTAACAATTGTACACCTGATTCTTCTAAATACCGGTGCACGTCCTCTAAAACATGTAACCCGGTACTATCAATATCGTGTATGTTAGTGCTATCCAAAATTAAAAATTCAGGTAAAGGATTCCTTTTTTGGACATATCTCAGAATGGTTTCTTTAAAATAACTGGTATTAGCAAAATACAACTGATCATCAAATCGGATGATCAAATACTTAGAAGACCTCTCAGCCCCAGAAAATCTATTGATATTACGATAATATTGAGTCCCCGGAATATTCACTAATTCTGCTATATGTGGTCTGGAACTATAGTACTGCAAGAATATATAAGAAAGTATGACCCCAATAAAAATCCCTTTTTCAACTCCAAAAACCAAAGTCCCCACAAATGTTATAATCATTACTATAAACTCTCTTCTTCTTAGTTGAAGAAGATGCTTTGCCTCACTAAAATTAATGAGACCAAAAACAGAAACAAGAATAATCGCAGCCAAAACCGCTTTAGGAATATAATAAAAGAAAGAAGTTAAAAATAAAAGTGATATAATAACCATAATCACGGTAATTATAGACGAAATAGTAGTCTTCCCTCCTGCTTCGTCATTAATTGCAGATCTGCTATAACTACCCGAAGAAGGAATTGCCTGAAAAAATGCTCCAACTATTTTAGCAATCCCTAAGGCTAATAATTCCTGATTAGGTTTCACGATATGATCTCTATTCTTCATTTCTAAAGATTTTGCAATACCAATACTACCTACATATCCAATAAATGTAACGGTAAGCACTGATGGTATCAACGCTACCACCGAATCGTAATTCATTTCAGGAATACTAAATGATGGTAAACCTTTTGGGACGTCTTCGATTACAGAAAGGCCTTTACTTTTTAAATCAAAAACAATAGTAATTATAGTTGTTATTATAAGCACAAAAAGTGCTCCTGGAAAAGATCTCTTCCACTTCTTCAGAATAAGCATAATCAATATAGAACCTAAACACATACCAACCGTTATAAGGTGAATGGAAGAAATATTTTGCATTACAAACCATATGGATTCGTGGGTGTAATCAAAATTGGGAATTTCTATTCCTAATGATTCACTAAGCTGAGAAATAATAATAATGATGGCTGCTGCAGAAATAAATCCCGAAATTACCGGTTGAGAAATAAGATTTACTAAGAAGCCCATCCTTAAAAAACTAAGAGCTAACTGTAATATTCCAATCAACAAGCCCGAAAAAATCACCAAATTGGTAAATTCTGGTGTAAATGGGACAGCGATCTGACTCACTCCACTCATCACTAAAATAGCGGTAACAGCAACCGGACCAATACTCAATTGTCTGGATGTACCAAAGAAAGCATACAAGACTAATGGAATCAAACAAGCATACAGCCCATATATAGGTGGTGTACCCATTAATAAAGCATATGCAATTGCCTGAGGAATAAGCACTACACCTACTGTGATACCGGCAACGGCATCCGCTGCCAACGTTGCTTTATTATAACCTATTAAGGATTCTAAAACCGGAAGTATTTTGTGTAACGTTTTAACGGTTGTTCAATTTTAAATTAGTATTGTAAATCTACGATAGTTTAAGATTTTATACTAAATGAATTACAAAAAGCATTTGTATTTTTTAGTTTTGGTTATTTTTGGGAAGTAACACAACCAAATGAACGAAACACTACTACTTATTCTTCTGGCCTTAGTCGGTTTTATTGCTGGAGTCATTAACACTATTGCAGGAGGCGGATCTTTACTGACCTTACCCATGCTAATTTTTATGGGCTTACCTCCAACGGTCGCCAACGGTACCAATAGAATAGGTATTTTTATTCAGAGTATTACCTCGGTTGCAGGTTTTAAAAGTAAAGGAATTAGGCCTTCAATCTTTAGTGTTTATTTAGGTGTATCTGCTTTGATAGGCTCTTTAATCGGTGCAAAAATAGCGATTGACATTAAAGGTGAAACGTTTAATAGAATACTGGCGGTGGTAATGCTGGTTGTTGTATTATTCATGGTTTTTAAACCGAAAGTCAATGTTGAAGATTTTTCAGAACGTATACAAGGTAAATATCGTTTTTTATCTATTCTTGCTTTTTTCGTGATCGGAATTTATGGTGGGTTTATACAGGCAGGTGTAGGAATCTTTATACTATTAGCACTTACTTCTATTAACAGAATGGGGTTGGTAAAATCCAATGCGGTAAAAGCATTAGTCGTATTTATATACACTATCGGTGCATTAGCCGTTTTTGCCTATAATAACCAAATAGATTATCTATATGGATTCGTTTTAGCCTTTGGCAACGCTTCAGGCGGTTGGCTTGCCAGTAGATGGTCTGTAAAAAAAGGAGACGGTGTTGTTAAAATATTTTTAGTTGTTATGGTAGTTGCGATGGCTATTAAGCTTTGGATAGATAGTTAATCTTACATTAAAATGTTTCTGATTTTACAGTCATTTTATACCTTGTTACCATAACTAAAACTAACTATAATGAAATCACATACCCTATTCCTCTTAGTAATTTCGCTTTTTATACAAAGCTGTAAGGACACTAAAAAAGAAGAAACAACAGCTAATACAGACACTCAAGAAGTTGTTGCAGATAATTCATCTAAAGAAAAACCAGTTTCTGATATCAAAATTATTCCAATCCAGCACGCTACCACTGTACTTGAATACAAAGGAAAAACCATCTATATGGATCCGACTGGTGGAGCAAAAGCTTTTGAAAATCAAAAACTCCCAGACCTTGTACTTATTACCGATATCCACGGAGATCATATGAATATAGAGACTCTAAACAGTCTTGACCTTTCTAAATCCAAAATAATTGTACCACAAGCTGTTGCAGAAAAACTTCCTGCAAATTATACGGATCAGCTAGTCATTATTAATAATGGAGAAGTAAAAGATGTAGCTGGAATATCAATTGAAGCTATACCTATGTACAACCTAAGAGAAGAAGCACTGAAGTTCCACGAAAAAGGACGCGGTAATGGATACGTAATTACCTTAGGAGACGAACGCCTTTACTTCTCCGGAGACACAGAAGATATACCGGAGATGAGAGCTCTTAAAAATATTGACAAAGCATTCGTTTGTATGAATCTACCCTATACGATGACCGTAGAAAGTGCAGCTGGTGCCGTTCTAGAGTTTAAACCCAAGCAAGTTTATCCATATCACTATAGAGGAACTGATGGATTAAGTAATATTATTAAATTTAGAGAAACTGTTAATAAAGGAAATAGTGAAATAGAAGTTGTACAGCTAAATTGGTATCCTACTATAAAATAGAACAAAAAAGCATTTGCAGTTTATAAACTGCAAATGCTTTTTTTAATATTATTAGTATAAAACGCTATTAAATCTTTTTTACTCGTACAGCATTTAATCCTTTCATTCCCATTTCTAGTTCAAACTGTACTTTATCCCCTTCTCTTACTTCCTGCATTAAACCATGTACGTGCACGAAATATTTTTCTTGAGTTTCTTGCTCAGTAATGAATCCATATCCCTTAGAATCATTAAAGAAAGCTACTTTACCTTTTTTAATTGGATCTTCTTCAATATGTTCCTTTTTCGGAATACCAATTTCTATGTTTTCAGCTTTTACTTTTTTCTTTTTTGATGGATCTGGTGGTGTATCAGTAAGGTGGCCATTCTCATCAACATAAGCAATCATGTTATCGAAACCGCTTCCTTTTTTCGAATTTGCTCTGCGCTCTTCCTTCTTTTTCTGCTTTTCTTCGCGTTTCTTTAATTTCTTCTTTTCTTTTTCAATCTTGCTAAAGGTCTGTTGTGATTTTGCCATTCAGTATATTTATAATTAATCTGTTAAACATAAATTGTCATCGAAATACTAAACGAATGATTGGAAAATGACAATTCTGGAAGATTGATTTACCGAACAATTAACCCAGTGGTTACAACGACTAAGTACAAAGAGTTTAAAAAGTAATCGATATGTACTTATTTTTACAAAGATAGATGTTCCATTTTAATTTAACTAATTAGAGCCATTAAATTGATTTATTCATGAAACATTTTAGTGAATTAGCTTGTAAGATTTGTTTCATTTCTTGTTATCTCTCTCTAAAATTTATCATTTCTGATGGAGAAAGCATTCGTGAAGTAAATGCGGGGCATCTTCTAAGTGCTTCTCGGGTCTGTTGATTCTTTTCTAATATAGCGGGTCTACTTCCAAAAAGACGCACAGCAGGATTTGAACTACTATAGCAAATAAAATACATATAAGCATTACATAGAGCTTCAAGGGTTCCGGGATTTCTAGAAACCCTGGTATTAGACAATGTTTCTCTTGCTGTAGCAGAAAAATAGCGATAACTAATTTTTCCACCGTGAGTCATTACATGACCAATTTCGTGAATTAATGTTGGAGAAATGAGTAGATTTTGGTATCTCCATATGGCACCATATGTTATGATAATACCTTCACTTTCGTCAAAAAAGGGCGTTGTTTGATCATCATACCCCGGATTTAAACCACCGGTATACCTTTCATCTCTTCTTCTTCCCGCAGAATTAGCAAAAATGATTCCTGCAGGTTTACGTTCTTGTAGCCATCTTAAATGCCCGGATGGTATCAAATCTAATGTTCTTTCTACAAATAGCACCTCTGATTGTTTTACCTGATAAATATTAATTGAAACATTATCATTTGACCTATAATAATGCAAATCTATTAAATGCTCATCCTCTACTATTTGATAAAAACCTCTTATTTGATCCCGTTGCCAGGGGTCTAAGGGATTAGGAGCAAAATAATTGGGATCTCTATCCCTTCTTCTTCCAGAGCCATACCCACCGACAATAATATCTCTGCTGTAAGGCTGTCCTATCATATGAATTGACATCGCTGTAATTGTTTAATTTTAAATAGATACATAAAACTCACCAGACCATAATCAAATATTTATCTAGTTACCAATTAGTTATACAATTCATATAAAGGTTAACCTAAAATGATGAAAATTTTCATAGACTGTTTTACAATTATTACATTTGGCAGAATCTAATTACTGCATTCATTATAAATATTTAGTCAATAATGCCTAATAGTAATAATAAAGAAGGTCATAAACATTTTATGATATACAAACCCTACGGATACCTGAGTCAGTTTATAAACAATGGGCAAAAACAAAACTCAAAAAAATTACTTGGCGAACTATTTGATTTTCCGAATGGAACTATGGCTATTGGGAGATTAGATGAAAAATCAGAAGGACTATTACTACTTACAACTGATGGAAAAACAAGCAATCATATATGTAGTGGCGCTATTGAGAAAGAATATTATGCTCAGGTAGATGGAAGTATTACTAATGAGGCTATATCAAAGTTACGAGATGGTGTTGAAATTGGTTTTGATGGAAAAAAATATATAACCAATCCTTGCAAAGCAATTAAATTAAAAGATACTCCTAATTTTCCTGAAAGATCAAAAAAAATAAGAGATGAAAGACACGGTCCTACTAGTTGGGTTTCTATAACCTTAAAAGAAGGTAAATTCAGGCAAGTACGTAAAATGACTTCTGCTGTTGGTTTTCCTACCTTACGCTTAGTTAGAGTTAGAATTGGAAACATCCTATTAAATAATATGCAAGTTGGCGAAGTAATCGAAGTAAAAAGAGTAATCCAGTAAGGTAATTACGGTAATACTTTAGCGTATTTTATAATAAAAAAATTGATTAAAAACATAGATCACGCTAACCACGACCGTAATCCACAATTTCCCCCTTATAGCTCCACAAAATGATTTAAGAAAATGACATAAGTTACATCTTTGACTTATAACATATTAATCATTCTTAAATTATGAAAGCAACATTAAAATCATCAATCGCGTTTACAGCAATACTTGCTGTATTGACCTTAACATCTTGTGAAAAAGATGAGCTCACTTTAGAAAACACTGTGTCTGAAGATGTAAACACAACTTCTGAAATCAATGGAAAAGCTAATACCATATCAGCAGTTAGCCGTTATTATTCTGGCGGACCCAACACCGTCCATACGTACAGGGTATTAAATCTTGGAATAGGCATAGGAACTTATGAAGGTAGGCCTTTTAAGTTGGGTACTTATGACTACATCTCGGCACCTCCATCAGGGACTAAACAATTATTCTTTCTTCTGGCACCAGGAAATAGAGATTTTGTTATGACCACTAGTAGTGCAGAAAAATCTAATTTATTAAGAAGAGGATTTAGAGATTATAGCGTACGCACTTTGTTCGGGAACATTAAAAAAGCCGCTTATATTCATAACAGTGGCGGAAGCGGAAGAGTGAAGCTTTATAGATTTTATGGATCGTCTAACACAGACCATTTATATACAACCAATTATAACGAAGGCGTAGGTGCCGGATATGCTTATGAAGGTGTAGTAGGTTATGTATATCGCTAATTAACCACACTTTTTAAACACAAAAAAGCCTTATAATTTCAACTGAAATTATAAGGCTTACTTTATAAAATTAATATAAAACTGTATTTAATTATCTGAATCAATTAAAAATACAATAGGTATTATTGTTTTGTTGAAATATCAAATCTATAAATAAGATCTAAGCCTAAAAACAGGTTGCTGTCGAATTCATTATTCAAACGTGTTCTGTTATCCTTATTGAGGGTAAAAGTAAGCACCTGAACACCCACCTTATCATTGACAGCATATACTCCATAATCTGTAGTATCAAAACCTAATTTAGCACGTAGTAGCAAAGAGTCATTAAATAAACCATAAGATCCATACAAAGCCGCACGAACCGACTCTTCCTGAACATAAACATTAGTACTACCACCAACTAGATTATACGATTTTACCGATGTCCTTAAATCAACGCCTAAACTAAAATGATTTGCAAGTACATAATTTGCTTCCATCCGTATAGGCAGAACGATATCAAAATGAAACTTTTTGTTAGGCGATCTGTAAAAAGCTCCTAATAGCGGTGTAATGATAGTCCCAAAATTTTCTGACGAAGAATATAAACCGAATTTTGCTCTTATTCCTTGGGTATACTGAAAATCCAAAAGTGCAATTGCCCCTATTTGAAAATCTCGCGACCCTAGACTTTCGAAATTAGACGCTAATTTGGGTAATACAACATACGTCCCTGACCATTTTTCTGAATGCTTAATTTTCAAGCCTGCATTTAAACGGGTCATGGTTAAATTTTCGTCTGATGCTAATTGAGAAAGATTTACGTTTGTATTTTCTGCAGTTAAACCTGTTAACAGAATTAAATTTTCATTTAAAATCTTAGGATATAGAACTTCAAAATTGATGTTTGTAACGTCCGTGTCAAAAGTTTTTTGTTCATCTTCCAAATTTGCTTGTGATATATTGAGTCTAACAATATCTGTATAATCTTGTGCTTTTATTATAAAACAAAATAAACCTAAAAAAGTAAATAGAATACGTTTTTTCATTGAGTATGTTTGTTAATATACAAAGCGCGAATAGTAAACTTATTCATTTAATAATCGCTGAAACTCTTCAAGATATAACCCCACGTGGTAACCATCCATGAGTGCGTGATGCACGTGAATCGATATTGGTAAATTAATTTTACCTTTTTCTTTTGTGTATTTTCCGAAAGAAATTTTTGGAACACTATCTCGATATTGAAAATGTCTAGCGTGAGAGATTCCTGTAAAGTTATACCACGGAATAGAAGAAATATGCAAACTGTCCATCCGCTTTGCATTATTATCAAAACGCAATCCTGTAGAATTTCTAACTGCTTCTATTTCTTTTTGCGCATTAGCCTGAAAAACTTTAAAATCTTCATCGTATTCGATAAAAGAAAAACCAAAAGTATGATCCTCTCTTCCAATCGTGGCCGAAGCGTGAATCTTATCGTATATATATCCGTTATCTTCTTCTATTCTATATCTGAATGGCTCTATGTCATTGGCTGTTTTTACTGCCTTATGTAGGTAATATAAAAAATACGGATACCCATTATCTTTAATATTTTGGTATCCTTTAGTAAAATCTACAGTTGACACAATGCCAAAAAACGGTTCATCAAAACTACTAAAGAACTCATAATGCTCTCTTCTGTTCCAAGTAGTTAGATTTAATTCCGTTTTACTCATTATAGATATTGTAATAGTTCTTTTGAATTGGTTAAACTTCTAAAATTAGGATGATCAATGGTTCCATTATGAACCTCGTGAGCCCAAGTGGTATGAAATGGAATATGAAACGCATGTGCTCCAATATTCAGCACTGGCAGAATATCTGATTTCAGTGAATTACCGACCATCAAAAACTCTGATTCATTAATATCCAGATGCTTTACTAATTTTTGGTATTGTTTTTCTGTTTTATCAGATACAATCTCTATATGGTGAAAATAATTCTCTAATCCAGATTTAATCAACTTACGTTCCTGATCCAATAAATCCCCTTTGGTAGCCATGACTAATCGATATTTCTTAGAAAGATGTTCAAGAGTCTCCTCTATACCATCTAATAATTCGACCGGTTCCTGAAGCATCTGCTTTCCTTTGGCTATCAATTTCTCCACCAATTGCATATTCATATTACCATTGGTAATCTTAATAGCTGCTTCTATTAATGAAAGGGTAAATGGCTTGATTCCATAACCATACAAACCAAGGTTTTGCATTTCTACCTCAAAAAGCAGTTTATTAGCTTCTTCTTTTGGTAAATAATCAGAAACAAGTTCACAAAACTCTTCTTCTGCTTTTCTAAAAAAAGTTTCGTTTACCCATAAGGTATCATCTGCATCAAATGCTATTACTTTAATTTTATCTAACATTTTGTATTGTAATATCTTACTACTTCTTCTGTAGCGTCTAATTGACCATCAAAAAATCCTTTCTCTATCTTAGACATCACATCTGGACAATCATTGAAGAATCCATCAACATCTTTGAGAAATCTCTTCTTAAATCTTGGTCCATTTTTAACTTTAGCCACAAAATCTTCGTGTTGTCTACCAATATAATAAACAGTTGTAGCAACTACCTCTGTTCCATACGTATAGTAAGAAGAAGAAGTTTCTTGATAAAAACATTCTAATTCTCCAGAAACCACCCGGATTAATCGTAAGGTTTTATCTGTTCCTTTTAATTGTTTTAGTACAAACGCTCCTTCATACGCCTTTTCGGGATCACTGCTTTTGATTGTTTTTAATGTTTTATACTTAAACTCTTCTTTTTTGCCAGTGCTTGCAAGTCTAAAAACTACCTTTCTGTTATTCCAAAAAAAGGCTTTCCCTTTTATTTCAGTACCGTTTTTAAGAATCAGTACATGGGGATATTCAGATTGCGCATGACCAACGGTAGAAAATACCAGAACAACTAGTAGTTTAAATAATGTATTCATAAATATTACCGAACTAGTTTTTTATACTTTATTCTTTTCGGCATTAAATCTCCTCCCAGACGTTTCTTTTTATTTTCTTCATAATCTGAGAAACTACCTTCAAAGAAATACACTTGAGAATCTCCTTCAAATGCTAAAATATGAGTACAAATTCTATCTAAGAACCAGCGGTCGTGAGAAATTACTACGGCGCAACCGGCAAAATTCTCTAATCCCTCTTCTAAAGCTCTTAATGTATTGACATCAAGATCATTAGTTGGCTCATCTAGAAGCAATACATTACCTTCTTCTTTGAGCGTCATCGCCAAGTGCAATCTATTTCGTTCCCCACCGGAAAGCGTGGACACCTTCTTATTTTGCTCACTTCCTCCAAAATTAAAGCGACTTAGATATGCTCTAGAATTTACTTCTTTACCACCCATCATTATCAAATCCTGTTCATCACTAAAATTTTGCCAAATGGATTTATCCGGGTCTATATTAGAGTGTGCTTGATCTACATACGCTATCTTAGCGGTTTCTCCTACAGAAAAACTTCCTTTATCAGGAGTTTCCTCACCCATTATCATTTTAAAAATAGTAGTCTTACCCGCTCCGTTAGGACCTATAATTCCTACAATTCCTGCTTGAGGAAGTTTAAAATTAAGATCTTCATACAGCAATTTATCGCCATAAGCTTTACTAATTCCGGAAGCTTCTAATACATTAGTTCCTAAACGTGGACCATTAGGAATGTATATTTCTAATTTTTCGTCAAGTTGCTTTTGATCTTGACTCATTAATTTATCGTAATTCTTTAAACGTGCTTTTTGTTTAGTTTGCCTTCCTTTTGCACCTTGGCGCACCCATTCCAACTCTCGCTCTAATGTCTTCTGACGTTTTGAAGCTGACTTACTTTCCTGCGCCAAACGTTTAGACTTTTGATCTAACCAAGAAGAATAATTTCCTTTCCAAGGAATCCCTTCTCCTCTATCCAATTCCAAAATCCAACCAGCTACGTTATCTAAGAAATATCTATCGTGCGTTACGGCAATAACGGTTCCTTTGTACTGCGCTAAATGATGTTCTAACCAATGTACGGATTCTGCATCCAAATGGTTTGTTGGCTCATCTAATAAAAGCACATCAGGTTCCTTAAGCAAAAGACGACAAAGCGCTACTTTTCTTCGTTCTCCACCTGATAATACTTCGATTTTTTTATCCGGATCCGGAGTTCTTAAAGCATCCATTGCAATTTCCAGCTTCGTGTCCAGCTCCCAACCATTACCAGCATCAATTTGATCTTGTAGAACAGCCTGTCGATCCATTAGCTTCTGCATTTTATCAGCGTCGCTATACACTTCTTCCAAACCGAACATATCATTGATTTTATTATACTCATCCAGTACAGCAACCATCTCGGCAGCTCCTTCTTTTACAACTTCCAGCACCGTTTTTTCTGGATCAAGCTGTGGTTCTTGTTCTAAATATCCAACAGAATAATCAGAAGAGAACACAACATCCCCTTGGTAGTTTTTATCAATACCTGCGATGATCTTAAGTAAAGTTGATTTCCCCGAACCATTGAGACCGAGAATTCCAATTTTCGCACCGTAGAAAAAACTTAAATATATATTTTTTAGAACTGGAGTATTCGCACTTTTATACGTTTTTGTAACTCCAGACATAGAAAAGATGATCTTTTTATCGTCTGACATAAGCCCCTAAAATTATTTTAAATGATATTATTTTAACTCTTGATTATATGATTAGTTATACTCTACCTTTTAAAGCATTAAATACCCATGCATTTGCAAGAAATCCAACTCCAACTGCAGCAAATCCCCAACCAGAAACATCTCTATATCTAAATGCACCTAAAGCTATTAATCCCAGTCCAGCCAGAATCATTATAAAAGTAGCCCATCCTAATACCGTATTTTTATTCATTCCCATAGCAAGTTATTTAGTTAAATGTTTTTAATAATAAATCAAAAACAGCATACAAATATCGGTATTTTATCATCAAAAAATAGTTTTTTAGAGAGATCTTCAACTACAGAATCATCTTATCTGTTGTTAAACAAGGAGTTATAAAAGTGATTTTATAAAAAATGAGGACTAAGATCGTATAGTCCTCATTTTAGTACTCTTAGTTATTAAAGTTTAACTAGAAGGGCCGTTATCTATTACGGATTCTATAACAGATTCCACAGAATTGGAAATATTCTCCAAAAGATCATATCCTGTTAAACTCTCAATATCGTTTACAGAAGTTCTAAACTGGGTCCAATCAGAACTAATACCTTGATCATTAGGTACATTTATACTAATTACTCGAGTAGATGTAGTTACCCGATTAATATCATCGTTGCCATTTGGTAAAATAAGTGCTACTTTCCAGAAGGAATCCGGTACCGTAATATTTCCTCCATCGATTGTTGATGCGAAACCATTTCTTCCTGTTCCTCCACTTCCGGCAACTCCTGCTATGATGTGAATTTCGTTTCCTTCTAAGGTCAAGGACCTAAGATAGTTTTCGAAATTTGCCCAACTTCTTTGGTTGTTATCAGGTGCCTGCGGTGCAATGTTACTCATGTAAAAAGTGTTTTCGTTAGAATCCGCAGATCCATTTCTATCAGCAGACGGGCATAGATGACCTCTATCAAATCCAGAATTGGTATAATCACTTGATGTAGCGCGAAAAAATGTACTTGGTAATGAAGTATCGCTTTTAAAACAATTACAACGTGGTGCGTTTCCTGTCCACGCACTACTTAAATGCCAACTCACCCAATTGGCGGTTCCTCTATTGTTGTTGTACGACAAAATAAAATCAGGTTTTGACAAATAATAATTTGTAGAACCTGACCCGGCATTGGATGGGTTACCAAAAGTAATATTACTATCTCTTGATGCTGTGCCTCCACCACCTCCGGTGGATCCTGTAATAATCTCAAAATTATCAATATTAATTCGATTAGACCCTCCAGAAGTTTTGTATACGCCATACCGTACGCTTCCAGTTTCATTTACATCAAACGTAACCGTATTTAACGATGTAGAATTGGTTGTAATTGTTGAACCAACATAAAACCAAGAAGATCCGTTATCGTATGAAGCGATAAGACGCCAAGTAGAATTCCCGTTACTTCCATATTTTGCGTGACGTATCCTTACAGTTTGTACACCATTATCCATATTAAAAGACATAATCGCATATCCTGTATTTCTAATTCTCACAGACTTAGCTCCAAACTTACGGTCATTTGACAACGTGCCAATTAGTGCATCACTCAAATACCAGGTTCCTGAAGAAGATAAATTAACACTGGCAGCAGCATAGCTACCTTTTGATCCGGATTCATAGGTTTCTGTAAAACCATCAACTCTTTTTTCTGAAAAATTATGATCGTGAGGACCTTCATTATCATAATAATTTGTCTGTGCTTTGATCTCGCCATCTATTTGCAATGGAACTGATGGGATATCTTCATAAAAGGATTCATCTTCTACACTGCAGCTTGTAATCGAAAGTGCTACAAAAACAGAAATAAAGAGCGTGTTTAATTTTAATAATTTCATAGTTGAGTTTTGATTTTAGATTAATATTTAACTAGTTGGTTTTAAGTTAGATATAAATCTATAGCTCAATTGTTAATTATCTGATAATCAAATGTTAGCAAACTGTTATAAAACAGCATCTCGAACCGTTACTCATTAACATTTATGAAACCTAATTCTTGAAAATGTGCTCTTATATTTCGTTTTGATTTTAATGATTTGAAAACTCTTTGATTTTTGTATTTTCGTGCAAACAATACACACAAATGGATATAAACTTCAATAAGAACGAAGATCATAATAAACTCCTGGTCTCTGCGTTGCGTCAAAAATTAGCAAAAGTAAAGCTAGGTGGTGGAGAAAAGCGAATAGAGAAACTACACGCTAAAGGCAAAATGACAGCCAGAGAGCGAATTGAATATTTATTGGATGATGATGCTAAAGCTATAGAAATTGCAGCATTTGCCGGTGATGATATGTATGCTGAACATGGAGGTTGCCCTAGTGGCGGAGTTGTCATCAAGATCGGACATATTAGTGGTAAACAATGTATTGTCGTTGCTAACGATGCTACTGTAAAAGCAGGTGCATGGTTCCCGATAACGGGCAAAAAGAATCTTAGAGCACAGGAAATTGCCATAGAGAATAAATTGCCTATTATCTACTTGGTGGATAGTGCTGGAGTTTATCTTCCTATGCAAGACGAGATTTTTCCTGACAAGGAACATTTCGGAAGGATTTTTAGAAACAACGCGGTGATGAGCAGTATGGGTATTACTCAAATCTCTGCCGTAATGGGAAGCTGTGTTGCTGGAGGAGCCTATCTTCCAATAATGAGTGATGAAGCCTTAATCGTGGATAAAACTGGAAGCATTTTCCTAGCAGGGAGCTATCTGGTAAAAGCTGCTATTGGAGAAAGTATTGATAATGAAACTTTAGGTGGTGCTACCACCCATTGTGAAATTTCTGGAGTTACGGATTACAAATCAAAGGATGATAAAGATGCTTTAGACACTATAAAAAATATAGTTTCTAAAATTGGAGATTTTGATAAAGCCGGATATAATAGAATTAAGCCTGCAAAGCCCAAAAAAGACCCAAAAGATATCTACGGAATTTTACCAAAAGCTCGAAACGAGCAATATGATATGATGGAAATCATTCATCGATTGGTAGATGATTCTAATTTTGAGGAATATAAATCTGGTTACGGTCAAACAATCATTACCGGATATGCACGTATCGATGGATGGGCTGTTGGTATTGTAGCGAATCAGCGTAAGATTGTGAAAACTAAAAAAGGCGAAATGCAATTTGGTGGTGTGATCTATTCTGATTCTGCTGATAAGGCCACTCGATTTATTGCCAATTGTAATCAGAAGAAAATTCCATTAGTCTTTTTACAAGATGTTACCGGTTTTATGGTAGGTAGTAAAAGTGAGCACGGTGGAATTATAAAAGATGGTGCGAAGATGGTAAATGCTGTTAGTAATAGTGTAGTACCAAAATTTACTATTGTTATTGGTAATTCTTATGGAGCTGGTAATTATGCAATGTGTGGTAAAGCGTATGATCCAAGATTGATCTGCGCTTGGCCAAGTGCTGAACTTGCGGTTATGGGTGGTGCTCAGGCTGCCAAAGTATTATTGCAAATCGAAACAGCTTCTTTAAAAAAGAAAGGAGAACAACTTTCTGAAGAAGATGAAAAAGCATTATTTGATAAAATCAAAGCTCGATATGACAAACAGATTTCTCCATACTATGCTGCAGCAAGGATCTGGACAGATGGTATTATTGATCCTTTGGATACTAGAAAATGGGTCTCTATGGGTATCGAAGCGGCAGACCATGCTCCTATCGAGAAGCCCTTTAATCTTGGAGTGATTCAGGTTTAACTTTTAAATATTTCTCAATTGTATGAAATAACAAGTAACCAGTTAACGGTATCATAATTATAGTTTTATAACCATAATTATCAATTGGTTTATCATTCTCAAAAATTATTTAAACTAAAGCATAGTTGCTATGAGGGAAGTAATTGTACTGTTGATTTTTTTATCTTTTTTACAAGGATATTCTTTTCAAGAAGATAAATATGTTACCTCAGATTCATTATCCGTGGAATTGAAAAAGAACAGAGACTATATTCTTTTTCAAGAAGACCTGGATAAAGTTTATGATTTTATTGAAGAAAAAATTAGAGAAAATCCCGATCAAACCGAGTCATATTATCAACTCTATTTAGAAAGAGGGTTTAAAGAAAATAATTACAATATTCAATCTTTCGCATATTATTATTTAGGGTTTATTCAATATCAAAAAGGGAACTATGTTTTAGCCATCAAGTATGGTAAATTGTTATCAGATCTAGCCGAAAACCAAAAGGATAAAGAATATAAAATAAGTGCATATACACTAATTGGCAATTCTTATTTCAAAATAAGATATTATAACGAGGCTTTAAAAGAATACCTTAAAGTATTAGAGATTACAAAAAGTAATAATTTAAAAGACAAGGAATTTTCTACACTTCTTAATATTAATAATATAAGAACACGTATTCACCAATATAAAGAAGCTCTAGAATCTTATGAAGAAACTATCATTTCTTTAGACAAAAAAGAAAACAAAGAAATAGCCAATTATTATGGTAATTATCTTTCGGCTGTTTTAGGCGCAGGTGTATGTAATTATCTTTTAAAAGATTATCACAATGCTTTGAATTATTATAATAAAGGCTTGAAGTTATCAGAAGATTATAAATTAATTCCCTTTCAAATCAATTTCAACAATACTATTGGTGAAACCTATATTGCTATTAATGAATATGATAATGCCTTAGTTTATCTAAATAAAGCCAAAAAACTTATAAAAAGGGAGAATCAGGTTTTTGATAAAGCATTATTTACAACTAATTTTCATCTCGCAACGCTCTTTTTTAATAAGGGAGAGCACAGCAAAGCTTTGGAATATCTAACGGAAAATTTTGATAGTATCAATTCTGAAGAAAAAGAAAAGCAGGTAGAAAAAATAACCGAAATGTATGACTTAGCACAACGAAGTGCAGAAAATACAGGAAATACAGAGAAGCAAATTTATTTTGCAAATGCATACAAAAGAATTATTGATTCTAGACACCAGGATGATGTAAATACTAAAGATCAAATGTATGAGTATGATTTAATTACTTTGGAAGAAAAAAACCAAGATCTTTCATCCTTAAATTCTAAATATATCATAGGTTTAGTTTTTGCTGCGATACTAATTGTACTATTATTAGTTCATCAAATTAGCAAACAACGAACAAACAAAGTTCTTTTCGAAAAACTTCAAAGTGAAAAAATAGAAGTAAAACCTCCTAAACCAAATCCGATAATTAAGAAAGATTTTATTACCAACGAAAAAGTAAAACTGTTATTTGAAAAACTTCAGGAAATAGAAAAAACTAATTTCTTCTTAGAAAAGGATTGTAATTTATACAACACCGCCAAACTGATAGACACCAATACTACGTATTTGTCAAAAACCATGAATGAGTATAAACAACAATCATTCAATGAGTATATAAATGAACTACGCATTAATTTTTTTCTGAAAGAAATGAAAATGGATTCTAAGTTCAGATCCTATACAATTAAAGCAATAGCAGGAGAACTCGGATATAAAAGTGTAAACACCTTTGCTGCTGCATTCAAAAAACAAACTGGATTAACACACTCTTTTTATATGAAACAAATTAGCAAGGACGTGCACAACACTAAAAAATAAGTAAAATCTTGAACTTAAAATAAGTTATAATGGATAGTCAATTTTATAAAATTGATGTTATTTACTTCGATAAAACATTGTTTATAAAGCTATTACTATATTTTTATATCTAATATAAATTTAATAAGAACGATACTTTAAAAAAATTAAATTCATGAACCCAAAAACTGTCCTTTCATTTCTTATATTAACCCTTTTTACTGGTTGGAATTCTATTTATTGCAATACTATTTTTTCTACAAATTATGATTGCGAGACACAGAATGATAAAATTGTTGAAATAAGAAATTCAGGTTCAATTTCCGTAGATATAATCGTGGATATAAGTGACAATGAAGTTAAACTATTAATACCAAATAAAGATGATAATCTTGCCATAAGGGAGAACGGAAGTGTAACGTTAAAGTTTTATATTCATAATCGGTTAAAATACACTAAGACTCCTGAATTACGTTTAGTCATATCTGCTGATTGGATTTATACCACCCTGGAACCGGTACCTATACCACCAAAAAGGCCTTTGCCATCAAATCGTGTTGAAGAATCTAATAATTCAGAACTGGAGTACTTAGAGGGTAAAGATATCCATCTTTCGGCAGATCAATATAACTTAGATCCTGACACATATAATGTTGGGTTTTTAATTAGAGATGATGAAGGAGGACCAATTCTAGATAGAAACTCTTTCATTTTCGAGGTATATGACCCTTCGCTAAGAGCAGATTTATTGATTAAAAGCGCAGATCTTAAATATACAGGCCCATATGATGATGCACGTGGAACTACAATTTCGTGTATTATAGAAAATAATGATAGTGAGTATAGTAATGACATTCTAAAAAAATCAATAGCCAACTTTTATTTGTATAATAATAGCGTTCGCAAACTTTTGGGGTCAAGAACCATTGTTCCTCTGCAAGCAGGAGAAAAAACATCTTTATCCTTATGGACCAAAGAGAACCTCAATCAAGGGACTCTGGATAATGTAGTTCTTATTATTCTTGATGAAGAAAATGAGATAGATGAATCTAATGAAGAAAATAATACTTGGAAAATTGATGTTCCCGAAAGGTTATCCAAGAATACCAAAGTGAAAGCTTTCCCAAACTATTTTAAAGAAAGTATATCGTTCTCATTCGAAACAATAACAACAAACACCTTAGTTCAGTTGGATGTATATAATGAGTACGGAAATTTAATTTCTACGGAAAAGTATCAATTTAAAAACAAAGGAAAACAAGAATTGCACTATCATAATAGCAATTTATTAGCTGGAAGGTACTACTACTCTCTTCTAATTGACAACAAAAATCATACTGGGATAATACTAAAAAAGATGTAGTCAACGGCATACGTACGATATCATAAAAACAAAGCGGACGCATAATCTTTCTTAGAAAACATCATCAAATTTATAAAACTGACTATTCTTCTTTTTTATAATTAATGGTTTGAACATACTTTCGTATCAAAATGTATTCTAGTCGACAAGAATCACAAATCATTTTAAAACTATAAGTTAATTTAAAATCATTAAAAATGTTAAAAGACATCTTAAATTTAAAGGGAGTACAAGAACTCAACATGAATGAAAAAAAATCCATTAAAGCCGGGAACCACGGACCAAATTGTGGTGAATTTTGTGTAGGCGGTCTTTGTGTATTTGGTCAATGTTTTCTTTATGAAAAATAACCAATAGAATTTATTTATTAAAATCACCTTTATTAAAAGGTGATTTTTTCATGAATATAACTTTTAGTTAAATAGATACATTCTCAATAATTGTTGTACTAGATATACTATAAAAATTAACACATACGTAAAATAAAAAATGGTAAATCAAGTTTTATATTTAAACTTAAAAGCAATACATAATGAACAAACCATTTTTTAAAATTAAAGTATTAGGTATCGTAATGATGGCTTCACTATTGGTAGTGAGTTGTAGCGATGATGATAGTAACAATAATCTATCTACTGATATAACTCAGGAAGATATTATGAAAAGTTTAGAGGTCGAAGAGATATCTAATTTTATTGACGGTATCACATTGGATAATATTTCTATGAATAGATCTAATGCCGAAATATCTTCTAAGCTAGGAAGACCTGATTGTGCAGATTTTAGTGTAACTGAAACCGGATATACTCTTACGTTTACGGATTGTACTACCGAGGACGGTGAAACAATCAGTGGAGCGATTAATGTAAGTGTAGTTGTTGAAAATAATGCTGTTTCTACTTCCATTACTTTTGACAACTTAACCTATGCCGGTAATTCAATTAATGGTAGCAAGAGTACATCGTATTCACTAAATACTACCGATGGTGGAAATTTCACATATACAGTTACGTCTGATTTATCCATTACCCTAGCAGATGGAACAACGGCTTCAGAGCAAGGAACAAAGACTTATACGATTACCGGACTTAATTCTGCAGATGCAACTTATACACTAAGCGGAAACTGGACTGTAACATTAAATGCTGATACATACTCATTAGCTACCGATCCAGCTTTAGAAGGAACTTTAAGCTGTGAATATATCACTACAGGTACATTAGTAATGACCAAGAATGCATTGACTGCTTCTATTAATTATGGTGATGGTACTTGCGATAATAAAGCGATAGTAACATATCCTGATGGCACTACTGAAGAGATTGATCTATAGTTTATTCAGAATGTAATATTCAAAAAGCATCCGTAAAAGATTTTACGGATGCTTTTTTATTTATTTTCTCTTAGGAATTGTTATTAATTCAGTCTGTCTTTCGTTTATATATCTAAACCCTTTTTCTCCCCAAAAACCTGCTTCTTCCAACATAATTCTAATATCCTTCTTCCATTCAGGAATAGTTACTGTTGTATTTAGTTCTATTGCGTATGCAGTATTTTCGTACAACGGATAATCTCCATTAACAGGCACACCGCCTTGAGAATCCCACATTCCGATTGTAGTACCAGAAGAATGTCCATACAATCCCAGTGGATGGGTATATATCGATGGTTTTAATCCTTCTGCTCTACCCTCTTCTAATGATTTTAATAAAATCTGATTTCCAGTTTTTCCAGTTTCAAAATTTGCTGTAAAAATATCCTGAACACGATTTCCATCAGAGAAAGCTTTTGTTAGAAAATCAGGTGGAGCCATTTCTCCATTTTTAAGAATATAAGCATGTTGCTGACAATCAGTATTCAGTCTTAAATAGGTAATCCCAAAATCACAATGAATAAGATCCCCTTGTTTAATAATCTTTTTATCGGGCCTATTAGAAAAGGAAGTAATATGACTTTCTAATTTCTCTCCAGCCCTTTGGATATCCACTGTAGGATGAAACCAGGTTTTTAGTCCCATATCAGTAACTTTTTGGCGCAGCCACCAAACTACATCATCTGTAGTTGTGGTTCCAGGTTTAATAACTTTTGTACTAAAGGCTTCGGCAATAATATCATGGGTAGTTTGAACTAATTCTTTGAATAGCTCCATTTCTTGTTCGGTTCGAGTTTCTATCCAAGCAATTGCTAATTTCTCTGCAGAAGTAACTTTGGGTTTGTAATTTTCCGGAAGTTCCTGCATAAACTCTTCATAGTCTGTTTTTACAATACCGTCTACAATACCAAAATGTTTTGAATAGTTAATTCCAATTTTTTTAGGATCTCTTGTGGTAATAATATCCATAAGTGCTTTCCATTGATCGGGTTGCTTCTCTTTATCCCATGCAGAATCAATATTTTTGCCTACGTTATACCTCGCCACAGCTAAATGTTCAATTGTATTTTTCTCTTTATCTCGGTAAAAAACCAATATCGTCCTTCTTCTTGCATTAAGCCATTTAGCAGGTAACATAGTTTTTAATACCGGATCTTCATTATATTCCCTCGAAATCAATATCCACATATCAAAATCAGTTCGATCCATTAATTGAGGTAATAAGTTATTAAAACGATCCGCTAGTATTTGATCTACTATCTCTGCTCTATCCCTTTCCGGAAGAATTTGTGCACTAGAAATATAGGTGATCAGGACTAATGTTAGAATAAGGAGTTTTTTCATTTGTGTGGTTCATTAAATTCGAATAAATGTATCACAAAAAAGAGACACCTGCAATGCTTTGCTTGTGTCTCTTTTCAATTACTTTCATAGTGGTAATTTTAAAGCGTAGGATAGCTGTTCATTAATCAATTGCACTTTCTATTAAAACACACTATTACAACAGTTTTCTTACTGAAATAAATTAAGAATTTTTAATAATGTAAGCTAGAATTATACTATATCAAAAGACGTGAATATTCTAATCAATGGTAAAATAAGCAAATATTTTATCTTCTGAAACTCTATCCAAATTGATGATGTGCGTTTGTAATTTTTCTTGTTCTCTTCCAAAATCTGTATAAATTTTTATCTTTAGAAACTTGGGGTACTTCAAATCAGAATTATAGCCAAGAGTTGGTTTAAGACTTAGAAACCATCTACCCTTCTCTGCATCAGCCAAGATATATTCTTCAGAAGTAAAACCCTCTAGCAGTTCCCTATCCATCACTCTTTTGTGCTTTTCTGGTGTGTGACTCAATACAAAGTACTGTTTTTTTGGATTGATATATTGCATTTCAAATTCTGTTTGTGGATGTGACCACTCTGTGACTATACGTAAGTCATATTTAGGTAGGTTGAAGTATTTTCGCCTAATTTTGTTAAGCTTCCATCCAACGGTACGATTTGATAGTAAATTTTTAAAGTCATTATTGATTTGATTCTGCAAACCATTAAAACTGTTGACTTTGTTGATCTTTTGTGAACTAATTTTAGTAAAAAGATCAACAGATTTCTGATATTTTTTATCTTCAAAATAGCTATTCGCGAGATTCAAATATGTTTGCGAAATAGTTGGTGAAACTTCTATAATACGGTTATAAATATGCTGAGCTTTTTCAAACATTTCATATTTTTCAAGATGAAAAGCCAAGATTTTAAGAACAGATGTATCTTCCGGAAATAATTCGGATAGATTTGATAATATTCTTAATCCAATACTCTTTTCTCCTTTTAGAAAAAAATATTCGGCAGATTCTAAAAAGAATGTTACATTTTTTTTATTGTCCTTTCGTTGATCAAGATAATAAGAATACGCAGCAGCTATTTCAGAAAATATTTGAAGGCTTTTTATAAATTTTGTTGGTTCAGTTTTTGTTAATTCCAAAGGGCCTTCATATATGTCATAGTCGATTTTAGGTTCATTGCTCTTCTTAGCTTCCTTAAATTTAAGACTACCGTGCTTAGTAGTAATTAACACTACACCATTTACCCCAAGTTTTCCATAAAGATTTGTTGCTGCAATACCTCTTAAAACAGTTATATCTTTAATCATATTTGGATCTATAAAATCATAATTTTCTTTTTGATAACTTTCTACCCCACTTACCGGTAATGGTACTCCATCTATAAAAAATGCAGGGTGATTTGTTAGCTGAAAAGAACTGAATCCTCTTATTATCATTAAGCCTGGATCGTTATGCACTCCCATTTGAACTCCTGCAAACTCCCCAGCCATTGCTTCGCCTAGACCTCTATTGATATCAGAAATATCATCTGATGTAATACTGCTTACAGAGTATCCCAACGAGCGCTTCTTAATTAACTTATCTCCTACTTTTATAATCTCACTATCAATCCCGCCTCCTTTCGCTTTGATAACAGTTGGTTCGAGTTGATTTAACTTTTCTGTTAAGTTTATGTCGATAATATTCTCATCACCTACTTCTACCTCTGTTCTTTTCATATTTATAGCACTAAAAACCAAGATATCACCAGATTTTGCAGCAATTTGATAATTCCCAAATTTATCCGTGATTGTTCCTTTGTTCTTGCCTTTTAATAGAATATTTACATTTGGTAACCCTTTCTCACCATCTGTAATCACTCCTTCTATAAAAGACATATCTCTTTCTGCTTTTTTTCTTGTTATAAATTCTAATTTGGTTGGTGTTTCCTGATTTTTGATTGCTTTTATGTATGTAGAAATGTCATTTTCCAAGAGATTTACATAATATCCTCTATTGTAGTACGCTAACTCATGCAACTCTTTTTTATTGATGCTTTCCTGACTGCTAACTGTTATAATCCTAGGACTATAAAGATTTGTTTTAACCTCTCCGAAATTACTGTTACCGTCTGTGAACAAAAACAGTAACTTACTATCGACTTTTGTATTTATTAAGCTAAAATCAGACTCACCATCGTAAGTTATATTTTCTAATTTGTTTTTTAAATCGTTCCAGTGAGAAGATCGAATAGTAAATATATCCTCAGAAATTATTTCTGTATTGAAAACAATCAGACTTACTTTTATATTAGTCTGATTATTGAAATAGGCATCGAGAAACTGAAATTCTTTATTGAAATTTTTATCTTTTTGTGAAAATGAAGCATCCCAGTAGATGATTATATCTTCTTCACTTGAAAATTCGTTGAAGGAAGAATTTAGAAAAAAGAAAACACAAAGAATACTGACAATTAGAATTTTAGACCTACCCATAACAAAATGATTTGTGTTAAATTAAGAAATGCTTGTTCTAATCAAAATAGAAGTATTGATTCTAAAGATTCAATCCTAAAACTTTGATAATTGTATCTGTTAATTTCTTACATCACCAAAATGTTACCGTAAAAATCACTTTTTTATTAAAAACTGATACTCCTTTACAACAAAATAAACTTTACAGACACGCCGTAATTTAGTTCTATTTTCTTGAATACAGTTCCTGGCAGCTCTGCCATCGCTCTTCTTGAAGCATAAGAATTTGAACTCCGATTTAATTCATAATTAATATTAGATTGAGAATATCCATATGAATTGTTTAATTCCTGAATATAAATTGCTTTTCCAATTTTTTGATCAATCGCAGCAGTCAGGAAGACTGCCTTTTCTTTTGCAGCTTTAATCGCTTCTATTTTTACCTGTCTTCTAAATTTTTCTATTTCTGAATGATTAACTTTATCAATAGATATATTAGAAATATCATTTTTCTCTAATGCTTCAATAACATCACCAACTTTTTCAGCATCTTCAACCAGCACTTGGTATTCTCTACTTTTCCTGATGTCCGACTTTTTAAGGAATCCAAAATTAAAAGTACTAGAAAAATCTGCTACAGAAACATTTTTTTCCGTATTAACGCCAACTTCCTTTAAGGAAGTCATCATTTTTTCTTCTAACATCTCTACTTTTTCTTTCCCTTTATTATCATTTTCATTTAATAAAACTTTTAAATAAATTTGATTAGGAACAATTTTCAATTCTGCTCTGCCAGTAACTTCAATATAATTTTGATCTATAAAATTCTTCTCATTAGTTGTTTGACCATAATTGTGGACTGTAGCTAATAGCAATATTGATAATACAATCTTTTTCATTTGATCTATTAAAAGTGGTTATTGTTTCCTTTTGTTTTTACTTCTCTGTTTGTTAAAATAAGGAAATATCCTATTTGTTTTACATTACTTGATAGCTATTCATCAATCGAATAAACTCTGCTCGATATCCCTGGTTATCTTTGGATCTGTTTTTTTCTGCTAATGCAATAATATCATTTATATCCCGATTAGTTATATATTTTGAATTTCTGATTTTCATTCCAAACCAAGCTACAGAAGCAGCAAAATTGAAGTCTTTTGTCACTATACTTTCTTTTGTTTTTAATATATGAACCATCTCAATACTTTTACTTTCTTGTGGTCTTTTATATCGAAATTTTACCGTTAACAATTCATCTCCATAATTTTTAGAGATTTGAGCATCTGTATATTTCAGATCCGGAATATGCTTCAAATAATTACTTTTTACACCAACAGGAATTACTTCATACAAGGCAGTAACCGTATGTCCGCTTCCTAATTCTCCGGCATCCTTTGTGTCGTCCACAAAATCTTCATCAGCCAATAACCTGTTTTCATATCCTACAAGACGATACGCTTGTACTTTTGCAGGATTAAACTCTACCTGAATCTTTACATCTTTTGCGATTGTATAAAGTGTTCCTCCAAATTCTTTACCTAAAACTCTTTGAGCTTCTTGCATTGTGTCAATATACGCATGATTCCCATTCCCTTTATCCGCCAGGGTTTCTAATTTACTGTCCTTGTAATTATACATTCCAAAACCTAAACAGGTTAAGAATACTCCAGATTTACGCTTTTCTTCTATCAAGGTTTTCATATCCTTATCGCTGCTCATTCCCACATTAAAATCTCCATCAGTAGCAAGAATTACGCGATTATTGCCGTTTTCTATAAAATTATCTTGAGCAATTTTATAGGCAAGCTGAATACCGGCTCCACCCGCAGTAGAACCGCCTGCACTCAGATTATCTAGTGCTTGATTGATTTCATTTTTATGAGCACCGGATGTCGGTTTTAATACCATTCCCGCAGCTCCTGCATATACTACAATAGAGACTTTATCTTTCTCTCTTAGTTGATTTACCAGTAATTTAAAAGCACGCTTAAGCAATGGCAATTTGTTTGCTTGATTCATAGAACCAGATACATCCAATAGAAAGACTAAATTCGAAGCAGGAATAGCTTCTTGTGGAATTTCTTTTCCTTTTAGGCCAATTTTCACTAATTGAGTTTCTTTATTCCAAGGTGTTTTGCCATATTCGGTATGAATTGCAAATGGGTGATCTCCTGTTGGTTGTTGATAATCATACTCAAAATAATTGATCATTTCTTCAACCTTTACAGCATCAGCTGGTATTTGCTGACCATTATTAATCATTCTTCTTATATTGCTATAGGATGCTTTATCTACATCTATAGAAAATGTAGACAATGGAGAAGTCTGTACTTTTTCAAAACTATTTTCAACAATTTCTTCGTAAGACTCGTTATTTTCTATTTTGTAATTCCCTTGGTGTGTAGTAATTATAATGCATCCGTGAACCGCTCTTGATCCATAGAGAGAAGTAGCTTTTTTATCTTTCAGTACTTTCACATCCGCAATTTTGGCTGGATCAATCTGCTGAATTTTAGCTATATCTTTTTTATCCAAAGGCACTCCATCTATTATGTATAATGGTTGTTCTGAGGCCGACATACTATTAGCACCTCTAATTCTTACGGAACTATTGGAATTCAT
The DNA here is from genome assembly GCF_042684305.1 of Aquimarina rubra. Taxonomy (NCBI): domain Bacteria; kingdom Pseudomonadati; phylum Bacteroidota; class Flavobacteriia; order Flavobacteriales; family Flavobacteriaceae; genus Aquimarina; species Aquimarina rubra. The sequence goes on along the minus strand of NZ_JBHULE010000008.1, from coordinate 401,400 downwards.
ACTTCCAACACCATTAGATATTGATACCCCTGCTACTTTTCCACTAAGTGTCCTATTTAAATTAGTAATTGATTTTTTTCTTTCCTTTCTGGCTCTTCTTCTTTCTGCTCTAGTTGATCGCCTTGATTCACTCGTAATAGTAGAAACCGCATACCCCAATAATGTTTGTTTTCTCTGTATACATTGAGCCACAACAACAACTTCCTCCAGTTCACCTGCTGCAATCGACATTGTTACATTTATAATAGAACTATCTTTTTTTACTGTTATTTCTTTTGTTTCATATCCGATGAAAGAGAATGATAAGATATCCCCTACTTTGGATTCGATACTATAGTTTCCATCAAAATCTGTTTGTGTTCCAGTATTCGAATTTTTAACAAAGATATTTACTCCGGGAATGGGATCACTGGTTGCGATATCTGTAACAGTTCCTGATATTGTTATTTGTTGTGCAACGGCTATTCCGGTAAAAAAGAATAATAGCATACAATAGTGTAGAGATTTCATAATTGATTGTTTTTGATTATGAAATAAAACTACTCTTAGAGCTATCTAATCACAACCTACATTGAGTGAAGTAGTATTTTGGATTAGTGAAATTACCTAAACATTTAGGATCGTTCATCATAAATAAGTTCCAATGTCTTATTGCGCTGAACTTTACCCGTATCGGTTTCTATGAATTGAGGTAAGAAATGAATTTCTTTAGGGATTTCATACTTAGTCAAAATACTAAGATGTTGTATTGCTTCTTTAAGTTTTTCTTTTGCAGTGATATCTAAACTACGCTCTATTAACAAAACTACTTTATCACCTAGGACATTATCCGGAACACCAGCGATAAAAAATCGATGTCCAATCAGTAGTTGGAGTTTTGTTTCAATTTCTTCAGGATACAATTTTATTCCGCCGCTATTTATAACATTATCAAAACGGCCTTTCCAACTAAACCTTTTGTAGGTTTTTAGTTCCACAACATCATTTGTGATAATGGTTTCTTCATTTAATTGGGGGGCTTTGATCATCAAGCAATTTCTTTCATCTATACTTAAAGTGATATTAGGTAGTGCTCTAAAATATTTAGCATCTTTTTTATCTTTTTTCTTTGGGTTGATTCTTCTGGCAGCAATATGGGTTACAGTTTCTGTCATCCCATAAGTTTCAAAAATCTTGGTTTTTATGCCTTGTACCAGTTCCTTGAGATTCTCTGATACCTTTCCACCACCCACGATTAGTTTTTTTAATAAATGTAGCCTATTAATAGAGTTATCAAGCTGCAAAGGTACCATAGCACAAAAATCATATTGTTTATACACAGTATCCAAAGGATTTGTTTTTGGAGGAACCAAGTCTATTTTCCATCCTAAAACCATCGCTCGAACTAACATCATTTTACCCGCAATATAGGCAGCCGGTAAACATAATAATGCAGTTGTTCCTTCTTCTACCTTAAAAAAAGCACCCGTAGCTTTGGCGCTGTTGATCATATGCTGTTTATATACTTTGATTTTTTTTGGTGTACCTGTAGATCCAGAAGTCTGAACAATAATATGATCTTTATCATTTAACCAATCCAATAGAAAATTACCCACTTCCTGCTCATAGAACTCCCCTTCTTTAATAAAGTTATATGCAATTCGTTGCAATCCTATCTTATCTAAAGACTGATTATTAATCCTAAAATCTTCGTGTATCTCTGGAATAGAAAATGTATCTTTTTTTTGCATATCCAAATTTCAATTTTCTTCTATACTCGTAGGTTATGCGTAGGTAAATTGTATATTATCAATTTGTTATCATTCTTCTGTCTGAAGTTCTGGTTCTATTTTTCCGAATAATTTATCTTTCCATCCAGACCATTTATATTTTTTGGTTAAAATGAATAAAAAGGCAGGAAATATTATCAACACTGGAAATAGAATTTCGAGATTAACCTCAGGTTCTGCGGTATATAATAATACAGAATCTGTTTGAAAAGCAGTCCAAGTAGATGTTACCAACATAGCAGTTACAAGGTTATTGGCGGCATGAAATCCCAATGCTAATTCCAAACCTTCATCCATCAAGGTCATAATTGCTAAGAAAAATCCTGTACCAATATAATAAACCATTATAATAGGTCCCAACTTGCTTACTTCTGGGTTGGCAATATGCATTAATCCAAATGTAACAGAAGTAATTACAAAAGGAATCCATTTCGTCTTTGTAGCAATACCTAGTCCTTGCATTAAATATCCTCTAAAAAAATACTCTTCAAAGCTGGTTTGTATTGGTACTAAGATTAATGCCATTATTGCTAGTATCAAAAATGGTTGTAACTGAAAATTTATTTCATAATCATCTGGAGCAATAATATATCCTATATACGTGGTAATACAAATATATAATGCCATTAATCCAAACATGAAAAATACTCGTTTCCAATCTATTTTTTTTCTAGAAGTAGTCAATGAAGTAATACTTTGTTGATGGACAATTTTCACCCAAAAAAATAACGCTCCCAAGAAGACAACAAAAGGTCCTACAGCTATAAGAAAAAATAAAGGTTTACCTAAAGTTTCTATTTGATCTTGCATAACAGTTTCGGTATCCGCCCCTATTAATAAACTGACTAAAAAATTTAAAATCATTAAACCAAAAAACCCTAATGGAGGAAATAAATACTTCCACATTCCTAGTTTTCCTTTTCTTCCTTGTTCTATATACATCTATAATTATTTTATTAATCTAAATATGATACAACCCATTTCTTATAAGGTTGATACCTTAATGTTCCTTTATCTACTGCCAAAGGTGCTTTTATATTATTAGTATATAAACCTCCGGTTCCTAAACCTTGTGGCATTTTATTATTTAAAGTAAACGTATATTGAGCTATTGCATTTAATCCAATATTACTTTCTAAAGCACTGGTAATCCACCACCCGATCTCCAATTCATCTGCAATATCAATCCATTCTTGTGTTCCTTTAAACCCTCCTATCAAACTTGGTTTCAAAATTATATATTGAGGTTGTATAGTTAGTAGTAGTTTTTTCTTATCTGTTACATCAAAAACACCAATTAATTCTTCATCCAATGCAATAGGTAATGGAGTTGCCTTACATAAAGTCTTCATTTGTTCGAATTGCCCCTGTTTAATAGGCTGTTCTATACTATGAAGATGATAAGCACTTAATTGGGTTAATTTACCCAATGCATCATCAGGAGAAAAAGCTCCATTAGCATCTACTCTAAGTTCGATGACATCTTTAGAAAACTGAGAACGCATATAAGACAGAAGTTCCAATTCTGCTTCAAAATCGATGGCTCCTATCTTCATTTTTATGCAATCAAATCCCTGATCTAGCTTCTCCGTGATCTGATTTTTCATAAAGTCCTTCTCTCCCATCCAAATTAATCCATTGATAGGAATAGCTTCTTTCCCTTCTGTAAATTTTGAAGGAAACAGTATATAAGGGGATTCGCTTTCTAAAGATTTAAAAGCCATCTCTACACCAAACTGAATACTCGGAAATTCTTTTAATTCTGCCCAAAGTTGTTCTACCCCTAATTGAATGTTATCACAGGTCCATTGCAGTTTTTCTTCGTAATCCGGTCTATCATCTATACTCAAGGTCCTTAGAATTCCGCATTCTCCAATACCTTGCTTTCCCTGAGCAGTAATAACAATAAACCAGGTTTCTTTAGTTTTTAATATTCCGCGAGAAGTTCCACTAGGTCTTTTAAATTCTAAAATGTGTTTATGGTAAGTAGCCTTCATTATAGCTCTATACTCTGACCGATATCTAACAACATCAAATCTTTATCTTTAGCGAAAAACTTTCTTTTTGCTTCATCATGATCAATTTCTATATATCCAAAGGTATCATAATGAACACCCAATACTTTATCACACTCTACAAAATCACTTGCTAGAATAGCGTCATCAATTCCCATAGTAAAATTATCACCAATAGGTAGTATCGCTAAATCCAATTTAGTAGATAAAGGAATTAATTTCATATCCATCGTCAATGCAGTATCCCCGGCTATGTAAATGTTTTTATGTTCGCCTTCAATAACAAATCCTCCCGGTTGTCCGCCATAACTCCCATCAGGAAAACTACTGGTATGGATAGCATTTACATATTTTACTTTACCAAAATCAAATTCCCAATTTCCACCATGATTCATTGGATGTACTTCTATACCCTTTTCTTGATAATGCATCGCAATTTCGTAATTGGAAACGATAGTGGCATCACTGTTTTTAGCAATAGCCTCTGCATCCAACGTATGATCCTGATGTGCATGAGTTAATAATATGAAATCAACTTTAAAATCCTCTATATTCAACTTATCTTTAGTTAATGGATTTCCAGAAATAAAAGGATCTATCAAGACTTTAGTTTCTTTGATTTCTAATAATAAGGTATGATGCCCGTAAAATGTAATTTTCATTATGTGAAGTTTTTACTTGTTATATATAGATCCTGCTTTGCAGCGGGATAAGTGCCACTAATTGTTTTAAAATCGCTTTGCAAGCTCTTTCAATTAATTATAATTGTATTAGATCCCGCTCTACAGCGGGATAAGTTCCACTAATAGTTTTAAGTTCACTTAGTAAGCTCCTTAAAACTAAGTGTCACTAAATTAAAAAATCTGTCCTAAACTAAACAATATGGCTAATAAAAAAGTTGATAAAGCTACTTTTTTTAACTCAGGATCTAAATCCTTAGTATCTTTTGTTTTTTCTACTTTAATTAGATGAATAACCAAGGGAATAAATGCGACTAAAAATAATAGATTAGCATAATTCTGATAGGTGAAAAATAGAAATATTACCATAGATGATATAGCGCCTAAAATCAGAAAATAATGATATTTTTTTGCTTGTGCTATACCTAATTTCACAACTAAAGTATTTTTTTTTGCTTTTTTATCACTATCGTGATCACGCATATTATTGAGGTTCAACACTGCCGAACTCAAAAAGCCTATGGTAATTGCCGGCAAAAAAACTGACCAGTTTAAATTCTTGGTGAATAAGAAATAACATCCTACCACACTTACCAATCCAAAGAATATGAAAACAAACAGATCACCTAATCCTCGATAACCGTAAGCAGAATCCCCCATTGTATACTTCATAGCAGCAATGATAGCCGCTAATCCTAATAGAAAAAAGAAAACAGAATACACAAAATATTCTTTACCAAAGGATACATAGATCAGTAAAATTGCCAAAATCAATGTAATAATAGCCGTAATAACGATACCTCTGAACATTTCTTTTCTAGAAATGGCTCCACTCTGTAATGCTCTTTGAGGTCCTACTCTATCCTCATTATCAGTCCCTTTTACTCCATCCCCATAATCATTAGCAAAATTTGATAAAATCTGCAATCCCAGGGTGGTCGCAATAGCTAACCAGAAAATTGATTTATCAAAAAAATTTGGTCCGGATAAACAGATCAAATGATCATTAGACTCTATAATTTTCAGAATGTCTTCATATATAAATCTAACTCCTATAGAAGATCCGACAATAATTCCTGATATTGATAATGGTAATGTACGAAGTCGTGCTGCAGAGATCCAAGCTTTGAATTTAGTCATTCTATTCTAAATTATAGTCAAAGGAACAGTATTTTAATTAAAAAAAAAATAAAAAATACTTCTTCGAATTATTTAATTTAGCATTATGCTAATTCCATTCCCATTAGAGTTTCCTTCTTTTAATATTTATAGTACCCCTTTATTACTATTGGTATTACAAGCTTTTGTTTTTGCCTTCCTTCTACTAGTTAGATATTTCAAAAAGAAATACGTATCAGCACTCATACTATCGGTTCTTATTTTTATTACAGGATATCACAGAACTACATATACGATAGGTTTTATGGATTGGTATGATACCTATCGCAATACCAAGATTAATTATTGGCTAATTGCATTATCATTGGCAATTGGTCCGCTTTTATATTTTTATGTAAAATCAATCACTACTTCTAATTTCAGATTCAAAAAAAAGGATTTTATACATTTTGCGCCGGTTAGTTTATACGTTATTTATAAAATTTCAATTTTTATTTATGATGCTTCTCAACCAGGATTTAGTGATACGCAGAACGGCTATCTTAAGGTTTTTCTGGATGAAAAATACGTTGGCCCTCTAATAGGAATTGTAGAAAATCTGCAGATGTTATTGTATTTGGCATTTACCATACAGCTATACTATATATATAGAAAAAAAATCCAGCAGTTTTTCTCCAACACCTATAGCCTTGAATTAAACTGGATTAGAAACTTTCTTTTTATTTATTCCTTCCTATTTTTATATAGTATTTTTCAGGGAGTTATTGGTTCGGTTATTACAGATTTGCATTGGACTCAAAAATGGTGGTATCATTTCTTTACGGCTGTAGCGATCATTTATATTGGAATCAAAGGATATTTTACAGACACTAATAAGTTGAATAACTTAAATTTTTCAGTGAATGTAAAAGAGAATTCCGCTACTCCACAGATTGAACTTAGTGAAGATGTAATTAAGGTTAAAGAAAAAATTGAAGAGTTTATGGAAAATGACAAGCCATTTCTTAATCCGGATTTAAATCTTACAGAGCTTTCTAAAATGCTAAAGATTCCTGCACCAACCCTGTCAGATGCCATAAATTCTGGATTTGATAAAAACTTCAATGATTTTGTAAACTCATATAGAGTGGAAGCAGTACAAAACATGCTACAACAAGGAAAACAAGAACAATTATCTCTATTAGGAATTGCTTATGAATGTGGTTTTAATAGTAAAGCAACTTTTAACAGGGTTTTTAAAAAGCTAACAAATACTTCACCCTCTCAATACGCAGCTTCTCTAAACAATACCTGATTTTATTATTTTTATGAATTTCGCAATTCTACAAAGATGGATTTTTATGTTCAATTTTATAGATTAGCAGCTTAAACCAGTATTGATTTCTGTTTCAACATCATTCTAGATCCCTATACTATTTGGAACAAAAATGTTTTGAAACATTAAAAACTAACACATGAAACATTTATTAACAACTACCTTTTTAGGGCTTTTTAGCATCCTTATTTCCTGTAAAAGTGATACAAAAACAGCCTCTTCAACAACCGAAACTGCAGCAGTAAAAACAGTTAAACCAGTAACCACGAAAGACATGCCTTTTATTTGGGAAGGTGCGAACGTTTACTTTTTACTTGCGGATAGATTTAAAAATGGAGATTCAACCAATGACGAAGTTTTAGAAAGAACAAAAGAAACAGGAGTATTACGTGGTTTTGAAGGAGGAGATATAAAAGGAATCATTCAAAAAATTGAAGATGGATATTTTAAAAATCTTGGAATTAACGCACTTTGGGTAAATCCATTAGTTGAGCAAATTCATGACAGTGTGGATGAGGGAACCGGTAACACCTATGCATTCCACGGATATTGGGCAAAAGACTGGACAACTATTGATCCTAATTTCGGAACCTATGATGATCTTAAAAAACTAGTAGAGGTTGCACATCAAAACGGCATACGGATTCTTATGGATGTGGTTATTAATCACACAGGTCCTGTAACAGATAAGGATCCTGTTTGGTCAGAAGATTGGGTGCGCACTTCTCCACAATGTACATATAAGGATTATGAAACTGCTGTAAAATGTACTTTGGTTGAGAATCTTCCGGATATTAAAACTGAAAGTGATGAAGAAGTAAAACTGCCGGACGCACTTGTTGCTAAGTGGGAAAAAGAAGGACGATTAGAAGCAGAAATGGATGAATTAGAGCTCTTTTTTGCCAAAACAGGCCTTAAACGATCACCAAAAAACTATATCATAAAATGGTTAACAGATTATGTAAAAGAGCTTGGAATTGATGGATACCGTGTAGATACCGTAAAACATGTAGAAGAAGGTGTTTGGGGTGTACTGGCAGAACAAGCTAAAATTGCTTTTACAGAATGGAAGAAAAACAACCCTGACAAAGTGTTGGATAATAATGAATTTTATGTTCTTGGAGAATTATATGGATATGGAATTGACGGAAAGCGTTTTTACGATTTTGGAGATCGAAAAGTAGACTATTACGCCAATGGATTTGATAATCTTATCAATTTCCAGTTTAAATACGATGCAAAACGATTAAGTTATGAAAAATTGTACAGCAAATATAGTACAGCATTACAAACTGGTTTGATCGGTAAAAGTGTGATGAACTACATTACTTCTCATGATGATGGTGACCCATTTGATAAAAAAAGAAGTAAAACCTATGAATCTGCAACTAAACTTTTATTAACTCCTGGTATCTCTCAGGTATACTATGGTGATGAAACTGCAAGATCATTGGTCATTGAAGGAGCACAAGGAGATGCGACACTACGATCCAATATGAACTGGGAAGATCTGGAGACAGAAGAAACCAAATCATTATTACTACATTGGCAAAAATTAGGGAAATTCAGAAAAGATCACCCTGCTATTGGCGCTGGAAAACACAAAATGATTAGTGAAACTCCATATGTTTTTTCAAGGATGTATAGTAAAGATGATATCGTTGATGGTGTCGTTATAGGATTAAATCTTAGAAAAGGAACAAAGACTTTAAAAGTGAATTCTATTTTTAAAGACGGTACTACTTTAACAGACACCTACTCCGGAACAGATACTACTGTAAAAGATGGTAGTGTAACCATCAAATCGGATTATGAAATCGTATTATTAGAAGTTAAAAAATAGTATTTTAAATATCGGCTCACTTTATGTAGGACGGCTCAAATTATAATTTGAGCCGTCCTATTTTGTTTTGGGGCGCAGTATTCACAACTGATTCAGACATTTGGAACATCAAACAATCTAAAATCGTTTCAGTTATGAAAAATGTTATTAAAAAAATTATTACACCGATTACAATGCCGCATTGGTCGATAGATTTACTATTCGCATTTCCCAGAATTATTTGCGGTTATTTTTTAGCAGTAAATTTTGGCGGAAGTAAATTTGGAGTGCCCTGGAGCCCAGAAGGATCTCCGGACTTGGGCTTTCTGGAAGTTGTAGAATGGTTTCCTAAGGATATCGCGGAGTATGGAGGTATTTTTGCATTGTTCCCTGTGTTTTTTGCCTGGATGGGAGCAGCGAGTGAAGCTATTGGAGGTGCATTTCTTTTATTAGGTTTCAAAACCAGAATCGCTTCTTTCCTAATTATGTGTACGATGTTAGTCGCCATATTTTTCCAGAAATGGGATAATGGATTATGGGGAATGTTACCGGCAATGGGATTCCTTTGGATTTCTATCTATAACCTTGTTCTTGGATCAGGAAGATTCGGGATTGATTACATAATCAGCAAAAAATGGTTTAAAATACCTAAAACCAGCTTATCACTAATTTAATTTAAAACACAAAATCATGAGAAAACTTATAAGCCTATTAATACTGTTTGTTTGTCTAACAACTACAGCTCAAATAAAAGGAAATAAAGATATTATAACCAGAACTTTTAATATTAATACTATTCAAACCATAAAAATAAATTTTTATGCACAAGTAATTATTGATCAATCCAAAGAAGAAGGTCTTACCATTACTACCGATTCTAATCTTTTTGACTATATCGATAAAGAAGTAGTAGATGGTGTATTACACCTTGATCAAAAGGAATGGATACAACCTTCGGAAAATGCCAAGATTATTGTTGGAGCTCCTAACCTAAGAAAAGTCGAAAGTGGCACCCACGATACTACGAGAATTATTAATATTGATAATGACTATATTCAAGTGATTGCCCCTATCGGTAAGGTTTTTATAGAGGGAAAAACAAAAGAGTTACGCATCGCTGCAGAACTTGCCTCTATTGATGCATCAGGTTTAGTTGCAGAAAACGCTAGAATAGATATTTGGAGTCGTGGATCTGCAAGAGTATTTGTTACTAATGAGCTAGATGCAAAATTAAGTGACAAGGCAAAACTAAAAATAATGAACACGCCTAAAAAGATTAGTGGTGATGCAAAAACAATAGTAAACAAGGGTGAAAAAGCTAAAAACACATCTATAAAATATATAAAGTTTAAAATCAAGAATAACTCATTAACCCGAAATCAATTCTTAGTGATTGGACCTAAACCAGATGGATCTACATTTAGTTACGGTTTCCCAATGATGCCACAAGCAACCAGAAAAGAAAATTGGACCACAGGGACTAAAGTATATAAAGTTAGTACTTTAGGAAAAAGAAAACTATTAGTAACGATTAAAGAGGAAGATAAAGATACAACAGTTGCCTTATTTTAATTACGAAATACCCCAAGAAGAACTTACCTCCTGTATTCAAGGAGGTAAGTGTTGGGGAAAACAAAAAAAGTAAGGGAAAAATTGTAATTGGAATACTCTTCAAAGATAAAGAGGATTATGGAATTTTGGTTACGGTTAAACCTCAAACTTTAGCTGGAATACTAGCATAGATCAAATAAAGCACTATTTACCAATAAGTTACAGGGAAAATTCCTCTAATTATTAAGAAGATTTTTTTTGCATATTATTTATTTAACATTAAAAAATAAATTTATTGTTTTAAAAGATTTTAAAGATTTATATAAAGAGTTAAATTTGCCGTAATCATTTTTTAAACCATACTAATTTTATAATCCTTGGAAAATAAAAAGGCGCTCAAATTAATTGACAAAATTCTAAACGATCTGGAAAAATCCGGAATCAATACAGACACACTTATTGAAGATCTTAAAGCTTTACGATCTTATGCTTTAGAACAACAAGTACCATTAGTAGTAAAGGTATTAAGACTTACCTACGAACATATTCAGGAGAATGATAGCTTTCTTATCCCTATTCCGGATGATGAACCTATCGAAGAACAAGAAGAAGAAAATGAAACACCAGTAGCGAAGAATGAAGATGTAAATCCGGTTGAGAGTCTTATGTACCTTGTTTCTTTATTGAAGGATTTAAAAAACAAAATGAATGTTATGGATTTGGCAGATTACAGAGACGCCTTAAATGCTTAATACATAAGCCTTTTTAATCATAATTTCAGAAAAGTCTTGAGCCATCAAGGCTTTTTTTATTTTCCAAATTCATAATCTAGTATGTTTTACTTGGTTTTTCTTCTAAATTGTAAGGGCTTTCAAAATTTTTCGACAAATTTTATGATTTTATAAACGTCAAAAAATCAATTATATATTATTTTTGTTGCCTTGTGGAAAAATTGTTATGAAAATGAATCCCCGATCTGTAAAAAAAACACGATTGCAGTTATTGCATCAATATTATAGTTATACCGGTTTTTATAAGTTTTTAGGAACTAGTTTAAAAAAGGCATTACCTCCTATTTTACTTTTTATAGCAGGTTTATTAATTGTAAACTATTTTGTTATTAATATCAATGATGTGTTGATTTATGTAACAGAAAACTATTCAGACTATGTAGTTTTTAGTGTATTTTTTGCTTCAGAATCTTTATTAGGTCTTATTCCTCCGGAAATTTTCATTGCCTGGAGTGACAAAACGACTAGCCCTATATTATATCTTTCCATACTGGCCTTATTATCTTATTTGGGCGGAGTCATCTCTTATTTTATTGGGAAATCAATTACAAAAATCCCTTCAGTTCACAACTATTTAGAGGTAAAAATGGCCAAACATATTAGAAACACTCGTAAATGGGGTGGTTTTTTAATTGTAGTTGGTGCTTTGCTTCCTATACCTTTTTCGATTACCAGTATAGCAGCTGGAATGATCAAATATCCTTTCATTAACTATTTACTTTTTGGACTATTAAGATTTGTTAGATTTTATTTATATGCTGTAGCCATATTTAGTCTGGTATAGACTTGTTTAAGAAAACTCTTCAAGCTTATTTTTATAGTTTATTAATTATTGATTGATTTTTATTCTATGGCAGAGTTAACAAGATATTTTTATAAGCTCCTAGTTACAAATGGTGTTTCCGAAACCATAGCAGAATTTCTAAATGTTGTTATTGGTATTTTCGTATTACTCATAGTACTATATGTTCTGGACAGGTTGATCAAAAAAGTACTCTTAAACCTTTTTAAAAGATACGCTTCTAAATCAACGAATACTTTCGATGACTATTTAGTTAAAAACAAAACTTTTGACTATCTATCTCACATCCTACCGTTATCCATTAGCATATGGATAATACCAAAACTATTCATAGCTTTTCCTATAGCAGAAAGTTATTTAGAAATTCTCTTTGATATCCTTGTTATTGCTTTAACCATTTGGATTGTAAGAAGCATCCTGAGAACTTTCAGAGATTTCCTCAAGTCCTTAGAATCTTTTAAAGATAAACCTATAGATAGTTACGTACAGGTTTTCGTGATATTTATCTGGGTGATCGGTTTTATCTTTATTTTTTCTTCGATTACCGGGAAATCAATCTGGACATTTTTAACGGCTCTTGGAGCGATGTCTGCCGTAATTCTGTTAATATTTAAAGATACTATTCTAGGTTTTGTAGCCAGTATACAAGTCGCTGTTAATGATACAGTGAGAATCGGAGATTGGATCACAATGGATAAATATGGAGCAGATGGAGATGTAATCGAAATCAATCTATCTTCTGTAAAAGTTCAGAATTTTGATAAAACAATCACGACCATCCCTACCTATCATTTAACTTCTCAATCCTTTAGGAATTGGCGTGGTATGATGGACTCGGGAGGAAGAAGAATTAAAAGAGCTATTTTAATAAAAGCTTCGAGTATCAAATTTTTATCCGAAAATGACGTAGATCGTCTCAAAAAGGTGGAACTCATTGAAAAATATCTGGATGAAGCTCAACAAAAGGTAAATTCTTATAATACAGAACATAAGATCAATAAAGAAGTTTTAATGAACGGTCGAAACCTATCTAATATGGGGGTATTTAGAAAATATGTAGAATCCTATCTGGAGAACCACCCTTACATCAATAATGAAATGACAATTATGAGTCGCCAATTAGCGCCTACGGCTGAAGGAACTCCTTTAGAAATTTATGCCTTTAGTAATGATAAAGTATGGAAAAACTATGAAAAGATAGTGGCTGATATTTTTGATCATTTATTATCTGCTATCCCCTATTTTGATCTCGAGGTATTTGAATTAGAGTATGGTAGTAAAAAATAGGTATTTATTAACGTTTGGATATATTCTGAGCCTTAAATTTGCATCGATTTTAAATAAAAATAAAAATATGATCACCAGTTTTAGATTAATTAGCTATCTCGAGGGAATTTCATACCTGGCCATACTGTTTGTTACAATGCCATTAAAGTATTTATTTGCATCACCCGAGCCTAATAAAGTAATTGGCATGGCACATGGTTTTTTATTTCTTGCTTATATCGTATTTGCGTTTTTAATAAAACCGGAAAAACAATGGAATAACAAGACACTTGGAATTGTTTTACTATGTTCTATTATTCCTTTTGGAACTTTCTGGATGGATGGAAGGTATTTGAAGAGCTAGGATCTCTGGATCATTAGATCATTAGATTATTGGATCATTAGATTGTTAGGTTGTTAGAAGGTTGGATCTTGGATTTGGTATAGGATATATCAACTCCATACAAAAAACTCCCTTTACTCAATAACTCACAAACTCATAGATTACTCCGGATATTCAATCCTTAAATGGTATATATTAGTAAGCTTTCGTTTAAAAATCTTTTTTACTTGCTGAATTTCTTTAAACGTAATATTTGCATTAAGAAATTGACCATCTTCCATTTGCTTATTCACAATTTTCTCTACAAATGAATCAATTAAACTACTTGTTGGGTTTTTCAAACTCTTAGAAGCAGCTTCTACACTGTCACTCATCATTAAAATTGCAGTTTCTTTAGAAAAAGGTTTTGGACCCGGATACTGAAAATCTTCTATATTCACATTTTCATTGATTTCTTTAGCTTTCATATAGAAGTAATACACCGTACTGGTTCCGTGATGTGTTCGTATGAAATCTATAACTCTATCAGGTAGTTTATTTTTTTTAGCTATTTCAATACCTCTGATTACGTGATTAATAATAATTCTAGCACTTTCTTTAGGAGATAATACGTCGTGTGCGTTTCCTGAAGCTGTTTGGTTTTCAGTAAAATATGTAGGATTTGCCATTTTACCAATATCGTGATACAAGGCTCCTACTCGAACAAGCATTACATTTGCTCCAATTTCACTAGCTGCCGCTTCAGCAATGTTGGCAACATTCAGAGAATGGTGAAAAGTACCTGGTGCTTTATCCGATAACTCTTTTAATAAAGAGGAATTGGTATCACTAAGCTCCAGAAGAGATACATCAGAGATTAACCCAAACATTTTTTCATAAGCATAAATTAATGGATGCACAATTAAGGTAGCAAAACCACTGATAACAAATAACCCCACCGTTGTCCAATCGATCTCACTAATACTTCCTTCATGTATAATATGAAAAGCGATATAAGCTAAGATATAAATGAGTGTAATCTGACCTACGGTGATAAATAGATTGGCTCGTTTATAAGATTCAGAAATCGTTAATATGGTAACGATACCAGCGATAATTTGCAAAAAGGTATATTCATAACTATTAGGAACAACAAAACCTAAAATCATTACAGTTACTACATGTGTAAACAAACCAAGTCGAGAATCAAAGAAAGCCTTTAAAATCAACGGTAAAATACACAATGGAACAATATAGATATAATCTGATTTGTATTTTACCACTAACGTAGTGATCAACACCATTAATAGGATATTAAAAGCAATAAAAGTAACCTGAGTATTATTATTATAAATTTCCCTTCTGTACTTCCTGATGAAAAGTAATAACATTAATAGCGCCAAAGCAACCAGAATACCATATCCGAAAACAATCCAATAGAAATTCTTATCACTCCAAACCTGGGACTCATATTCAGCTTTCAGAGATGTAAGAATCTGCAACCTATTTCCTTCTACAACCTCTCCTTTTGCAATAATTCTACTTCCTTTAGAAACACTACCTCTAGTGGTAAGTACCTGAGCTAATTCGTTTTCTAGCGTGCTTTCTGTTAATTTTTGATTTAGAGATACATTGGGTTTCACCAAATCATAAAACATAGCAACAAAACCACTCTTAAATTTAACGTACTCACTTTTGTCAATTCTAGAATTAATAAGCGCTGTAACCGCATTAGGAGTTAATATTTGTCCAAAGGTGATAGCTTCAGCCTTATTCCCTTTATTAAGAAATATTTGTCGTTTGTTTTCATAGCTGTAAGACTCCTGTAAAACGCCATACCTATAAATATCGTTAAGAAGTATTCTGCCAAAAAGCTTAGCCTGTTTTCCGGAACTACTCTGATCCAGCGTTTCTAAATTACTCTTAAATGCAGCATTATAAGTGTCTTTTGCTATATTTGCAATGATAGTATCATACTCAAAATACGGTATGTTATTATCTTCGATACGTTTCTTCTCTGCATCAATATCCTCTTGTGTCTTTGCAATGGCAAAATCAAAAGGAGCGTATAAATTTTCATACTGCCAAGGCTTCCCTTTTGTAAACTCATACTTAAAAACTCCTCCTTTTGGGAAAAGATATACTATGAGAATCAACGTACTAACAAAAAGAAAACCTTTATATAAAAAGGATTGATTTTTATAGAAATTATTTAAAATATTTTTCACCAGGATATTCGTATATATTACTCAAAAGTACTAAAAAATAAGTCAGTACAAAGATGCAGAAAAAATAGTGTCTTCATATAATTCGGGATAAGTGAATCCTGTGAATAACATAGCTATGTATATCCTTCAAAAATCCTTAAATTCGCAAAATAACAAACACACATATATTAAATTCGAATATAATGAGCAAAGACGTTGTAATAGTATCAGCAGCACGTACTCCAATAGGTAGTTTTTTAGGAAGTTTATCTACAGTTCCCGCTACACAATTAGGATCCATAGCAATAAAAGGTGCATTAGATAAAATCAATCTAGATCCTTCATTGGTTGAAGAGGTATTTATGGGTAATGTAGTACAGGCCGGAAATGGACAAGCACCGGCTAGACAGGCAGCTTTAGGTGCCGGCTTAAGCGACACCGTGCCTTGTACAACTGTAAACAAAGTATGTGCAAGTGGTATGAAAGCAGTAATGCATGCTGCCCAGGCTATCGCATTAGGAGATGCCGATATTGTAGTAGCTGGTGGAATGGAAAACATGAGTCTAATTCCTCATTATGTTCGATTAAGAACAGGTCATAAGTTTGGTTCTCAAACATTGGAAGATGGAATGCAACGTGATGGCTTAGTAGATGTATACGATCAAAATGCTATGGGAGTTTGTGCAGATTTATGCGCCACAGAACATAATTTTAGTAGAGAAGATCAAGATGCTTTTGCCATTCAATCTTATGAACGTTCTGCAAAGGCTTGGTCAGAAGGTAAGTTTGCAAATGAAGTTGTTCCTGTTCCTGTTCCTCAACGACGTGGAGAACCTGTAATGATTACGGAAGATGAAGAGTATAAAAACGTAAAAATGGAGAAAATTCCTGCCTTGCGCCCTGCTTTTACCAAAGAAGGAACCGTTACAGCAGCTAATGCTTCTACTATTAATGACGGTGCTGGAGCCGTGGTTGTAATGAGTGCAGAAAAAGCCGCTGAACTTGGATTAAAACCTTTGGTAAAAATTAAAAGTTATGCAGATGCAGCTCACGAGCCTAAGTGGTTTACTACTGCACCGGCAAAAGCCCTACCAAAAGCAATTGCAAAAGCAGGAATCACATTAGATGATGTGGACTTCTTTGAATTTAATGAAGCTTTCTCTGTGGTGGGATTGGCTAATATGAAAATACTTGGATTAAACGATTCTAATACCAATGTAAATGGTGGAGCTGTATCTTTAGGACATCCGTTAGGATGTTCTGGTGTTCGTATTCTAATTACTTTGATGAATGTTTTAGAGCAGAATAATGCAAAAACCGGAGCGGCCGCTATTTGTAATGGTGGTGGTGGTGCTTCTGCAATGGTAATTGAAAGGGTGTAATGGACCCAAATATCATTGAAATTCTATTAAATGTTTAATATCTAGTACCTATAAAGATTCATGCTATACGGTATTTGCAATCTTAGTATTGTCCCCTTACGTTTTGAACCCAGTGATCCCAGTGAAATGGTATCGCAGGTTTTATACGGCGAACATTTTAAAGTTTTAGAAAAACGAAAAAAATGGAGTCGAATCCGCTTGGCCTTTGACTCATACGAAGGTTGGATAGATAACAAACAGTATATAGAAATTACTGAAGAAGCGTATAAAGATTTCGATTCAAAACCATTAGATCTTTCATCAGATTTAATTGATTTTGTGAGCTGTAAAGATGATCAGCTAATGCCAATTGCATTAGGATCTTCATTAGGAGCGTTGGATTTTTTTGAACACAATTATGAAGGTAATAGGATTACCAACATACGACCAAAGGAAAAGTTAGTGGAAACTTCATATCTCTTTTTAAACGCTCCATATTTATGGGGCGGTAAAACGAACTTTGGAATTGATTGTAGTGGTTTTACTCAAATGGTTTATAAACTAAACGGTTATAGACTATTACGAGATGCTTCATTGCAAGCTACACAAGGTGAACCATTAAGTTTTATAGAAGAAAGTGAACCCGGAGATCTTGCGTTTTTTGATAATGATGAAGGTGTAATTACTCATGTTGGTATCATTATGAAAGATAACTATATCATCCACGCGCACGGTAAAGTGCGTGTGGATCGTATAGATCATACGGGCATTTTTAATGGAGAGAAACGTTTATACACCCATAAACTAAGAGTTATCAAGCGAATTATATAATAGAAATAAAAAAATATGAAATCTCAGGAATTAAAAATAGTAAGAGTTCTTCCTGAGGATAACCATAAACTTCTGGAAATTGGTCGTCAAACATTCTATGACGCTTTTGGCCCTCCATTAAATACTGAAGAGAATATTCATTATTATCTAAGCAAGAAATTTACTTTAGAAGAAATTACGAACGAGATTCTAAATCCAGAATCACAGTTTTACTTTGTTCTGCATAAAGATGAACTTGCCGGCTATCTGAAATTAAATTCAGGAAAAGCACAAACTGAAGCTGTAAACGGAAACTCAATAGAAATTGAACGGATTTATGTTATAAAATCTAACCAAGGTAAAGGTATTGGCAAGTATATGTTGGACAAGATAGTAGCGATAGCCACAGAAAATGCAGTAGATTTTATTTGGTTAGGAGTTTGGGATAAAAACACGAGAGCAATACAATTCTATGAACAAAATGGTTTCAAGATATTCAATAGACATCAATTTATGCTAGGTACTGATAAGCAAATCGATCTTATGATGAAACGGATGCTATCCTAGATTTTTAAATTTTAGTATTTTTATAACATTAGGGTTTCGAAATTATAATTAATTTTGAAACGATCATTTCAATTAATCATGCCTAAAGTAGAAACATTTAATAGAAAACAAGTATTGCAAAACGCAACAGAAGTATTCCATAAAAAAGGATACAATGGTACTTCTATGCAAGACTTAGTTGATGCTACCAATCTTAATCGTTCAAGTATCTATAACTCGTTTGGTAGTAAGTTGGGCATGTTTATGGAAGTACTTTCTCATTACCAATCTGTTGCGAAAAACAATATAGGAAAAGAAACAATACAAGCACAAAATGCTTCGGATACGATTCGATCAATTTTCGAAATGTATCTGAAGGATATTATAACGGATGCGGACAGAAAAGGATGTTTGATTGTGAATTGTAAATCCGAAATGGCAAATCAGGAGCCGTTAATTAAATCTTTTATGGAACAGAATCAAGAGCAGATGTTAGCTGTCTTCGAAGATTTGGTTCATAATGGTCAAATGGAAAAGATTTTTAATGAAAATCAAACGGCTAGTCAATATGCCCTTTATTTATATTCTGCGATACAAGGATTCCGCATGACAGGAATACTTAATAATAATGAGGAAGAACTTAGAAATTTAATAAATACAGTACTAAAAGTACTACACTAATATTTTTTTTAACCAAATTTGAAACGATTGTTTCAAATAAAAACATACAAACATGAGTAAATTAAAAAACAAAGTAGCGATTATCACTGGAGCGAACAGCGGTATCGGATTAGCAACAGCCAAATTATATCTAAAAGAAGGGGCTAAAGTTGTAGTATCCGGAAGACGACAAGAAGCATTAGACGAAGTTGCTAAGGAACTTGAAGGTGACTTCATAACTGTTAAAGCGGACGTAGGTATTGCTGCGGATAATAAACGTTTGATCCAGGAAGCAACCAATAAATATGGGAAGATTGATATTCTATTTCTGAACGCAGGAATTGCACCTGTTACTCCTGCTACTGATATTACAGAAGAACATTACAATCATATATTTGATATTAATGTTAAAGGACCTATTATCGCCACAAAAGAAGCCTTACCGCATATAAATGATGGCGGAACGATTCTTTTCACAAATTCTATAGTACATCAAAAAGGTTTTGATGGATTAGGAATATACTCTGCTTCTAAAGGTGCTTTAAGAGCATACCAAAGAGTATTGACATCCGAAGTGAAATCCAGAGGAATCCGAGTAAATGCGATTGCACCGGGCCCTATCGAAACTCCTCTTTACGGAAAAATGGGCTTACCGGAAGATGTAGTAGAAGAAATGGGAAAAGGATTCGCGCAACAAGTACCACTTGGTCGTTTTGGAACCTCTGAAGAAGTTGCAAAATCAGCATTATTCCTGGCTTCAGACGACGCTTCATACATTAACGGGGTCGAATTAGAAGTAGATGGTGGATTAAGTCAGATCTAATCAAAACACTTTTGATCCTATAAAACCTTTCAGATTCGTAAAATTTGAAAGGTTTTCTTTTATAAATTCAACCAATACGTAATTTTTAATACTATTGAACGTGTTCTCACATCAAACGCAAAGCGGTTCATTGGATCATCTACATCTCCTGTTAAGTAATTATCTGTATACACAAGAATCAAATCAGATACCGGAGCAAATCTCCATTGAATACGTGCATTAATATTGGTGTTATTATTTTGAGAATTATATTGTACAAAAACTGAAGTAAAGATACTTTTAGAAAAGGTGTAGTCTATTCTGGGACTAATTAGATAAGTTTCTCTCGTTCCATCTAGATGTGGTAAATCAAAAACATTAACTGCATAATTAAGTGAGAAGAACCCTTTAGGCTGAAAACGAAGATTAAAACCACCTCTGGTACCGTATCGCCAACCATTAAAGTATTCTCCTATGTAAGGACTTAGATTCCAACTGAATACTTTTCTTCTGTCACTTCTGTAGTTTCCGGTAAAACTAACCCAAGAAAAATCTTGATCGGCTGCTAATTCTGCAGAATCTGTACCTGTCGGATCAAATGGATCAAATAGGTACACGTAACTATGATTGAGATTAAACCCAAAATTCGATCTTTGTGTCAGCTCTCCTCCCCATCCAACAGAAAAAAAATGATCCGTTTTACCAAACTCAGGACGCCAAAATACATCTGCCTCTGCTCCATAGCTATGATTATTCAAAAAATCATTCTGCGGATAATAGCGTAGTTCGGCAGTAGGGTTGATCCTAAAGTAATTTGTTCTCGGTACAAAACCCACTTCTGCGTTATAATCTTCGTGAACATACTCGTGTTTCCATAAGGCTCCGAACCTTCTTGTATTGTAATTTAAGGTAGTTCCTTGAGCAATAGCAAGATCGGTATCAGGAGAAAAGGTTCCGTGAACAAAACTTTTACCAAACCAGGTATTACTTTTCGTAGAGTAATTATAATCGATACCAGCCATTCTGTTGTATCTATTAATATCAAGCGTATCCAGATTTTCATCAAAATTAACAGCTTGTTTATTTACAGCTATAATTCCAATATTTGATCGCACTCCTATCTTGCGCTGTACGACTGCTACGCCAAAATTAGTTCCGGGGATTCCTTGCTTTTTCCTAGATTCGGTTTGCATATTCAACAACCCAACTCTTGTCTTAGGATCTAGCTTACCACTTATACGTAATCCTCCATAAATTCTATTCTGTGCTAATTCTTCCGTCACTACATCCTCTGCTACTCCAATACGACGAGAAAAGAATGGATTGATATTGGAGAAACCAAATTGCCCAAAAAGATCAGCATTTTCAAGGAAGAACTGTCTTCGCTCCGGAAAAAAAATCTCAAAACGATCAAGATTGGTAATTTGCTCATCCACTTCTACTTGCGAAAAATCAGGATTTACAGTAAGGTCAAGATTTAATCCGGGTGTTAAAGCGATCTTTGCATCACCACCTATTTCAAAAATCTCATCGGTAGGTGTATTGTCTTCATAATCCTTATTAATTCCTGTAGAAACAAATGGAATCAAAGAAACCGCACTGCTTTTGGTCGTAAGATCCTCTTCCCAAATCATTTCTGCTGGATAGGCCAAAGTAAATACCACCTGATTACGTGGTGTTCCCGGATATATACTTATTTCATTGGATTGTGTATCAAATCTATACGAAGTAAATCCCCATTTTTTTGAAGGGATTGGATATCTAAATGTGCTAAAAGGAATTTCTAATTCTGCTGTATAATATCCATCGTACTTCTTTGCATTGCCTCTCCATTTATTATCCCAGGAAGTAGAAAAATCCTGAAACACATTTCCTCCGTTACTTATGGTTCCTTCTCGTAAAACACCTTCAGGATTAATCCCAAAATAAAAAGCATTTGTTTGATCATCAAAAGTATCGAATAACAATGTAATGTTATCATTTCCTCCTGCACGATAATCTCTACGTAAAGATTCTACAAGCCAATTATTTCCAGTTGCATAACACTTGATCCCAATATACAGATTCTTCTTATCCGTACACATATAAATCTCTGTCTGAGCCGTTGCCGGTAATGAATCATTAGGAAAATACTGTGCAAAATCTTTTGCCGGTGTCAACTTAGACCAAATAGCTTCATCTAATTGTCCATCTATTTTTATAGCTTCAGTAGTAGTGCCAACTACGAAAGATTTTTTTTCTGTAGTAATCGATTGGCCAAAATTCTGATATCCTAAACTGATGAAGCATACAATAATCCAAAACCTCATATAGAAACTTTCGTATTAATTCTTAATAATTACTGGTTTTAACATTTAATTCTCAAAAATAGAATACGAAAATTTACTTTGTGTTAAAATTATTACAAACAAAACCGATCATAGGTGCAGAAATAGCTAAAACCTGATGAATCATTACAATTCCAAAATTTGTCTGATCATCTGATTGGTAAAACCCCACTCATTATCATACCAAATCATGATTTTGACCAAATCTCCATCCACAACCCTCGTCATAGAGGCATCCACTGTGGAGGCAAAAGGATTCATTTGGATATCTGATGAAACTATGGGTTCATAGGTAACATCCAACACCTTCAAATATCGATCTGTTTTAGCTTCTTTAAGAAGTATTTCGTTAATTTCTTCCGCCGTAGTATCTCTTTCTGCGATAAAAGTAACATCACTTACAGAACCTACAGGAACAGGTGTTCGAACCGCAATCCCGTCAAACTTACCTTCAAACTGAGGTAATACTTTAGTAGTAGCAATAGCAGCACCAGTAGATGTTGGTGTTAGGTTAATTGCTCCCGCTCTACCCATTCTTGGATTCTTTTTGGATGGAGCATCTACCAAAGTTTGAGATGCAGTATATGCGTGAATTGTATTAAGTATTGCCTTTTTGATTCCTATGGTTCTTCCCAGAATTTCTACCACAGGACTAATATTATTGGTTGTACAACTGGCACAGGAGAATATAGCGGTTTTTCCATCCTCCGTATTTACTCCGTGAACAACCGTTGGTGCGTCTTTACTTTTTGTAGGACCCGAAATAACAACGTTAGTTGCACCAGCTTTGATATGTTTCTCTGCATCTTCTCTATTAGTAAAAAATCCAGTACTTTCTATCACAATATCAATGTTATTTTCTTTCCACGGAAGTTGCTCAGGATCTCTCTGATTAAAGTATAATATTTTTTCACCATCCACGTGCAGATGATCTTCATGAATACGCACTTCTTTATCGTAAATACCGTACACACTATCGTATTTTAATAAGTACTGTGCATTTTCTAAAGACATCAGGTCATTAACTGCTACTACTTGCAATCCTGGTTCTTCCATAATCACTTTTAGAGCTGCACGACCGATTCGTCCGAATCCATTAATTGCTATTCTTTTCATGTTGTATCTTTTGTTAGTTTATAAATGTGGTAAACTCATTGCTTTTGTCGGATAATGCGATTAAAAATTACATCAGGTATCAATCAATGAAACTCCATTTAGATCTGTAGTTAATACATCACTCATATAATCAAAATATGGACGCAATAATTCGTAATGATATATTAGTTTATCTAAAAAATCAGAAGCAAATACTTCTTTATCCGTAAACTGATGACTTACAAAAAATGACTTATTTTTAATCAAGTCAATTGCCGGATGATCTTTACTAAAGCCTTTGGGTGCAGTTTTTACCTGATATTCTGAATTAAAATCACCAAATGCCTTTTTAAAATCCGGATTTGCAAGTATATCTCGGATTTCCTGATCATCCATCTCAAACTCCTTTCGAATACGCAACAGATCTTTAGGCTCCGGACCAAAAAAACCTCCGGCCATTAAAGAATTGCCCGGTTCTAATCGTAAATAGTACCCGCCACGACGATGAGCTCCTGCCCTACTAAAACTAACACTTCTATGAACATTATAAGGAGTTTTATCCTTACTAAAACGAACATCTCTATTAATACGAAAAACCTTTGTTTTTTCAATCTCATCGTGTTCATTAAGTCTTTCCACAACAGCAGCATAAAATACTTTCAATTCTTTTTCATTGGACTGATAACGTTTCTTATGCTCTTGCATCCAATCTCTATGATTGTTCTTTTTTAAATCTTTTAAAAACTCAAAGGATGATTTTGGTATCGTAGTCATACAATTTACTTTAATGCTAAAATTACTAAAATCTAATGGTTGATTAGAAGTTTAACTAAACTTTAAATCATAAAAAAACCTTCTTAGATTCAATAAAAGAAGGTTTGTCAATTTAATCCTAAGATTTACTTGAAATACTATAAATGCTACTAAAACTGTTCTAATAAGTAGTTTATGAGATCTGTGGTGGTTACGATTCCTACTAGTTTTCCGCTATCTATAACAGGTAATGCATGGAATTCTTTTTTAGCTAATATTTCTGCTACTTCTTTTATGGTAGTACTAGAACTAACACTAACTAAATTTTTAGCCATTACTTGTTCTATCGTAAACATTTCGTAAACAACGGTGTCTACATCACCATCTGTATCATTCACAGCATCTGCAAAGCTTATGCGAAGCAAATCTGTATAACTTAACATTCCAATGATCTTATCGCCTTTAACAACAGGTATGTGTCTTATTTTATGTTCTTTAAATAACAATTCTGCTGTTTCTAAACCATTAGTACTATTTAAAGTTATAACATCAGAAGTCATTATTCTGGAAACAGGAGTTCTTTTTTTCATGTTGAATTAATTTAAAATGATGTTCAAATGTAGTACCATATTCCAGAAAAAATTATGATAAATATCAGTGGTTTTGACAATAAAAAATGAACACATATCAATAAGTTCTCTAACTAGTTGACCTAACTTTTCATTTTCTACAGCTCTAAAGCAAGAATATATTTTACCATTATTTTCTTCCTCCTTTTTAACCGAATTTTATGTATTACTGTCAATTCTAGTAGTTCTTTGTTATTATTTTTATAAAAATGTAAGGAATTAAACCATTTTAGGACGTATATATTCTTTATTCTATATATTTACTAGACTTTTCAAAAGAGGTACGATGACTAAAGAGAAAGATCTAATTATAGCTAAGATTAAGGAACAGAAGAAAAATCCTAATCTTAGACTAATACTAAAGGAACGAACCGAGTATTTTACCAATCTTCTTTTTTACACATTATTCGATTCGGATACAGAGGTAGAAAAAAATATTGAAATCCTCGAACAAACTTTTGAAGAACTTGTTGATCTTGCCTGTTGGGAAACCGAAAAACCTTGTAGTAAAATTTGGCAATCTTACTTAGAAAAACTACCTGAGATATTACAGAAATTGAATAAAGATGCAGATTCATTTATAAAAAGTGATCCTGCAGCTAATTCTATTGAAGAAGTGTATTTGGCATATCCCGGTTTCTATGCAATAGCTATTTATCGATTAAGTCATGAATTATTGAAGTTTGGTTTGCCTCTAATTCCAAGATTAATGACAGAATACTCACACCGATTAACGGGAACCGATATTAATCCGGGAGCGGAGATTGGCGAATCTTTCTTTATTGATCACGCTACCGGAATTGTAATTGGAGAAACTGCTATTATCAAAAACAACGTAAAGATTTATCAAGGGGTTACCTTGGGTGGTTTATATGTAGACAGAAAACTTCGAAATGTGAAGAGACATCCTACGGTAGAAGATAATGTAACTATTTACGCAAATGCAACCATTCTTGGCGGTACTACAGTCATTGGAGCTAATAGCACCATCGGCGGTAATGCGTGGATTACATCCTCTGTCCCGGAAAACTCTATCATATCAAATACTTCAGAAATAAAGATCAAAAAAGTTATTTAATGTCCCACAACATTTTAGACCTTATCGGAAATACGCCTTTGGTGAAGGCTACTTCTTTAATTAAAAATCCCAATATTACATTATTCCTAAAATTAGAAGGACACAATCCCGGAGGTAGTGTAAAAGATCGAGCAGCATATAATATGATTAAATCCGCCTTAGATAGAGGTGATATTGATCAAAACACAAAACTTATTGAAGCAACTAGTGGTAACACTGGTATTGCGTTAGCTATGATTGCAGGTATTTTTAAACTAGATATAGAATTGGTAATGCCTGAAAACTCTACTAAAGAACGTGTGCAAACGATGCGTGCATATGGTGCAAAAGTTACCTTAACCTCTGAAGACGTAGGAATCGAAGGTGCACGTGATTATGCTGAAGCAAAAGTAAATAATGAAGGGTACGTTATGCTAAATCAGTTTACCAATGATGATAACTGGAAAGCTCATTACAAAACAACCGGACCAGAAATTTGGAAAGATACCGAAGGTAAAATTACTCATTTTGTCTCTTCTATGGGAACCACAGGAACCATTATGGGAACTTCAACCTATCTAAAAGAAAAATCACAAGACATCCAAATTGTAGGCGTACAACCTACCGATGAATCCAGAATTCCGGGAATTAGAAAATGGCCAAAAGAATACCTCCCAAAAATATTTAATCCCGACAAAGTAGATCAGGTAATAGAAGTTAGTCAGGATGAAGCTACCGAAATGGCAAAAAGATTAGCAAAAGAAGAAGGAGTTTTTTCTGGAATGAGCAGTGGTGGCTCTGTTACTGCGGCCCTAAAATTGGCTGAAACATTGGATAGCGGTGTGCTGGTTGCCATTATTTGTGATCGCGGAGATCGATATCTAAGTTCAGATCTATTTTTATAAATAAGAATACATTTTAAAACCTTTAGTTAACCAACCATAACCTTTTATAAACCATAAGTAAAAACGTATGAAACGTATTTTCATGTATCTATTTATCTCATCTGCTATAATTTCATGTTCAGAAAAGAAAATAGCTTATGCTAGTTTTGAAGAATATCCTACTCCAATAGAAGCTGATCTTTGGCTTGATTATTCCAAAGAGGCTACTACCTTCAAAATATGGTCGCCTGTAGCAGAAAAAATACAATTACATCTATATAAAAAAGGTAGTGAAGGGACTCCTATCGAAACCTTCTTATTGGATAAAAGTGAAAAGGGAATCTGGAATCTCCAAATCAATCGAGATCTTCACGGCACTTACTATACATATCAGACTATGATTGATGGTGAATGGTTAGAAGAAACTCCTGGTATCTATGCTAAAGCTACTGGGGTGAATGGTAAAAGGGCTATGGTTCTGGATTTTGAAACTACTAATCCGGAAGGATGGGACCAAGATCGTGGGATTGAATTAAAATACCCTAATGAAGCCATAATATATGAGCTGCATATTAGAGACATGACAATTCACCCTCATTCAGGATCAAGCATGCCTGGTAAATATTTGGGATTGGTAGAAAAAGGAACGAAAGGACCTGATAGTGTAGCAACAGGATTTGATCATTTAAAAGATTTAGGAATCACCCACGTACATCTGCTTCCAACCTATGACCACTACTCTATCGATGAAACAAAATTAGACACACCTCAATTTAATTGGGGATATGATCCACAAAATTATAATGTGCCAGAAGGATCTTTTTCATCCGACCCATACAATGCCGAGGTGAGAATTAAAGAGTTCAAACAAATGGTTAAAGCGTTTCACGATAACGGAATTGGTGTCATTTTAGACGTTGTATATAATCATACCGGAAGAACTGAGAATTCTAACTTTAATTTAGAAGTTCCGGGATATTATTATCGTCAATGGGAAGATGGTAAACCATCTGATGCATCCGCCTGCGGTAATGAAACGGCTTCTGATCGAGCAATGGTTCAAAAATATATTATAGAATCTGTAGCCTATTGGGCAAAAGAATATCATTTAGATGGCTTCCGTTTTGACCTGATGGGAATTCACGATACCGAAACTATGAATAAGGTAGCCGAAACTGTGAAAAAAATAAATCCAAATATCTTTATATATGGTGAAGGCTGGACTGCAGGAGATTCTCCCCTGCCTGAAGAAAAAAGAGCATTAAAAAAGAATACTTTACAGATGCCACAAGTATCAGCTTTTAGTGATGATCTAAGAGACGGATTAAAAGGTTCTGTTTTTAAAGAAGAAAGTACTGGTTTTGTGAGTGGAGCAAAAAATGAAGAAGAGTCTGTAAAAATGGGGATTGTAGGTTCCATCCAACATCCTCAGATCGATTATGCTAAAGTGAATTATTCAAAAGCACCTTGGGCTAATGAACCCTGGCAATCTGTATCATACGTTTCTTGTCATGATAATCATACGGTATTTGATAAATTAAAAATTTCTAGAAAAGATGCTACCAATGAGCAACTCATTGCCATGCAAAAACTGACAAATGCAATTGTAATGACTTCTCAAGGAATCGCTTTTATGCACGCCGGGGCAGAAATGTTACGTACTAAAAATGGGGAACACAACTCTTATAATTTACCTGATAGTATCAACCAAATTGATTGGAACTGGAAAAATAGTAACACTGATGTGGTTACTTACTATAAAAATTTAATCGCATTAAGAAAGGCACATCCGGCATTCAGGATGACCAAAGCAGAAGATGTCAGAGCTAATTTAGAATTTAAAGATGATAACGGTGGATTGATTAGCTATCAGATCAGTAATCATGCGAATGGAGATTCCTGGAAAAACATTTATGTTATATACAATAGTAATTCAGAGGCAACAACATATCAGCTTATAGGAGATTGGCAAGTAGCTGTTTCAGGAGATGATTTTGATATAGAAGGAAAGAAAAGCGTAAAAAATAAGATTGCTGTTCCACCTATATCGATGATGGTTTTGTTTCAAAATTAGTACGTCATGTAACTAATTTTATATAACAATTATTTGCTAGAGATCTTAAAGGAATAAATGTGCAACTAACATCAGAAATAAAGGAATATATGAACAAGAGTGTACTGTGCTGGCTTGCCACAGTATCAGCTGATGGTATTCCCAATGTTTCGCCAAAGGAAATATTTAATTATTATGAAGAAAATTATATAATTGTTGCCAACATTGCCTCTCCACAAACTGTTAGAAATATTAAGCAAAATATGAATGTTTGTATTAGCTTTATTGATATCCTAGTACAAAAAGGATTTCAGATAAAGGGAAAAGCCGAAATTATCGGTACAACTCATTCAGAATTTTCTTTAATGGAAAAAGTATTGGTTCAAATGACAGGTGGAAAATTTCCATTTGCGTCGATTACAAAAATTAACATTGAACAAGTAAAACCAATCATTGCTCCCAAGTATATACTGTACCCCGAAACCACCGAAAAAGAACAAATAGAAAGTGCCAAAAAAGCCTATGACTTATGAGCATAATTAAAAAACTGATATTGATTTTAGATGACTAATACATTACGTTTATATCTAGAATTTTTATAGTACTTTTAAACGTCAGTCATTATAAATAAACACACCAAACAATTGGACAATCTATCCAAATTTGACCAGTTCTATTTTAAGATTAAGCAAAATAGATGGCATTGGTACTTTTCAATCTTTTGTAGGCTTACATTAGCCCTTGGCTTTTTTATTTCCGGAATGGTAAAAATTATGGATGAACGATTTGCCAGTGGATTATCGACCAATCATCCAATGGGCTCTTATTTAGAAGCACTCCATCATACAGGATATTACTACACATTTATTGGTATTGCCCAAGTTGCTGCAGCAATATTATTATTAATACCCAGAACGGTAACTTTAGGAGCATTACTATATTTCCCGATTATCGTAAATATATGCATACTTTCATTTGCTGTTCGATTTGACGGATCCTTCGTTTCTGCACCATTAATGGTACTTGCCAATGTATACATTCTGGTCTGGAACTACGACAGGCTGAAATATATTTTACCGTTTAAAAAAATATCCGACTACGGAATCATTGAAAAACCAAAAAAATATAGTAATAAGTTTCCTTTTCTATTCTTTACCACAGTGACTGTTGTCTTCGGATTGATATTATTAGTATTTATCTATGGTCATGAAGTAATGCCAAAAAACTCATTATCAGATTGCAAAAAACAATTCATACATACAGAAAGAGAAACCGAAGGATTTCAGTTTTGTCAATGCGTTCATAAAGAAGGGAAAACTCTGGATACATGTTTGGAGGAATTTGAAAATATTAATGATTAAAAATTAAATTATTACTTCCTGTTATATCAGCATCACAAAACCATTTACAATTAAAAAAAGTGTAACATATTTCATTGTTTTGATACCTATAGGTATCAACCTAATTTTTCATCAATCATGAACAATAAAACAAAACAAACTAGCACAAAAGCTTTTGTACAATGTGGAATAGCTTTCTTTATGCTATTTTGGGTGATGATCACCTCATACATTCATCACCTGTATCACTAATCTCTTTCTCTAGTTAATAAATACGTTGTATCTATTAAAATATTTGTAAATTCATATGGTCCATATGCCAATAAAGCCATGGATTATTTTTACGAATAAATAAACTATATAACCTAACAAAGTATATAACATGAAACTAGGAGCATTTTCAATAAGTCTGAGCGTGAAAGATTTAAGAGTATCAAAAGAATTTTATGAGAATTTAGGATTCCAGGTATTTGCAGGGGATTTGGAAAAAAATTATTTAATAATGAAAAATGAAGACGCTCTTGTCGGGCTTTTTCAAGGGATGTTTGAAAATAATATTTTGACTTTCAATCCCGGATGGGATACCAATGCCAATACTCTTAAAAATTATGATGATGTAAGAGAAATTCAAAAACATCTTAAAAATAAAGGCTTAAAATTAGAGAGAGAAACTGATGAAACTTCAACCGGTCCCGGAAGTGTTGTGTTAATTGATCCCGACGGAAATACAATTCTTCTTGATCAGCATGTTTAAATCGTCAACTCAATTAAGATAATCATACGAAATGCTTAGCTGAAACGTAGTTTTGACAAGGTTTCGGACCTCAGATAATTAAAATTCTACCATATAGAAGATTAAATGGTAAAAGTATTCTGCGAATCTGTTTTTGTTTCATTAGCTTTATAAACAAATTGCACAAATCTATTTTCATGAAAAACTCTGATCTATCAGAAATCCCGGGTAAAACTTCATCATTTTTACCTTGGGGCGATTTATTATCCTTCTTTAAAGACTATCACAAGTTTAAACAGAAAAAAATAAAAAAGTACGGAGAGCTTTATAAGGTTAGAATTCTAAATAGGGTGATTTCTACACTTCATGACAAAGATGCTGCACGATATACGCTGGTAGAACACGATAAAGATTTTAATAGTAAAGAAGCCTGGGATCTGATTCTAAAAGATCTATTTCCGAATGGATTGATGCTAATGGACGGAGAAAAACATAAACACCATCGTTCTATCATAGCAGAAGCTTTTAAGAAACAACCTCTGGAAGGATATCTAGAGATGATGAAAAATATTGTTCCCGCACATATATCCACCTGGAATGACCCAAATCCAAAAATGTTTCCGTTACTAAAAGAATTTACGCTGGAAATTGCCTTGGAAGTATTTTTCGGAATTAATAAAAACCAACAGTTTACGAAAATTAATCAAGCAATCACGGATATCGTTGATGCGAGCTCTGCACTACCGATTAAACTTCCTTTTACTGCCTATGGAAAAGGAATCAAAGCTCGAAAATATTTGGTTACTTTTTTTAAAGAACTTTTACCGGAAAGAAAAAACAATCCAAAAAAAGATCTTTTTAGTATACTTGCAAATGCCAAAAATGAAGATGGTAACTCTTTAAATGATGAACAAATTGTTGATCATCTCATATTTATTTTAATGGCGGCTCACGACACTACGGCAAGTACTCAAACAAGTTTTTGTTATTTTCTTGCTAAATATCCGGATTGGCAAGAAAAATTAAGAACAGAAGCTCAAGAGTTTTATAAAGAACACGGTGATAATTTCACAGTAAAAGATTTAAGAAAATTAGAACAATTTGGGCTGGCACTTAAAGAAACCTTAAGACGTTATCCACCGCTGGTATCCATAGGAAGAGTAGCAACCAAAAATCTTGAATATAAAGGATACAATATTCCCGAAGGTACTCATGTTTCGGTTGACATTGATCAAAACCATCATAATCCCGAAGTATGGTCTTGTCCGGCAAGTTTTGATCCGGAGCGTTTTTCGAAAGAAAGAAGTGAACATACAAAATGCCCATATACCTATACTCCATTTGGTGCAGGTGCCCATTATTGTATAGGTTTTGCTTTTGCAGAAATGCAGATAAAATACGTAATCAGCAAATTATTACTCTCTCACGAATGGTCTGTAGATCCAGAATATAAAATGCCGGTAAAACCGGTGCCGTTGCAAGTGCCTGAGGATGGCTTGCCAGTGAGAATGAAAAAAATAAAACGATAGTTCATAAGCTCTAATCCTTTCCTTTATTTTTTGGTGTCTTTTTTCCTTTCTTTGCACATATGCCAACACAAGAACAAATTCTACATACTCTAAAAGAATATTTTGGTTACGATAGTTTTAGACCTTTACAAGAAGATATCGTTGACTCCGTATTCAATAGAAATGACAATATGGTTATTATGCCTACTGGTGGCGGAAAGTCAATTTGTTATCAATTACCCGCTTTGCTACTTCCTGGTATCACCTTAGTAATTTCTCCTTTAATTGCATTAATGAAGGATCAGGTAGATGGATTACGAGCCAATGGAGTACAAGCAGCTTTTGTAAATAGCAGTCAGAATGAAAAAGAACAACAGGAAATCTATCAACAAATTCTTGATAAAGATATTAAACTGCTTTACGTGGCTCCTGAGAGTTTAAGTTTTTTGGATGTGATGCTTTCTCAAATTGAAATAAGTTTGATTGCCATTGATGAAGCACATTGTATTTCGGCTTGGGGTCACGACTTCAGACCGGCATATACGCAACTTGGATACCTTAAAAACAGATTTCCGGACACACCGATTATTGCGTTAACAGCAACAGCAGATAAAGCTACACGACGAGATATATGTGAACAATTAAATATTCCAAATGCTAAGCAATTTTTAGCCTCATTTGATCGCAAAAACCTAAGTTTAGAAGTACGTCCCGGAAACAAAAGAATTGAACAAATTATAAATTTCCTAAAGGATAAACCCAATGATGCAGGTATTATCTATTGCTTAAGTCGAAAAACTACAGAAATGCTCGCAGAAAAATTGCAAGTACAAGGGTTCATAGCAGAAGCGTATCATGCAGGTATCAATCACGAAAAACGCGCTGAAGTACAAGAAGGTTTTATAAATGACAATGTACAGATCGTTTGTGCC
This sequence comes from Aquimarina rubra, assembly GCF_042684305.1. NCBI lineage: Bacteria > Pseudomonadati > Bacteroidota > Flavobacteriia > Flavobacteriales > Flavobacteriaceae > Aquimarina > Aquimarina rubra. Next base: position 368,251 of record NZ_JBHULE010000008.1, on the reverse strand, counting down.
ACAATTGCATTTGGTATGGGAATCGACAAATCCAATGTGCGCTGGGTCATTCATTATAATTTACCAAAAAATATAGAAGGATATTATCAGGAAATTGGTCGTGCAGGTCGAGATGGATTACCCTCTTCTACTCTTCTCTTTCATAGTTATGCCGATGTTGTCCAATTACAGAAGTTTGCTACCACATCCGGCAATCAAGAAGTGCAAATGGCCAAGCTGGATAGAATGAAGCAATATGCAGACTCTCTTAGCTGTCGGAGAAAAATATTACTAAGCTATTTTGGAGAATTGATCGAAGAAGATTGTGGTAATTGTGATGTTTGTAAAAATCCACCAAGCTTTATCGATGGAACTATTATCGCACAAAAGGCACTATCCACTGTAGTTAGAATCAAAGAAGAAGAACCTATAGGAACCGTAATTGATGTGCTTAGAGGAGCACAAAATGCAGTGGTACTTGACAAAGGATACCAAAACCTGAAAACCTATGGAATTGCCAATGATATTTCCTGGAAAGATTGGCAACAATATATTATCCAGTTGATTAATCAGGGATATTTGGAAATAGCTTTTCATCTAAATAATAAGCTTAAACTTACCTCGCTTTCTAAAAAGGTACTTTTTGAAGGAGAAAAAGTAAGCCTTGCCAATCTCGCTGAATTTGACAAGCTGAAGGAAACTGCTGCCGAACAAGTAAAAAAAGTGACAGCGAATACTTTATTTGATAAGTTACGCGCATTGCGATTGGAACTAGCTAAAGAAGCGGGCATTCCTGCATATCAGATTTTTAATGATGCTTCCTTGAAGGAAATGGAAAAGTCCAGACCAATGAGTGATGATGAGTTTATGCAAATTAGCGGTGTAGGTAAGCTAAAAATGCAGAACTATGGATACCAATTCATTAAAGCGATTATTGATTTCTCTGCAGAAAAGACTAACAAGAAGAAAAAATCAAATAAAAACAAAGGAAATTCTTATAAAGAAACACTGAATTTATATAAGCAAGGTTTATCTATTGAAGAAATTGGACAAGAAAGAAAACTAGCACAATCCACGATCTTTTCTCATATCATGAAACTGTATAATGACGGTGAAGATATTGATCTGAAACAATTTGTAAGCAAAGAGGATATCAATTCGGTGAAAAAAGCAAAGGAAACGCTTAACAATCCAGATACCTTAAAACCTTATTTCGAACATTTTGAACAAGCTATGGATTATAATACCATAAAATTGGCGTTGGCTATTTTAAACCAAGAAAAAATCACTTAATCTAATCTATGCAATCACATATTATATTTGGAGCTGGATTGATTGGATGCTTTTTAGGAGGTAGGCTTACCTCTTTAGGGCGTGATACCAAATTAGTTTGTCGTCCCCTAATTCATAAAAAACTAAGTAACGGATTAAAGCTAACCGATTATTTAGATAATACTGTGTATGCAAAGAATCTTGATTTCTTAGCCCTTGAAGATTTAAATAAAAAAGACGAACATAAATTCTGTGATTTTTTATGGGTTACTGTAAAATGTACAGGAGTTGATCAAGCCAGTGAGGATATATATCCATTAGTTGGTCGGGATACAATTATCTTATGTTGCCAAAATGGATTGGGTTCGGATCAAGTTATGAAACAAAAGTATCCGCAGAATACGGTTCTAAGAGTTATGGTACCTTTTAACGTAGCCGAAATTAAACCCGGTCACCTGCATCGAGGATCCGAAGGAGCTTTGACTATAGAAGTAACTTACAAAACTGAAAATATAATAGAAAATCTGGTCAAACAGCTAAATACTTCACTAATGCCTGTTACCCAAACAAAGGAAATGAAAGAATTATTATGGGCAAAACTACAATTAAACCTGGGAAATAGCGTAAATGCATTGGCTAACATACCAGTAAAAGCAATGTTACAACAAAGAAACTATCGCTTGGTTATTGCTGCATTAATGAGAGAATTACTTTCTGTAACCAGAGCATTAGATATTCAACTACCAAAGGTGACAGCAGTACCGGGCAAATATTTACCTTTTGTGCTTAGTTTACCTGATTTTTTGTTTAATCTGGTGGCTAACAAAATGATGGCAATAGACCCTACGGTTAGAACATCTATGTGGTGGGATTTATCTCAAGGTAAAAAAACCGAAATCGATTATTTAAATGGTGCTATTGTAAACGTCGGAAAAGAAATGAATATAGCATGTCCCGCCAACAATAATATTATACGGCTAATAAAAACATTTGAAAATTCTGAAATTAAAAATCAAGGTATTCCTTCTTCTAAGCTGTTAGCAACTATTTCCAATAGTACGGATAAATAGCTTATACATACTTTCCAAAATACTTTTTATCACTATCTGAAACTAAATTATTATTTAGCGCCTTATATAATAGGTCTTTATGTTTACTTCTATCATAATGATATATTAGCATATATATCTCAGAAATAGATACTCCATCATCAGCCTCATCAATAAGTATAAATTCATCTCCTTTGTTAACAGTGCCTGATTCTAATACTCTAACATATACTCCAGGAAATAATGAATTTATAAACTGTTTCAGAATTTTTTGAGTACCAAATTTAGCTCCTAACTTATAACAGGGTTGTCTGGGTCTGGAAATCTGAACTGTAGCTTCTCCTAACCTATAAATAGCACCAATTTTAATATCTCTTTCATCAAATCCTTCTACAGTTAGATTTTCTCCAAACATTCCATAATTCCAATCTAAATCTGGATATTTTTCTTTCCAATATGGGTAATGCTCTGCAGCGTATAGATAACATGCTTTGTCAACACCACCATGAAATCTTCGATCTATAACAAAATCTCCTTTTACGTCCTCTGTATCAAGAAAGATAGGTTTGTTAACAGGATATTTATAGATCCCTGTCTTTACCTCTTTTCCTCTCCAGGAAATAGTTTGAGGTTCTCCAATATTAGTAGATACTACTTTCATAGTATTTCATTGTTAAGTGTTACTGAATTCAAAATCAATCCCGAGCCTGGAACAATATGTTCTAAAGTAATCTCTTCTGCATCCGGATCCAATGTTTGTTTAATGAAATCTATACCAATCTTGCCTTTTCCCAGATCCAATAATGCTCCCATCATCAATCGAATTTGATTTCTTTTGAATCCTTCTCCCTTAACCCTCAACATATAACTCTCCTCAGGAAAAAAACTGGCTGTATACAAAGTGTTTTTTACAATTTCGCATTGTATAATTTCTCCGTGCACTATTGTATTCTCATTGGGTCGATGGCAATACGATCTAAAGTTATGCTTTCCTTCAAACAATTTTGCAGCTTTCATCATCTGATCAATATCTAGCACTTCCATAACATTATACATAAATGGTGCACTAAAAGGGTGAAACTTTTTACCAAAAGCAAAAAGATATATATATTCTTTTATTTTAGGATGCTGTATGATATTAAATTGCTCATCTGTTTCTTGTATACTAATAGCTCTTATATCTTGTGGTAGATTTTGATTAAACAAATCAAAAAAAACTTTTAACTCTAGAGGTTTATGATCTACAAATAGTTCAATATATGCTTCATTAGCTGAAACCTTTGCATCAGTGCGACCGGCAGCCAATACTTTAAAATCTTTAGTATCCAATACATAGTTGGTAGTACGTTCTACCATACGTTGCAAGGTATTTACATTAGGTTGTTTTTGCCAACCATGATATCTAAAACCCAAATATTGAAGTTGAATAAGGTAGTAGAATCGTTTTCGAAACATATTAACTTTATTTATAAGTATTCGAATATAGATAAATTATGCATTTCATCGATTATAAGATGTTTTTTAATCAAGAAATTATATAAATCCAACTTTATAAATTATTATATTTGGGTAAATCTAATTAATAATTTAAAAAATCAACTTAGTTATGGTTAAAGCAAAATATCAAGACGTTTTAGATCTTGGACAAGAATTAAATATACAAAACGGTGATGTTTCTGAAGACAATGGAGTTCTTAAAGTAAAGGGAACTGCTAATACTCAATACGAAAAAAATCAACTTTGGGATAAAATAAAGGAAATTGGTGGTGAAGCTCCTTCTGATATAGAAGCGGATATAGATGTAGCAGATACTTCTGTATATCATAGACATACTGTAAAAAGTGGTGAATCTTTAAGTAAAATAGCAAAGCACTATTATAAAGATCCTATGAAGTATAAAGAAATTTTTGCTGCGAATACACATATTCTGAAGAATCCAGATGTTATTCATCCTGATCAGGAATTGATTATCCCTAATCTATAAGATACATTTAAAAACAAAACATACTTTTATATTCAGACCGCTTTTTGGCGGTCTTTTTTTGACCCTCATTTGTGTGTAACCCAATTCCACTTCATTCAACCATTATCATTTTCTCGGTAATTTAACATTGTCAATATGATAATATAAATTAAAAATATGATTCCAAGATTACAGAATTGACACTTTTATAGCTATTAATTTATTAAAATGTGTTTAATTATTAACTTATTATTGTTTTATTGTTAAATATTTCACATTTATATTAAAAATATTTTTACATTTGGCGCTGCTAACTCAATTTATTATTAATATGAAAACACGATTATCTTTGATCATGGGCTTATTCATGATAAGCCTTGGTTTCTCTCAAAATCCTTGGACGAGAACCAACACAAATCTTAAAAGTTCTAATGTAATCTCTACAAAAAAGGACTTACCTACAAACACTCTTTTTAACTTAGATGTAAATAGCATTCAAAAAATGTTAGCGGATTCTCCATTAAGAGGGAAATCTTCAACATCTTCCATTATTATTCCTTTGCCGAATGCAGATGGAACAATGGAGTCATATAGAGTCATGGAAGCACCGGTATTTAGTGATGAGCTTTCTGCAAAATACCCAGGTATTAAATCTTACGCAGGTCAAAGTATAGATAACCCTACTGCCAGAGTTCGATTTAGTGTTTCTCCCTTAGGATTGCAAAGTATGCGTTTAGGTGGCGATGCTGCAGTATTTATTGAGCCTATTTCTTTAGATGGTTCAATATATACCATCTATACCAGAGACCAAAAATCTGCTAGTATTGAGAAATTTGAATGTTTAGTTGATGGAAACACACCTAACTTAAGCAATGCTGCTTCATTTAACAATAAAAATGCAGATGATAGTACTTTAAGAACGTACCGTATTGCAGTTTCTACTAATGGAGAGTATACTCAGTTTCACGGAGGGACTAAAGCAGGAGCTTTGGCTGCTATTAACACCACAATGACTCGTGTTAACGGTATTTTTGAAAGTGATTTTGCTGTAACCATGGTTGTTATCGGAAACACTGATGATGTTATTTATACAAATCCAAGTACAGATCCATATACTGGAAGTTTCAATAGCCAACTTCAATCTACGCTTACAAGCGTAATAGGAGAAGCTAACTACGACATAGGACACTTATTTGCCAAAGCCGGTGATAATGGTAATGCAGGTTGTATTGGTTGTGTATGTGTAAATGGTAGTAAAGGAAGTGCATTTACTTCCAGAAGTACTCCTGTAGGAGATGCTTTTGATGTAGATTATGTAGCTCACGAAATTGGACATCAGTTTGGAGCAAATCACACATTCTCATTCAGAAATGAAGGTACTAACGCGCATTTTGAACCAGGTAGTGGAACAACGATCATGGGATATGCAGGAATTACCGGAGCTACTGATGTACAGCAGAATAGTGATCCATATTTTCACTTTTTCTCTATTGAACAGGTAACTAACTATGTGAAATCTACAAGTTGCCAAACAAACACAAATACAGGTAATTCAATTCCAACGGCTAATGCCGGATCAAACCACACCATACCAAGAGGAACTCCATTTGTTCTTGAAGGTCAGGCATCTGATGCTAATTCTGGTGATGTTCTAACATATTGCTGGGAACAAAGAGATGAAAACAATGCTGCTACTACATATCCAAGTGTTACAGGAACTTCTGGTGTAGCCTTTAGATCTTTTAACCCGACAACCTCTAATAAAAGATATTTTCCTAGATTATCTACTGTAAAGACTGGAGCTACTTCCTGGCAATGGGAAGCTGTTCCAAATGTAACCAGAACATTAAACTTTAGATTAACTGTTAGAGACAATAGAGCTGGTGGAGCTGGAAACAACAGTGACGATATGAGTGTTAGTGTTACTGCTAATGCAGGACCTTTTGTGGTAAATTCACCAAATACAAATGTAAGCTGGTCTGCAAATGCTATCGAAACTGTAACTTGGGATGTAGCAGGTACTACAGGAAACGGAATTAACGCTGCCAATGTAGATATCTTATTATCAACAGATGGTGGAGATACATATCCAATAGCATTAGCTACAGGAGTACCTAATGATGGTTCACATAACATTACTGTACCAAATGTTCAAGGTACTCAGAACAGAATTATGGTAAAAGGATCAGGAAATATTTTCTTTGATATTTCTAATACTAATTTTGAAATCTCTGGTGTTGTAACTCCAGATACTGAAGCTCCTTCTACTCCATCAAGCTTAACCGCTTCTAATACTACCACTAGTACTACAGATTTATCTTGGAATGCATCTACCGATAATGTAGCGGTAACAGGGTACGATGTTTATAGAGGAAATACAGTAGTTGCTACCATTGCAGGTACATCATATACCGCGACTGGATTATCTCCAGAAACTGCATACTCTTTTAGAGTAAAAGCTAAAGATGCTGCTGGAAATGAATCTAGTTTCAGTAATACGGTAAATGTAACTACAGAAGCAGGAACTCCTAATACAGGTTGTACCGGCGGTATTTCTTCATTTCCTTATAGTGAAGGTTTCGAAACCGGATTAGGCAGCTGGTCACAGGCTTCTGGTGATGATATCAACTGGACAAGAGATGCTAATGGAACTCCATCTCGTAATACTGGACCATCTAGCGCAACTGAAGGATCTTTCTATATGTACATCGAAGCATCGGGTAATGGAAATGGATATCCAAACAAAAGAGCTATTTTAAACTCTCCTTGTTTTGATTTAACCGGAACTTCTCAAGCTACTTTTACATTTCAATACCATATGTATGGAAGTAGTATGGGGACATTAACTTTAGAAGCCAGTAATGATAATGGAGCAACATGGACTTCTTTATGGTCTAAATCAGGTAACCAAGGAAATTCTTGGGAGTCAGCAAGTGTGGACTTAGCGTCGCTTACAGGTGCAGGAGTTCAACTTAGATTTAACGGTATTACAAGCTCCTCCTGGGCCGGTGATATGACAGTAGACGATATTAGTTTAACTACAGGAACTGTAACACCTCCTTCTTGTACTGATGTTACTTTATCAATTACATTAGATAATTATCCAGAAGAAACAAGCTGGCAAATTGTAAATAGCAGTAATCAAGTAGTTGCTTCTGGTGGAACTTATGGTTCTCAACCAGATGGATCAACCATTACCGTGACAGAATGCCTTAATGCAGGATCATATACTTTTACCATAAATGATTCTTATGGAGATGGTATCTGCTGCTCTTACGGAAATGGATCTTATGCTCTTACTGCAGGCAGTACTACCTTAGCTTCTGGTGGAGCATTTGGAGGATCTGAGTCAACAACATTTTCTGTTGGAGGTTCGGCAAGAGGACCTGAAGTAGAAAGTTTTACTACTACAGAAGCCATACAGATTGGTGCTTACCCGAACCCTGTTGGTTCGAATGGTATACTTAATATTGTTACTCCGAATGCAAAAACAGCTTACACATTATATGATCTTCAAGGAAGAAGAGTATCACAAGGAAATGTGACGAATAAAATAATTAATGTGAATGGTATTCAGACTGGATCATACATTCTTTCTTTAGATATAGCAGGAAAATTATCTAATCATGCAATTATCATAAAGTAGCGTATCGATTATAATTGATCAGATGATAGGATTACCACTATCTATTTGACAGAAGAATTTTTAAAACCATCAAAGCTATTAGTTTTGATGGTTTTTTAATACCTCTTCACGCCAAAAATAAAAATCTATATCATAAAAAAAATATAAAATTCCTGTGTTTATTTAAAAGTACTGGTCAAAAACAATAAAATGTGTAACTTTGCGGTTTTACCGTAATATCCCAAATCTATAATAATTATGAAATCGATTTTATTTTCATTCTTCTTAATATTATCAATATCTGGATATGGGCAATCTTTATCTAAAACCAGTATTATTTACGAGTCTAAAAAATCTGTCGTAATGAACAATGGCAAGGAGTATAAAATCCTTAAAGAAACTCCTTTATATGCTGTTGCGGATACGACCATTCCATTAAGGTATACATTTAAAGATAAAACTCTTATTCTTAATAGAGTACTACTAGTTACCGAAGATAACAAACAAAAGCAGCTTATAGAATGGGTAAAGGGAAAAATGACCTTCCACGAACTGAGAGAACCTAAATATTCAGAATAATATTTGAATTGACTGATATACCCTAATTAGCTTTTCCTTCAATAACGTTTTTAGCTATGTTAAGAATTTGACTAAATTGCTCGTTAAGAGTAAGGTTAGAATTATCGATAACTATAGCATCTTCAGCTTTCCGAAGAGGAGAATCTTTTCTTGTGCTATCTATATGATCTCTATCGACAACATTCTTTAGAACATCTTCATATGTAACTTTTTCTCCTCTGTCAATAAGTTCTTTATATCTACGTTCTGCTCTATCTTTTGCAGTTGCTGTCATAAATAACTTTAGTTCTGCTTCAGGAAAAACAACCGTGCCAATATCACGCCCATCCATTACGATCCCTTTATCTTTGCCCATGAGTTGCTGTTGTTCTACTAGTTTTTTACGAACCAACGACACAGCTGCAATTTGACTTACAAAATTAGACACGTCCAGTTTTCGTATTGTTTTTTCAACATTCTCATTATTTAAAAACACTTCGGCTAATCCTGTTTTAGAATTGACTTCGAACTTGATATTAATAAAAGGTAGAAAACGTTCTAATGCTTCTCTATTAAAATGATGTTTATCAATATAACATTTTCGCATTGCATATAATGTGACAGCACGATACATAGCACCAGTATCTACATAGATGTAACCAAGTTCTTTAGCTAATTGTCTTGCTACTGTACTTTTTCCTGTAGAAGAATGACCGTCTATTGCTATGATAATTTTTTTATTCACTACTGAAGATTTACGTTTACACCAAAAGTACTCGAAGAAGCAGCAGAATTGTAACGTGCGTAGGAATAAGCAAATCTAAATTTGCCGAGCTTAAGAGAAAAACCACCACTAAGTCCTGCAAAAGATCGTTGATCTACTATTCTCAATTCTTCTGATCTTCTGAAATTGTACCCTAAACGAATATTAAATCCGCTTTCAGGAAAAAACTCTAGTCCAACTACTACATGACGTAATGCGTTATTAAAAAAACTAGGGTCATCGGCTTCTACGTTTCCTTCAAGATCTGTAATATCTCGTGCAGGATTCCGAAATGCCACATCCCAAACCTGTAAATTCTCTAATGTAAAGTTCCATCGGATAGGTACATTCTTCAGTGTTTGTGCAAAACCCATATCTACAGATAACGGTAAATCTTCTCTGGTATCCTCATAGGTTGTAAATTGCGTACCAAGATTACGTACCGCAAGACCAAAATCAAACTTTGACTCTGGATTATGATAAATTACTCCAAGATCTAATGCGCCACCTAATGACGTATATTGTTCCAACTTTGAAGAAATAAATTTTCCGCTTGCTCCTACGTGAAAATTTGAATTAGGAATTGCATATCCATACCCAACAGATATAGCAACCTCACCTGCTCCAAAATCACCAGTTTCATTACCAAATTCATCAAATCCATCAAACTTGCCATAGTTGATATACGTAATTCCAGCATGAAATACTCGCCTCTTTTCTCCAAATGCTTTGGCATATGATACAGAACCGTAATTGACATCTGCAATGTAATTCACGTAATTTACAGCCAATTGATTATCCATTTCAATATTTATTGCAGCTGGATTAAGCATTGCGGATGTTGGATCCATATTATACCCAGTCACATACTTACCGCCAAGTGCAGCTTGTCTTGGTGAAGAAACCAAATTTAAGAATTGGTAAGTATATCTTCCTCCTATTTGTGAATAGGTAAAAGTGGTAAAAAGGATTATTACCAAAAAAATGTATTTACGCATCATTAGCAGCAAAAATAAAAGAAACTATCTGGAAAACGATAGTTAGCGCCAAAAATTTTATAGGATATAAAATAAAACCTCCAAGACTCTCCATGATAATGTTTTAAAAGGTCATTCTATGTCATTTTTTGCTAATATTCGGAATCAATATCAACAAAAAAGGGAACAAAATAAATAACAAACAAATAATAATTAATTGATAATCAAATGCTTGAATAAAATATCACAATATTAAACGTTTATTAGAGTTATTATGAATTAGCAACCATAAAGAATAATTACCCACAAATCAATACTAACTTAACTAAACAATTATGGGCTTTTTTGACTTTCTAAACAATAAAATTGCGGTAGATTTAGGTACTACCAACACCCTAATTACTCATAAAGGTAAAATAGCAATCGATGCACCTTCTATTATAGCAGTCAATAGAATAAGTGGAAAAATAATAGCAGTAGGAAGAGAAGCCAGCTCAATGCGTGGCAAAATCCATAAGAATATTAAAACCTTTTACCCTTTACGGAACGGTGTTATTGCGAATTTTGATTTATCAGAAAAAATGCTGAAAATTCTTATCAAAAAACTTTCTGACTTAAGTAATGCTCTATTTATAAAATCCTTCAAAATGATTATTGCAATTCCTTGCGGAATTACCAAAGTTGAAATGCGTGCTGTCAGAGATTCTGCTAGACGTCTTAATGCAAAACAAGTATACTTAATTTCTGAACCTATGGCAGCAGCTATAGGAGCTGGCATTGATGTATTACAACCTAAAGGTCATATGGTTATTGACATTGGTGGTGGTACTACAGAAATTGCTGTTATTACTCTTGGCGGAATTATTTCGGGACAATCTGTGAAAATTGCAGGAAATGTTTTTAACGATGATATTATTCAGTATATAAGAGAGAATCACAACTTACATATTGGAGAAAGTACAGCTGAAGAGATTAAAATTAAGATTGGTTCGGCATTAAACACTTTAACATCTCCACCCAAAAAACTCCCTGTACAAGGTAGAGATATGTTAACCGGTAAGCCAAAACAGGTATATATAACCTATAAAGAAATAGCCAAAAGTCTGGACAAATCAATCACACAAATTGAAAATGCGGTACTGGATACCTTATCTGATATTCCTCCTGAAATTTCTGCAGATATTTATAACACCGGTATTTTTTTAACAGGAGGCGGATCTATGCTTCGAGGCCTCGATAAGCGATTCTCAGAAACTACAGAATTACCGGTTTACAAAGGAGAAAACCCTCTGGAAGTTGTAGTAAAAGGAAGTGATATGGTTTTGAAAAATCTGGATAGATATACGAATGTTTTGATTAAAAATGTTTAAATCCGGGTCATATTTTGAGATATAATAAACAGCTTAGTTTTCCTAATTTTAGAGTCGTATTATAAAAATTAAATAAAAATAATCTAGCGAAATAGCATCATCTGCAGTTGTTCAAAAGTATAATAGATTTCATAACGTATATTTATAGTTCAACCTATTCCTTTAATCAATATTACCTGATACAAAAAGAGCGGCCATTTTGTGACCACTCCTTCTAACTTATTATATACGTAAGACACTAAATCGAATTAATTAATACAGTACATCCAATGCAATTTTGTCATTATTATTAAACCTATCTGCTGGACCACACGCCTGCATTAAGGAAGTAGCATCAGATGTAGTTGGTGTACCGGCAATATGAATTGCTCCTACTCCTGCACTACCTTCATTGACATTCTGACCACAGCTTTCTCTGGTCATATAATCAGTATGCCTAAACCCAATACAATGTCCAACCTCGTGAGCCATCGTTCCTGTAACCTCTGCTAAAGAAGGATTTAGTAACTCAAACCACCTACTGTTAATACCAAAGCCTTTTGCAGGATCACCTTTACGTGTTGGAAATCCAGCGGCTCTACCAAGTGTTATAAATCCTCCTGATTCTAATTCGTAAAATTCTGTTACTTCAATATTGGCTTTTCGCTTTCCTTTTAATCCAAAAGCCACTCGTTGAAAAGTTAACTGAAGATTCTCCTGATTATACATGTTAATCATTCCATCTAACGCATCAGAACCTAAACTACCCAATGCAGGATCAACACTCACGGTGATTACTCTAGGAAGCTTTTTTACCAGATTTGTGGTGCGATATTGTTTTGTAACTGGTCCAACAATCTCCTGGTTTAATTCATCAATTTGCTCAAAAGTAAAAAACATGTCCTCCACTGCAACACCGCGTTCGCCCATAAAGGTTGTGATACGTGCATTGTGAGTAACAAAATGTGCATTTTCTAGTTTGGCAATAAGATCTTTAGAAACTTCTTCTTGATTAACCCCTTCGTTTTCAGACGAATCACAGGATATCATCAAAATTACAGATAATGTGAGTAAAAATAAAATGCCTTGTTTTTTCATAAGTTGAGAGTTTTAATTATTAAATATTTAACTATTTAGTGAATATAGTTATATTTTTAACAAAAGGGAAATCACCCTATCAAGAATCGATTAAACACAAATAAATTCTATCAAATACAATTTATCACTCATTTAACCATTATTATGATTTCTATAGTGCAGATTACCTTTCGAATTATAAAAAACTAAAAATATACATATTTATAAAATTAAATATGTATATTTGACCCGTGAAAAAAGAAGAAATATTAGAAATTAAAAAAGCCTTGGCTAATTCTACAAGGTTGGATATTCTAAAGTGGTTAAAAGATCCGGAATCTAATTTTCCGCCACATGCGGAGCTAGGACATTTTGATTTTGGAGTCTGTGGTCAATTGATTCAGGATAAGTCAGGCTTATCACAGCCCACTATTTCTCATTATTTAGCCACTATGCACAAAGCAGGATTGGTTACACCAACCAGACATGGAAAATGGACATATTTTAAAAGAAATGAAAAGATTATACAGGAATATATTACTGAAATAACAGATAATCTATAAAAAATTTATAGATACATATTTATAAAATTAAATATATAATTATGAAGATATTAGTTATAGGAGCCACCGGAACTATAGGGAAAGAAATTTACAATGCTCTTAAAAAGAATCATGAAGTATACCGAGCACATAGAAACAGTGACACCTATCCTGTTGATATTACAAATAAGAACTCAATTAAATCACTTTTCGAGAAACTACCTAAATTAGATGCTGTAATTAATGCTGCTGGCACTGCTTCATGGAAATCACTTTCTGATCTCAAAGAAGAAGATTATTACCTAGGAATTAAAAGTAAATTAATGGGGCAAGTAAATCTTGTTCATATAGCCAAAGATTATCTAAAAGAAAATGGTTCTATAACACTAACCACAGGTATTCTTGCTGAACATTATGAACCGAACGCTGTAGCACTTTCCCTGGTTAATGGCGCCATTCATAGTTTTGTTCATGCTGCTTCAAATGAATTAAATCGAGGTATTCGACTTAATACTGTCGCTCCTGGAGCAATAGCAGGTGATTTTCCTAAAGATCAAAAATTCGCAGGGTATTTACCTGTAGAAATTGAAGATGTTGTAAAAATATATGAGCACATATTAACTACTAAAAATACAGGTCAAATTTTAAAAATTTATTAAACCTATGAAAATTCCAATATACCAGATCGATGCATTTACGCAAAAACTCTTTGGAGGTAACCCAGCTGCTATTTGTCATTTAACTCATTGGTTGGATGATGAAACTTTATTAAATATAGCTATCGAAAATAATCTTGCTGAGACAGGCTATTTTGTAAAAAAAGATGACATCTATGAAATTAGATGGTTCATGCCCTATGCAGAAATTGATTTGTGTGGTCACGCTACTTTAGCTTCTGCCTATGTTATTTTTAATTTTATTGACACTGCAATTAGTGAAGTAACATTTTCTTCTAAAAGTGGTATCCTAAAAGCTAAAAAAGAGGATAACGGGTCTATTACATTAGATTTTCCTTCTCGACCTCCTCAACCTGTTGATATTCCGAAAGAAATATTTGAGGCTTTCCAATCCAAACCGTTAAAAGCTTTTGCAGGAAGAGATCTTATTATTACTGTTGGTTCTGAAGAAGAAGTATTAGCGGAAGAACCTAAGTTAGAACTTCTGAAAGGACTCCCCTATTTATGTACCATCATCACTACTGAAGGTAAAAATTCGGATTTTGTATCCAGAGTATTCGATGCAAATCCAAAAATTCCTTTGGAAGACCCTGTTACTGGGTCCGCTCACGCAGCTTTGATACCATTTTGGGCTGAAAAACTTGGTAAAACAGAACTTAAGGCACGACAATTGTCTAAAAGAGGTGGTGAAATAGATTGTCGATTAGAGGGCGATAGAGTTTTTCTGAGTGGATATTCTGTTCCTTATTTAGTTGGTGAAATAGAGATTTGAAAAAAATGAAACAATAAATAAAAGTATCAGAAATTATTATAAAAAAAGTTGATTTATTTTAGAACGTAATTTGCGTCCGTAATCCTCCTGTAACCATTCTCTATAATTTTTGGTACTCTTACTAATACAATAAGAATATCGACGAACTCTATATTCAATATCCTGATCTAATAATTTGCTAAGAATTCGTGCGTCGAAAACATCTTCACTATTTTCGACACACATCCTAGCGTGTTGTTCTATAGATTTTTCTAAAACACTTTTACTGCGCAAACCATATTTTTTAGTATTAGCATATTCCGTTTCGATATCAAAATCGATATCTATAGAATTGCTAAACTCCTTTCGGACTTCATCAGGCATTACATATTTAAATTTACGCTCTATTTCATCGTCACTTACCAGACTATCGTAATAAAAGTCAGGTAATCTGAAAATAGCTTGCCAATCAATTTCTCCATTCCAAAGTCCAAACCGTGCAGTATTATTTCCCATATCAATAATAGAAAATTCTGGCTTTTTAGGAAGTATTCTCGATCCTCTACCAATCATCTGAAAGTAGAGTGTTAGGGATTTTGTAGCCCGATTAAGAATCACGGTCTCTACTGTAGGTTCATCAAAACCTGTAGTTAATATGCTAACAGAAGATAGAATTGCATTGTCTGTATGTTTAAACCACTTTAGGATATCTGCTCTTTCTTGTTTGCTATTGGTGTTATCCAGGTGTCTTATGGGATAACCAGCCCTGTGGAAAACATCATACACCTGAATTGAAGTATTAATTCCATTATTAAAAATCAATGTTTTTTGCCCTTTAGCTCTTTCTTCATAAGCCTTTAAGAGCTTATCCTGCATCAAGGCGTTAGTATAAAGTTCTTCAGATGATTTTACTGTATAGTCACCATTCATTCCTATTTTAAGAGAACCAAGACCTACATCATAAGTATACGTTACAGGTTTAGCCAAGAATCCATTATTGATAAGAGACGATATCGTATCCCCAACGATCAACTCACGATAGTTATCCTTCATCGGGAGTTTCATATTAGAACTTAGCGGAGTCGCAGTAACTCCTAGTATAAAACAAGTATTAAAAAAACGAAAAAGTTTTCTAAATGAATTGTAATGTGCTTCATCAATAATCACCATTCCCACATTATCGATCTCTAGTTGGTCATCATTCAGACGATTATTAAGCGTCTCCACCATTGCCACGAAACACATGTACTGATCTTGATCTTCCAGTTTTTTTACGTTACTGTTAATGATCTTATTCTTTACATTAAACTCGGTAAGCATTTTGGACGTTTGATCACAAAGTTCAATACGATGTGTAAGTACCACTACTTTTTTCTTAGTGGTTTCTATATACCTTCTTACAATTTCAGAAAAAATCACAGTTTTACCTCCACCGGTTGGGAGTTGGTATAATAAATTGTAGTTATTCGGAAATTCTTGCAAACGCCCAAAAATCTTGTCTATATCTCTGGCCTGATAGTCATAAAGTACTTTTTGTTCTTTTTTTTCTATTTCAGAGGGTTCTACCCGCATTTGCTTTAAATTAAAAAATAAGCTACAAAATTAAGCACTTTATAAACTTATATACAAGAATTGGTAAGATATATTTGGTTTTATTTCAGTAATTGTCCTACATAATGTTAATTATTCATAATATTTCTTACAAATGCTTTTGTTATTTTAATTTTAATTAAAAAATTGACTTATTCATTAATGGCTAAGATTGATAAAGATCTGATACCTGTGCAGGCTCTGCTTGTGCCCAAACCAATTTTGTATCTCGGAAAAGTTTTAAACTGGATTTCACCTTTTTTAGCTTCTCGATTTGGTGCCCGTTTATTCTTAACCCCATTTAAATATAATAGACCTGAAAGGGAAAAAAATATGGCTTTAGATAGCCGTAAAGAAATTATTAGAATTGAAAAGATAAACAGAGAGGTGGTTGTTTATAACTACGGAAACTCTGATAAAAAGATCTTGTTGGCACATGGATGGTCCGGTAGTGGTACTCAACTTAGTAAGATTGCTGATCAATTATTGATTAAAGGTTATAGTACAATTAGTTTTGATGCTCCCGCACACGGTGAAGCTTCGGGAAAAAGAAGTAGCATGCTACATTTTATCGAGACTATTCATCAATTAGAAAAAACACACGGTCCGTTTAAAGCAGCAATTGGTCATTCTCTGGGTGGTATGTCATTATTAAGAGCTGCAAAGTTTGGTTTTGGTATTGAAAAACTTGTGATCATAGGAACAGCCAATAGCATCACAAAAATAACTCAAAACTTTGTCAAAAATTTACAATTAAGTCAGAAAACAGGTAGATTGATGAAACAATATTTTGATAAACGTTATGGAGAAGATCTTGACAACTACTCTGGCGGAATTTCTGCTGAAGGTGTTGACATTCCTACACTGGTTGTTCACGATAAAAATGACGTAGATGTGCATTATAGTGCAGCAAAAGAGATCCACGAAAAATTGAAAAATGGCACATTAATATTAACAGAAAAACTAGGTCATAGAAAGATTTTAGGAGACAAAGAAGTGATTGATACTATAGTAGATTTTATTTCAAAATAATGAACTTCGTTATCAATAACAGTATTTTACGACTACTTAAAAAACAATAATTTAATTTAAATACTAATGAAAAAAATCCTCATACTTTGCATTTGCATCTTAACGATTAGTTGTACAGGCAATGCCCAAAAAGAAGTAAAAAAAGAAAAGAAAGAGTACGCGGTTTCTAAGACGAATAAAGAATGGAAAGAAATTCTAACCAATGAACAGTACTACATTCTAAGACAAGCAGGTACCGAAAGACCATTCTCTAGCCCTTTAAATAAAGTCTATAAAGCAGGTACTTTTTATTGTGCAGGTTGTAAAACTCCTTTATATGAAAGTGAACACAAATTTGATAGTGGTACCGGATGGCCTAGTTTTGACCGAGCAGTAAAGGGAAACGTTTCTGTAGATACTGATTATAAGTTAGGATATGCTAGAACCGAGTTACTTTGTGCTACCTGTGGCGGACATTTAGGACACGTATTTGATGATGGGCCAAGAGAAACTACCGGAAAAAGACATTGTATCAACGGTGATGCATTAATTTTTGAATCAAAAGAAACTAAATAATGAGTAAATATCCTTTTAATAAAACAGAAGAAGAGTGGAAAAAAGAACTCTCCGAGGAGCAGTATAGAATTTTAAGACAAAAAGGAACCGAACGTCCATTTACAGGTGAATATAATATCCATTCTGAAAATGGCACCTATAAATGCATGGCCTGTCACGTACCGTTATTCGAAAGCACGTCTAAATTTGATTCCGGTTGTGGATGGCCTAGTTTTGATCAATCCATCGAAGGAAGTGTCGAATATATAAAAGACACATCACACGGAATGATAAGAACAGAAATTTTATGCTCCAATTGCGGTAGCCATTTAGGACATATTTTTAACGATGGACCTACAGAAACAGGTCAACGTTATTGTGTAAATTCGGTAAGTATAGATTTTGATAAAACATAAAAACATATTGTTTTAAAAACTTTGGAACACTTATTGATAATTAATTTAAATATCAAAACAACAAATAATTACACATTATGAAAAAGATTTTCACACTCTTATTTTTATCAACTATTTTATTTACTTCTTGCGAAGGGGATCAAGGACTTCCAGGTCCACAAGGCCCTCCGGGACTAGACGGTGAAATTGGCAAAACATTTGAATTTACTACAAGTTTTAATCAAGCAAATGATTTTGCTGATCGCTTTTTCTTCAATGAAAATATTTTCGATTCTGATGTAGTATTGGTTTATAGGTTAGAAGCAGTGGACAATGGATTAGATGTATGGGAACCATTACCAACAGGATCAATTTTCTTTTTCAATGATACAACAGGTGCAATCGAAGGATTTCTTTACTATCGATTTAATTTTACCGTTGGTGATGTAGACATTATCTTAGAAAGTGATGCTCCAGAACTTGCAGGACCTGAATTTACAGATAATCAAACATTTAGAATTGTTGCAATTCCATCAGAATTTGCAGAAAGTACAGATATCAACCTATTGAATTTTAATGAAGTTCAGTCTGCTTTAAATTTAGAATTCTAAAAGCCTATATAATTTAATAATACTAGATTTTATTCTAAAAAGATCAAGAGATATTTAAAAAAATTAACACTATCATTATGGTAGTGTTTTTTTATTAATGTTTTTGGCTCATAATTATGAAAATGGAAACTACAATTCCCTTTTTGATTAACCGAATTATCCGTAAATTCGTGTCTTCAAAAAATTCACATTTATGAGCGCATATGATATTATCGTATTAGGAAGTGGACCTGGTGGTTATGTTACCGCCATTAGAGCTTCTCAATTGGGGTTTAAAACTGCTATTATTGAAAAAGAAAGCCTTGGAGGTGTTTGTTTAAATTGGGGGTGTATCCCTACAAAAGCATTATTAAAAAGTGCACAGGTATTTGATTACCTAAAACATGCTTCTGATTATGGCTTAACCATTGAAAAATTCGATAAAGATTTTGATGCGGTAGTAAAACGAAGTCGTGGCGTTGCAGAAGGAATGAGCAAAGGTGTGCAATTCCTTATGAAGAAGAATAAAATTGACGTAATTGAAGGTTTTGGTAAGTTAAAAGCCAGCAATAAGGTTACCGTTACTGACAAAGACGGGAATGCATCTGATTATGAAGCTAAACATATCATTGTTGCTACAGGAGCCAGATCAAGAGAGTTACCAAACTTACCACAAGACGGCAAAAAAGTAATTGGATATAGAGAAGCGATGACTTTAGATTCTCAGCCTAAGAAAATGATTGTTGTAGGCTCTGGAGCTATCGGTGTAGAATTCGCTCATTTTTATAATGCAATGGGAACAGAGGTTACCATTGTAGAATTCTTACCTAATCTAGTGCCATTAGAAGATGAAGAAGTATCAAAACAATTCGAAAGAAGCTTTAAAAAGGCAGGAATTAAGGTAATGACTAATTCTTCTGTAGAAAGTGTGGATACTAGTGGAGATGGAGTGAAAGCTACTGTAAAAACTAAAAAAGGAGAAGAAATCCTTGAAGCCGATATCGTTTTATCTGCAGTAGGTATCAAAACCAATATAGAAAATATTGGACTGGAGGAATTGGGTATCGCCACAGATAGAGATAAAATCGTAGTAAACGATTGGTATCAAACTAACATTCCTGGAATTTATGCAATTGGTGATGTAGTATCAGGACCGGCATTAGCTCACGTAGCATCAGCAGAAGGTATTACTTGTGTAGAAAAAATAGCCGGTATGCACGTAGAAGCTATTGACTATGGCAATATTCCTGGATGTACATACGCTTCTCCTGAAATTGCAAGTGTCGGTATGACAGAAAAGCAAGCCAAAGAAGCTGGTTATGAAATTAAAGTAGGTAAATTTCCTTTCTCTGCATCAGGTAAAGCAAGTGCAGCTGGAACCAAAGACGGTTTTGTAAAAGTGATTTTTGATGCTAAATACGGAGAATGGCTAGGATGTCATATGATAGGAGCTGGTGTTACAGATATGATCGCAGAAGCTGTATTAGGTAGAAAATTAGAAACTACAGGTCACGAAGTATTAAAAGCTATACATCCACACC
Source organism: Aquimarina rubra (assembly GCF_042684305.1). Taxonomy (NCBI): domain Bacteria; kingdom Pseudomonadati; phylum Bacteroidota; class Flavobacteriia; order Flavobacteriales; family Flavobacteriaceae; genus Aquimarina; species Aquimarina rubra. The sequence continues at coordinate 347,987 of NZ_JBHULE010000008.1, read as the reverse complement.
CAACTATGAGTGAAGCGGTAATGGAAGCTGTAGCAGATGCTTATGATGAAGTGATTCATTTATAAAACATATAAAGTATCACATAAAAAAACACCTTACTTTTTCTAGTAAGGTGTTTTTTATGAGGTATTATTCAGGTATCAAATCACAATACCAAAATGAGGAATCCCAATTCCTATCTTCATCCGCAAAGCAATTATCAGTATCATCATCCGATAACGTATAACTTCGAAGTACCTTCTCACCTATTCCAAAATTAATTGGTTTGTTAAATATTGGTCCATCAAAAACAAAGGTGTGAAATTCTCCATTTTCTCCACAGGGATCTACATTGTTTGGTAATTCTTTCAGAAAGCCATGATCTATAACTCTCCCACAGAAAGATTTGTCAAGATACTTAGCATTTACACAAACCGTAATTGCCTTAAAACCTAACGATATAAACTCTTCAAGTAATTCCTTTGTATTCCTTTTCCACAATGGAAATACACCTTGAATTCCGATTTTCCTTAATTGTTCCTCTCTATAACTTCGTAAATCTTGCAGAAAAATATCTCCAAAAACACTATGTGTAAAACCTTCATCCTTTAATTGAGAAACAGCCTTATGCATTTTCTGATCATACAATTCCATAGAAACGTCTTTAGGAAGGCTTACTTTTTGCAAAGGTAAATTAAGACTCTCAATTTGTTTGTTTAGAAGCTCTTCCCTGAGTCCGTGCATAGTAACACGATTATAGTCAGCATTAACGGTAGTGAATAATTTAGTGACCTTAAATTCTTTCTGTTCAGAAATTAAGTAAAGCGCCATAGCAGAATCCTTACCACTACTCCAGTTAAAATAAGCCTTATGCATTTATAGAAAACTTTGAATCGCTAATACATAACTCTGCAAACCGAACCCTAGAATAACACCTTTAGCATTTGGAGAAATATAGGATTGATGCCTAAATTCTTCTCTGCTAAATGTATTTGAAATATGTACTTCTACAACAGGCACAGAAACGGCTTTAATCGCATCTCCAATTCCGATAGAAGTATGTGTATATGCCCCGGCATTTAAAATAACACCATCATAAATATCATCTGCCTCCTGAATTTTGGTAATCAACTCGCCTTCTATATTAGATTGAAAATACCCTAATTCAACATCTCTAAATTTCATCTGTAGTTCTGAAAAAAAATCTTCAAAAGATTGATTCCCATACACTCCGGGTTCTCGTTTACCTAAAAGATTAAGGTTGGGGCCGTTTATTATTAAAAGCTTCATATTTATTGCTCTCGTATGATTCTTCGATTATTTTTGGTTTTAAACAAATATCCTATTGATAATTGTGCAATTGAATTCCTGTTGGTTACATCAATAATTCCTGTGTCATTAATATTTGTAAGTCCTAAATTATATCGTAACTGAAAAAACAAACCACTTTCTAACTTATAACCAGCACCAAATGCCCAGCTAACATCAAGATCATTAAAAGCATCAAAGAAAGGATCATTATCGGGTACATCGTCATTTCCGACCGAAGTCAATAACGAAAACTGTGGGCCTGTTTCTAGACTTATAGTCTCGGTCAGGTATATTTTTGTCACAATTGGTAATGAAAAATAATTTAAACTGATTTTCTGTTCCTGATCACCAACATTTATCTTATATCCCTGAGCAGAATATAACAATTCGCCCTGTATAAAAAACTTACTGGAAATAGGATATTCTATAACGGCTCCCAGATGTATGCGTACTCTAGCATCTGTACCATCCGCATCACCTAAAATACTGCTGTAATTAATACCTCCTTTAAATCCTGCTCTTGCATACAACGGATCTTCATCATCTATCTTCTGCGCATTACCAGAAATAAAACAGAAGATCACTAGTAGTAGTATAAAATTATTTCTCTTCATATTTATAAAAATAAGTTGATACCCAAATGTAGTTTTATTTTTTATAACAAGGTGCACAAGGAAATAAAAAACCTCTGCTTTATAACAGTATAAAAATGTTTTGGAAAAAAGTCTATATATTCTCTCTTTCCTAAATGAAAAAGACTACACATGAAGAACATATTTTATTGATTGATTATTAGTGTGTTATAAAATTTCCCTAAAATTTAATTTAAATTTTCTCAAAAATATAGTAACAAAACTTCTATTTCTGTAACTAATGGGTGTAATAATTAATAAACAAACATCATGAAAAAAATTCTTTTAACTGCAGTTGCAGTATTTACATTGGCATTTGTTAATGCCCAAGATAGCGGATTCGCTAAAGGTGATATTTTTGTATCTGGATCTTTTGGATATGATTCACAATCAACAGGAGATATTAAAAATAATTCATTCGAATTTACTCCTAGAGTAGGATTCTTTGTTTCCGATAATATTGCTGTAGGTGCAAGATTGGGTTATCAAACAAGTAAACAAGAAGCTCCTTTTACAGAAGATTTTAAAACAAATACTATTAATGCAGGGGCTTTCGGAAGGTATTACTTCACTCCTTCTAACAAGTTTTCTGTTTTTGGTGAATTTGGTTTAGAATACGCAAGTTCTAAGCAAGAACAAGGTGCCAACGAACTTAAAGTAAATGGTTTTGGACTTAACGTAGGTCCTGGTATAAGTTATTTCTTAAGTGATCATTTTGCTTTGGAGGCATTCTGGGGTGCTTTAGGGTATGCTACAGCTAAACCGGATGTTGATGGTGCTGAATCAACCGATGCTTTTACTTTTGGAGTAAACCTTGATGATATCAATCTTGGATTGGTATATAAATTCTAAGATCAGTATTTAATAATAACAAAAGAACCCATCATAAACATTTTTATGATGGGTTCTTACTTACAAACAAAATGTCACTCACTTTTAAAACTTATATCCTACCGAAAATTGTATTACAGAATTCCTAACGCTTGAATCATCTACCGCTTCATCATCATCATTAATATTAGTCAAACCTAAATTATAGCGACCTTCAAAAAAGATACCAGCTTCCAATTGGTATCCTAAACCAAAGTTTAGACCTAAATCTATTGAGGAAACAAAATCTTTAATATCCTCTTCATATTCTCCATCGATCGAATCTTCTCCTTCCTCTTTTGCCGATAATAGAATTCCTAATTGTGGTCCCGCCTGAATGCTTAATCCCTCTACAACATAAAACTTAGCCATAACAGGAATATTTAAGTAATCTAACTTAATCGTTGATTCATCAGTAAGTCCAAAATCACTAAATTCAAATTTAGCTCCTTGAGCAGAGTACATTAATTCTGGCTGCAGTGCAAACTTATCTGAAAGTGGAATTTCAACAAGCGCTCCAATATGAAAGCTAGTTCGCATATCAAGATTTTCAGTTCCATCCCCTGTAATGTTTGCTAAATTTAATCCTGCTTTAGCACCAAATCGTATTGATTCTTCCTGAGCATTCATAACTGTAATTAGCCCTAAGAAAAGTACTACTAATAACTTCTTTACCATGTTTTGTTTTTTTATTAATATTTAGTTCATTGATCCAGCCTATTAAAAGCCTTATTCAATGCATCAAAACTAGGAGAAGATTTTTTTAAACAAACAGAACTGTTCTCGTTAGGTATAATAATGTGGATGAATAGTTAAATCCTAGTGATGAATGAAAAACTGAAAACTCTTATTTGCATAATTGGGTATAAAAAAAGCACCTTATTAGAAGGTGCTTCTTATAAAAAATATAAATTATTTTCTTAGAATTTATATCCTACTGAAAATTGAATAGTTGAGTTTCTTTGACTAAAGTCATCAGAAGTGTTTTCATCATTAATATCAGTCAACCCTAAATTATAACGTCCTTCAAAGAAGATACCTGCTTCTAACTGGTAACCTACACCAAAATTTAAACCTAAGTCTATAGAAGAAATAAACTCTTTGATATCATCGTCATACTCACCACCAATAGAATCTTCTCCCTTATCTTTTGCAGATAATAAAACACCTAACTGTGGTCCAGCCTGAATACTAAATCCTTCTACAGGGTAGAACTTAGCCATTACAGGAATGTTTAAGTAATCTAACTTGATAGTTGATTCATCAGTAAATCCTGGCTCGCTAAACTCATACTTAGCACCTTGTGCTGAATACATTAATTCTGGTTGTAAAGCAAACTTATCTGAAAGTGGAATTTCAACTAATGCACCAACGTGAAAACTTGTTCTCATACTAAGCTCATCAGTAAAATCTCCTGTAATACTAGATAAGTTAAGACCTGCTTTAGCACCAAATCTAATTTTTTCTTCTTGGGCAGTAGCACTTACAGTAACTGCTCCAAATAATACTACAAATAATAGTTTTTTAATCATTGTTTGTTTTTTTAGTTTTTTTCAAATAATCCCGACAAAAGTACTATTTTTATCGATATAACAAACAAAAATCTAATAAAATCAAAAACATACACTAGTATTTGATTTCATAAAATTGTATAATTAATTCATTTTAAAAAGGTTACAAATTCTCTAAAATATAAATTACATTACATCCATTCTTTTAATATATTAGAGCAATGAAATGGAATCATGCTATAAAAGATTATGAACATTATCTACGAATCGAAAGAGGACTTTCTGATAATTCGATCATTAATTATAGTTTGGATATCCAAAGATTAATAAAGTTTCTCGAGGAAAATGATATGAATACTTCTCCGCTTTCTATAGAAAAAAATACGTTACAACAGTTTATTTATGCTACTGCAAAACTAGTGAACGCCAGGTCTCAGGCCCGTATCATTTCTGGGTTAAAAAGCTTTTTTAATTATTTGATTTTTGAAGATTACAGAGAAACTAATCCGATGGAATTAATTGAAGCTCCCAGAATTGGAAGGAAATTGCCTGATACCCTTTCTATTGAAGAAATAGATACTATTATTACTCAAATAGATTTAAGTAAACCTGAAGGTGAGCGAAATAAAGCAATTATCGAAACGCTTTATGGTTGTGGATTGAGGGTTAGTGAATTAATTAATTTGAAGCTCTCTGACCTTTTCTTTGAAGAGGGTTTCATTAGTGTAACAGGAAAAGGAGATAAACAACGATTTGTTCCCATAGGCGAAGTAACACAGAAGTTTATTATCATCTATAGAGATGAAATAAGAAATCATCTTAACATCCAAAAAGGACACGAAGACACCTTGTTTTTAAATCGCAGGGGAAAGCAGCTTACCAGAGCTATGATTTTTACGATAGTAAAACGACTTGTAGAGAAAGCAGGAATTCATAAAAATATAAGTCCACATACCTTTAGGCATTCTTTTGCAACACATTTATTAGAAAACGGAGCTGATCTTAGAGCCATACAATTAATGTTAGGGCACGAAAGCATCACTACTACAGAAATATATATGCATATTGATCGAAGTCATCTGAGTGAAGTTATTAACACCTTTCATCCCAGAAGGTAATTTTAATAAACAAAAAAATCCCGAAAGTTCTCGGGATTTTGATCAAATATTCGTTTGGTTTATCTTAAAACTCTACCAAAAGGGGCATTGTTAGTCGCAGATATATTGTTAATAGCAGGAGCCACATTCTGACCTGCAATTCCACTTAATGGTTTTACAAAAAACGGTGTTGCCTGATCATAATCAGGGAATGGCTCTATTGAAATAACAACTGTTTTTCCACGAACATCACCATCAGTAGGAAAAGTAAGTCCCTGAGGAGCGCTATTTAAAAAATCTTCACCAGGATAATTTGGAGAAGGACCATTACCACTGTAAGGAGACGCATCATCAAAATTATCAACATCACTAAATGTTCCGGTTGTCACTGGAATATTATTAAAAATAACCCACCCTTCGTATTTCCAACCATCTGCAAGTGTTGGTAGATTTAAACCTGCTACTGTTTGCACTCCACTTGGATCTTCAAACCAAATACCAAACTCATCATTATCCGCTACAACATCCGTTGGAGTGGCCATAATAAATCTTCCGGAAACCGCAGAAAAATCTCCAACCACAGTATTTACACTAACCTGTGCAACATTACCACTAAACGTTCCGCTTAATAATTTTGTTTTAGAAGGATCAGGATCTGAATCATTTGGCGGTTCAACTGATAAAATAAACTCGGTTGCATTTTCTAAATTAGAGGTTATTACAGGAAACGTTAATGAGTTTGCAGCACTATTAAACTTTCCAGTGGAAATAGCTTCTCCATCAACTACAATCCACCCTTCATAAGTGGCCCCATTAGTTAACACTTCTAAACCAACCAATTCTAAAGTTAAGTTAGAAACCGGTGGTCCATCATCACTAGAACAGGAAACGCCTAATAATCCCAAGGCAATTGCAGCGATTGCCATCATCTTTTTTGTCATCATTTTTTGCTTTTTAATTAATGAAATAAAATTATACAAATCATCAGTAACCATAACTACAAAAAGCAAACAAAATTGTACGCGAAAACCACTATTTTTTTAAGTATAATCAGGCTTGAGGATTCATTTGTTCTGGTTTTTTAAACAACTCAATATATGATTTCCCAATATAAGAAACTATATCACCTGCCAGTAAACCCTGATATCCAGTTTCTTGAATTGCCAGATCACCAGAACTACCATGTAAATACACTCCAAAAATAGAAGCATGCAATGGATCATACCCTTGAGAAATTAATCCTGTAATAATACCTGTTAAGACATCACCACTTCCTGCGGTAGCCATTCCCGGGTTTCCGGTAGTATTCACATAGATATTATCATCATAAATAATTAAAGTATTTGCACCTTTGATTACCACAACACAATCGTATTTCTTAGAAAATTCTTTGGTCTTGTTAATTTTATCAAAATCATCTTTCCAATCACCAATTAAACGTTTTAATTCCCCAGGATGTGGAGTCAACACTGCTCTTTCAGGTAAATATTCTAAAAACCTTGATTCTTTAGCTAATATATTAATACCATCTGCATCAATAACTAGCTTGCTTTTGTTTTGCTTTAAAAATTTACCAAAGGCATCCACTGTTTTTTCGTGTGTACCAAGCCCAATTCCTATTCCGATAACTGAAGGATCAAAATCAATCACCACATTAGAGATATAATCATCTTCTTCATCCGTTACTACCATGGCCTCTGGAACAGAGGTCTGTAAAATTTCATACCCGCATTCAGGTATATATGCTGTTGCCAGACCTGCACCTATTCGTAATGCAGATTTTGTCGCCAATACTACACTCCCTATTTTTCCATAACTACCTCCTATTAGTAAACAATGTCCATAATCTCCCTTATGTGCATATTTGTATCTTGGCTTATAAAGCGACAATACTTCATTCTTACCTATTAATTCGGCCTGACCAGGAGTTTGAGCAATAAAATCTCTGTTCAAACCTATGTCAATAACTTCAAGATCCTGAGAATACTGACCTGTTTCCGGTAGAAAAAATATCAATTTTGGCAACTGAAAAGTAACCGTTGTCGAAGCATAAATAACGCCTTCCGGATCATCTGGAGCCTTATCTGCATATAATCCTGAAGGTACATCTATAGATAAGGTAAAACACCTGGAGGCATTGATATGTTTAATCAAGTTAATTATCCAAGGTAATAAAGGTCTATTTAATCCAATCCCAAAAATAGCATCAATTGCCATATCCTGTTGCTGAATATCGGGTAGGTCCTCTTCGGATTTTAACTGTATGGGCCACTCTGCACCTAATGATTTTAATCGATCATAATTCGCTAAAAAATCTTCAGATCGGTTATCACTAAAATTAACAATATATGTTTTAACGTGATATCCATGTTCCACTAACAATCGCGAAATTACCAAACCATCTCCTCCATTATTTCCTATACCACAAAATACATGAATCGGAATGGGAGCTCCCTGTAATCGTTGATGTAAAACATTGAATATCTGAGTAGCAGCCCTTTCCATCAACTCTAAAGAAGTAATCTTTTGAGATTGAATAGTAACTTCGTCTGCTTTTCGCATTTGATCAGCGGAAAATATCTTCACAAGTATAAATTTTAGTAATTAAGTCATCATATAATTTTAAAACACAATAATCTTTTTAATTTACTTTTTTTAAGAATGCTTTAACGAATTCATCTATAAATTAAAGGATCAATAAAAGTTTATGATTACCAACGTTTTTATTTTGTCCAAAAGTAAAAAATTATACATTTGAACTTAAATATAAATCAAACTAATGTTTAGTACGGTTTCAATCTCGGTTTTACTTTTCGCGTTAGGAACAACAGCGGCTTTCGCTTACACTTCATTTACACGTACTACAACTACAATTATTACCCTTAGGGGTTAATCATTTATATATCACAGAAATTAAGTAAGTAGTTTGTTTTACGTAAAGAAATTACCGAAAAGCCTTATCAATTACATTATTTTAAAAAATACATTATGAACGTTCTAAAATTTGGAGGTTCTTCAGTTGCAAATGCAACGACCATAGAAAAAGTAATAGAAATCATCGAAAAGCAATCCAGAAACAAATCACTGTATGTAGTTGTTTCTGCTCTTGGTGGAGTTACGGATCTTCTAATACAAGCCGGAAAGGAAGCTTCATCTAATAACGATACATATAAAAGCACCCTTATTACTATAGAAAACAGACATCTGGAGGCTATCAAAGAGTTAATTCCGGTGGTTTCACAAAGTTCTATAATCAGCAAAGTAAAATCAGAGCTAAACAAACTAGAATCTTTATGCGAAGGAGTATACCTTTTAAGTGAATTATCACCTAAAACCGAATCTGTTATTGCTAGTTTTGGTGAAATGTTATCATCATTTATAATTGCCGAAGCAGCAAAAGTAAAAGGATTAGATATCGTTCTTAAAGATTCCAGGGATTATATTATCACGACCGACGCTACAAAAGTTACCATAGATTACGAAGAGACTAATTTTAGAATAAAGCGCTACGCTCAGGATAACAACCATCAAGTTAGTTTGTTTCCTGGGTTTATTGCCAAAACATCAGATGGAGAGCCAACGACGTTAGGAAGAGGTGGTTCGGATTTCACAGCAGCAATTTTAGCGTCTGCAGTTCAGGCAGATAAACTTCAGATTTGGACGGACGTTAGCGGAATGTATACTGCTAATCCTAAATTAGTGAAACAAGCCAAACCTGTCACTCATATATCGTATCAGGAAGCTATGGAATTATCTCATTTTGGAGCAAAAGTGATCTATCCTCCTACCATTCATCCAGTTTTAGATAAAAATATCCCGATTGTAATCAAAAACACCTTCCAGCCAGAAGATGAAGGAACATTGATCACAAGAGAAGTTGCCAATAGACCAAAACCGGTTACAGGAATTAGTCATATAGATAATATCTCTGTCATATCTCTAGAAGGTAGTGGAATGGTTGGAATACCCGGATTTTCTAAACGCTTATTCGAGGCTTTATTTTTAGCGAACATCAATGTAATTCTAATTACGCAAGCTTCTTCTGAGCATTCTATTTGTTTGGCTGTAGATGAACAAGACGCTGAAAAGGCGAAGTTGGTTCTGGATACAGCCTTCGAATTCGAAATCACAAAACATAAAGTAGATCCTGTAAAAATTGAAAATAACGCTGCCATTGTTGCATTAGTTGGTGACAATATGTACCACCACCAAGGATTAAGTGGTAAAATGTTTAGTACCCTAGGTAAAAATAATGTGAATATCCGAGCGATAGCTCAAGGAGCATCAGAAAAAAACATATCTGTGGTTATCGGAAAAAAGGATATCAAAAAAGCATTAAATATTTTACACGAACGCTTTTTTGAAGTAAAAACAAAACAATTGAACCTATTCGTAACCGGTGTTGGAAATGTAGGTAGTAAATTGCTCTCCCAGTTAGAACAGCAAAAAAGCTATTTAAAGGATAAACTACGACTTAAAATACGTGTAGTTGGAATTTCAAACTCCAGAACGATGACCTTCGATGAACAAGGAATCAAATTAGACTCCTGGGAAGAAGCATTAGCAACTGGAGAAAAAGCAAATTCTGAAAAGTTTTTTATCACTGCTAAGGAAATGAATATTCGTAACTCTATTTTTGTAGATAACACGGCTAATCCTGACATTGCCAAGGTATATAAACATTATTTAGCAGAAAGCATGGCCGTTGTAACGTGTAATAAGATTGCGTGTGCTGATGAATATGCTAACTATTCAGAACTTCAAGAACTTTCTCGTAAATTCAGTGCTTCTTTTCTTTACGAAACTAACGTTGGAGCTGGTCTACCTATTATTGACACTCTAAACAATTTAATAGCTTCTGGAGATAATGTTCATAAAATTCAGGCGGTATTATCCGGTAGTCTTAATTTTGTATTTAATAATTACAAAGAGGGAGTTAATTTTTATGATGTAGTAAAGCAGGCACAGGAAGAAGGATATACAGAACCTGATCCTAAAATTGATCTTAGTGGTGTAGATGTGGCTAGAAAAATATTGATTTTAGCTCGTGAAAGTGGTAATATTATGGAGCTAGAGGATATAGAAAAAGAAGCGTTTTTACCAGAAGAAAGCCTTGAAACCAATAGTGTTGACGCCTTTTTCGAATCACTAAAGGCTAACGAATCGCATTTTAAGCAAATCCTAGATGAAGCTAACAAAAAAGAGTGTCGTTTAAAATATGTGGCACAATATGAAGATGGAAAAGCAAAGGTTGGATTACAACATATTCCTGCTGATCATCCTTTTTATAATTTAGAAGGAAGTGATAATATTGTTCTTTTTTATACCGATCGATACCCGCAACAACCGCTTATTGTAAAAGGTGCTGGCGCTGGTGCAGATGTTACAGCTTCAGGTATTTTTGCAGATATTATTAGAATTGGTAAAAAGTAAATCTCAACATTTAGAATGAAACGTATTAAGATTTTTGCTCCAGCTACCGTTGCCAATCTATCCTGTGGCTTTGATGTCCTGGGTTGTTGTTTGGATACAGTTGGGGATGAGATGATCATCTCTCTAAGTTCAGAACCCGGAGTAAGAATTACTAAGATCGAAGGAGCCGATTTACCCTTAGAAACAAAAAAGAACGTTGCAGGTGTAGCTGTAGAAGCTTTACTAAAGGATTACGAAGGTGCAATTGGTATTGAGATTGAGATTTATAAAAAAATCAAAGCTGGTAGCGGTATAGGCAGTAGTGCTGCAAGCAGTGCAGGTGCCGTTTGGGCTGTGAACCATCTGCTGGATCATCCTTTTTCTGCTCATAAATTGGTAGAATTTGCTATGGAAGGTGAAAAACTTGCCAGTGGAAATGCACATGCTGATAATGTAGCTCCTGCCCTATTGGGTGGATTTACATTAGTTCGAAGTTATGATCCATTGGATGTTATAAAACTGCATACACCAAAGGATTTAGTAATGACGGTTATCCATCCACAAATTGAAGTAAAAACTTCGGATGCCAGATCTGTAATCAAACAAAACGTAACGCTAAAGCAGGCAATTCATCAATGGGGAAATGTAGGAGGTCTTGTAACCGGTTTGTTTACAGAAGATTATGAACTTATCGGTCGTAGTCTTGAAGATGTGATTATAGAACCTATGCGGTCCATTTTGATTCCTGAATTTAAAAACGTCAAAAAAGTTGCTATTGCAAAGGGTGCTTTAGGATGTGGTATTTCGGGTTCAGGGCCTTCTATTTTTGCTTTAAGCAAAGGTATGGATACTGCAAAAAAAGTTGCAGAAGCCATTAAAGAAGTATACACAAAAACCGGACTTGATTTTGATATTCATATTTCTAAAATCAATAATGACGGTATAAAAATAATTAACTGATATGCAAGAAATAAAAAAAATAGCTACCGGTTCTCCTTGGGAAGATATTGTGGGATACTCTAGAGCTATCAAAATCGGTAATACTATTGAGGTTTCAGGTACAACCGCTCCGGGAGCCAATGAATATGAGCAAACAGTGGCCATTATTGAATCCGTAAAAAAAGTGCTTAACGACTTAGGTGCTGATTTGGATAATATCATTCGTACTAGAATATACTGTACCGATATTACCAAATGGGAAGAAATTGGTAAAGCTCACGGTGAATACTTCGGAAAAATAAAACCGGTCACTACAATGGTAGAAGTAGCGAAATTAATTGACCCAAATATCCTGGTAGAAATAGAGTTTTCTGCTATAGTTCCACAACAATAAGACAGCGTATTCATGCAATATTATAGTTTACATAACAACGCCCCTAAAGTATCTTTTTCTGAAGCGGTAATTAAAGGTTTAGCTCCGGACAAGGGATTATATTTTCCGGAAAAAATAACCCCATTACCCAAATCATTTTTTGATACTATCGAAAATCTGGATACTATAGAAATTGCTTTTCAAACTATTAAGCAATTTGTAGGTGATGAAATACCAGAAACAGAATTAAGAGATATCCTAACCGATGTATTAAGTTTTGATTTTCCGGTTGTCGATATCAAAGAAAACATTGGAACCTTAGAACTTTTTCATGGTCCAACCATGGCTTTTAAAGATGTAGGCGCCAGGTTTATGGCACGCTGCCTTGGATATTTTAACCGAAATAATGATAATAAAGTGACTGTACTTGTTGCTACTTCCGGAGATACTGGTGGAGCAGTTGCACAAGGTTTTTTAGGAGTAAAAGGTGTGGATGTAGTGATTTTATATCCATCCGGTAAAGTTAGTGACATACAAGAACGTCAACTTACTACTTTAGGTCAAAATATAACCGCATTAGAAGTAGATGGTGTATTTGATGATTGCCAGGATATGGTTAAAAAAGCCTTTTTGGATGAAACCATTACGGATCATATGCAGTTAACTTCAGCCAATTCTATTAATATCGCTAGATGGTTACCACAATTATTCTATTTTGTATTTGCTTATAAACAATTGAAAAGTAAAGGAAAGGATATTGTTTTTTCTGTTCCCAGTGGGAATTTTGGTAATATCTGCGCAGGGATTGTTGCCCATAAACTAGGACTACCTGTAAAACACTTTGTTGCCGCTACAAATGTAAATGATACTGTGGTCCGATATATGAAAACTTCTGATTATGATCCAAAACCTTCCAAGGCCACTATATCTAATGCCATGGATGTAGGTAATCCCAGTAACTTTATAAGAATCCAACAATTGTTTGATAATAATTTCGAATCCCTCAAAAATAGTTTTTCTGCCTATAGCTTTGACGATAATGCAACCAGAAAAGCTATGAAAGAAGTATACAGTCAAAATAAATATATAGCAGATCCGCACGGAGCTGTGGGATATTTGGGTTTGAAAGCGTATGGATTAGAAGAAAATGAATATGGTGTATTTCTTGAAACTGCACACCCGGTTAAGTTTTTGGATATTGTTGAAGAAACCCTGGAAACAAAACTTCAAATTCCTAAGCAAATTGAAAAAGTATTGAATAAGGAGAAGATAAGTGTCAAAACAAATGACTACAAAAAACTAAAAGAGTTTTTGCTACACTAGCAAAAACTCTTTTAAAAATATCGTTTTTTTAAATTCTTTACTTAGACAGAGATTTCATAACCTTATAAACGATCTCTGAGGTAGATGCAAGATACTTGAAATTTACAGTTGTATATTTATCTTCAGTCTGATGTACATATGGTGAATTATCGCCATTCATTAATTCTGCAGTAATTGTAATGGTTTCATACCCTAATTTAGAAAAGATTCTTGTTTCTGGAGTAGATACTCTTCTCTTAAATACAGGAACACCAGATTCTAATCGATAAGCTGACTCCAAACTTATGTTAGAAGCCAATAACTCTATAGCTCTATCTTCGTCGTTATCCCAACCTACATAATCAACACGATGCATAGAGTTTATATTGTACTTTTCATCTTGTAGTTTTTTTACAAACATTCTACAACCAATCATATTGGTTTCCTGCTGATCAAAAAAGACAATCATAAAATTAATACTTCTGTCGGCCAACTTTGTGAGTTTTTCGGTAACGTATAGTGTTAATGCTACTCCTGTGGCATTATGAACAGCTCCCGGGCTATCCTCTGCAGTATCATAATGTGCACCAAGTACTATATATTCATCACTCCCATTGGTGGCAGGAATCTCTGCATAGATATTAGCTCCATTATATTGATTCCCTTTTTTATCTTGCACATTATAACTATTACGATTTGGCTTAAGTCCGATTTCTTTTAAAGAATTGAACAAATAATCAGCGGTAGTTTTCCTTTCTGAATTACTAGAACGGCTCGATAATTTTTTCTTACCCTTTATTGGAATATGTCCTGTAAGTTTACCAACTATATCTTTTTGTATATTGATTATTTCTGCCTCTTTCGCATCATCCAGCGATTGTGCCATTGAAATCTGAATGCAAAAAATAAGTAGTAGTAATGTTTTAAACTTATATAATTTCATTTTAAAATTTTTGTATTCGTATTTTTCCTTCTTATAACAAATTTATAAAAAACAATATATAATTTTACAATTAGTATTTTTATTGCTTAAAATAACTATCTCGAAATGAGAAATTCAAAAACTATACCATTTTTCATTGTCCTATCATTAATTCTTATACAATGTAAAAAAGAACATAACGTTATTAATCTCCTATCGGCTCCTGATAACTGGAGAAAAGAGACCATAACATTTCCATTATCATTTGCCAAATCGCTAGAGCATAAAGGTACGGAATATGTTAGATTTGCACCTGGATGGGGCAAACAAGGTTCTGAAGAGTTTTTTTCTTATGCGTTTCTTTGGTATTTAGATAATGACCCTCAACTATCCAGTAATCGTTTAGAATCAGAACTGGAGATGTATTTCGATGGTTTGATGCAAGTAGTTTCTAACTCCGATGAGGATTCAGCTGAAGCCATTCCAAAAGCTAAAGCCTTTTTCGAAAAAGTTGATGATCATTCTTATGCCGGTAAAGTTATAACCTACGATGCATTTACCACAAAAAAAGAAGTACATCTAAATATAGTAGCTACCTATAATTATTGTGAGAATACTAATAAACATTTGGTACTATTTAAGATCTCTCCGCAACCTATTGATCACATTATTTGGGATAAGCTAAATAAAGTCAATCCAAATATAGACTGTATTTAAGATTTTTGTTAGATAAATAATTTAAGTTTTATTAGTTTTTTGGGCTTCTAAACGCAAAATTTATTATTTTTCTTTTCTAAAACATTTATTACTCATGAACGTCTGTTTTCTTATGTATCCTTGGGAAGAAATCGATCCTGAAAATGATACGAGTCTTACACTAATCCACGAATTTGCAAAGAGAGGGCACGGGGTAGCATTAGCAACACCCTCAAATCTTACTATCAGAGACAGTGTTACCTATTCTTTTTGCAAAGTTATTAATCGTCAGGATAAAGTTTCTTCTTCTATGAAGTCGTTTTATACTAAAACAACGTTTAGAGATGAGATGCTACCCTTAGCTGGGTTTGATGTAATTATTTTACGCAGTAATCCTCCTCTGGATATGATCATGCTTAATTTTCTGGATTCAATTAAGGATGATGTTTTTATTATGAATGATATAGATGGAATCAGAAGATCAAATAATAAACTTTATACAGCAGCATTTGACGATATTGACACGCATTTTATCCCAAGAACGCACGTTACTAAAAATAAGGACTATCTGATCAAAATGATCAAAGAATCTACACACGATAAAATGATTCTTAAGCCTCTTAATGGTTTTGGTGGTTCTGGTGTTATTTTGATTGAAAAAAGAGCGATGACCAGTATCCGTTCTCTATTAGATTTTTATATAGATAATAAAGATGGAACCACCAATTATGTTATCCTTCAGGATTATATTGAAGGTGCAGATCAGGGTGATGTTCGTATTTTAATCCTGAATGGAAAGCCAATCGGCGCTATGAGACGAGTTCCTGCCGAAGATGATCACAGATCAAATGTTACTGCCGGCGGTTCTGTTGTAAAACACTCTCTAACAAAACAAGAAAAAGAATTATGCCGTTTGATTGACCCTAAATTGGTTAAAGACGGGTTGTATTTTGTTGGGATTGATGTGATCAACGGTATGCTGGTAGAAGTCAATGTAATGAGCCCAGGCGGAATCACGTATATTAACAAAAAATATAAAGTAAGACTACAAGAAAAAGTAGTAGACTTTATAGAAGATAAAGTTGTGCAAAGAGTTAATAGGTTTGATAGAAAAGCCAAATTAAGAAAAACGGTAGACGATGCGTAGGCTTTCTATTAAAGATATGCTTGCCAAAATACAGGCCGAAGAACCTTTTCATGCAGTGTCTGAAGACTATTCGTTTACACTTAAAATAGATTCTTACTCCTATTATATTTGTGGAGCCGTCCACGACGGACATCAGTTTAGAAAAGAACTTTGGGCAAACTGTCTGCATACCGAATATGAGCGCTGGTATGAAGAAGATCCAGCTACCAAACAGATGGTACAAAGCCATCCTATCGTAATTGCAGGTTGCGACTCCAGATTCGAATATGATCTCAATAGAGATCCTGAAAATGCTATTTATGAAGATGCCTGGGGAAAACAATTATGGAAAAACTCCTTGAAATCAGAAACCAAAGAACGTTCATTACAAAAACATCATAATTTTTATCGTGTAGTTCACGCTTTAGTTTCCAAAATAGAATCTAAATATGGCGCCGCTGTTGTGTATGATATGCATTCATATAACTGGAGACGCTGGGATCGAGAAGTCCCTGTTGTGAACCTAGGAACTTCAAATATTGATAATGATCGTTTTTCTACGTTTGCAACTTCTTGGAGTAACGACTTGTCAGAAATTAAACTACCAAACGCCATAACAACTACAGCCGCTATCAATGATACGTTTCAGGGAAATGGATACTTTTTAAAATATATTACTAATCATTTTAACAATACCTTAGTCTTGGCTACCGAATTTTCAAAGATTTATTGCCACGAACTAGAATATATTATGTATCCTGAAGTAGTCAACAGCATTGAACAAGAACTAAAATTAAGGCTACCAAAACACGCAACATCTTTTTATCAAAGCTTTATTGATCCAAAGTAGTGTTTCTGAAAAGTTAATCTATTATTTTTGCTGTTATTAAAATAAGAATATGATCAAAGATGTCGTAGATACATACACAGATTTGTTTGAAATTGATCAAAATCTGGATAATTTGGTAAAGAATATTGAACTTCTTAATTACCTTAATCCATTGAATATTGAACAGGAAAAAAAGAGTTTCTTTGCCTGTAAATATCGTTTTAATCCAAAATTTAACTACCGAAAGATAAAATTTGATCCGTATAAGTTACAAGGTTTGTTTTTTAGTCAGCGATTAGAACGTATTGAAGATAAGGAGATTAGAACGTTATATCAGGATATTATCTATGAATACTCTGGATTGATTCAATGTATCGAAACTATAGGAAGTGGAAAAAACTTTTATTACAATTCATTAAAAGTATTTGGCACTCCAAAAGAACGTGATGTAGAAAATGCACGTTTCATTCTTCATTTCGAAGATGAACAGCCTGGAGAAGAACTTATAAAAAAACATTCGGCATCAGACGCTGAAGCATATTTTAGAAAATTTGCAGAACGCTATGATTTTGATTTTAATATTAAAAAATCTACACATATTTCTGCATCCGCAATGGTTCTAAACGCCTCTGAAACATTGGTCTTAAAGAAAAACTACAAGTTCAGTGATAATGAATTGCAGGTATTGGCAAACCACGAAATTGGAGTGCATATGGTAACCACCTTTAATGGAAAAAGCCAGCCGTTAAAAGTATTCTCTAATGGTTTTGTCAATAATACGGAAACACAAGAAGGCCTAGCGGTTTTTAGTGAATATATGTCTGGAAGCTTAACGCTAAAACGCATGAAAGAGCTGGCATATCGGGTAATAGCGGCTGATAGTTTAATTAAAGGGTATGATTTTAAAGACACCTTTGACTTACTGTATAGTCAATATAAACTAAATAGAGAAACAGCCTGGCAAATTACATTAAGAGCGCATCGCGGCGGCGGATTTACTAAGGATTATCTATATCTTACAGGACTCAAAAAAATATATGATTATTACCATAGCAATCAAGATATGAGTCTTTTACTAACTGGTAAAGTAACACTGGAAAATAAAAAAAATATTCTTAGACTACAGCAACTGGGGTTGGCTGATAAAGGAACTCATATGACAGATTCTTTTGCACAAAACCTGAATACTAATAAAAAATTAGATTTTATTCTTAGTAACCTAAAATAGATATTGCAGCAGCTTTTAAAATAAAAAAGTTATTCTGATATCCTTTCAAAACTAAATATTATGCAAAAGGTAATCTTATTCTTAACGATTCTTTTTATTGCGGGATGTCTATCTGAAAAAAAAGAAAAGAAAACAAATATCCTTACTGAAAATATTGTGGTTTCAAAATCTTCTACCTCCAAACCTGAAATAGAAGATACCTTAAGTAACGACAAAAAAACTGAGAATCAAGAAACCAAAGATTCTATTGTAGTTACTCATAAATTAACGGAGCCTGAAAAAGAAACTGAACTAACTGAACTAACTGAAGAAACTGAAGAAACTGAAGAAACTGAAGAAACTGAAGAAACTGAAGAAACTGAAGAAACTGAAGAAACTGAAAGTAACATTGAGAAATCAACTCCTTTAAACGAAGAGAAAAAAGAAGAGATCGTTGAAACAGAAATTAAAAAAATCAGGCCCGATCATACAACATGGAATTTATTGACAAAAAAATATGTTTCTGCTACGGGAAAAGTAAATTATAACGATTTTAAATCAGACATTACTAAAATAGAAGAGTATTTATCTCATCTTGAGAAGATGCCACCAAAGAATGATTGGACTAATAATGAAAAATTAGCCTATTGGTTTAACCTTTATAATGCTGCTACGGTTTATTTAATAGTCAAAGCTTATCCAATAAAAAGTATTAAAGATATCAATGGAGGAAAGCCTTGGGATCAAAAATTTATAAAGTCAGGAGATAGAATTTACTCGTTAAACCAAATAGAAAACACCATTGTTCGTCCCAATTTTAACGAACCAAGATTACACGTGGCTTTTAATTGTGCTGCGGTGTCTTGCCCAAAATTATTAAATGAAGCCTTCACTCCTACCAAACTTAATCAGCAGTTAAACACACTATCCAAAACCTGGATTAATGATCCCGACAAAAATAAAATCACCGAGAACAGTATAGGAATCAGCAAGATATTCGAATGGTATGTTGTTGATTTTAAAAAGGGTGTTATTCCTTTTATTAACAAGTACTCAAACACAAAAGCTAATGATTCAGCAAAAGTTCGGTACTTAGAGTATAACTGGGATTTGAATGATTAATTATGCTGATAAGGATTGGCATTTTTAGACCAGGTTAATGTTGTACTATCTTGTACTTGCATAACATTTTCCGGTACATCTTGATAGTAAGGTCTTCCTTTATCAAATCCTCTCGAAATAAATTGAACTTCTCCATTACTCATAATATTAATCGTACTGTAACCAAAAAAAGCAGCTGGTCCATCACTACCGCCGTTTCCTGCAATGATCTGGTAGGTTCCTTCCCCATTTGGTTGCATCCTTTGATAGTCGTGTACGTGTGCCGATAGCATCGCTGCAACTTTATTCTTCTGCAATTCAGGCCAAAGCACGGGACCTTCAGGAAATCCTTTATGTCCTGTTTCCGGTTTACCATCTACATAGTACGGTTTATGACCTAGCACAAAAATATGATCTATATCAGGGTTTTGTTTGTATTGTTCAATTTGATTAATAATCCATTGCGTAGGTATCAAACCTTCAAAACCATAAGGGTTTTCTTTGGTTGGTGGGTTATAAGTATCCGTATTCATTACTACAAATCCCACATTGTTCCGAGAAAAGGAAAACGTCATCTGATTCACTAGGCTATCGTTTCCTGTGATATGGTTTCGATCAGTAGGCATATATGGTTTCATATATTTCATCCATACCGAAGTAGCACCTGCCAAAGGGTATTCCTTATCATCCTTTGTATTATAAAACAACATTTCGTGATTTCCCGGAACTGCAACTAATTCTATTCCGGAATCACTAATGGTGCTAAAAGCCTTGTCTTCATATAATTGTACCCAAGCTTTTAATTGTGTGTCTAAATTAATAGTATCCGATTCTGCTAAGACCAAATCACCTAAAAAGAAAAATAAAGATGGTTTTTGTTTTAGGGTTGTTACATCATCAAAAATCCGTTTTAATACAGAAAGATTTGCTGTAGATACATTCGTAGCACTATCATTGTGCCAATCTCCGTACTGAACTCTATTACAACCAACGAAAGAGAAACTGAATACTGCAGAATCTTTTACAACTTCAATATTTCCTGAAGTAATTGGCTTTTTTTTATTGTGCTTATCACAACCACCAAAAAAAATTGTAGATGTTAGTAATACTGTAAGAAGAACTATGTTGAACCTTATCATTTTAATATAGTTTTAAGAGCTATAAAACTAATACGATTATATCGTTTATATATGAGTATAAATACGTGAATTTCAAAACTAAAAAATCTAAAAAATGATTAGTTTTACTCTCTTCTTAATCCGAAGAGCTAAGATCATTATAGGTGTCTACGGTCCAGGTATGATTACATTTTTTACAATTAAAATAATGACGAATGTTTTCTTTATCAGAATCTTCAAAATCTATACCTAGAGATTCTGTTTTTGTAATTCTCGTCTTAAAAAAACTGCTATTGCATCTAGAGCATTTTCTATACTCATATAGGTCTAAAAAGAACTCTTTTAGTATGATAAATACAAAAAACGCTATAACAATCCCCAATATGATATTTGTTATTATATCCTTCATCCTTTATAAATTAATAATAAGATAAATTAGCCCTCATTATTCTCTGAAAGCCATTCTTCTATTGCAGGAGGTGGTGGCGGTGGTGGGATGATCCCAAATGAATCTGCCCAAAAATCTCTTTTACAGCTTTTTATAGTATATGATTTGATAAAAGAAAACCACCATTTCTTGAACCCAGCATGATCTTTTAAAATTCTATTATTTATAACAGAAACCTTTTGAGAATTAGCATCATACTTAAACGCAAGCTGAAATACAAATAGATAATCACTTAAACCCCAATCGGTTCCATTATCGATCCACTTATTAGCATAAATAGTATATATGTATTCATCACCATAGGGATTATAGAAAATGTTAGGTTGACTTAGTGTATACTTCTCATGTTTCATCACCTCATCCTCTAATACTTCTATAAGATAATTTAGATTTGGTATATCGATAAAAACCTTTTGTAACTTTTCTACATTAGATTCCTCAATGAGCTCTGTAATACTTTCACCTTTCTCTAAACAAGCAAGAACCGCTTTTTTTTCCGTCACACCATTATCAGTACAGGAAAAAAGGATAATTAATATCGTAAAAATTAAAAAAATGTTTTTCAATGTATCTGGTAATAAGTTTGATTATACGGAGGTAATATAAATACAAAAAGTATTATTTTTCTCATATTATGATTAACTATAAGTTTTTTTAATTACCATTCTGGAGTTGCAAACGAGATTAATTCATCTTCCAGTGTAGCACCAACATATCCATATCCTTTTAGATAATAAAAAAGGAATGTATTTTCTTTAAATTTTCCTTCTAACACCATTAACTTTTTATACTTACAATAAGGAGTAGCGAGCTTTCCATCATATGAAACAATCGTATATTTTGCCTCTTTATCTGATGTTAACCACGAATCTCCTGCCTTATGTAAACTATTGTATCTAAGCGTTTCATCACTTCCGTCAGGCTCATATTGGAAAACGGTTCCTAACTCTTCACGTAACAGCATCTCTACTTTTTGCCCGTTTTCCCATGCTTGTTCATACTTTATATATTTTTTACCATCAATTACTTTTTCTTCTTTTTTAGTTTCAAAGTAAAATGTGTTTCCCCAAACAAGTTTCTTTTTCTTAACGGATAGTGGAAAATAACTTCCCGTAACATCTCCCCCACAGAAACTTTGTCCTTCTTTCTGCGAATAACCATTAACTATTATAAATGATGAAAGTATAATTAGGCAAATTATATTTTTCATAGTTTATTTTAAAATGATGATACAAACATAATAACAATGAATGTATTTGATTCCTACTTCTTTTTTAAATCTTCTAATTCTTTTTCGGTAAAGGATCTGAACGCAAATTTATAACCTTCATAGCCAGCAATACCATAAAATAAAACATCCATTGCACTAAATGTCTCCTGCATCATAGGAATCAGTAATGAGTAATCAAATAACAGAAGGGTTTCTATGTATTCTAGATTTTCTAAATTGGCAATTGTCCCAATAATACTAAAGAAATTTCCAAGAAAACAGCTCAAAACAGCAACAATAGCTCCTGTAATTCCAAAAATCTGATCCACTCCTTTGCCTGCATATCTGATTGATAAACCAACACCTGCTCCAATAGCTAATGCCACATACCCTATCTGATACCCTGTTGCCAATGTGAT
Source organism: Aquimarina rubra (assembly GCF_042684305.1). Taxonomy (NCBI): domain Bacteria; kingdom Pseudomonadati; phylum Bacteroidota; class Flavobacteriia; order Flavobacteriales; family Flavobacteriaceae; genus Aquimarina; species Aquimarina rubra. The sequence continues at coordinate 325,485 of NZ_JBHULE010000008.1, read as the reverse complement.
TGCACCCCACAATAAAGCACCAATAATCCCAACAAAAATACCTGACATAAGCCCTATTGGAAAATTTTGTTCTACTCGTAGTTTCTCTAAAACTTTATCAGATATTAGACTTTTTACTACCTGATTATTCAGTTCTTCCGTATCATCAAATCGTTCTTCATAGGTAGGATCTAATACAAAGTCTCTGCAATCGTTAATGAAATTTGCCTTTTCTTTAGTCAATGCACACACCAAACCTTGTTTAAGGTCCATTTCTCGATTAGTACACTTTTTACAAAATGCTAAATGTTCTTCTCTTGTCATATTGGTTAGTTCGTTATTATTAAAATAAATACTCATCAGTTACTACTATTCTAAGAAGTAAAGGAGTCATCGCATATGTAAGTGCCATATTTAGACAAATTGTTACCTCCTTTTACGCTGTTTTTTTTAGAAATTATTGCAATCTGTTGCTGTAGACATATATCTATTGAAGAACACTAAGACTTTCTGAATCATAATCAATGTATATGCCCAGGTGTATATTATTAAAATATTCACGGAAGTTTTATAACCAAGACAAAGTATAAACTGGTGAATCGATATTGTAAAATCGATCAAACCGTACAATTTACTGAGATGAATTCTTTAATTAGAGAAAATTTGTACAAGAATTATATCATTTCACCAGCAGTTTTCACTTTTTTACCTGCGATATTCCCTAAACCATCATAACTGGCATATTTATACAAGTCATGTAATGTGGGATAATTAAACACCGTAGAGATCAAGTGATCAAGTGTTTTCTTTTCTTGTACCAATTGCATACCAAAGTGTATTAATTCTGTGGCAAAATGCCCCATAATATGAACGCCTTTTATCACTTTGGACTTTTTATCAAAAATTAATTTTAGGTATCCGTTATCATTATCACCCATAATCTTTCCTCTTGCAGTATCTCTAAAATAGCTATAACCAACACCATAATCTATATTGCTACTCTTGGCCTGTTCTTCTGTAATCCCAACCATAGAGACTTCAGGGACTGTATAAATACCATATGGAAAAACATCTGCCAATGATTCTAAATCTGCAGTATTAAACATATGAGTCACTGCGATCCGACCTTGTTCCATACTGGTACTTGCCAAAGCAGGAAAACCTATAACATCCCCAACAGCATAAATATTAGGTATATTGGTCTGAAACTTATCGTTGACTAACACGGTTTCTCTTTTACCGGTTTCTAATCCGATTCCTGCGCAGTTTAATCCTCTGATATTTCCGCTTCGTCCCGCTGCAAATAAAAACATCTCTACATTGAGATATTCTCCGGATCTCAATTTTAACCTCAGTGGTTGCATCTCATCTTCAGAAACTTCAAATTCCACTACCGAATTATTAAACAAAATTTTAATTTCATTCTTTCGCATTTGTTCTACAAGCGCTTCAGAAATTTCTGAATCTAGGAATCCTAATATCTTGTCATGATCATTGACAATAAAGGTTTTCACACCCATAGCTCCGAAAATAGTAGCATATTCGCAGCCAATTACTCCGGCTCCTAATACACAAATAGATTTTGGAAATCGTTTTATGTTAAGAATAGAATCAGAATCCAATACTCGTTTGTTATCAAACGGAATGTTTTCTGGGTGATATGGATAGGATCCGGTAGCAATTAGAATGTATTTTCCTTCAATAATTTGCTCCAGTTCGCCTGTTATTATTATATGCGTAGTGTCAATAAAACTTGCAAAACCTTCAAAGACTTCTATTCCGTGTTTCTTTAGATTATATGCAACGGCTTTGTGCATATGATTAGTTACTACATTTTTACGATACAAAAAATCATGAACTCCTGTCGCTCTTCCGATTTCTTTATCTACTCCAAATACGCCTTTCTGATATATCCCGGAAAGGTACAACGCGGTCTCTTTTAAAGTTTTGGATGGTAAAGTTCCTGTTTGAACTCCTGCGCCTCCGTACTTACGTTCCTTTTCTATGATAGCCACTTTATATCCAAAATATGCTGCCTTTGCAGCGGCTTTTTCACCGGCTGGACCTGAGCCAATGACAATAAGATCAAATTTCTTTTTCATTCACTATTATTTGGTAATCATATGTGTTATTTCATCCCAGGAGGATGTTTTCTTTTCTAAATAATTTTCACATCTCTCAAAAAAGATTTCAACAGCTCGATCCTTAGGATTTTCTCTATGTAATTCAGAAAATATTACAGCTGCTTCTCTAATCTTTTTATTTTCTATGAATTTTATTCCCTTATTATACATTTTTAGCTGGGTTATCTTCATCCTTTCACCCGGAGCTATGAATTCGTATACTGATAATGTTTTCGTTTTTCCTTTTACTTTCACCGTATCCAGAAATCTATAGTGAAACGCCTTTTTATTCTTCAGCTTTGACAAGGTATGTTCTGTTCCTATAACCTTGGCATCATAATATTTGGTAAGCCCTTCGACTCGTGAAGCTGTGTTTACCGCATCAGAAATCACGGTCGTTTCCAGCCTATGATCGTGACCAATCGTTCCCAGAATTAATTTACCCGTATGAATCCCGGTTCCTATTTGTATGGGGAGTGCTATATTTTTCTGAAGTCTTTGGTTATATTCTTCGATAAAGTCTTCAAACTCAAAAACCGTTTGTATGGCTGCATCCGGGTTATCAGGGAATAGCGCCATCACAGAATCTCCGATAAACTTATCTATAAAACCTCCATTTCGTTGAATAATTGGGACGATTCCACTAAGATATTCATTAAGGAAATCAAAGTTTTCCTGAGGGCTTAATAACTCAGAAATTTTAGTAAACTCTCTGATATCAGAGAAGACTACTGTCATTTCTCGTTCTACCTGATCTCCTAACTGTACTTCTTCGATACTCTCCCGACCCAAGTTCTGTAAAAATTCTTCGGGTACAAAACGACTGTTTGCCTCACTAAGTCGAAGTAATCGTTTATTTGCGGTAGCTAATTCTTCAGTACGTTCATCCACCTTTTGCTTGAAAAATTTTAATCTAGAAATAACTTCATCCTTCAAAAAGGAAAAATTACGAGTAAGACTTCCTATTTCATCATCCGTACGAATTAGTGGATGTTCTGTTTCTAATGTAAAGTTACTATCTACAAATCGCGTAATATGTTTTGTGAGTTCTGTAAGCGGTTTTGTAATCTTTCTGGAGATTAGTGTGCTGATCAAAATACTCACAATTAATAATAGAAAAGCTATCACCCCAAAATAAATGGTCAGTTGTTTAAACTCTGCTTTTGCCCATTCTTCTGTATACAAAACGAGGTTACTAAAATCCTCCTCGCAAATCGTAATCTTCTGATCCAGATTTTGTTTCAAGCCAGAATTATCCCGTATGCCAATACGTTGATCAAGCTTTACTAATTGGATAAACTTATTACGGTATCCATCCAGATAATAAAGAATAGCATCCTTTCGAGCTCTGGATATACTTCTATCATCGACAATTTGTTTCCTTAATTTAGTTACGAGTGCATTGAGCCTAGTTACATAAACTGATTCATTTCGCATGATATAATCCTTCTCATATCTTCTTAAATAAAGAATATCCTCTGTAGCGATCTCATCAATTTGCTCCAGCCAGTGCGCATCCTTTCTCATAGAGCCTTCCAAATTAAAGTTTTTATACCCTCTGGCCTGGATTTGCTCAATAAGTTCTAAAAATACAGCGTCTATCTCTGTGATATCAGATTTTATGAATTCGATCCCTCCTATTAAAGCTGATTCTTCTTCAAAATCTAATTGCATTAAATATGATCGTGTACTGTCTAACAAGGTGAGGTATTGATCTAAATACTGATTGTCTCCCGTTTTAAAGAATTGAGGGTCTCTACTTGCGTGGCTAAAAAAGTCTTGTTGTGCTTTTACACTTTTTAAAAGCATTACATAAGACTTTTCAATCGCCTCAGTACGTTTTAATACAGTTTCTCGTTTTTGAAGATAGGTAATAGAGAGCATGATAATCACAAAGCTAAAGCTGATGAAAACCAGAAACCAAAATAACAATCGATGACGAAAAGTACGAAACATCTGATAGTATTAAACTTTGATATTAACTAAAGCACCCTAGTGCATAAACATCTCATAGAAGAGTAAGTAGCTCACAATTTGGTTCAAAACTATTGCTACTACAATATACTTAAGTTTACGCTCTTTTTGTGTGTTTTTGGCTACAATTATTAAAACTTTATATAAACAATTAGGTTATAACAGCCTGAATTAATATCTTTTAGCTATGGTCTTTAGTCTGATTCTCATAGCACATTGGATAGGAGATTTTGCGCTGCAAAGTTCCAAAATGGCATTGCGAAAAAGCGAAGGAATTAAGTGGCTCAGCATCCATGTTACGGTATATATGATTGTACTGGGGATATTTTCTGTTTTCTTGTTCTCTTTAAAAACTGCCATTGTTTATGTTTTAATTAATACTTTTTTACACGGCCTAACTGATTTTTTTACCAGTAAACTTACTAGCAGTTATCGAGAAAATCCCAGAATCTTTTTTCCTCTTCTTGGCTTAGATCAAATGATTCACGGTATTACCTTATACCTAACCTATATCAACCTCAAGGTTTTAGTGATGTTCTAAAGATCAATCAAGTTATAATTTTAATAAAACATTATAATTTTTAGGGAAATTTTCCTGTAATAATAATTTTATTTATCTGTTTATTATAAAAGAAAGACATACATCGTGAGTGTCTTTAAATGTTCACGGCTCATTTATTCTTAAAACTCAAATTATGTTAAAAAGCATTTTAGATTTAAACAATGTTAAAGTTCTTAAAAAGAACGAACAAAAAAAAGTGACCGGAAAAGGTGGTCCTGTGACATGTCATTTTGCACCTCCTTGTGAGCCAGGAATGATAGAATACCGCTGCTTCTGTTATCACCCTTGGGAACTTTAAAAAAGTAAAGCCTGAACATATTTTCAGGCTTTTTTATTTTTAGAACTTTCTCTCTGAATTTTTTCCGTATAACTACATATCGTTTACGTCAAAGATAATTCTGATAGAATTAATCAGAATCCTAAGTATTGTCCAATTTTGACCTAAACGTTAAAAAAAATTGCTATGAAACTAGAAAACAGTGTTATCATTATTACCGGAGCTTCCAGCGGAATTGGAGAAGCAACAGCTCTTAAACTTGCAAAACATGGGGCAAAAGTAGTACTCACCGCAAGAAGAGAAGATCGTTTAGAAAAATTAAAAAAGAAAATTGAAGATGAAGGTGGGAAAGCCTTAGTAGTTACAGGAGATGTAACTAAAAAAGAGGATTTTGAAACCATTGTCTCAAAAACACTAGAAACTTTTGACACCATTAATGTTATTATCAATAATGCAGGATTAATGCCATTGTCTTATGTAGAAAAGCTTAAAACAGATGAATGGAATACGATGATCGATGTAAATATCAAAGGAGTGCTTAATGGGGTATCAGCCGTTTTACCTACTTTAATTAAAAACAAAGGCGGACATATTGTTAATATCTCCTCCACTGCTGCTTATCAATATTTTCCGGGCGGAGCAGTGTATTGTGCAACAAAAGCGGCCGTAAAAATGTTTTCTGAAGGATTACGAAAAGAACTAGCTCCAAAGTATGGAATCAATGTAACTTCTATAGAACCTGGTGCAGTATCCACTGAATTAACAGAAACCATTACAGATCAAGACATCCTGGATAAGTTCTCCGATATGATGAATATGACAACGTTAGAGTCTGAAGATATCGCAGAAGCTATCTTGTATGCATTGACACAACCTGCTCGAGTTAATATAAATGACATTCACGTATTGCCAAGCGAACAACAGTAATTAAAAATAACAATATCACTAGGCTTACTCTTAAAAACAAAAAATACCATGGACACAGAAATAGATCAAGAAGCAATTACCACAATAAATCCGGCCACCGGAAAGAAATTAAAGCATTACAAATACATGTCTGATAAAACTGTAGAAGAAACCATACAGAATTGTCATAACGCTTTTCTAAACTGGAAAACATTTTCTCTATCAGACAGAGCTGAAAAAATTAAATCATTAGGTACGAGCCTTAAAAAACATAAATCAGATCTCGCCAAAATGATGACGACAGAAATGGGTAAATTATTAAAACAAAGTGAGAAAGAAATAGATTTATGCATTGCTATTTGTGAATACACAGCGAATAATGGTCCGAATGATTTGGCGTCTGAAGAAAGAACACTTTCCGGTGGTGGAAGAGGAATTGTAAACTATTCGCCAATAGGTGTGATCTACGGAATACAACCCTGGAATTATCCATCCTATCAAGTTGTGCGTTATGCCGTGGCAAGCTTAATGGCTGGCAATGGAGTATTGCTAAAACACGCTGCTAATGTTACCGGAAGTGCTAAACTGTTAGAAAAAGTATTTCTAGATTCCGGTTTACCCGAGCATCTCTTCAGTGTATTAGTAATCAACCACGATCAATCAGATGCTATTATTAAAAATAAGTTAATACGGGGTATTACCCTAACGGGAAGTCCGAATGCTGGAGAAATGATCGCTGAAAAAGCCGGAGCGCAACTAAAAAAGACCGTATTGGAGTTAGGAAGTAACGATGCGTATATAGTTTTGGAAGATGCTGATCTGGATCTAGCAGTAAAAATGTGCGTAAAAGGTCGTATATACAACAATGGTGAAACCTGCATAGCAGCAAAACGTTTTATCGTAGTTGATAAAATTTACGATAAATTCAAAGATGCTTTTGTAACAGCTATGAAAGGTATTAAAATTGGAGATCCTACTTCTTCAGATTTTGACATGGGACCCATTGCCAGGGAGGATTTAAGAGAAAAGCTTCACGAGCAGGTTGAGAAAAGCGTTGAAAAAGGTGCTGAAATACTTTGTGGTGGAGAAATTCCAGAGGGAGATGGATTTTATTATCCAGCTACCGTTTTGGCATCGGTAGCTCCCGGACAACCCGCATATGATGATGAACTATTTGGACCGGTAGCTTCTTTGATTAAAGCTAAAGATGAAAAAGATGCGATGAGAATAGCTAATGACAGTAAATTCGGTCTTGGAGGTGGTATCTTTACTCAAGATATAGACAAAGCAATTCTTCTGGCACAGAATCATTTTGACACTGGTATGATCTTTATTAACTCTTTTGGATTAGCAGAACCGGGAATGCCTTTTGGAGGAGTGAAAAGATCAGGTTACGGTCGTGAACACGGAGGTTTTGGTATAAAAGAATTCGTGAACATAAAGTCTATAGTGATTGCCTCAAAATAATTATGGCTATCCACAAACTTGAAAACCGAATTCTAACATAGAAATTCGGTTTTCCTTTTGGTCCAATTTATAATCAATATTATGTATTCATATAATAACCCAATGCACCAGACGGGCAGGCATCTATCTGACTTTTTAAAGCCTCTGTTGAAGCATTTTCGGGTAGAATCCAGGGTTTATCTTTTGGGTGATATACTTTTGGTAGAGTTTTTACACAAACTCCTGAATGAATACATTTTCCGGGTTTCCAAACGATGGTAAGTTCTCCGTTTGTATATTCTTTTTTAATATCATTTGTTGCCATATCTACAGTGTTAAGAGTTCATTCTAAAGATACATAATTCTTCTAAGAATATCCGGCGGAATCCTTATCACGTAAACTAGCCAAAAATCTTATTCTTAAAATTTGTACCAGTAGCAGCTGATGCTGTAACAACTCCTGCAAACAACGCACCACCTACTCCTGCGGTAACAATATCCTGACCGGTTAGGTACAAACCTTTAATTGGAGTTCTGGGTTGTAGAAACTTCTGACGAAAACGCTCTGGTGTATGATCAATTCCGTAAATCTCTCCTTTTTGATAATTTACGAAATGCTCCGTACTCAATGGTGTAGAAAGTTCATAATGATCCACTTGTCCTTCCAGATGTGGAAGTTGTTTAAATAATTCTTTCATTAATCGCTGAGCAATCTTCTCCTTCCAGGCTTCATATTCTTCTCCTCTTTTCATCCAACGCGTATCCTTCCACTTTGACACTGTTTCGTATGGAACCAAAGTAATGATATCAATAGTACTACGCCCAGGATATCTATTGGGCCAATCAGGATCTTTGGCAGCGGGAAAAGAAACATATACTACCGGAAACGGTGCTTCTTCATTTTGTAGATATCGATCCACGCAACTATCGTGATCTAAATCTTCAGGATAGATCCAAAAATTAGTTTTGGGTAATTGTAAATCCTCTGGAGAACTCTTAAATCCCATATATAAACATGCATGGGAAACTGACGGTGTTACTTTTTGAAGCTTTTCATTCAATTTATGATGAATAGCAACAGATTCGGGAATTAATTTTTCAAACGTATTAAAAACTCCGACGCCACTAATAATGGTATCTGCAAAAAACTCTTTTCCATCGATCATACGAACACCTTTAGCTTTATTATTTTCAATGATCACCTCAGCCACTGCGGCGTTGGTAAGTATCGTACCTGAAGAAGCTTCAATCACCGGATCCACCGTATCTACAATTCTGGAAGATCCACCGATTGGAAAGTTTCCTCCTCCAAAATAATGTCTAGCCACAGACGCATGCATCGCAAAACTACTTTGCTTAGGTGGTAAACCATAATCACCATACTGTGCGGATAAGACTTTAATCAAGCGTTCATTTTTGGTAAGCTTACTAAGTACATCATAGGTAGTTTGGTCTGCATATTTTAAATACGGTCGTTTTAAGAATCCACCGATCAGAAAACGTAAAAAACCCGGCAATGCTTTTTCTTTATAAAAAGATCCCATTACCTTGTTCGCTCTAAAAACCAAATCAATATATCCATCAATTGCTTTCTCTTCTTCAGGAAAATAGCTAACCATTTGATTTCTAAAATTTTCAACCCCTTTTACAAAATCATAGGATGTATCCCCAATAATAATGCGATCATATACCTCTCCCATATCCGCCCATTCCAGCTTACTATCGGTTATATAATCAAACAACTTTCGGATAGGACTATTTTCTTGCTGTACACCTCCGATGTAATGAATCCCTACATCCCATTCATATCCTTTTCTTTTAAATATATGTGTAAACCCTCCTGCAGTATAATGACGTTCCAGGATCAGTACTTTCTTCCCTTCTTTAGCTAATATAGCCCCAACAGTAAGACTTCCCATTCCCGAACCAATAATAATGGTATCATAATTTTCTTCTAACCGCGGCCGTTGTTTATAGGATTGAATCATTTTGTTTTAATTGGTTTAGGTTGTTTCCCAAATCTAAGAAGAATTCTGGTCGTAATTTACTTAGCTGAAAAGTTATTTTTGTTATTCTTATGTAAAGATAATAGTACAGAAAATATAACTACTATATAACCATATTCATCTGGTATATCCTTACTTTTGCAGCGTTCTTTTCTAAATAACCAAACGGATCAGTATTGGAAATCTAGTTAAGATACCCACAAATCAAAATAATTACAAACTCAACATTCCACTAAAAATGGCTATTCTAATTTTTATGCTTGTATTATGGTATACAGGTTTATTTTTTCAAAGTTTCTTTCTACACCGATATGCAGCACATCAGACCTTCACTATGTCTAATTTTACTGAAAAAGCATGCTTTTTCCTTACCTGGGTATGTCAGGGATCTAATTATCTTAGTGCTTATGGTTATGGTGTGATGCACCGCATGCACCATGCTTTTGTAGATACAGAAAAAGACCCGCATTCTCCTAAATATGATAATAATATGTTTAGCATGATGTGGCGTACCAAAAATATATACCAGGACATTAATAATGAAAGAATTTTACTAGATTCAAAGTTTACCAAAAATACTCCTCAATGGAAATCTTTTGATGCTTTTGCCAGCTCCAATTTCTCCAGAATCGCTTGGGGACTAGGATATACGGTATTCTTTTATTTTTTTGCTTCGGTTTGGTGGCACTGGTTATTTCTACCAGTAGCTTTTTTTATGGCACCTATACACGGAGTCATTATTAACTGGTTTGGACATATCATTGGATACACGAATTTTAAAGTCGATAATACTTCTAAAAACCTATTGCCTATTGATTTCTTGATGATGGGTGAAAGCTATCATAATAATCATCATAAACATAGTGGCAGAGCTAATTTTGGTGGTGTACGATGGCACGAAATCGACCCAACGTATTACATCATGCTAGTGTTAGATAAACTACGCATCATTAAATTAAAAAAGAGCGCGGTTCGTGTAAAATAATAATAGCCTTTGTAGTAGTCTCATCTAATAATGATACTTCTTCGGTACTAGATGACCAATGCTTTATTAAAACAAAAATATCCAGCGTAACATGCTGGATATTTTTGTTTATTATTTATTCTACTTTTTTATTTCACATCACAGACTACTAAATTCTACAAAATCATACTCCGGCGAGTATTCGAATAAATGTCTTAATACAGATGCGTGCCCATTACCTACAATTACTAGTATTCTATCCTCTTCATTTTGATCTATTTGCTGAATTTTTCTAAACATACGTAGATTTCGATTGTACCACCATATAGATAAAAAATCTGCACCACGGTTGTCATCTAATTTAAAATCTCCAACCAAATACGCTCCATAATTATTCTGATGACCTTCTATCGTATTCATAAATTTGAAATAATCCAAAATCTTCACTTTTGCAGGAAATTGGGTAGATGCATCAAACGATTTCTGAACCATCTGAGCATAAGGATCTTCTGACTGAAAATCATAACCTTCTGTAAGTTCCTTCATCATTTTGGGATATTTCTTTTCTAAATCTGAACTAAATGTAGTAGCATCTATCGAGTAAATTTTATCATGTTTCAGATCATTCGCTATACGCATTCCTAGCTGATAACTTTCATTTCTAACGTTTCTGTGTTTTCCTTCTCTATATTCGGCATACTCTTTATCCATACCCCAATCTTCTTTCGCCTCGATCGCTACTTTGGTTGGTTTAAATCTTTTGATATAAGCTACTAACTCCTCTACTTCGGATTTTTTAGGCTCTTTGAGCACATCAATTTTATCATCTTCATTGGTTTTGGTGTAATCCAAACCCGGATATGAAAAATGAAAAGTACCAACCACCAATACTTTTGTTTTCTGTTTTGGGTAATAGGTTGCATATGGTTTCAGGATTCCTTCATTTTCCTTTGATACTTCTTGCGCCTTCATTTTGTTGGTAAAAAAGACTGCGCTGATACTAACGAGTAATAATAGACTGTGTTTCATTGTATATAAATTATTAAATTCTATACAATGTTATTGTCTTATCACACAAAGTATATGAGTTTTACACAAACACCCATTATCATTATGCCAATAATAGTTATTATAAAACATTAGTATTTGTTGTGCCAAAATAGTAGTTCATCCTAGAAAAGGAATTGTTCGTACTATTTAACCAAAACAGTACCCATTTAAAAGTATTTTTGATATATGAATACGAAAAAAGAATTTCTTTACAACTTACTCATCATCATAACTATTTTAATTCTGGATGTTCTGGGTGATTATATAATTTTTAAAAAAGATATTTTTTCAACCAGTCTTGATTTATTTTTATTTAAAACCACTTTTACAATATCATTACTACTTGTATATGCCGTAAACTATATATACAGTGTACCACGATTTTTATTTAAGAAAAAGTACGCGAAATACTTCTTTTCTTTTATTGCAATGATTTTACTGTTTGCAGGAATTAGATTTTTGCTAGAAGAAATTATCTTATACCATATCATTGGAATACATAATTACGTTATGACCATTCCGATATCAGAATTTATAAGTACATATTTATTTGATTCTTTTTATTACACATTGAGAGTTTGTTTGGTAAGTGCTGTTGTCTGTCTATTTTTTAGATTTAATCAAAGTAAAGAAGAAATGCATCATCTACAAATTGAGCACGAAAAAGCTAAATTATCCGTGTTAAAATCACAAATAAGTCCGCACTTCCTGTTTAATACATTAAATAACTTTTATGAAGAATTGTATGATGAAAAGCCGGACACTGCCAGTGATATTATGAAGTTATCCAAATTATTAAGATACGTTACCTACGAAACTCATGAAGACTTAGCCTACTTACATAAAGAAATTGCATTTATCGAAGATTATCTGTATTTCTTTAAGCGTAGATATGAAGATAACTTCCATGTGTTATTACATATTGATGGTTTTATACATTCTCAAAAAATACCATCTCTCATTTTAATACATTTTGTAGAGAATGTTTGTAAACACGGTATTATCAATGACAAGAATTGTCCGGCCAGTATATCCTTACTTATTAATGAAAATACACTAGAACTAAAAACTAAAAATTATATAAATACCTCGGATACGTATACAGAACCTGGTATTGGTACCAAAAATATTAAGCAAAGACTTGAGGTAATATACAAGGATAATTATATCTTGGAACATCAAAAAGATGAGAACCAATTCGAGACATATTTAAAACTTGAACTGTAAGTTTATAATACTTTAAACATGAAGGATATATTTACTTGTGTAATTATTGATGATGAACCCGCTGCCATTAGGTTGTTAGAAAAATATAGCAACAAGGTGTCCTTTTTAAAGGTAAAAAACACATTTACGAATCCGTTGGAGGGATTAAAATATTTGGAAAGTGAACCTATTGATTTGGTCTTATTAGATATCCAAATGCCAGAAATAACCGGGATTCAATTATCTAAGATTATTGACAAAAAAACCAAAATCATTTTCACTACAGCTTATCCTCAATTTGCCCTAGACAGCTATGAAGTATCAGCCACCGATTATCTTCTAAAACCTATAGAATTTGAACGTTTCTATAAAGCTATATCAAAAATTAAAGAAAGCACTAGTCAAAATGTAGTATTGGATCAAAATACAGATGATTTTTTCTTTTTTAAAACAGATGGGAAGAATAAGTATACCAAAGTATTTTTAAAAGATATACGATATATAGAAAGCCTTAAGAACTATATCGCGATCCATCTGTACGATCAACAAATCATTACCTATAATACGCTAAAACATTTTAAGGAAACCTTGCCTACATCTAGTTTTATACAAATACATAAATCCTATATTATCGCTATCAAACATATTGATAAAATTGACAATGATTCGATCTGGATACACCAGAAAGAACTACCTATCGGAAATACATACAGAAAATCTTTTTTTGACACTATTGGTAATCATCAACTTTGAGAAATGTATCTCAAAATCTTGTCAACTAACCTGCAACCATATGTTCTACCAATCGTAACTTTTCACCATCAAACTTAAAAATCCAGGTAGAATTGTATTCACTTTCAGAATAGTAACTACTCCCGTACTGAAAAGGTTCCGTCATAATCTCTGAGTGTTGTATATCTCCTGTACTAAGGATCACCTCACCCCCGTTGATTCTTAAATCAGTAATACGAACCAAGAATCCATTATCCACAGATACCTTGTATAGGGCGGTATCTTTGTACCAGTTCACATCTTTTAGATTAATTGTCGTAAGAATATCGTTTAATTCTTTGATTGCTCCGGTCTTATTGGCTCCGTCAGACAATCCATCATCCAGAAATAAATTAATCGTAATAGTGTCGTTTTGCTTCAGGACTCTTTTTAACTCTTTTAATTCACTAAATAACCGTTTTCGTTTCTTCTTTATACGATCTTCAGCAGTTTTGAAAAGAGCAATATTGGCATTTTCTACAGCATTAAGACTTACTTCTGCAGGATTGTTATAATCGGGTTGATACCAGAGATATTCCTGAAAATATTCTAATAAACGTTCATCTTTAAAAACATACTGATGTCTGGCAAAAATTTCATTTCGCAAAAGCTGAAGGTCGTAAAGGCTGTTTTTAGTAATGTCTTTGGTTGTGTAAGTAATGGTATCACACTCAGCACAGTCTTCTAACTGAGCTTGTATTTGTATAGTAAATCCTAGAAGGCATAATAGTATTAGTCTTTTCATAAGATGATTGGATATGTTGGTTTTACAAATATAAGATTTGTTATATAACCTTTGATCCCAGGACAAGAACTTATAAGACAATCGTTACCTTTCATTCCTTCAAGGTAACGATTAAAATATGTCTAATCTGTTTACTCTTATAAAAGTAACTTGGCTTCAATATTATTAAAATAGAAACCTAACTTATTAATACTTGTATATTCACCATACGAATTAGCTTTCTCTTTCACTTCCAGCACCACTTCACCATCTTTATTATAACATTCTATTGATATGGTTTCTTCTTTTTTGTGAATAAGTAGTTTAGTATAGTCCTGTGATCTATAAGAGTTTTCTTTGACCAAAACAGCTCCAGATTTCAGTATACCTTTATCAAATTTCGCTTTATGGAGTAGGTTACCTTTAAGGTCGTATCGTATAACGTCTCCGTGTAGTTTATAATTTTTTAAAGTATATAGGTATATTTTATTTTTCTTATTTGAGGTATAAACAATCACTTCTTGGGTATCTACAGTCATATAATTTGTTACTATGACCTGATTTTCTGTTGTTTTTATCTTTTTCGTGATTGTACCTTGCTCATACCATATTTCTTCATCTCTACCTATCGCTTTTCCCTCAAAAGGTAGATCATTTTTATACACAAGCTTGCTGACTACTTCTCCTTTTTCATTATAATAAATAGTTTCACCTTCTAGTTTATCATTTTTGTAATTTTTGACTACAGTCTTGTTACCATAAAAATCATAGGTAATAAAGGCGGCTTGTCTTAAATCATTGATATAGAAACCTTCTTCTAAAACCTTCTGATTGTATCCCATCTTTTTATAGGATCCATTTTTTTTACCATCTTTAAAAGTATAATAGGTTCTACTTTTATAATCATAACCAACTCCTTCGTACGGTTTTTTATCCTTAAAAACTAACTTTGCTATCACGGTACCCTCTTCATTATAAAAAACTGCTTCGGTATTAATATCCAGATCTTCTATTAGCACATAGGATTCAGTTTCATCAGCGTTACGTTTATATTTTTTCTTATACTTTATACTTTTTATCAACCTCCCTTTAGCAAATTCTTGATATTCATCTACTACATCAGTATCATAGAAATAAGTAAACAGAGTACCATCTTTTTGTTCATAATCATAGGTAGCAACCTCTTTTCCTGTTCTATCATAAAATACTTCTCTAACTTTATTTCCATTTTTATAAAAAAGTTCAGAGCGTTTTTTTGGTGTATCATGATAGAAGGATACTTCTTTTATAATATTATATCCCTCATAAAAACGTTCCTTGATACCTGTTTTCGTTGTATCTTCTTTATAATGTCTATATTCCTTTTCATAAGTTTTTGTTCCTTTTACATAGGTAGCGGTGCGAATAATTCTTCCTTCAAAATCAATATAATATCGAGTCCCATCCTCTTCACTTAAAAAGCTATTAGATTTTGAAGTTATTTCACCAAGCACATCCCCATTCTTGTTATAAAAAACTGCTTTTTTGTTTTCAAATACACTAAAGGGTATAGTCGTATCCGGGTAAAAATTGGTTTCCTTAATCAACTTACCCTGTTCATAGACTTTAGATTTGAATTTATCCAATAAAGTACCTTGAAAAGGAGCATAGTTTTTAAAGGTTACCCTAGCAATTTGATTACCACTTTTATCAAAACTAATAACTTCTTTTTTGTATTTATCTTCATAAAAAACTTTTGATTGTATTTGCTGGTTTTTGTGATAAAACTCGGCGTAGGTAATATTTCCTTCTACATCAAATTCTTCGATAAAATCTATCAAATGCATTTCTTCCGGTTTTGAATCCGAATAAAACTGAACTCGTTTTCCATCTCTAAAATCCCAGGTTTTATTAGGATCTCCAATTCCAACTGTACTTATCAAAGTCCCTTTTTGATCATAGTACTCCATTTTGGGTTCTGGTTTGTCTATGAATCGTTCTCTGATACCACCATTAGGATAATAGGTCGCCTTAACTCTTCCGCCCTTATACTTATGATCAACAATCTTTCTTACTCGTAGAGGATTTTTATAATAATATACAAAAACACCTTGGTACCTTCCGGTTTCTGAATCTATGGAAGATGTGCCCAAATATTCACCTTCGTTACCATAGTACTTTACTCCTGTTTCCTTTGGATAATCTTTGGTGATTTTTTTATAAATTTCATAACGTGTTCCATTCAGGTCCTTGTCATAAATCACTTCTCTAATAATACTATCTTTTTTTTCTCTGAAGGTTTGAGAATTTTTATTTATAAAATTGGTTTTTCCAGAAAAAAAACGTCCGTCTTTATATTGCGCAATCAGCTTTTGATCCTTGTAATAGGTAATAAATTCACCATCCAAGCGATTGTTTTTATAGGTAAACGCCTGCTGTACTTTTCCATCTTTTTGATACCAAGTAACTTTTCCTTCCCAGATAGCTTTATCCTTTTCTGTAGAGGTTCCTACCATTTGTAATTGGCCATTGATATAGTAGTCTTTTATTACGTACAAATCACCATTTTTTACCGAAGGAGGACGATAAAACGCTGCATTTTCCTTTGAGGATTCTTGCCATTTTTGATCATACCAAATGGTATCGTTCTGACCAAAAGCCTTAAAACTTAGGTTACATATTGCTACGCAAACAAATAAAAACTTTAAAATATTTTTTTTCGAAATAATCATAATCGAGCTACTACTTTACTATTCATTTAGAATCGTAAAAGTAAGCATCACAGGAAGAATAACTACCCCTGAAAACAAGGATATTCTATTCACTGAAAAAAGAAAATTTCTTCCTTCTATATAGAAATAACGTTTAGTACGGTTCTTTATAAACATATACCCTTTAAAGAAAAGAGAGCTTTAATTTAAAGGATGCATAAAGTTAATGCAGACGCATCGTGATTAACATAGATATATTAAATACAAGCCAAACCAATTTGAGTTCGATAAAAAACTCTATAGTTTTAGCAGCTGTCTAAGACAATAGATCGAAAACAAAAGACTCTGTCATAAAGCTTATCCTCTCTAACTTGTTGAAAGGTCACTCTAGGTTCGATCTTAGAAAGGCGCGTAATTTTTCATCTTTTCATTAGGAAAAAACCATACAATTTCACGCTTGATATCATAACCAAGTTATATCGAACTCAAATTAAACCGGGAACAATACCAAAGTAAACCCCTGACTCTAAATACCATATGCTGTAAAAAGGTTCAAGAGTGGTTCAATACTTTTTAAAAAGGATCAAAAACTAGTACATTAATAATGCTTAAAAGACATCAAATGCAGTCTTACATCTTCAAGATTTTCTCCTGCAAAAATGTAATCGTGCCCCATTAGGTTGATTTTGCAATGTCCATTTACCTCTGTGATTGCAGATATATGGTCTGGATTAATATAGTGTTGTTTACCGTCTTTGTCTTTAATTTCCATAAACTCCATAACGATATTGTTTTAAGGTGTGAATATGTACTAAAGATACGATAAAAACGGCCTATCGATTTATGATAAATATCAGTATTTGAATATTCTCAAAACCTTTCTTTTTGAAGAAATTACATCAGCAAATAGTATGATATTCTTATAGTAAGCAAAACTCCCCCTATTTACAATAGGAGGAGTTTTAGTAGGTTAGCTATCATAGTTAGATTGATAACAAAAAAAAGTGTAGTTGAGTTTGGGTGTTATTGTTGTAGTATCATTCTTTTAGAAAAGTATATCTCCTCAGGGTCTGAAAGTTTATTTGGGAAAAACATTCAAGACCCTGAAAAAGGAAATAAACCGGTTGGTTAATTGATATGAAAAGGGTAATTCATACGATTAAGATATAGAAACCACTTGTTGCTGTTCTTCTATTTCTTTTTTAGTCAAATCACGTGTAAGCCAACCACTTCTACCGGCTGTGGCTATGGCATAAGGTGTAATCCAAAACAAAGTAAATGCATAAAAAATACTGTAAGGATATGCCCATAGTGATTCTGATATACTATGCTTTTTAGCATAGAATACTGCTTGTATGCTAGAAAACACTAATATACTAAGCAATGTAGAGCTAAAGAATAATATTGGATATGTACATATAAAAAATAACATTAACAAGGTAGCAGGATAAGCCATTGTCATTTTTAACCACTGGTTTAATAACAATATTCTGGTGCCGCTTTTTGCTCCTTCTCTAAAATCACTAAAAGCAAATTTACTCATCGCGATATTCTCACGAATGTTACTTCGCTCCCATCGTATAAACATCTTATACAAGTTCTTATAACGTTCGGGAGTGTTAGTATACACATAAGCTTTTCGCTGAAACAACACATTATAACCCTGCTTTAGAATCATATTGGTCATTGCACGATCTTCACCTATTTTAGAAACCTGCCCCATAAACGTTTGTGTAATCCAGGCTTGACGACAGTTCATCACTGCTTCTCTTCGATATGCCGATAAAGCTCCTGGCGTACATAAAACAGAACCAATCGCACTTTGTGCAGAACGAATAAACTCAAAACTAAAAGCGAAACTCACATTAAGCATACGTGGTATCAGTGCTTTGTCTCTATTCAATACACGAACATTTCCTGCAACCGCACCGCAATTTTCATTTTTCACAAAAGGCGAAGCCATTATACGTAGGGTATCCTTTTTGACAATAGAGTCGCTATCTACTGTGATAAATACATCTCCCATTCCTAAATTAAAGCCTCTATAAAGCGCGTGTCTTTTTCCTTTATTTTCGGGTTGTTGATAGATAGATACACGATTCCCTAATTCATTTTTTGCTTTTTGCATCCAATCCCAGGTATCATCCTGGCTACCATCATCGATAGAAATAATCTGTAGTTTTTCGATGGGATAATCACTTTCTGCTAAGCTATGTAAGGTTTTATATACCAATTCACCTTCATTATACGCCGGTACAATAACGGTACACAATGGTAATTCTCGATCAGAAACCGTATCAATGACTTTATATTTAAGATATAAACGTAGGATAAACACTAGAAAACTTACTTTGATTAATAACAAAGAGATTCCTGTGATCATTAAACTAATGCCCCAAACTGTATTCATTCTTTCTAAATGAATTTCTTCAAAATAAGGTTGTAAGAAATAGAATAAAGATGCAGCGCCAAATAACAGCAAAAATGTCCCTAATAATATAAAAGAATAGGACGCATTGGCCATACTTCTCTTTATACGATCAGCAAACGAACTTTCGATTACCTGGCTTTTTGTGATTTCAATAGATCTTGATATCTCCATAGTGTATTTTTATTACCACTCTGCAGAACCAAAATTGATACCATTTACAAACACTATTGAATACCAGCAATTTAAGAAAAATACCAAAAAATGAAAGTGTGTATTATTTCCACAAGTGTGTATTTTCGCTACACAATTCCTATTTGATTTCACTTCGACTCGCTTTCATTTCGAGAGCCTCAACGACCGCTAGCATTTGGTTAATTAGGGTTAATACTATTGGGGAGACTGAGGCTCTCGAAGTCTCACCCTTCGACCCTTCGGCTTCGCTCAGGGTTCTCAGGGTTTGAAGTGTCGATTCCTACCCGAGGGCTGTACTTCGGTACACTCAGTATAACAACTTACCCTTCGGCAAAGTTTATCCTGAGCCGTGTCGAAGGGCTCTTAGTTCGATCATCATCCGAGGTCTGAGCGTAGCCGAAGACCGTTGTCGTTATCAAAGAATAAGGAATATTTTTCCCTCCAATGCGTTTCATTTTTACACTCTGACAACATATGTAATTCTTCAATGTCCCCTCTCATCAATGCTTCTTTCTTAGCTCTACTCCAGCCTTGTACTTGTTTTTCTCTATAGAAGGCAGTATCTATCCTATCATATTGCTCGTAGTATAAAAGTTTTACTGGTAATCTTTTCTTAGTATGATTAGCCCCTTCTCCGTTTTGATGTTGCTGTAATCTTTTTTTTAAATCCTTTGTACTACCCGTATAATACGTTCCATCACTACATTCTAATATATACATATAACCTTTCATATACATGATATTTTACATTCATACTAATATGTGTCTGTAATTCGGCAATTGTTACCCATTGACCATTCAGGGTTCGAGGGTACAAGTCCGCTTTCGTTTCGAGAGCCTCAACGACCGCTAGCATTTGGTTAATCAGGGTTCGAGAACCTCACCCTTCGGAACTAACTTGGAGACTGAGGCACTCGAAGTCTCACCTGTCGGAACTAGTTTGGAGACTGAGGCTCTCGAAGTCTCACTCAAGTACTGTACTTCGACAGGGGCAACATCCACGGAGCCGAAGTCCGATGTCTTTTAATTTTAAGAAAAAGTACTAAGCTATTCTTTAAAATACGTTAATATAACGCTATATCTAATCGAAATTTGGTTTCTTTAAGTAGCTATGAAAAGAACAACTAACTATGAGTGATATTTACAGAAAGTGTCCCAATTGCGGAACCTTAAATTTAAATAGAGATTATTGCAAAGAGTGCGGAACTCTGGTCAACTCCACGCTGAAACGAAACCAAGAAAGAAAACAGCGACTAGAACAAAAACAAAAAGCTATAAAGGAACAAAAACCAAACAAGATTACGCTGTTTTTTGAACAAGCTAAAGAACATCAAAATATATTTATACGCTATACCGCCAAATTCTTTTATTCTATTTGGATTGTTGTCCTGGCAATAGGATCTTTCTTAGCTTTTGTAATAGGATATATAGCGGCATAAATCAAAATGGTGAAAATGACTACTAAACTAGTATATCGTTACTATTTCCTCTTCTTTTGTTTCGTTGCTCTGGTTATTTATAGTTTTCAGCAATTGAATATCGACTTACCTATACTTATACAAAACCACGTGAATGATTTTTTATGTATGCCTATCGTTTTATACGTATGTCAATTTATAGTTAGAAAGTTAAAAAGTGATGAAAATATGATATTACCTCTTCCGCTATTGATGGTGGTAACTATGGGATATTCCCTTTATTTTGAATGGTATTTACCAAAGCATATGATACGCTATACCTCGGATTGGCTAGACGTAGCACTCTACTTCCTGGGCATGTTATTCTTTTATTGGATCGAGCGTAAAAAACAACGAATGTACGCGCTGCATTAAACCTTCGCTAAAAATAACAATCCTGCAAGCATCTGACAGCTTGCAGGATTTCAGTTGTACACTTTGTATTAAATATTTAATAATAAAAGCGTGTCTAGTTGACACTCGGCACGGTCATCACAGCTTCTTCGATGTGTTGTTCTCCATTTAAGATTTCGAATACCTCACGATTTGCTACCGCATCCTTCAGGCTGTGTACCAATACCTTTGCAACATCTCCTCTAGGAATAGATCCTTTTTTATTCTCCAGGCTTTTACTTATAGTAATTTTTCCGGTAGGAGTATCATCACTTAGCGTTCCGGGTCTTACAATGGTAAAATCCAATCCGCTATTTCCCAAATATTCATCAGCATCATTTTTTGCTTGTAAGTATTCTTGTAACTGATCAGATTGCTGCGGTTGATCTGCTCCTATAGAACTTAGCATAACAAACTTTTGTACCTTATGACGTTTAGAAGCATCTACAATTTTCATGGCTCCTTTACGATCTACGGCGTCCAAAGCTTTCCCTTTAGAACCTGCTGCAAAAATTACTTTGTCTATTCCTTCGGTAACGTGCGTAACGTCTTCTGTTAGATCTCCCAGAATGGTTTTTACACCTTGCTGCTCAAACTGAGACTGCTGCTCGGGTTTACGTACCATGGCGATAGGCTCATAATTTTGATGGTTTTGTAATTCATTAATGACTTTATTTCCTGTGGTGCCTGTTGCACCTATAACTAATATTTTTTCCATACTTTAAAATAGCCTTCCTTTGTAAAAAAACCAAGAAAACACAGCTGTTTAACGGGGAATTAACGGTTGTATTACCGCTCAGCCTAGTTCATACTGAATCAAGCCAAAGGCAAAGGAGTCGCTTTCGTTTCGAGTACCTCAACGACCGCTAGCATTTGGTTACTTAGGGTTAATACTATTGGGGAGACTGAGGCGCTTGAAGTCTCACCCTTCGACCCTTCGGCTTCGCTCAGGGTCCTCAGGGTTTGAAGTGTCGATTCCTACCAGAGGGCTGTACTTCGGTACACTCAGTATAACAACTTACCCTTCGGCAAAGTTTATCCTGAGCCGTGTCGAAGGGCTCAGGGTTCGATCATCATCCGAGGGCTGTACTTCGGTAGGCTCAATGTATCATTTCAGGGTTCTCAGAGTTTTCAGGGGACTCAGAGTACTTCAGGGTTCGAGAGCCTCACCCTTCGGATACACCTCGAGGGCTGAGGTTCTCGAAGTCCGTATTCTCAATTGAAGATCTCCTTATCACGATATGCCATGGATAATCCAGGCAATGCATCTAGCTCCCCTCTCATCAATGCTTCTTTCTTAGCTCTACTCCAGCCTTGTACTTGTTTTTCTCTATAGAAGGAAGTATCTATCCTATCATATTGCTCGTAGTATAAAAGTTTTACAGGTAATCCTTTCTTAGTATGATTAGCCCCTTCTCCATCTTGATGTTGCTGTAATCTTTTCTTTAAATCCTTTGTACTACCCGTATAATACGTTCCATCACTACATTCTAATATATACATATAACCTTTCATATACATGATATTTTACATTCATACTAATATGTGTCTGTAATTCAGCAATTGTTACCCTGTGACCACTCAGGGTTCGAGGGTACAAGTACGCTTTCGTTTCGAGTACCTCAACGACCGCTAGCGTTTGGTTAATCAGGGTTAATACTATTGGGGAGACTGAGGCTCTCGAAGCCCGGCACACCTCAGCATCCGCGTACTCGAAACCCGGTTCCACCAGAATCACCCTTAGAGAGCCTCAGGGTTCGGGAATACATGGTGTTCAAAAATATCGTTTCCTGAGGGTTGAGGCACTCGAAACCCGGCATTGCTCAGCATTCGCGCACTCGAAGCCCGGCACAGCTCAGCATTCGCGCACTAGAAACCCGGCACAGCTCACCCTTCGAGAGCCTCAGGGTTCGATATTTCGCCCGAGGGTTGAGGCACTCGAAGCCCGGCACAGCTCAACATCCGCATACTCGAAACCCGGTTCCACCAGAATCACCCTTCGAGAGCCTCAGGGTTCGGGAATACATGGTGTTCAAAAATATCGTTTCCCGAGGGTTGAGGCACTCGAAACCCGGCATTGCTCAGCATTCGCATACTCGAAGCCCGGCACAGCTCACCCTTCGAGAGCCTCAGGGTTCGGGAATACATGGTGTTCAAAAATATCGTTTCCCGAGGGCTGAGGCACTCGAAGCCCGGCACAGCTCAGCATTCGCGTACTCGAAGTCTCATTCATCATTCTTTCTTTTTCTATGTGGATAAAACAGTTATAATCCTGGAATTCTTTTTCTGTTTTTTTCACTAAAGCCGATATATTTTAATCCCATATTAGCGTCTAGATTTGTGATATCAAACTTGTATCTAAGATGGTATGTACAATAACATAAACAGTTGTCACCATAATCCATATAACCCAACCAAATCATATCTCCGCGAGTATCTGCTTCTCCTAAAAAGTCATTACAGCAATTAGAAACCAATTGTACATCAATGGTAACGATGTTATCTTTTCGTTGTATATCGGTAATATTTTCGTGTAGCTTATATCGACTACGTCCAAAAGATGAAGATGCTTCTTGCCCTTCGTCACAAGTATCTATCATTTCCAAACTAAGGGCTTCTACTCCGCTTAAAGAAAGTCTGCTTAGTTTTCTGGAATCTTTAAGTAACATGGTACCTACTAAAACCTGGTTACTCCTCATGCTATTTTTTTGAACCAGTAGCGTATCTGTCTCGTAGTCATTGGTAGCTATTTGCCTTTTCACAATAACGGTGTCGAATTTTCTTTCTTGTGCAAAGAACGGATTGGCAAGTAACAGACTGACTACTAAAAACGATATTTTTTTTAATTGTTTCTTCATAATGTAAGTATAGCATTTGATATATTAGGAAATAGAACTTTTATAGGAAGGATACCAAATAACTGAAATACTACTTTCTTTAGGTACGGCATTGTTATCTGTTCTTTTGATAAAACTTTATTCTTTGAATCCTTTTTCTTTTCTTCACTTAGATGAACTCAGGGTTGCTGAGTATTTTTACGTTTGCCCGGTTCTGAATGAAAATCCATACGGCAACTTACACTTCAGACGTGCCATAAAGATTGAAGATCTAGAAGTCTCACCAACCAACTCTTCTAATAATTCGGCATTTTTACGATTATAATTAGCGTAATCACTCACTTTCATCCGGTTTCCGGAAACCGATCGTTGTTTTTTGCTGTTCTTTTTGTATGGATAATAGATGCTGTGCAAAATTCGTTTTCATGTTTTCGTGCATTTCTACAGTAGCAGGTTGTGACCAATCTAAATTCCTCGCAGGCCAATTACAATGTTCTTTAAAGTATGTCCATTTCTCCAATCGATCTGTACAGGCTTCAAAATTATTGCTCCAAAAAGCATGTCCAACACGATAATTATCATAAAAATCTTCGTGACTATCAAATAAAAAATAGATGAGCTCTGATGCTTTCAGCACGTTTTTCCAGGCTTGATCCTCGCTTATATATCCAGCCATAAAGGCCCATCTGCTCATTGGAATCACCCTGAATAAGTCAAATCCCCAGATTAGTTTCTTAGGTTTGTCATCAGAGCTTTGTCCACAATCTCTGATATACTTTTGGTCAATTTTAGTAAGACCGGATAGTTGATCTATCATATCCTCTGCCGCATCTGACTCAATATCCTGAGCAAACCATTTAGAATGCATTCCTTCAAACAATCTAGCTACCATATCAAGATATTGGGCCTTGTTTAAAATACCCCAATCTTCGTTTAGATACTGTTGGTATAATTTATCGTATTGTATGTCAAAGGCTTTAGGTTTAAATTTCTGATCTCCTAATCGAATAGTACACGGAAAAACTTCTAACGTCTCTGACCAGGCTCCACCATAAAACATGTGCACTAAATTAAGTCGGATTGCTTTCTTTTGATCCATAGTAAGCGGAACAACATTTCCTAATTTGTAATAGGTAAGCTGTTCCTTAATAGCTTGTTTTCTCTGTGTGTTTAGAAAAAACATGATAAAAGATATGGATGCAGCAACCCCGATAACAATTCCGATAAAATCAGGAGCTAACAAACTACTAGCAGGCATACCATCTCCTAAAGAAGGGTTTCCGAAAACTTCATAAAACCCCATCCCTATTACCAAAACAAAAAATAAGGTGGCTGTCCCTAATATCGACAATCCTACTTTGGTATTCTGTTCTAAATTTTGATATGCTTGTAAAAAAGTATCGTGTTTAGGTGGATTTTTACGACTTAGTGGTGTATTCTGTAATAATTCCATAGTTGATCTACTCTACACTAATTTTATAATTTTTAATCTTATTGCTCATCACCTGAGCATCAAATCTGGAACGCTTGTCTTGAGAAATAATCGTTACTTTCTGCGCACGTTCATCTGCATTAAATTTTCCTTGAATAGCCGTATCAGAAAAACTAGTATGCTCTGCGTCTAAAGTATCAAAAGTGAGAGCTCCTGGATCGGTACTCAAAACGTATGTGCACGTACTATCTGCATTCACATCTATTATTTTAATCCAACCGTGAGCCAAAAAAGGCTTTTGTTCATCATCTATAGTTTGATGAATAAATCCATAATAGCGATCTCCTTTTTTGGGCAAAGACACAAATTCTTCTAGGTTCATTTTAAATTGCGGTGTACTGAAATAAAGTAAATAAAAAATCAGTGCACAGGCACCTACAACCCCAATTATAGTAGTAGAAAATAGGATTTTCCCAAAGAGAGAATATGTTTTCCCAGCATCTGGAACCGGATATTCCACGGCATAGTCGACAGCAGCTTTTTTCATTTGCTGTGTCCAATCTTTTTTTGGCACTTCTGTTTGGTTGGATGTGGTATAAAATACGACTACCGGTTTCTTCTTAATATTTTCGACTAAACCTGTACTGATGATCTTTTTATGTAAACGAGCCTCCATAAGGATTTCCATTTTGTTATACGGAGAAACAAATTGGCTTTTTAAGGTCTTATAATGCTCTAAGTGTTCACTGATGGTTTGGATAGGCATACTACAGGTTTATCAATTTCAATGATTTCAAAATAACTACTATTCTGTATAAAAATCACCCCTGTAAACCACCGTTTGTATGGGAAAATTACAAGGTTTATCCTATCTACACAATAAAATTCGGGTACCTAATCTATTAAAAGTTTGTAGCTGATGATAATCAAAGTATTATTTTTAGAAATCTTTACATATCAAAAAATCCCAATGAGAATTCTGAAGAACTCATCCTATAGATTATATTGGGGTACATGAGATTACACCAATAATACCAATGTAAGTAAAACGAATAAGTAGCGCCTATTTTGCAACAGAAGATGTGGCTAAGCTTTTTGCCCAATGAATGGCTTCTTCAAGGGATTCAAAACTTTTAAAATTACTTTTGATAAACAATTTTTCTATTAACGAATTTAGCAGTCCCTTGCGAGTATAGCTAACAATACCATAACCTTTCATTTTATAATCACTCTTATAAAACTTTATCCAATCACTGGGTTTCACTGCGTATGAATGAACTCTATTGGTAATATAAACCACGTTTTCGCCATTGTGATCATAAAAATAAGTGAGGTCCTCTACCAATTTTTTTGCGTGATCGTCCCAAGTAATCACCATATCTTCTTTGATTTCGCCTATGACAAATCCATCAAACAAATAAAAATCACCAAAAGGATAATTTAATTCCTGAATGGCATCCTTATAATATGTAGAGTCTTTTAGATATTGCATGGGGCAAAAATATCATAATTCGTAGTCTAATGGAGTAGTGAATATCTTAAATTTTTCCTATAAATCGACAAACTACTCAAAGCACTGATTAAATAACAAATCTAAACAATTAATTGTAGTATATTAAAAATAGCTAGGTCGTATATAGCTATTTAATATTTTAGAATCCAAGAGCACCCTGTTTTCAGGGTGTTTTTTTCACTGAAAAAAGTGTTTGGTAACAATGCTGTTCAGCATACATTTGTAGTGTTAATCATAACAAACCAATTCATTAACACTTATATAAAAATCATGAAAAAAACCATTTTAAACTTCGTATTAATTATTGCTGTTCTTTTTACAGCTTCTTGTAAAAACGAAACTAAATCTGAAACTTCTGATAGTGCTAACAAAACTGAAGAAGTTGAGAAAACTGAAACATCAGAAGAAAAAAGCAATGATAACAAAACTGAAACCGCAGCATCAGATGGAGTACCTAGTTTTAGCGACGAAAAAGTGCAGGAATATGTTAATTCTTATGAAGCTTATATAGAAGAATATAAGAAAGTAGTAGAAAGTAAGGATATGACTGCTTTTGCTTCCTTAGGTCAAAAAGGCCAAGAATTAGGTACCAAAGCTCAGGAGGTAATGGGGAACCTTTCTGGTGATGATGTAAAAAAGCTAAGTGATTACATGACGGCTAAGTCAGCAGAATTGCAGGAGTTATCTAAAAAGCTGATGCAGTAATCATTTAGAAATCATTAAGTTTAGTTACCTTAATTGATGGGGGTTATTTTGCAAATCCTGTTCTATTTTTAGGACGGGATTTGCTGTTTGTTATGATTAGTTTCAATTAAATTGTTTTGTAAACGTTTTAAGGAAGTTTCTGATATCTCTGTGCGCATCCTTCTATACAAGCATAGTAAAGAAATAAGCTTCCTTCTTTGATTTCAAAACTAATAGTTACTGGATTAGTACACGCGACGCTGATCGTATTCTCATCTACAGAATAACTTTCTGTACTATTTCCTTCTGTATCCAACGCCAATGAACATAAATTTCCGTTAGAAACCTGAAGTACTCCCGCTGCTAAAAACGCTAACTCTAAATCACTATTTACAGATTCAAAAGTCCCACTTCCGTCACCTGGATCCACTAATTGCGCCACCAATCTCCATTTTCCCAATAAATCAGGATTACTGATGGTATCATCATCATTGCTACAGGCGGATACACACAAAAGCGGAATTAAAAAAAGTAAAGCTAATTTTTTCATAACAATAAGGTTTATGATGTAGATGCAACATATGGTGTTAGGTTGCTTCAATCTATAAACTGTAAATTATGGAAGTTATGTTCTATCTGATACCCGATATACAAACTTTAAACCACTCCAGTCTTCGTCAACCGCAGCAACTTTAATATCAACTAATCCTATCTCTAATACATATTCTCTTATAAGCTCTCTTTTAAGGTCTGTAGGTATTTTAGAACTTCCTTTAGGCCAACTCACCCATAACATTCCTGTTTTTTTTAATGCATTTTTATGTAGCGGAGCAACTTTTTTTAACTCCTCACTGCTGGTGCAAAACATATGAATAAAATCTGCCTCTGTTGATCCAACTTCGTAAAGCTTTGTAATATTTTTAGGTATCTCAGAAAAAAGATTCCAATAGTGATCCGGAAGATTATAAAATAAAGCTGTTGCTCCTTCCTTTAATCCAAGTTTTTTAGCAAGTGGAGTTCCAGAATAACCTGCGGGCATAATTATTTAATTAATTACGATACTTGATAAAGTTATAAAAAAACACTGAAACTCGTATTTGGGATTATCATATCCGTAATAATCCGCTTTAGGATTAGCAAAAAGTTAACAATTTATCATATAAAAGCATTGTTTACCAGCACAAAGTTTTTTACTTTCGGCGTCCATTTGATTCTTAATTCTACAAATCGAACGATTATGAAAAACACTGCATTAACAGAAACTCATACTGCATTAGGTGCCAAAATAGTTCCGTTTGCCGGATATAATATGCCGGTATCATACGAAGGGGTTAATATAGAACACGAGACCGTTAGAAATGGTGTGGGTGTTTTTGATGTATCCCATATGGGTGAGTTCTTAATCACAGGGCCTAATGCTTTGGATTTGATTCAAAAGGTGACTTCTAATGATGCATCCAAGCTTATAGATGGAAAAGCCCAATATAGTTGCTTACCTAATGATAAAGGAGGTATTGTAGATGATCTGATTGTTTATAAAATAGCAGACGAAAAGTATTTATTAGTGGTAAACGCTTCTAATATTCAGAAAGATTGGGATTGGATTAAAAGTCATAATACGATGAATGCCGATATGCGTGACCTGTCTGAAGAGTATTCATTATTAGCGATTCAGGGACCAAAAGCTGCATCGGCAATGCAATCTTTAACCTCTGTAGACCTGGAAGCGATGAAGTTTTACACCTTTGAAGTAGCAGATTTTGCAGGTATCGAACACGTAATTATTTCGGCGACCGGATATACTGG
The DNA here is from genome assembly GCF_042684305.1 of Aquimarina rubra. Taxonomy (NCBI): domain Bacteria; kingdom Pseudomonadati; phylum Bacteroidota; class Flavobacteriia; order Flavobacteriales; family Flavobacteriaceae; genus Aquimarina; species Aquimarina rubra. The sequence goes on along the minus strand of NZ_JBHULE010000008.1, from coordinate 296,062 downwards.
TAGCGGTGGTTTTGAGATTTATTGTAAAAATTCTGAAGTACAACAAATTTGGAATAAAGTATTAGAAGCAGGTGCGGACTTTGGAATCAAACCTATTGGTTTGGCAGCAAGAGATACTTTGCGTTTGGAAATGGGATATTGTCTTTATGGAAACGATATTAATGATAAAACCTCTCCGATCGAAGCAGGATTAGGGTGGATTACTAAATTTACCAAAGAATTTATAAATTCTGATGCATTAGCAAAAGAGAAAGAACACGGAGCTGAAAGAAAACTTGTAGGCTTTGAATTAGATGAAAGAGGAATCCCCAGACATGATTATGATATCGTAGATGGCAATGGTCAAAAAATAGGAATTGTAACGTCTGGTACCATGTCACCATCTCTGGGAAAAGGAATTGGTTTAGGTTATGTACCTAAAGTTTTTGCTACACCAGGTAGTAAAATTAATATCCAGGTACGTAAAAAAGCGATTCCGGCAACGGTAGTAAAATTACCTTTTTATAAAGGATAATTATTTTATAACAATAATAAAGCTTAAGTTAAGTTTCAGGATTACAGAATTTAGTGATCTTAGAAACTTAACTTTTTTTAGCATACAAGAGTATTGAAAAAGATTCTTATCATAGGAGCCAGTGGTTTTATAGGAAACGCTCTTTATAAAGAGCTTAACTCCTATTTTGATACCTATGGTACCTATCATACGGATAACCCTTTTTATGAGAAAAATCAGAAATTCTTTCAGTATGATATGGAACTGGAAGATATCTCTATATTATTAGACAATCTAAAGCCCACTATAATCGTTTCTGCGATCAGAGGTAATTTTAATGCTCAATTAGATGCGCACCAGCGGATCATCAACTGGTTAAAAAAGAATACTTCTAAACTGATATTTCTATCTAGTGCTAATGTTTTTGATACTTTTAGTAATTACCCATCCTATGAATATGATAAAACCTTAAGTAATAGTGTTTATGGTAGGTTGAAAATCAAAATCGAAAACGCATTAATGCGCTTACCAACCCATAAATATGTAATAGCTAGAATTCCGATGATTTTTGGGGCCAGCACTCCACGAGTACAAGAACTTAAAACCTTACACGATCTTAAGGCTCCGATAGAAGTTTTTCCGAATGTAATTATCAATGCCACATCTATTTCGAAACTTACTCAGCAATTACATTATATCATCAATCGAGGAAAAAAAGGTATTTTTCATTTGGGTAGCACGGATCTTATTTATCATTTGGATCTCATAACAGAAATATGTGATATGCTACAGTTAGAACATCCCACATTTAAACAAGTTTTTGATTCTAACAATGATAGATATCTCGCCGTATTACCTAAAGATAATTTGTTACCTAAAAACCTACAGATTACTACCAGACAGGTGATTGATTCGATTGTTATAAAATAATACCAATCTTAATGAAATGATAATCCATATGCAGAATTCGTAATTCGTACTTATCTTTGCATTATGAATCTTGAAGGGAAAAAAGTTATTCTGTTTGATGGAGTATGTAATCTCTGTAACGGAGCTGTTAATTTTATCATTAAACGTGACAAAAACGATGTGTTTAGATATGCTTCCTTACAAAGCGAAATAGGTCGACAATTAGCCGAAGAAAGAGGTATTGATATTTCTAAATTGGATACGATCCTCCTTATCGAACCATCCATGGCATACTATCATAAATCAACAGCTGCCTTGCATATAGCAAAGCAGCTGTCTGGTGGTTATCCGTTACTTTCTGTTTTTCTGATCCTCCCAAAATTCTTAAGAGATTGTGTTTACGATATTATTTCGAAAAACAGATATAAATGGTTTGGCAAAAAAGAGAGTTGTATGATTCCAACTCAAGAGCTAAAAGCACTCTTTATTGACCAATGACATACCATTTACTTTTGCAATAGCACTATGAATTAAAATCAAAACTTCCCCCCTTTGATGTTACCCTATTCAATTCAGCTTTATTCATATTATCTATATGAACAAAACCTAAACATGCTACTGCAAAGCAAATTAGTATAAATGGTATTAAAAGCTTTTTCATCCTTATTTTGGGTTTCAATGATTTGGTGAGCAAAAAAAGACCATCCTTTAATTACGGTTTAAAAGTAATCATGATTAGTCACTACTATGGTAGGTGTTTTAGAATTCGTTGGGGTTTAATTAGAATTCGTTGAGTCCATAATTAATAATGGTCTCATAACATCGTTTATGGTAGCTGAAACACCAAAAACTGTAGTTCTATATTCGTATATAACAAAAAACTGTCTTATCATAATGGATAAGACAGTCTTGGAGTGATCCGTTACTTTTTTTGTTTTCCCTTTATTTTTCCGAATCAGAAGAAATTACTTCCTTTTCCTGATTGGACGGTAACGTATCTTGATCTGCTCTTCACTTTGTATCGAATTTCTCGACAGTGGTGATTTTGGCATCGGTTGTTTTTTCAATTTGATGCTTCTCTCTTAACTGATTGTATTCTTTATCAAGCTGATTTACATTATCTATGTGTACAATACTCAAACATATTACTGCAAATGAGATTAAAGCTATGGGTAGAAAAAGCCGTTTCATAATGAGTGTATTAAGGTTTATTAATAAGTGTGGTTCAAAAGTATAGTTATCTATCACACAAAATAAGGGGACTTTAGCTAAGAATCCTATAGGGGTTTTCCCCCTATTTGGTTATTCCGACATATCGAAAAACACTCAATTCACTATTTATCAAACACTTATGAAATATAACAGAAAATCAACAAAGACTAAAACTTTACTTATAATCATAAAAAAAAGGGTAATCTCTAACCCTTTTGTTTTTTATAATGCTTCCGATATTTTCATATCATTGTACGATACCAGTATTATCTATCGTTCAAAACGAAAGATAAACCCATCATCAAAAGATTCTGTTACGGTAAAGACCATATTTTCTAAATTGATTCTTCCATAATTCACATCATTCACCACAAGTGTATCAGCATCTGCGGGTGCAGAAACACTGTATGAATATGTTCCGGAAGGTAATATCGTATTTATATCAGTATCAGTACTATTATTAACTATGGTGACCATACCGGTAGTCGTATTAAAATCCCAAACTATGACTCCTTTGGCAATATCCGCATCCAACCCTATAAATCCACCTGACACATTCACTAGATTCCATTCTCCCTGAAGCGTGGGTGTTGAATTGTCATCATCATTACTACAGCTAATCAATATGATGGAAAGTAATAGGACACAAAAACGTTTCATAAATCACCGTGTTTTAGTTAATTTACTTAATAGATGATATATTTTTCTTTTGGTTGCGTATTAAAAAAGAAATAACGCTGCGGTCTCCTATCGATCAAATCGAATTTCGAATCCATCTCTAAATTGTGGAATGATAGTCAGGTTTATAGAAGTAACAGTAAAGGTACCTAGATTGATATCATTGACAATAAGTTCATCTGAGCCACCAGAATCCATCACCGAATAGTCATAAGTACCGGAAGGCAAACCGTTATAAACATCAGTTATTGTACTGTTGTTGGTAACCGTTATCGTTCCATCAGTTTCATTGAAATCCCAAATAATAGTTCCTCTTTCAAAATCCTGATCGATTCCTTCAAATCCACCGATGATGTTCACCAAATTCCATTCCCCTTGTAAATCGACTAAGCTATTGTTAGTGCTGTCATCGTCATTACTGCAACTTATTATTAAAAGAGAAAGTAGTAAGATATACAAACGTTTCATTTTTTCTGTGTGTTGGTTCCTAAATATATTTATAGATGAAGTTCATCAACATCCGTTGCGCTATATAACGTTAGTTATAATGTAAAGATTTTATTATACTATCAAAAAATTAGCTAATATCAGCTTTATTACAAAGAGCTTGCAATGATTTCTATCTCATCTAACAATGCCATAAAATCTTCTTTTTCTGTTAGTGGATTCATTAAGGATGTTCTCAGATATCGCTGATCCCCAATCATAGTTTGTACGATATAAAATTTTCCTGATAAGATCAATCGTTCCCTAATTTCAGAATTAAAAGCATTTAAGTCTTCTAAAACGGTGTTTGTATATCTAAAATTCACAATATTAGCTTCAGGTTCTATTAGTAACTCAAAGCCATCTCGATCTTTTATCATTTGGGCAAATACCTTTCCTAGATCATATAATCGATCAATATTTTTCTCAAAGATATCTTCTCCGTGCATTCTGAGAATCGAATATACCTTAAGCGACATCATTAATTTAGTACATTCGAACGTTCTTTTTCCTGAGTTATACCATTCTTTGGATTGCTGAGAATCCCATAGATACTGAGCCTTTTGTTCAAAGGTTTTATAAGATTCTGTAGCCTCTTTAAAAACCAAAGCTGTGTTTAAAGATGGTGTCAATAGCATTTTATGAAAATCTAGTACTACAGAATCTGCTTGGTCAATTCCCTTAGCCAGATACTTATATTTTTCAGAAAAGACTACCCCGGCTCCATGAGCGCCATCTACGTGAAACCAGAGATTATGATGTTTAGCAAAGGTTGCCAGAGTTTCTAAATCATCGTAAGAACCTGTAGATGTGGAAGAAGCACAACCAATAACAGCAATAACAGTCAATCCTTTGCTTTTTGCTTCTTGTAAAGATTGATCAAGTAAAGAGGTGTTTATCTGGTACATTTTGTTTGTAGAAACTTTTATAATCCCTTCTGCTCCAAACCCCAATATTCTAGCAGCTCGATCTATACAGTAATGCGCTTCCTCAGAAACTAAAACTGCTAATTTTTCATTGTGACCATCTTCCCAAACCGAACCGGGAGCTTTGGCTTGTCTAGCTGCTAGTAATGCTGTTAAATTCGCTAAAGTACCTCCGGAAGTAAGGAAACCGGCTGAATTTGATCCGTATCCAATTTTTTTTGCAACAAGGTCTGTAACAATTCTTTCTAAGGCATTAGAGGCCATTCCCATTTCATAGACTCCGGTACCATTACTTAGTAAATCTGTGACTAATCCAGAAAGGCTACTAATCACCGAAGGTACTGCTACCTGATGCCCCATATATCTTGGATGATGTACATGAATAGATCGTTCTAGAATCTTTTCATAAAAATCCAGCATATTAGTATCAGAAGATATATCCTCTTTCCAATAGGCCAATTCTTCTTCGGGATCTTTATAGCTGAGAACAGGAAGTTCTTTTTGTGATTGTACCTTATCCAGATGATCCGCAAGCATGTCAATCAACTGATGACCAATTTGCCTAAAATCAGACGGACTATATAGTTTCTGTAATGATTCATCTATGGGTATGTTTTCCTTCATGTCGAGCTTGATTAATCAATTCGCACTAAAGGTAAAAACCCTAGTTATATCTTATGTAAAAAGCATTGAATTTTAGAAAAATAATAACAAAATATTTTGAAAAAGCTACACTAGCCTTGATAATGGTCGTCCCATTCTTTTACTTTTGGATCTCCTAATTTACCTACAGACTTAGCAACAATCATAGACACAGTAGCATCTCCTGTAACGTTGATCGTTGTTCGTAACATGTCTAACGGACGATCTACTGCGAAAATTAATGCTAATCCAATAGGAAGTTTGTCTGAAGGAAAACCAATCGCTTCTAAAACGATTACTAACATTACCATTCCTGCTCCAGGAACCGCAGCAGAACCTATAGATGCTAAAAGTGCTGTCAAAACGATCGTGATTTGGTTACTAAATGTAAGTCCTTCTGGCCATAATACTTGCATAATAAATACGGAAGCTACGGCTTGATATAGACTAGTACCATCCATATTTATGGTCGCACCAACTGGTAATACAAAACTTGATACTTCTTTGTCTACTCCGATATGCTCCTCTACTCTTTCCATAGTAACAGGTAATGTCGCAGCACTAGAGCTGGTAGAAAACGCTAATAGTTGCGCTGGACTAATTTGTTTTAAGAACCAAAGCGGAGATTTTTTAGTAATTACAGAAACCAAAATACAGTAAAACACTATCATAAGTGCTAAACCAAATATCACAACTCCAGCATATCGCAATAATGCCAATAATATATCTGGATCATCAGATGTCACAACAACATTTGCTAATAATGCAAATACTGCATATGGTGCAGAAAGCATAATCAAATCTACCATCTTTAGAACTACTTCATTTAAACTATCGAAGAACTTTTTCAAAGGATCCGATTGTTCTTCTTTAATCAATAACATACTAATACCTAAGAAAATAGCGAAGAATATTACTTGTAGCATCATTTTGTTATCACTCATTGCTTTTATGGCGTTCTGTGGCACCATATCCACCACAAATTGTAATGGCCCGCTTTCTTTTTGTCTACCAGCTTCGGCTATGCGTTCTGATATCTTAGCACTGCCTGCATACTCTGTAGTTAACTTCTCTATAGTTTCGGGGGTAATACCATTTCCTGGTTTCATTACATTAACCAATAACAATCCAATAGTAATGGCAATAACTGTAGTGATTACATAAATTATAATCGTTCTCCCTCCTATTGTTTTAAATTTTGAAATATCCTTTAAATCAGAAATTCCTTTGATTAAAGAAGCAAGAATTAAAGGAACAGCAATTAACTTTAGAAGATTTACAAAAATGGTACCTAGTGGAGCAATCCAATCTCCTGTAAATCCTTTTCCCCAAGATAACTGAGTCATTAAAAATCCGAATAATATCCCAGCGATCATTCCGATCATTATCTGCCAATGCAATGCAAGTTTCTTCATGTGAATTATCTAATTTTTTGAATACAAAAAGTCGAAGATATAAATTAAAAACAAAAAAATACCTTATAAATTACGATTTACGAAGTTAGAAGTGTGAATGTCTTAGTTTTTTGTATTTTAGAATAAATGCGTTAACAGAATATCATTCCACCATAGGCTATAATCCATAAACTGGGACTTTCAATTTAGTTACTTTTCTTCTCATATTACATAATTGTGTAATCTCAATTACTGTAAATTTTCAAAATGAAAATAGATTCAAGCCTTGTGCCTCCGCTAAAGCTTCAGCGACACGCGGACGCCGGAATGACAAAATCACTCAGAGACTCAACTACTCAAAGGCTCACAAACTCAAAAACTAACCTACTTCTTAATCGTGCGATTCATTAACCAATAGTCCAACTATTTCCTTAAATCATATTTTAATAACTTACCTTTTTGTCCAGGAATTAATGGAGCTATATTTAAACCATACATAATTTCATCATTATATACCGCTATGGATGTCACCTCTTTATCCAGGTAATACAACTTGATAGGTTTTAAGTTGTAATCAAAGACATAAACAACACTTTTTATTGGATCTGTATTAGTAAATTCCTCTCCTCTATAAACTGCGTAAATATATTTATCTGTTAGTTTAACATCTAAAAACTCATATAAAGAACCGTTGGTACTCCCAATTTCCACTTTTTGTTGTTCTTGAACCGCATAATAAATAGGTGGTTCGCTGTGAGGTATAAAAACAGAAATAAATTCTTTAGTATTCTGGTCAAAAACCTCTAGCAAGGGAACTGTTTCATACGCAAACACAATATGATTATTACCTTTTTCAATTTTAGCCGCTGATAAATGATTCTTAACCTCAATTGTATTCAATTTACCTTTTGCAGCACTTAATAATTTTCCGTATTTTTTTACTTTTCCTGATTTTATGTCCTTTTGATATAAACGGTAACCCTCATTAAAATGTCCTGCATACCAAAGTTTATTCACTTCTTCATAATAGTTCAGAAAATAAAAATATCCCTTTTCATCTAGCGTACCACTTACAAAATTAGTTGCAGAATTTAGTAAATATTCTATTTTAGAATAGAGATACTTCTTATTGTAACCATCCCATATTATAAAAGAATCTTTTCCGCTTTCCTCTAAAACACTAATATTAGACATTTCATTTGATCCACTACCTATATCAATATATGAACCCATATATTTCTTTTGTGCAATATCAATAACATGTAAGTGCTTCTTCGATTCTAAATCATGAATTACTAAATAATTATTAACTGGTATGATTCTTAAAGGAGAAATTAATTTGCCAGACCCAATTTCAAAAGGTTTTGAAACCAAATCAATCTGTTCTACGAAATCATTATTTGTAAGTTCTTTGTACTTTTCTCTTCCTAAAGACTGGGACTGAACATTAATAAAAAAAAGACACAACAGTATTGAAAAAAACACTTTTGTAAAAAGATTCTTGGACATAAACCTACTTCTTAATCGTACGATTCATTAACCAATAGTCCACTAGAACCAATGCTGCCATTGCTTCGACTATGGGCACGGCTCTTGGTACTACACAAGGATCATGTCTACCTTTACCTTGCATATTGACAATATTTCCTTCTTTGTCAATGGTTTCCTGATCTTGCATAATAGTAGCTACAGGTTTAAAAGCCACATTAAAGTAAATATCCATTCCGTTAGAGATTCCACCTTGTATCCCTCCTGATAAATTGGTTTTGGTTGTTCCGTCAGCATTGAATAAATCATTATGTTGACTTCCCTTTAATTCAGCACCGGCAAAACCACTACCATATTCGAATCCTTTAACGGCATTTATAGATAGCATAGCTTTCCCCAATTCTGCGTGTAGTTTATCAAACACAGGTTCTCCTAATCCAACAGGTACGCCAGAAATTGCACAACTTACCAATCCACCTACGGTATCTCCTTCTTTACGGATTTGCTTGATATACTGTTCCATTTCCTCAGCTTTCTCGGGGTCAGGACAACGGACAATATTACTTTCGGTCAACGAAAAATCAAGTTCGGTGTGCGGTTTATTTAATTTAATCGCTCCAACTCCGCTTACATATGCATTAAAAGTAATCCCAGAAAGTACTTGCTTAGCAATAGCTCCGGCTACTACTCTACTGGCTGTTTCTCTGGCAGAAGAACGACCACCACCGCGATAATCTCTTACACCATACTTTTGATCATACGTATAATCAGCATGAGAAGGTCGGTACGAATCTTTTATATGTGAATAATCTTTTGATTTCTGATTGGCATTTTTAATCACAAACCCAATAGGAGTTCCTGTAGTTACACCTTCAAAAATTCCTGAATAGAATTCTACGGTATCTGGTTCTTTACGCTGCGTAACGATAGCTGATTGTCCCGGTTTACGACGATCTAATTCGCCCTGTATGGCTTCAAGATCTAATTGCACTCCAGATGGACATCCATCAATGATTCCACCAATTGCAACTCCGTGTGATTCTCCAAAAGTGGTTACCTTAAATAGGTTTCCAAATGTATTTCCTGCCATTAAAAAACAATTTTCAACAAATGTACTTGTTAATCTTTAAAAACTCGGTAGTAATTTGACAGAAAAACCGGTGTTTCTATCCTGAAAATTGCAACTCTTTCAGATTTCAAACTCTTTTTTTACACTATGATTATTTTGAACTCATTTAAGCTATTTTATACTTTCAACCATTCCATTCCTTCAACAGCTTTTAAGAAAACTTTTATTTGTGACAACGTACCAATACTAATCCGAACCCAAGTAGGATACTGTTTTCCTCCACCAGGAACAATAGCCATCCCAAATGGTTTTAATTCGGATCTAAAACGTTTGCTATCTTTTACATCCATTAGTATAAAATTGGTATTGCTTTCCAAATACTTTATTCCCATTTTACGTAAGTTATTTTCCACAAACGACCTGACTTCGGCATTCCTCTTTCGATAAACATCCACATATTTATTGTCTTCCAAAGCGGTCATGGCAGCAACTACTCCGGGATTACTGATTAATCCGCCAAAACTATAAAATTCGTGATGAAGCTTTGCTATTGTTTGTGACAACCCCACGGCATATCCAACCCTCAAACCAGCTAAACCATAGGCTTTAGAAAAAGTTCTTATAATTAATACATTATACTTTTCTCGTAACAACTGAATCGTATCTGGTCTTTTTGAAGGATTCATTAGCTCTATATATGCTTCATCAATAGCAACCGTACAGGTCTGTGAAGAAACATTTTTGCAAAAAGAAGTTAAATCAGCAGCTGATAATGCTTTTCCGGTAGGATTATTAGGGTTACAGATATATACTAGCTTCGTATCCTTGGTTACAGCCGATATGGTAGCTTTCAGGTCGATATCCATTTCTTTGGTAAGCGGTATTCTAAGCGTTTTGTGGTCAAAAATTCTATCCGCAAAAGCTGCGGTAACATTAAATGTAGTCGCAGGTACAATGATACTGTTTTGTTCTTGTCCAAAAGCCCTGGTAAGCATGCACAATATTTCGAAAGAGCCATGACCTAAAATCACCTGATTCTCTTCAATACCTTGCTGTTGTGCTATAGTTTTCTTTAGCTTATCTGTGTCATGAGTATGAAAAGATGCATATCTATTAATTCTGTTATTATGTTTAGAAACGGCATCCAAAACTTTCTGTGACGGACCATATGGATTCTCATTAGAGAATAATCTTAAATTCTCCTCGGTATCTTTTGGTCGATCCCCTCCATCTGTAAATACGGATGCACCAAACGCTAACGGTGTTGCAATACTCACCGCAGCAAAGGTTCCTCCTACTTGTAAAAATTTTCTTCTGTTAAATCCTGGTGTATTCATATCGGTAAAGGTTTTAGACAAATTTGACCGATATATAGCTTGTTTCCTATCAAAATCGTGATTCTGGCAAACTAAAACGTGATATACACATCAAAAGATTACTATCATTTCTATATAAAAATCCGTAATTTTCGACTCGCTAAATTTTTAAACAAACGACTGCAAACTGCCTACTGCGCAGTAGGCAGTTTGCAGTGGACATTAGAAATTAATTAAAGGAATAACTGATTAGCTTTATATTTTAAACCATATTCTTTATGAAAAATAGAAAAAATGGAAATTTCCTATAGCATTAGATTTATTTTAAATACCCAATAATTCCATGAAGGTTTGTATAGCCGAAAAACCGAGTGTTGCACGAGAAATCGCTACCGTTTTGGGAGCGAATACAAAACGTGATGGCTATTATGAAGGAAACGGGTATGCGGTTACTTACACCTTTGGACATTTATGTACCTTGTTTGAACCCAATGATTATAAACCATACTGGAAAAGTTGGGATCTGAATAATCTGCCAATGCTTCCTGAAAAGTTCAAGACTAAGGTTGTGGATAACCAGGGAATCCAAAAGCAATTTAATATCGTAAAATCACTCTTTGAAAAAGCCAGTTTGATAATCAATTGCGGGGATGCCGGACAAGAAGGAGAATTGATACAACGATGGGTGATTAATCAAGCAGGTTATACAGGAAAAGTACAGCGTTTATGGATTTCTTCATTAACAACCGAGGCTATAAAAGAAGGTTTTAATAATCTAAAATCATCAGAACAATACGACAATCTCTATTATGCAGGGTATTCTAGAGCGATTGGTGATTGGTTACTCGGAATGAATGCCACCAGATTGTATACGGTAAAACACGGCGGTTATAAACAAGTATTATCGATAGGAAGAGTACAAACACCTACACTGGCGATGGTAGTTCATCGATACAAGGAAATCCAAAATTTCACACCACAACCCTATTGGGAGTTACAAACCTTATATAGAGATACACTGTTTAGCTATGAAGACGGACGGTTTTACAAAAAAAAAGATGGTGAGTTGTTAGCCAATAAAGTAAAAGAAAGTGATTTTGAAATAATTTCTATTACCAAAAAAGATGGTAAAGAATATGCGCCTAAATTATTTGATCTTACCGGATTGCAAGTATATTGTAATAACAAATTCGGGTTTTCTGCAGACGAAACCTTAAAAATTGTTCAGAAGTTATACGAGCAAAAAGTAGTAACCTATCCCAGAGTTGATACTACTTTTTTACCAAATGATGTGTATCCAAAAGTTCCGGGAATACTTCAGAAATTAACCAATTACAATGCCCTAACGCAACAACTATTAGGTAAAAAGATTAAAAAATCTGTCAAAGTATTTAATGACAAAAAAGTAACGGATCACCACGCTATTATTCCAACAGGTGAACAGATAAACCTACAATACAATCAGAAGCAAGTCTATGATATTATTGTGAAACGTTTTATAGCTGTGTTCTATGATGATTGTAAAGTAGCGAATACCACTGTGATTGGTGAAGCGGCAAAAGTTCCATTCAAAACCACCGGTAAAGTCATTCTGGAAAAAGGGTGGCGGGTTGTTTTCGAAAATCCGGATACTCCCACTAAAAAAGAAACTGGTATCCTACCTGATTTTGTAAAGGGTGAAAAAGGTCCACACGAACCTTCTTTCTTGGAAAAAGAAACCAAACCACCCAAACAATTTACCGAAGCAACTTTGCTAAGAGCCATGGAAACTGCTGGCAAACAAGTGGATGATGATGAAATGCGAGAGCTTATGAAAGAAAATGGTATTGGACGACCTTCTACCCGTGCTAATATTATAGAAACACTTTTTAAACGAAAATATATAGAACGTAATAAAAAGCAAATTTTACCAACCACTACAGGCGTACAACTCATTGATACGATCCAGAACAAACTCCTTATTTCTGCCGAATTAACCGGAAGGTGGGAAAAGCAACTTAAAGAAATAGAAAAAGGCACTTTTCACGCCGGTGCATTTATAAAGAACATGAAAAAAATGGTAGATCAGCTGGTGTATGAGGTGAGAACTGAAAAAACAAGAGCTAATATATCGCATACAATAGATCAAAAAACAAAAAAGCATACTCAAAAAAAAGTAAAACAAACTACCGCAATTACTTCAGAAAAGTGTCCGAAATGTGGTCAGGGAATGTTATTAAAAGGAAAATCTGCTTATGGATGTAGTGCTTATAAAGAAGGTTGTGATTTTAATTTACCTTTTAGCTATCTGGGTAAAAAAATATCCGAAAAGCAATATATACGACTATTAAAAAAAGGCTGTACTGTAAATCTAAAAGGCTTTACATCAGAAAATGGCACTGTAGAAGGATTATTACGTTTTGATGAACACTATTCATTGGTTCTTGAAGAAAAAAAACAAAAAGAAAATTTAAAACCAAAAAGCACTTCTGAAAAGATGCCTTGTCCAAAATGTAAAACAGGATATATTCTAAAAGGAAAAACGGCTTATGGATGTAGTGAATTTAAAAACGGATGCGACTTTAGGTTTTCTTTTGAAACCGTTAGAAATAAGACTGCTGGCAAACCTATGTCAAAAGAATTGGTATATAATATTCTAAAGGGTGATCTAACCTAAAATAGAGATACAACAGCACTTTGTGAATAAATCGCTATACATTATGCTTTTTGATTAGGGAATTATGCGTTTCTTTAGTCGAGAAATAATCCGATAAATCGTAACGCTAAAAATATATAATGAAAACTAAGATAACTGAACTTTTTGGTATTGAGCACCCTATTATGCAAGGTGGAATGCACTATGTAGGCTTTGCAGAACTGGCAGCTGCCGTTTCTAATGCAGGTGGTATAGGAACAATTACGGGCTTAACACAAAAAACACCAGCCGATTTGGCTAATGAAATCGCCAAATGTAAAGACCTAACAGAAAAGCCTTTTGCTGTAAATATTACTTTCCTGCCCACCGTTAACGCTCCTGACTATCCGGGTTATGTCAAAGCGATTATTGAAGGTGGCGTAAAAGTTGTTGAGACTGCAGGACGTAATCCCGAAGCTGTTTTGCCATATCTAAAAGATGCAGGAATTAAGGTAATTCATAAATGCACTTCGGTAAGACACGCGTTAAAAGCACAATCCATTGGTTGTGATGCGGTTTCTGTAGACGGTTTCGAATGCGGGGGTCATCCGGGAGAAGATGATATCCCTAATATGATATTGCTACCACGTGCACACGACGAATTGGAAATTCCTTTTTTAGCCTCCGGCGGAATGGCAGATGCCCGTTCATTAGTTGCATCACTAGCAATGGGAGCAGAAGGCATCAATATGGGAACCCGATTTATAGCGACTAAAGAAGCCCCGGTGCATGAGAATGTAAAACAAGCGATTCTGGATGCTACCGAATTAGATACGCGATTAGTGATGAGACCTCTAAGAAACACAGAACGTGTTATGAATAATACCGCAGTACAGCGTTTACTGGAAAAGGAAAAAAAACTGGGAAAAGATATTCGATTTGAAGATATTATCGAAGAAGTTGCAGGGGTATATCCTAAAATTATGATGGAAGGTGACATGGAGGTTGGAGCCTGGTCTTGTGGAATGGTTGTAGGATTGATCCACGATATACCAACTTGTAAAGAACTCATTGACCGTATCATGAAAGAATCACACCATCTCATCACCCAAAGGTTGAGCGGTTTACTGTAAATAGAGGGATCAGTAATATTTTTGTTTAGAATCGTCTTATCCATAATACTGATTATCATGAGATGTAAGATTCTAATCTTATGTATGCTATCGATATCCATAGCTGGATGTCAAAAAGAGAATGATAAAATATCTTTACCTAGTTGTGGATTGGAACTATATAAATGAGAGATGCAAATCCCGAATTGGTATTTTATCTTTATGAAGAAAGCTTAGGACAAACGGCTGGATACTTACGAATTCCCAATAAAGGCATAGAAAAAATACCATTGGATTCTCCCTTAATTATTGAAGATTCAATTAAGCTCAATATCTCTGCTGATCAGGCAAGTTATCACGGAATTCTGAATAAAAGTAATTTAGTACCAGATCAAAAGGTTATGTTTAATTATAACGCTCAAAATAAATGAAAATACTTAAATACATTCTACTCTTTTCTTTTGCCTTAGCTCTTTTAGGCCTAGTATCAAAAACATTAATTCCTTATAGAGGAGGTAATGAATTCCTAATACTAGGTGTATTATTAATGGCTATGTTGATTCCGATCTACAGCCTTGTAGCTTTGATAAAGAAGAAGCATCGAATAGAGTCGGCAATGATGCTCATTTCTATTCCGTTAATTTTTGGAATCCTATTCAAACTAATGCGCTGGCCTTTTGGTAATCAAATGACAATCATAGGAAGTCAGATTTTGTTACTGGTTTCGATTGGTATTTTAATTTACTCAATTACCAAAAAAATTAAAATACCCGAATCAATTCTATTTGTAACTATTGGATTTTGTAGTTTAACCTATTGTTTTAAAACTTTGTTTTGGCCAGGTTCTAAAGAACTAATCATTGCGGCTTTTTTAACAATTGCTGGCTCTTTATTTATAATACTAAAGAAAAAAGCCGTGTTTTCTACTAGTAAAATAGTATTAGGAATAATTATTTTACTTTTCACCTTATCCTTTCTTACTAAAGAAAGTACATTATTTCAAACCTCATATATTGATCTGTTGAATCCAGAATCCAATCATCCTGAAGATTATTATAATTATGCTTGGATATTATATAATGAAGGAGATACAACAAAAGCTAAAACTAATCTTCAATACGCCATCAATGAATTGAATAACCCGGATAACGAATTTTCAGATATGGTATCCAAAAACCGTGATAATTATCTCGAGGTATTTGGAGCAGCAATGAATATGTTGAACAACAATAATTGGAATACTTTAGACTGGCCTGATCCAACATTTGAAAATTGAAAACTAAATCTAATATACGTTACATAACAATTGGTGAATGATTATGCTATTCAACGGATTTTAAATACATATCATTACTTTATCAAACATCAAAATAAAATGAGAAAAATATTAATTGTATTAATCACAGTACTAATAACGGCCCTAACCTACTCGCAAAAGGATACATTACAAGTAAAATTAGATTCAATTATCGAAGAGGCTAATTTATTGTACAGTTATGAAAAAGTTGCTTGGAATTCGACCGATTTATTAATGTCAAATCGTAAGCTTAAAAAGAATTATGGAGGTTATATTATATATCATTCAAATGACACTATATATGCATCTTTTATTGATAAAACTCAAAAGAATAGAATAGCTAAATATTGTTTTACTACATCTGACCTTTCTAAGCCGTTTGAGTCAATAATTAAAAAATCCGATCTATCTAAAATAGAAAAAGAGTTACTGGATATTAAAATCAAAATTGTAAATCAGTTATCCGATCCGAAATACAAAATCGGTTTTCCAAACGGTTTTAATCCTAATTTAGTTTTTATAAAAGATAAAGAAGAGTATCGTTTATACATTATTATGGGAACTACAGAATCTGGAGTTATACCTTTTGGTAATGATTATTTGTTTACCACAGGTATGAAGGGAAATATAAAGGATTGGAAAAAATTTCATTCCAGATTAATCCCTGCCCAGTCTAAAGGACCAAATGGCGAAATTGTTTTATCCGCAATACATTCTCATCTAAAAGGAACTCCATACATAACAGCAACTGATATTTGTACTTTTAGATTGTATGCAGAACTATGTGAAATGAAAGAATTTATGGTGTTATCTACAGCTAATGGAAAATATTTTAAGTACAATTTAAATACAAATAAAGTTGAAATTGCAGAACCTTAAACGAAGCTGAGACACTTAAAACAAATTAAATTTGTACATCAAGTAACAATTAGTAATTAGAATCGTCATGCTTAAAAAACACTGTCATCATGAAACTTAAGATTCTAATTTTATGTATGCTATCGATATCCATAGCTGGATGTCAAAAAAAGAATGATAAAATATCTTTACCAAGTTCGTGGATTGGAACTATCAAAATGGGAGATGCAAATCCCGAATTGGTATTTTATCTTTATGAAGACAGCTTAGGACAAACGGCTGGACACTTAGGAATTCCAAGTAAAGGCATAGAAAAAATACCGTTTGATCCTCCCTTAATTATTGAAGATTCAATTAAGCTCAATATCTCTGCTGCTCAGGCAAGTTATCACGGAATTCTGAATAAAAGTAAAAAGACAATTACCGGTACTTGGAAAGAGGGTGAAAACACATTTTCCCTTGTACTGTCACCATTGGATCAAGAAATTGATTACACTACTTCGAAAAAAGCAAGCACAACATCTTTAAGTTTAGAGTTTACCAGCGAAAATTTTAAGTATTATTCAGAAAAAACAAAAAAAGAAGTTCTAGAGGAACTTTCTAATGTACTTGAAAATAATTATGCTCGTCTCACTAAAAAATTGAGTACTCGTTTTGACACTGAGATTGACGTACTTATTTACCCTGATATAAAAACATTTCATAAAGCAATAAATTATCCTGATGCACCAGATTGGGTGGTAGGTGCTGCCAGTAAAAACGAACTTAAAATGGTTAGCCCACAAAATCCTGGTAGCGTTCATACCTATGAATCACTTATCAAAGCTATTGTACACGAATTAACACATACTATTGTATTAAACTTTAGAGATAATGGATTAGTTGGTTTACCTAATTGGTTAAATGAAGGTTATGCATATTATGAAGCCGGACAGCTTACTCAAGAGGAGAAAAAGGCTGTTAGAGCCAAAGCCCTAAAAAAAGAAATTCCTTCCTGGCAGGAATTAAGTGATGCTAATACTTCAGAGTTTGGAAATCTAGGAGGATACGGGATTTCGGCTACAATTATTGATTTTTTAATAAAGACCTACGGAATTGAAAAATTAAAACAGTATATCATTAATCCTGAAACTACGGAACAGATATACAACAGGACCATAAAGGATTTGGAACAGGAATGGTTAGATTACATTAAAAACAACAATAAATAAACCGGACAAACCAATTACCCAACCTAAATAATTTCTTTTTGGTTATATGAGAACCTTCAAAAAAAACGATAAAACTTACTACATCTCTTTTCACAAATAGTTTATTAGAGTAAAACCTTAGAAACAATAAGAAAATAATTGATTTTCAATATTTTACCACTACAAAAATTCTACCCTAAACTGACGAATATCATATGATTACACTTTGTTCATCTGTATCTTCCCAGATAACGTATGAAACTTCGATATGGAATCAGATACAAAATATGTTACTGATGGGCCAAAAGACGGAACAAAAGTATTTATAAAATCAGGAACTTGTTCCAGAACGTTTTTCTATATTCTAAATAGAGAATTCGGGCATCAGAAAGAACTTGAGGAACGAGCTTCAGATTCACTTGCAGGAGGAATTATGCAAAAAGGCCATCAATGTGGTATGCTTTGGGGAGCATCTCTGGCTGTTGGTGCAGAAGCCTTTCGAACATGTAAAGATCAGAATCAAGCGATTCAAGTTGCTATCAATGCTACACAACATTTAATTACATCTTTTTCGAAAAGAGAAAGCACAATAAACTGCAGGGATATTACTCATTGTGATTTTTCAAGTAAATTAAGTGTGACAAAATATATGCTCACAGGTAGGTTTCTGCACTGTTTTAAGCTTGCAGGTCAATGGGCACCTGAGGCGGTACAAGCTGCCCTGAAAGGTTTATCCAATAAAAACAATGAACCTTCTAAAGCTTGTGTAAGTTGTGCAACCGAAGTTGCTAAAAAAATGGGAGCTAGTGATGAAGAAATGATCATGGTAGCTGGTTTTGCAGGAGGACTTGGCTTGAGTGGTGAAGGCTGTGGTGCACTAGCCGCCGCTATATGGATGAAATCTCTAATCTGGTGTCGAGAAGAAGCCAAAAAATCATCATTAAAAAACCCATATTCCAAAAAATTACTGGATACTTTCTATCACAACACTGATTCAAAAATAATATGTTCCGAAATCACCGGAAAACACTTTGAAACAATAGATGATCATACAGAATTTATAAAAAATGGCGGTTGTAGCAAACTGATTGAAACATTAGCTGAATCAAGTTAATAAATTCCACAAATAAATAAATGGAACTCTTAAAAGAATATTTAATTCCCTGGTCCATATCCAATAGCATTTCTATATTATTTTTGGTAGCTGCGATTCGTAAACCAAAACTAGCACGATTAGTATTTATACTATTATTTGCCTGGGCCTGCTGGATAAATATAACTACTGTTCATCAGGATCCGAATGCTTATCTGGAATATGCAAAAATGACTCCTTTTCAACTATACGCTGATTTTATAAATGGTTGGTTCACATCAAATAGTATTCTAATGGTTACCCTTATTGCAATAGCTCAAGGATTAATCGCAATAGGAATGATGTTGAAAGGCCAGCTATTTCAGATTGCATGTCTGGGAGCAGTTATTTTTTTTCTGGCAATAATACCTCTTGGAATTGGCTCCGGTTTTCCTGCTACCCTTATAGCATCCATTGCTATTTATTTTATTTGGAAAAAAGATGATCGAGATTACTTATGGCGCTTTAAAAACGAAAAGTGAACAACGTCTTTCTTTAATTTTTCAATCTAAAAAACCTTATAAACTGTTGTTGCTATAACACCTTGTTGATTAGGTATAACCAAAGACAATAATTGTTTTTCTTCTTTTACACTAAAACCAAATGGTGATGCTAATAAGTTTACCCCACTTTGTTTTTTCAATCTAATTCCTTGTCCGGAAATGATATCCTTATTAGGCTCAAAATCACCCTCGGGTACATGTTCTGTCACAACAACATATTTAAAATCAGCTAATTTCTTAACTATCTCTCGCACTTCTGCATTAGAAAGGTGTTGTAAAACTTGTCTCAAGACTGCACAATCCGCAATAGGTAAATCATCAACTGCAATATCCAGGCACTGGAATTCTAAATTTTCTTCTGTAAACTTTTCTTTATTGTGTGCTATAAGAGCGGGTACAATATCAACAGCGATATACTTTTTGGTATGTTTTACTAATGCTTTTCCAACATTAAAATCCCCACAACCTAAATCACATACAGTAATTGGCTCTTCAAAGGATGTTAGAAAAGCTGCTAAAACTTCAACATAAGGGCGTACAATATCGGGATCATGTGAACCTTCTCCAGAATAAAACTCAGCATCATTATTCCCCCATAATTTCATTTCATACACCTGCTCCATGGCATCTTTGGTTGGCCAGGGTTTCTTTATTTTTTTAATCTGATATTGTTCCTTTTTCATAATTACTCTATTACACCTATAATCAGATGTATTCCAAGTGGCGGATTAAAACAAACCTACAAATTATCTGTTAGAATTCATTTTTGAAGTTATCAATTGTATTTTATTAGTATTTTAATCGAATGAAAGTTTTAATATTTGGAGCTTCCGGTTCAGGAACTACAACACTGGCAAAGGAAATTGAAAAAAACACTGATTTTGTTCATCTGGATGTAGATGATTATTATTGGAAAAAGACTGAGCCTCCTTTTCAGGAAAAAATACCATTAACTGAACGAAATAAGTATCTAAAAGCCGATTTCCAGAAGTATAAGAATGTTATAATTAGCGGTTCAATGGTAAGTTGGGGAAAAGAATGGGAAACAATATTTGACTTAGCAATATTTATACATCTTGACAATGAAGAACGAATGCATCGTTTGTATCAAAGAGAGAAGCAACGATATGGAGAAAAGCTTTATACAGACCAAAAAATCCAACAAACATCAAAAGCATTCTTAGATTGGGCAAATGAATATGAAAACCCTGATTTTGAAGGAAGGTCTTTAAAAATACATATGAATTGGATGGAGTCATTGGATTGCAAAGTTCTAAGGATTAATGGAAAAATGATATTAAAGAATAAAACAGAAAAAGTGCTGACCGAAATCAATAATATGGCTACATCATAAATAATCAAAACCCAGATGCATATTTATGTTTATATAACTGAAGACTCTCTATATTTTACCGCCGTTGTATTAGTCAACTTCTTAAAAGCGGTATTAAATGAAGAAATGCTATTAAATCCGCTTTCATAAGCTATTGCAGCTATTTTGAAGTTTTGATATTCCGGTAGATGTAATAATCGTTTTGCTTCTGCGATTCGATACCTGGCAATGAATTGTGAGTAATTTTCATTTTGGAGCTGATTAATTACCTGAGATAACTGCTTAGAAGTAATCCCAATTCGATTACTCAATTTTGTGAGAGTCATTTCGGGGTCCAGAAATAGTTTTTCTTTTTCCATTAATTGTATTAACTGAGTTAAATAGGTTTTAGCATTTTCATTACTTAAAGAAGAATTGGCATATTTTTCATTTGCTGTCTGAAATAAAAATGGATTCTTTAGTGCCCAAACAGATAGAATAAAAACTACCACAGAAAACAAAAAGGCTGTACTAAGATATGGTACCAAACGCAAGAAAACTCCCATCTGGATTAGTGACATGGCCATGGTCAGCACTGTAAAGAAAATCAACCAACTAAAAATTGCATAAGATTTATGACCGGATTGGCTTTTGTTTTTAAATAACCAATACAACGTAAATAACGCATACGATAAAATGTGAACTAATAATCCTAAAAATATGATCCTGGAAAGTATAGAAGTATCATTGGGGATCAGCCAACAAAATACTACAAACAAAAACAATGGTACATACTGAATTAAAACTGACCTCTTCTTCTTTGTTTTGTTAGGTAAAAATAATCTTGTTGTATAAAACCATAACGAAGGACCAATAGCTAATAACATTCCAAGAAAAACATTTCTAATTATAGGATCAATCGGGAAGTAATTATAGAACAGGGATTTACCAATCCTAAGGCTAAAAGCCAAAAGGTAGATCGCTAGAAACACATTGGCACTAGCGCGCTCCTTTTTTGTGATTATCAAGAATAATCCAAAGAATAATGCGATTATAAAACCAATACTCCCTAATAATAATTCTATGTGTTTAAAGACTTCTGGATTCATCGTCAAACAAAGTAAGCAATTTTTAATCTTTGTTTATGCTAATGATTCCCTAAAGAATCACACGATAACATTTTTAAGAACTAGTATTTACTAATCCAAATAGTTAATAGATTGGAAAATCAATATAAATTACAACTCTCTATACGTTCTATTAAAACCCCACAACCTTATAGTTTAATATAAAAAAAAACTCTTTCTAATACGAAATCAACTTACATTAGTTTAATTTCCAAAATGAATAATTGTCTTTTTAAATGGAGCGTCAGGTTTTTTTAGATCAAATCGGATTTCAATTTTGTTTTCAATCCATTTAATAAGAAAAGGATTTTCATCGAAAGAACATTCCATCAATTTTCCAATAAATTGTTTAGCACTTATACCATTTTCATCAATAGAAGTCGCAGACTCAGAGATGTTTTTTATATTTACAATTGAATCAGGATTACCATACTTTTTAATCATTAAATTATAAAAAGCACGGTCTATATCTCCTTCAAAAAGTATATCATAAGATTGTACAATATCATTTTTGTCAGTAAACAAAAATAAAATCTCATATGGTTTTCCCAAGTATGCAAAATCACCTACTATACGATAATCCTTCTTATAGCCATGATCGCTTCCAAGTGCTGCAGATGGAAATTTACTAATGTGTTTTCCTATAAAATCGTTTTCTGTTGGAAATGTCATAGAAACAAAGAATATAAATATTTTAATGAGGTATGAGTTCATAATTAATTGCCGTTACCAGTGGATTTGAAATTCTCTACGTACGGCGCTGGATTTCTAAAATTTTATTTGTTAATAGTGGATAATTCTCCACCTATACTCCTCAGTTATTAAAGCATATTATTCAAAGGTACTTAAAAAACATACCACAATAACAGAGACATCAAAACTCCAGTAATTGCAATAAGCGTTGTCATAACTGTCCAGGAACGAAAGGTTTGTTTCTCCGTCATTCCCAAATATTGTCCTACTAACCAAAATCCACTATCATTAACATGCGATAAGATCGTTGCTCCAGAAGCAATAGAAATAACAAAAAGAGCAATCTGAGCTGCACTAAAATCCCCAGCCAAAATAATTGGTGATGTGATTCCTGCTGCTGCAATCATAGCGGTCGTAGCTGAACCCTGTAAAACCCTTATTAAAGCAGCTACTACAAATGCAAACAGTAACGGATGTATATAGGAACTCTGCAGGGAAGAAGCCAATAATTCCCCTGCTTTGGTGTCGACTAATATCTGTTTAAATGCACCACCAGCACCTGTCAATAAAATAATAGCACCAGCAGGTCTAAAAGATTTCATTGATAATTTTAATAAATCGTCTCTAGTGACACCTCTTTTAATTCCTAAAAAATACCACGCAATTAAATTTGCAATAATCAAAGCAGTAAAAGGATGTCCTAAAAGAGTAATAGTGTATATCAAAGGTGCTGGTAACATGCCGCCCTCAAACCAATCACCTAACAAAACCGTTTTAAGAACTATTAACAAAATAGGTAATGCAATAATGACTATAATACCAATTGGATTTGGTGGATTATCGATGGTTATATTCGATTCATCATTTTCAGGAATCACTAAATCTATTTTTTTTGCAAGATATTTTCCTAATAATGGACCACTAATAATTGCTGCCGGGATTCCGGCTAAAAATCCAAATACAATTACCCAACCAAGATTAGCTCCCAATATATCCGCTACAGCAACCGGACCAGGTGTAGGCGGAATGAAACTATGAGTAATTGCTAATCCTGCAAGTAACGGAATTGCATAGAGCAACAGAGATTTCTTAGTTTTTCTGGCAATTGCATATACGATGGGGACCAAGATGATAAAAGCTACATCGAAAAATACGGGTATTGCAATAATAAAACCTGTAATCATTAACGCCCAGGATGCATTTTTTTCTCCAGCTAATTTGAGGATATAATTCGCTAATCCTTGTGCACCACCAGAATTTTCTAGTAATCCACCAAACAAAGCTCCCAAACCTACCACAGTAGCAACGAATCCAAGCGTGCCTCCCATTCCATTTTTAATACTATTCAAAATATCTTCAGCAGGTAGCCCGGCAACAATTCCTACTAATATGCAAACAATAAGCAATGCAATAAATGCCTGCATTCTTAATTTCAGGATCATAAAAAGTAAGGCAATGATCCCTAGTCCTACAGCTATTAAAAGTTGATACTCCATATATTAGCGTTTCCAGTTTGTGTGAAAGTATTCATCTGACGGTTTATCAACTCTTTGATACGTATGAGCTCCAAAAAAATCTCTTTGTGCTTGTATTATATTTGCAGATGATTGAGAAGAAGTGTACATCAAAAAATAATTAGCCGCAGCAGAAAATACCGGTAAGGCATATCCTGCTTTAAGTGCAGTTGCAACTGTATCAGTTAATGCTTCGATATTTGATTTTAAGGTGGTTACGATTTCCGGAAATAACAATAATGAAACAGTATGATCCACTGCAAACAAATTCCAAATATGTTCCATCAAATTACTTTTAATAATACAACCATTAGTCCATATTCTAGCAATTTCTGATAAATCCAGATTCCAATTATATTGATTAGAGGCTTCTTTCAATAATTCGAAACCAATATGATGATTAATAATACTCGCTGCTTTAAAAGCTTTTTCTAAATTTTCTATGAATGTAGAATCATCTTCAGAAATATTAGAAGTTTTTAACCGATATATTTCTGAAGCTATAACACGCTGTGATTTCATACCAGATATATTGCGAGCCATTACAGATTCTGAAATCGTAGATATGGGCATTCCAACTTCTAGAGCAGCAACGGTGGACCAACCACCAGTCCCCTTCTGACCTGCTTTATCCAAGATTTTATCTATCAAAAAATCGTCTCCTTCTTTCTTACGTAGAAGGTCTACAGTAATCTGCAATAAGTAACTATCCAATCCCTGGTCTCTCCAGCTATTAAAAATATCGGCTATTTGGTCTGGATTTTTCTTTGCATAAAAGCGTAGGATGTGGTAGGTTTCTGCCAATAATTGCATTTCTCCATATTCAATTCCGTTATGCACCATTTTCACATAATGTCCGGATCCTTCTGGTCCAATATAAGTACAACAGGCATTGTTCTTCTTGTCCTTTGCTGCTATTGCTTCTAAAAATTTCCCTGATCTATCATAAGCTTCCTTTGATCCGCCAGGCATAATCGAAGGACCTTTTAATGCACCATCTTCTCCTCCAGAAATACCAGCTCCCAACAAATGAATTCCTTTATTAGCTAATCTTTTACTTCTTTCTAATGTAGATATATAATGAGAATTTCCTCCGTCTATAATACAATCATTTTCGGATAACATTGGTAATAGCGAATCAATTACTACATCTACCGGTTTACCTGCATTTACCATAACCATAATGGTACGCGGTTGTTCTAATGAATTTACAAAAGATTCTAAATCATCAAATCCAAATACACCATCTTGTCTTTCTTTTACAAACTTTTGAGCAATATCTACCTCTTTTCCTTTTACCTGTCTGTTATATACTGACAAAGTAAAATTTTTAGATAATAGATTTTTAGCCAAACTCTTACCCATCACCCCCAAACCTATTAATCCTAATTGTGACTTATTCATATTTAATTTGGATATAATTTCACTCAAGATTGTATCTGTATTCTTATTTATGTTTATAATAAGACCTTTATCTGGTTTTTCTAAAGCTTCGAATTGAGAAACCAACATTTCTTTTTTAAAGAAGTGATTTTTTCTCGACTCTAGACGATTTGCAATCAAATCAAAGTTTCCATCCAAAAATATCCATCTTATGGATTTTGAATCAATTGACTGAAGCGTGTCTCTATATTTTTGCTTTAAAGCAGAACAGGCCAGCACAGCTCCCTTTTTATGATGCGCATCTTTAACTAAAACCGATAGTTCTTGTAACCAAGATTCTCTGTCATTATCATCTAAAGGAAATCCATTAGACATCTTCTTGATATTACTTTCAGGATGAAAATCGTCTGCATCGTAAAAAGGAATATTTAATTGGTTTGCTAGCTTTTTTCCAATGGTAGTTTTTCCACTTCCCGAAACTCCATAAACAATGTATACAACCCCCAAATTCATCTAAAATATAGTCTTGTCTTTTGCTATCAATTTAAACATAACAATCGTATCAAAAAAATGAAACCTATAAATCAGAAACTTGTTAAGAAAGTTTATAGTATCAATTGCTAAAGTTCCCAAAGGCTATTAGACCATCAATTTTCATTTAATACTATGATAACAAAAGGATCCGAGCGATACCAAATTATAACAATCTACTTTACAATGGGTTGATTATTTTTTAATGTGAAGTACAGCTTCGTCTCCAACACTTTCCAAGAATCTTTATTACTCCCTAAAAGTATTTATTACTACATTTGAAATATTTAATAATCTTTTCTATCAAAAGATTATATTCACTTTCTAAATGAGCATTATTTCTCCTTTAAATAAAAGATTCATTAATAGGGTTATTCCCTTTGGTATATTTTTTATTATTGCAGGAGTAATTTATTTATTATTAGAAAAAGGTATTCTTGGAGATTCTAAATTTTATCCTTCTACCAAAAACCCTTACAACCTAAACAGCAGTATTATAATCACCTTAGTTTCTGCAACTCTTTTTGGATTATTGATAGGTTCATTCGAAGTACTGTATTTTAACAAGTTCTTTTCTTCTAAAAGTTTTTTAAAGAAAATTATCTACAAAATATCTTTTTATCTATCGATCGTTGTTTTTTTTCTCATTTGTACGGCCAGTGTATCTTTTATGGTAGAATTCGACACCAATATACTTGATGAAAACGTTTGGATAAATTTGCAAAACTTCATAACCAATTTAGCATTTCTGAGTGTCATACTTTACATCATAACTATTATTGGAATCTCTCTTTTTTATCTTGAAGTAAGTGATAATATTGGTCAAGAAGTCTTATTTAATTTTTTCACAGGAAAATACCATAAACCTATCGAAGAAGAACGAATTTTCATGTTTTTAGACATGAAGTCCTCCACGACTATAGCCGAAAAACTAGGTCACGTAAAATATTTTGAGATGTTGGCGACTTATTACGCCGATATATCCGATGCTATTGTACAACACGCAGGTTTGGTATATCAATATGTAGGCGACGAAATTGTAGTTTCCTGGAATTTACAAAAAGGACTTAAAAAAGATAACTGCATTAGGTGTTTTTATGCTATGGAGGAAGCTTTAAAAAAACAATCAACAAAGTACTTGAAAGAGTTTGGTGTTTTGCCTACGTTTAAGGCCGGATTTCATTACGGAATGATTACCGCCGGCGAAATTGGTACAATCAAAAAGGACATTGTATTTACCGGTGATGTGCTAAATACCACTGCCAGAATACAAGGGTTATGTAATTCTTATGATGTTGCAACTTTAATTTCTGAAATATTAGTTCAGAAACTTAAAGAGAATTCTTCGGATTTTACTTTTAAAAGTCTTGGTAATACTTCTTTAAGAGGTAAAAATGAGCAAATGGAATTATACACTATCATTTAAAAAAGCCCACTAGTTTTTAAACTAATAGGCTCTTTTGATCCTTTACTTTGTTTTGCTAATTACTCTATTCTTTTTGCGGGCATTTTTCTTCCGCCTTGGTTTAAGGTTAAACTATCGATGGTACCGGTATCACTCTTATTAAATGTAATTTCTGCAGGTACTACTTTTAGGAAAAATAATGTTTCAGTTTCTGCGAAAATTTCGAATTTTGGTTGGCCGGTAGCCATTGCGTATATTGAATTTCCTTCTACCGTGATGTCTATGATAAAGTTTGGTTGTAACTCATACTTACCGACATATCCTTTTAAAATATCAGGAGAAACTGAAATTGTTTTTCTTTCTGCAGGAGGTGCTTTGTCAATTCCTTTACCAGTAAAACTTTCGTCAGCAGTTTTAAAAACCGTTTGTCGTTTACCATCATCGGTCATCGAGAAATTATAAGATATCGTACCATCATCAAAAATATAGGAGCCGTCTTTCATTGGATATATTTCAAATTCTCTTGAATTCTCTCCTTCTCTCAAGCTAAACAATTTACCTTCCTTTAGCATAATATGTCTTATCACATTATCCTTAAACTCATAGGCTCCAACCCACTTTTTAGCTTCGTCAACTGATAATGCTATTGCATCCTTTTTATCCGGAATCGGTTTACCGATCACAGTAGCTGCAACTTTCATCGTGATTTCACCTACATTTTTACAAGTACAATTGGTAAGCCCAATGACGTATACATTTTCATCTTCCAGAAAAATTCCGTTGGTAGTGTATCCAAAAATACCCCCACTATGTGCATATCCCTTAGCGCCTTGTATGTTTACTTTTCCCCAACCATATCCATAATTAATCTCTTCACCGTTATTTAGTTTAGAACCATTGATGGCTTTTTCTAAGCTTGTTCTTTTGATAAAAGTATTGGCGCTTATTGCATTTTGCCATTTTAATAAATCATCCACTGTAGACATCAAAGAACCCGCTGCATATGGCAATGTTAAACTAAGGTAGTCTGCATTTAGATAATTATCACCTTCCGGTTTATATCCAGAAGCTCTATTTTTGATAAGCTCGCTCATACTTCCGTAATAGGATGAATTCATCCCTATCTTTTCGAAGATATTCTTCTCTATAAAATTCTCATAGGTATCACCTGTGATCACTTCAATAATATAACCAAGTAAAATATATCCCGAATTATTATACCGGAACTCTTCTCCCGGATCAAAATCCATAGGTTCGTTTTTAAATACATCAATTAATTCTGTTGGGGTCATATCAGTTCGAGCAGATTTCATGAAACTATCCATACCTGTATAGCTTTTTATACCCGAAGTATGATTTAATAAATGATGAATCGTAATTTTTTTACCATTTGTAGGATAATCAGGTATATATTTGGTGATTTCATCCTCAATTTGCAGTTTTCCTTGTTCCTGAAGCATTAGAATAGCAACCGCCGTAAATTGTTTGGTAATAGAACCTATCTCGAATACGTTTTCTGGTTTTAGCGGAACGTCTAATTCTAGATTTGCTTTACCAAATGCTTTTCGATACAAAGGTTTACCATCTTTTGCTACTAAAATTGAAATACCAGGTTCTTCTAAGGTATACATAGAAGATACAATTTCATCAATTTCCTTTTCTAAGTTTTGAGCTTTTGTAGTTAAGAATGCTAGTGTGCAGATACAAAAAAGTAATAGAGTTTTAATTCTTTGTGATGATTTCATGTGATGTATGGTTTTGATTGATATCAAGTTTATTGTAAAACAACTGCTGTCTGTATGACGATCAATTGAAGAATAAGTTACCAAAAACTTACTTAAAATATTCTGAAACTAGTATTAATATCAAAACAAAAAAGTTCTTGCATCATACAAATCGTATAAATACAAGAACTTTTTTAACCTAAATCAGCCTATAACTAAGCTTCTAAATCATTTGTATAAAGAGTTACTTACTCTTCCTCTTCTGCTATAAAACCAGGAGCAGCAGGTACGTTTTCATCAATTTCTACTTCTTCTACTACCTGAATAGAATCTCGTAACGCTTTGAACTTTTCTAATTGTTCTTCTTCTCCTGTAAAATATGGGAATACATCCATAATAGGTGATTCTGCAATTGCAGGAATCGTATAATCACCTGTGGTGCCTTTCATCACACTATTCGTATTATCAAACGCTTCTTTTACATCATTAGCTTGTACCAAAAGATACAAATTTGTTTTTCTTTCTTTACCGCTTTCTTCATCATAAGCGATTAAAGATACCTTGGATTTAAACCAACGATCAGAATTCTCAAAAGGATGTATCTCTGCAAAATTTGCAACTTTTATGTTAGTAATAATAAATTCTTCACTAACATAGGCTGCCATTTCCTCATTAATTCTGGTCTCTGCTTCTGTGTAAGATACAGCATCCACCAAATAAGGTTCTGTAGTAACTTTCTGTACTCCAGAGTCATTTATTTTTCTATATTTCACTTTACATTCGTACCAAGTAGCGCTCATATATTTCTTTTTTAGGATGCCAAATATAAATTTTAAAAAAAGTTCTAAGCACGAATTTTGTTATTAGATATTCACAATTTTAAAACCTATTGACTATAAGCTATTTATAATAAAATATTTTATTGTAAAGCCTTTCTCAATATACTTACAGGATGTAGTGCTGTGCGTTGTGCACCATCTTTTATCTGATGCCTACAACTGGTTCCTACAGCGGCAATAACGGTGGTTTCGGGAGCTTTCCTAACTGCTGGAAAAAGTGTTTGTTCGCCAACTTGCATACTGATATCATAATGTTCTTTTTCATACCCAAAAGATCCCGCCATCCCACAACATCCAGATGGAATAATCGTCACTTTAAAGTTTTCCGGTAAATTAAGATATACAAACGTTGTTTGAATAGTGGATAAAGCTTTCTGGTGACAATGACCGTGGAGTTTTATGATCTTTTCTTCTTTCGTAAACTGATCTGAAGTAATATTTCCTAACCCGATTTCAGATTTTAAGAATTCATCTATAAGAAAAACATTTTTAGAAAGTGTTTTAGCTCCTTGTTTATCATCTGCCAGTCGAAGATATTCATCCCTGAAAGTTAATATGGCAGAAGGTTCTAACCCAAGTAATGGTATATCTTCTGAAACTAGTTCGCCAAAAACGTTGACATTATAATTCGCTAGTTTCTTAGCTTGTTTCAATAATCCTTTAGAAATAAAAGTTCTTCCACTTTCTTTATGTTTAGTGATTTTAACCTCATACCCCAAACCAGTTAATAATTCTATAGCATCGATTCCGATATTTGTATCTAAATGATCTGTAAATTCATCAATAAAAAAGTAAACAGTTTTTATAGGACTACTAGGTTGGATCGATGCTAAATTTTTATTGCACCAGTTCTTTAGAGATTGTTTACTGAGTAATGGTAATTCTCTCTCTTTTGCAATACCCAATGCTGATTTTAAAATTCCGGAAGTAAGTTTATTCTTAAAAAAGAAATTCGTTAATCCTGGAGCAACTCTTCCTAAATTATTCAGTGCATTGTTATACGCAAATAGCTTAGTTCTCAGTGAAACTCCATTCTCCTTTTGATATTGATATTCGAATTCTGCTTTTAGTGTTGCCACATCCACATTAGATGGACATTCACTAGAACAACCTTTGCAGCTAATGCATAAATCAAAAACCTCTTTTAATTCTTTTTGGTTAAATTTATTTTTAGCCGTATTATTCGTCAGTACTTCTCTTAATGCATTTGCTCTTCCTCTGGTTGTATCCTTTTCATTTTTAGTTGCTCTATAGCTTGGACACATGGTTCCGCCAGCTTCTACCGATTTTCTACAATCACCACTACCATTACATTTTTCTGCAGCCCTCAGTATTCCTAACGAATCTGTAAAATCAAATATGGTTTCTATTTCGGGTTCTTCTCTATCAATTTCATATCGCAATTTTTCATCCATAGGATACGCATCTACAATCTTACCCGGATTGAAGATGCCTTTAGGATCAAAAACTTCCTTAATTCGCCTTAGTAATTTATAATTTTCTTCCCCTATCATAAAAGGAATATATGCTGCTCGTACAATTCCATCACCGTGCTCACCACTCATAGAGCCATGATACTTTTTTACCAAAGCGGCTACATCATCTGTAATTTTCTTAAAAAGCACTACATCTTCCTTCTTTTTTAAATCTAAAATAGGTCTTAAATGAAGTTCTCCGGCTCCTGCATGTGCATAATATACGGCTTGCTGATCGTACTTCTTCATAAGATCGGAAAACTCTTTTATATAATCTGCTAAATCAGGCAAAGCCACCGCTGTATCTTCAATACAGGCCACCGCTTTCTTATCACCTACAATATTACCTAATAGCCCCAATCCTGCTTTTCGAAGTTCTAAGGCTCGGTTGATTTCATTGCCTAATAAAATAGGATTTGCATATGACAAATTTGATTTTTCTAAAGTAGTCAAAAGTACCTTCTTTTGCTCTGCTAGACTTTTGGTATCATTCGCTCTTAGCTCTAGCATTAAAATTGCTTGTGGATCGTCTTTTATAAAGAAACGATTTTTAATCTGTTCTACATTATTCTTTGTACAATCCAAAATGGTTTTATCCATCATTTCGCAAGTAAACAACCTATGCTGCATTACTGGTTCTACCGCATTTAAACAATCTTCAATAGAATGAAAATGAGCAGCAATCATTAACGATTCTGATGGAGGTAATTCATCTAATTGTAAGGTTATCTGAGTCGTAAAAGCCAATGTTCCTTCACTACCAGATAACAACTTACACATATTAAAATCTTCATTCTCATTAGAGAATATATTAGATTCAATCAATTCGTCTATCGCATAACCTGTATTACGTCTATGTATCTCTGGTTTTGGAAAGTTTTTGAGTATACGATTTTGTACATCCTTGGATGCCAGTTCTTGATAAATTGTTTTATATATTTTTCCTTCTAATGTATTTTGACTCATTTTACGTTCAAAATCTCCTTTAGAAATAGTAGAAAAAATTGCTTCACTACCATCAGACAAAATCGTTTGTAATTCCAGTATTTTGTCTCTTGTCACTCCATATTGTATAGAGGTCGTACCACTACTATTATTACCTACCATTCCTCCGATCATACAGCGGTTAGATGTAGATGTATTTGGACCAAAAAATAGCCCAAATGGTTTTAGATAACGATTCAGATCATCTCTAATAACACCAGGCTGTACAGTTACCGTTTTTTTGGTTTTATCGACAGCAATTATTTCGGTAAAACACTTAGAAACATCTACCACGATTCCATCTCCCACACATTGCCCTGCTAATGATGTACCCGCAGTTCTAGGAATTAATCCTAACTGATGATCGTTTGCAAAACCAATGATCCTTTTAATATCTGATATACTCTTCGGAAATGCTACCGCAGTTGGAATCCTGCGATAGACAGAGGCGTCAGTTGCATATAATGATTTAGTTAGTAAATCAAACTCTAGCTCCCCTTCTAACTGATCTTTTAAAACTGCGAGGTCAGTCTCTTGTATCATACTTGTTTTCCTTTTACCAATGAATCTAAAGTAATTTGTCTTTTAAAATTCGTATCAAAACAAATAAAACTATCCGTTCCGGCTACTCCATCTATCTGATGTACCTGTTCATATAAGATGTTACGCAGATGATGATTGTCATATGCAAATATCAGAATAAAAAGTGCGTAATTACCCGAGACATAATTACATTCTAATATTTCCGGTATTTTGGCAAGGTCTTCAACCACTGATTTTGCATATCTGGCTTCTTTTAATCGAATACCAACATATGATTTTGTCTTATAACCTATTTGCTTCTCATCAATTACAAATTCCGCTTTATTAATAACACCGTTTTCTTTTAATTTTCTAATTCTTTGATGTACCAATGAATTAGAAATCTTTAGCTCATCTGCTATTTGAGAAAAAGGTTTTCTGGCATCTTCGCGAATCTGCAATAATATTTGCTGGTCTATATAATCAAAATGATTCATGATAAATGAAATTTTGAAAGATTTATACTCAAATAAGAAATCTTATTTTAAAGTAAAATCAATTTGACATAAAATAAAATAATAACTGACTAAATCAATTACTTAAATAAACAAAATTAGTCAAAAGTAGTACTTTTGCTCCAAAAACAAACAGATACAAAATGAATTCTACACTTTTTTTTGAGGAGCTATGGAAACAATATGCTAGCAAAACTCCTTCTGCATATAAAGTAAAATCTCTTTTAGAAGGAGAAGGCGAAACGATTTTCAATGACCATATTGCTATAAGAACTTTTGATGACCTAAGAACAAATATCGAAGTGATTGCCAAACCATTTATCGCTATGGGTTATACAGAAATGGGTGAATATCATTTTGAAGCTAAGAAACTATATGCAAAACACTACGAGCATATAGAAAATCCAGATGCACCAAAGATATTTATAAGCCAATTGTTAACTGATCATTTTTCTCTCGAATTGCAAGCCACGGTAAAGAAAATACTAGATAATTGCAATAATGATATCTTCAACCAAGATGATCTTATTCTCCAAGGTAGAGTTTGGGAAACACCTTCTTATGAAGTTTATAAAATGCTACAGGAAGAATCCGAATATGCAGCCTGGATGTATGTGAATGGTTTTTGTTCTAATCATTTTACAATTGATGTTAATAAACTTGAAGGTTTTGAGAATTTAAATAATCTAAATCAATTCCTAAAGGAAAATGGTTTTATCTTGAATTCATCTGGTGGAGAAATTAAAGGTACTCCTTCTCAACTTTTAGAACAATCGAGCATTTTAGCAGATAAAATTGAAATGGAATTTATAGAGGGCATAAAAGAGGTTACCTCTTGTTATTATGAGTTTGCATACAGATATAAACAAGATAATGGTCAATTGTTCACAGGTTTTATTGCCAACTCAGCGGATAAAATTTTCGAAAGCACTGATATGAAACTTCAGGAAGCTTAAAATATAAGGTAATATTACTTAAATTATATTAACAAAATCTTAAGCCATCTCATCACATTAAAAAGTGAGATCATACGTTATATTGGGATAACAATAAAAAAACAAAATCACAATGACGAAGCGTATTTTTATCATTACGACATTATTATTTGCTTCTATCTTTACATCGCAAGCACAGGAAATCCCGGAACACGCAATTGGATTGCGTCTTAGTGAAAGTGACGGTTTTTGGGCAGAAGCAAGTTATCAAGCAAGATTAAGTTCTGATACCAGAATCGAATTAGATCTTGGAGTTCAGGGAAGGAATAGATACAACGCCTTAAAACTAACAGGAATGTATCAATGGGTTTTTAATATCGATGGAGGTCTTAACTGGTATGTTGGTCCTGGAATCGGTGGTGGATTAGTAGATTTTGACAATGATATTGACGACAGAGATGATTTAGAAACTTTTGGGTTTGTAACCGGAGATGTAGGGATTGAGTATCGTTTTGATTTTCCACTATTGATTTCTCTAGATTTCAGACCAGAAATTTATTTTGATGATTATAATAATGACGATATTATTTTTAATCTTGGTCTAAGTGCTCGATATAGGTTTTAACGAGTTTTTAATATACAATACGATAAAGAAAACCCTGAACAATGATGTTCAGGGTTTTCTTTTACAAAAAAATATTTCTAAATGTTAACCTATCGATCTTTTAACATACAAAAGGTAAATTTTAAAAAACCTTATAATCATGAAAAAATTATTTTTTGTAGCATTCTTAGTAATAACCGGTATCCAATTACAAGCTCAGGACATTCCTAAAAGTGCTATTGGTATTAGATTATCAGAAGGCGTTGTCGGTGATGAAGGATTTGGTCCTGAAATTACCTATCAACGACAAATGTTCGGAGAACATAACCGAATAGATGCCAATCTTAGCTGGAGAACCAATGCATTTATCAATACCTATCGTGGTGGTGTATTTTTTCATTGGAGTTATAATATTTGGGATAACTTAAATTGGTTTGCCGGTCCTGGAATTGGTGCAGGTTATCTTGATTTTAAAACTAGTTTTTTCGGTATTGGAATTTCTAGTGATAGGGATAGTGAGTTTTTTCCTTATGTTGGGGCAGATTTTGGAGTAGATTATCGTTTTAATTTTCCGTTACAGGTAGCCTTTAGTGTGCGTCCTACCTACGATATTCATAGCATAGAAAATGCTGCAGGAGTTGAAGATGTCGATAATTTTGGGGTTAATATCGGTATCGCAGCAAGATATACCTTTTAAACCCTTTAGAATCAATTGATTTGATTTATGTTTAGTTGTAAAGCATCATTGTTAAAACAATGGTGCTTTCTTGTTATACTGTTTCAAGTGCATTTTCGTACAACTCTATGTATAAAGGAACAATGTTATCAATATCAAATTTTAGTGCCTGGTTATAAGCTCCTTCTTTAAATTTATGGAGAGTATCATCGTCTTTTAAAATCTTAATTGCATTTTCAGACATTTCTTTTATATCCCCTACATTACTTAAGTATCCTGATACACCTTCTACATTAACTTCAGGTATTCCGCCGGCATTACTGGAAATCACAGGTACTTTGTTCACCATAGCTTCCAGGGCAGCTAAACCAAAACTTTCTCGTTCTGAAGGCAGTAAGAACAAATCTGAAAAACATAATATTTTATCGATCTCATTGCTGTTGCCCAAAAAGATAACCCTATCCTTAATTCCTAATTCCTTACATTTTTTTTCAGCCCGTTCACGTTCAGGTCCGTCTCCTACCATTAATAATTTTGCAGGAATCTCTTTCTGAATATTATAGAATATATCCACGATATCCATAATTCGTTTTACAGGTCTAAAATTACTAATATGGGTAACTATTCTTTCTTCTGGAGTCGCCATTAAATCTCTCTGGCAATCTGTAAAATCTGTTTTCAGAAGACTGGCGTCAATAAAGTTAGGAACTACTTCTATGTCTTTCTTTATATCAAAAAGACGAAGTGTATCATCTTTTAAACTTTCTGAAACAGAGGTAACAATATCACTGTTATTGATACTAAAAGTAACCGCTGGTTTATAAAAAGGGTGATTCCCGACAAGTGTTATATCAGTACCGTGCAAAGTAGTCACCATCGGTATATGAATCCCTTCTTCTGCTAATATTTCTTTCGCCATATAACCTGCGTAGGCGTGCGGTATTGCGTAATGCACATGCAGCAACTCAATATTATATTTTTTTACAGTATTTACCAACTTACTGGACAACGCCAATTCATACGGCTGATAATGAAAAAGAGGGTATTCTGGTACTGTAACTTCGTGAAAATGGATGTTAGGATTAAGCAATCCAAGTCTTACAGGTTGTTTGTAAGTAACAAAATGTACCTGATGATTTAATTTAGCTAGTGCAATTCCTAATTCTGTAGCCACTACTCCACTTCCTCCAAAAGTTGGATAACAAACAATCGCAATGTTCATAAATACAATTTTCTTTCTGTTGCACAATGTACAAGAAAATTGTTATTGCTTATTGTTAAAGGATTTGTAAAAAACCTATTTGATTCGAGTCAAAATGAGTTCCGCTGCACTTATTTTATTTACTTCGAATTTCTTTTCTTGATTATTTTTAGAATTAAAGACTTGTAATATTTGGGCACCTGGATCATACTCCCATATATCGTGATATCCAAAATCATTATAAAAGTAATAACTATTATCATTTCCGCATCTGCGTCTTTTAAGTTCTTTTTTAAAAGGTTGAACTCTTCTTTTACCTGTATATTTACCAATAAAAAAATTAACTCCATATCCTTTATATCCATTTTTACTATCCAACCTGGTAAGATAAATTTCAGGA
Source organism: Aquimarina rubra (assembly GCF_042684305.1). NCBI lineage: Bacteria > Pseudomonadati > Bacteroidota > Flavobacteriia > Flavobacteriales > Flavobacteriaceae > Aquimarina > Aquimarina rubra. The sequence continues at coordinate 258,903 of NZ_JBHULE010000008.1, read as the reverse complement.
AAATGTTCGTTTGTTTTTTTTATACTCCAATCTCCTAAAAAGTCATTCACATCAAGTTGCTTTTCCTGAGAAAAAACAATAAAATTAGATAGCATTAAAAAGAAAAAAGTCAATTTAGTTAGCATACAAATGAAGTTTACATATTCTTATCAAACAGTATGCCCAAATATGTAATAAAAAAAGCAGATCATAAGCCGGATTCTGTGACCCACCAATGGTGGACTCCTTATCATTTATCTAGTCCTGATATTACTATCAGGATCAAACCGCCTACCCTCCAACATTGAGCGTGCAACTCTTAAGCGTTGGTTTACATGGCGTTGCACCGCATAGAGTTTACCTGGTTTCACTACAGCCTTACCTGTACATACTTTCTGCTGCACTTGTCCTCGCCTCTCGACGGACGGGCGTTACCCGCTATGCTGCACTACGGTGTCCGGACTTTCCTCTCTTCGCATAAAGCGAACAGCGATAAGGTGACCTGCTTTGTTGCAAAAATACTACAATTCATATACGAGAATTCATAATTCGACAATATTTTTAACTGTTAATAACTCGGTATAAAAACCAAAAGCAACAATTCTTTATTTCCAATCAATTTTTAACTTTGTATCGATGGAGCATTTTATAGTATCTGCGCGTAAATACAGACCCCAAACATTTAAAGATGTTGTGGGACAGCAGGCTATTACCAATACATTGCTTAATGCTATTGAAAACAATCATCTTGCTCAAGCCTTATTGTTTACCGGGCCACGAGGCGTTGGAAAAACATCTTGCGCAAGGATTTTAGCTAAAACTATTAATCAGGAAGGTCACGAAAATCCAGATGAAGATTTTGCTTTTAATATTTTTGAACTAGATGCAGCTTCTAATAACTCTGTAGATGATATCCGAAACCTTATTGATCAGGTTCGTATCCCTCCGCAAGTAGGTACTTATAAAGTATATATTATTGATGAGGTGCACATGCTCTCACAAGCTGCTTTTAATGCATTTCTAAAAACATTAGAAGAACCGCCTAAGCACGCTATTTTTATTCTTGCAACCACAGAGAAACATAAAATCATCCCTACAATATTATCACGTTGTCAGATATTTGATTTTAAAAGAATCACCGTTACAGATGCTAAGAACCATCTAATGCAAGTAGCCGAGCAAGAAGGAATCACTGCTGACGAAGATGCTTTACAAATCATCGCTCAAAAAGCCGATGGTGCTATGCGTGATGCTTTGTCGATTTTTGATCGAGTTGTTAGTTTTAGTGGAAAAAACCTCACCAGACAGGCCGTTACTGAAAATCTTAATGTCCTAGATTACGAAACGTATTTTAAAACTACGGATCTTATATTAGATAATAACATTCCACAACTATTATTAGAGTTTAATGAAATTCTGGCTCAGGGATTTGATGGTCACCATTTCATTGCCGGATTGGCATCGCACTTTAGAGATTTGTTGGTATGCAAAAATCAAGCTACTATCAACCTTCTGGAAGTAGGAGAACAAACAAAGGCTAAATATCTGGAACAATCCCAAAAAGCCCCACATCCTTTTCTAATAAAAGGTATTGAACTGGCCAACGATTGTGATCTAAAATATAAGACAAGTCGTAATCAAAGATTACTGGTTGAATTATGTTTAATGCAACTTGCCTCTGTTCTTACTAAAGACGGAGAAAAAAAAAATGACCAACCCTACATAATTCCACCTAGTTATTTTAAGGAGAAAGGGATCAAACCGATCAAGATTTCACCTGAACTAAAAGAAAAGGCTGAAGAAAAATCAGCTAATCCAGAAACTCAAAGTATTTCTACTCAAGAAATTTCTGGAGTACCAATTACATCCAGTTCTGTTGAAACCAAAGTACGAGAAACACCTATTGCAACTGCCATTTCAGAAAAAACAGCAACTACAGCTGCTACAGAAACTAAACCTATATTAAAACAAAGAGAACGCAGAACTTCTGGATTATCTCTTAGTAGTATTCGAAAGAAAAAGGAACACGAAGAGAAAAAGGTAGACACTATTGTAGATCCCAAAAATCTACCTAGTGATGACTTTACTGAAGCAGAAATGCAAAGTGCTTGGGAAGAATACGGAAAAATGCAGGATAAAAAGGGAGAACGAATCATTGGATCTATGTTTGCCATGAACATCCCAACTTTAGTAGAAGGTAAAATTCACTTAGAATTGCCTAATCAATCCATGAAAGTTGATATGGAAAGTGCGCTTCCAGGATTATTTCAGTTTTTATATAAAAAATTAAATAATTATAGTGTTGCGCTTGATATTAAGGTAAATGAAGAAGCATCCAAAAAATATGCGTTTACTCCACAGGATAAATACGAAAAACTTCGTGAAAAGAATCCACTAATTGACAAGTTAAGAGCTGATTTTGATTTGGATATCTAATACGCAATGAACTGCTTTTTTATAAATCTCAATAAAACTTTCTCTTATCAACCAGGACAAACGATATAAAATGGACTCCTTAAAACCTATTCCGGACATCAAAATATTATCCACAAAACTTTTAAAAGAGAATATTTCTTATGAAGAGCGTATTACTATTATAAATCAGATTCACGGATATTTTAATGAAATAACTTCTATTTCTGGGTATGATATGGAATTTAAACATTTAGCCGCTGTTCCTACTGCTAGCGGTATGGCTTTATCACTCAATCATGCTGCCCAATGTTTATTAGATTATAAAAGAACCAGCAAATTTTTAAGAGGTATTGTAAAAGCTATCAAAGATATCCAAAAAGTAAAACCAAATGAGACAGTCAATATATTCTATGCTGGGTGCGGTCCTTATGCTCCATTTATTACTTTAGTAGCTCCTTTATTTGATGAGTTAGAAGTACAGTTTTCTATATTAGAAATCAATAAAGAGTCTCTGGATTTTGCAAAAAAACTGATTACAGAATTAGGGTTATCAAACTATATTAAAGATTATTATCGGGCTGACGCAGTGACTTTTTCAATTCCGGATCCTAATACTTTTCATATTCTTTATAGCGAAACTTTAGATGCTTTATTATTTAGAGAATCTTATGTACCCATTTTAGCAAATATGCTACCTCAATTATCTAGTAACATTCAAGTAATTCCGAATAACGTATTATTAAAAGTAGACATAATTAGTAATAACGCTAAGAATGAACAGGGAGATATTATAACACAAACCATTTTTAATACTCGTGAAGCTATAGACACTATAGAAACAAAATTACCTCAAGAGTTTTTACCCACAGATATATCATTACAATCCAACAAAAGTAATGATCGAATCATTATTGATACCGAAGTACATATCTATGAGCACTTAAAACTAACTCGAGGAGAATCTTCCTTAACCATACCTTATGAAATCACTTTGGAAACTCCATTACTACATAAAAAAATATCTTTTATATATCAATTAAAACCTCAAGTTGGACTTAAATATGAGTTTTTATAACTTAAAAACGTTTCCTACTGTATTAGTATTAGAGGATTCAAAACATTAATTTTGTCTTATAATAAACGAAAAGAAATAGATGATGCTAGGTCTAAAACTTCCCACAGATCCAAGATGGGTAAATATTGTAGAAAAGAATATTGAAGAAATCCTTACGGATCATGCCTATTGTGAACAAAAAGCAACCTCTACGGCAATATCTTTAATCGTTAGTTTCCCGGAATATACAGAGTTGGTTCAGGAAATGACCAAACTTGTGAAGGAAGAGATTAGTCATTTTAAAATGGTTCATGATAAAATCATTGCCAGAGGATGGACTTTGGGTAGGGATCGAAAGGATGATTATGTGATTCAATTGGTTACATTTTTCCCAAAAGGAGGTAGCAGAACGACTCAATTAGTACATCGATTATTATATGCTGCCTTGATTGAAGCTAGAAGTTGTGAACGTTTTAAATTGCTCTCTGAAGAACTAGAAGATCAAGAACTTGCAAAATTTTATAAAGATCTAATGGTGAGTGAGGCAAACCATTATACCATGTTTCTTGGATTTGCAAGGAAATATGGTGATCGAAAAGAAGTCGATCAAAAATGGCAAAATTTATTGGATTACGAGGCGGAGATTATGAAGTCATTAAGTAAAAAAGAATCTATTCATGGATAACAAAAATGCTCACTATTTAGTGAGCATTTTTGTTATAAGATATAATGAACATTACAATCTATAACCAACAGATAACTGTATATTTCTACTGGTACCATCTATTTCTATTGCAGAACCATCTTCATCAAAAACATTAGACAATCCAAAAGCATAGCGCAAATCAACAAAGAAATTATCAGTGATATTCACTCCAATTCCTGCGACACCGGCAAAATCAAACGTACTAAAATCAGCGATATCTGCCTGATTATCTTCCCATTCCCAAATTTTAATTCCGGCTTGAGGTCCTAATTGTATATTAAAAAGATCTGTAATATTATATTTTAACAAGATAGGCACCTGTAGATAGTTCACCCGTAAATCTTTATCCTTATTTCCTTGTCCGGAGTATTGAAATTCAGGCTGTAATCTTAATTTTTCAGTTAGTGCAAAATCAGCTAAAAACCCAACAACGACACCAATCCTACTCTTATCAAAGTCCCCTGTGATATCATCAGAACTGATCGAACTTAAATTAGCTCCAATTCTTACTCCGTATCTGGATTCTTGAGAGTTAACTGTAATTGTTCCGATTAATAGAGCAAAGACCAAAAGTAAAGTTTTATTCATAGCATAAGTATTTATAAGATATTTGGTTATATGGACAATTTAAGATAAAAAAATGATTTTATTAAATTTTCTATAATTAAATAGGGAATTATCCCTTTAGCTTCCATCTATTTTTTCATTATACAAAGATTTTATAATACCATCAGACAGACCTATTTTAGGAACAAAAATCTTTCGCGCACCACTCCATTTCATAGCCGACAAGTAGATTCTGGTAGCCGGCAAAATAACATCTGCTCTATCTTGATTAAGATTAAGCTCCCATATTCGCTCCTCATAAGATAACGAATTAAGCAGTTCGTAATATGTGCTTAAGTATAAAAATGATAGCGGTTTTCCTACTCCTTTTCCACTATTTTTGAAAATGTTGTTTATATTTCCACCGGATCCTATTAATGATAATCTAGTGTATCCTTTGGTAATTAATCTAATCCAATCCTCAACTTCTTTCCACATTCTATCGGGAACCACATTATTCAGTAATCTCACTGTACCCAATTTAAAAGATCTGGACGTTACCGTATTTCCATTATGATATAAAGTAAACTCAGTACTACCTCCACCCACATCTACATAGAGGTAGGTTGCATCAGAATTAATTAAATCATGAAGATCTGTCATAGCGATAATAGCTGCTTCGTCAGTACCATCGATGATATCAATCTGTATTCCTGATTTTTCCTTTATCAAATCTGCCACTTCCTGGCCATTTTCAGCTTCACGCATTGCAGAAGTTGCACAGGCTTTATAACGAACTACTTTATGTGTTTTCATTAAAAGCTGATACGCCTGCATAGCGTCTATCATTCTAGTAATATTCTCTTCTGAAATTCTATTGGTCAAAAATACATCTGCACCTAATCGAATAGGGACCCGTACAAGGCTCGTTTTTTTAAACCTTGTATTCTTTCCGTTCTCTTCATGAACACTGCTAATTAATAGTCTTACCGCATTAGAACCTATATCAATGGCTCCATATTTTTCTATAGTCAACAAAATATTTAATTTCCTAATTTTCTTAAATAATAATCATACGTAGCAATTTGAGATCTCACTTTCGAGTTATCGTTTCGAATATACCCATTATCCTGATTTTCTGAAAGTTTTCTTGCCTTGACATTATCACTCCAGCAAATTTCAAAAGTATCCATAAGTTCTTCTTTGATATCATCATCATAAATCGGACAAGATATTTCCACACGTCTATCCAAATTCCTTCTCATCCAATCAGCTGATGATATATATACTTTTGGATCTCCTCCATTCTTAAAAATCAAAAGACGTGGATGTTCTAAGAACTTATCTACTACACTAATTGCTCTTATGTTTTCGCTCATTCCTTCAATTCCCGGAATCAAACAGCATATTCCTCTAATTATCAAATCAATTTTCACTCCTGCTCTACTCGCCTCATACAATTTGTCAATCATGCTATAATCACTAAGACTATTCAATTTTAATTTGATCCCAGCGGGTTTTCCTTCTTTACTATTTGCTATTTCATTATCTATAAGTTTGACCAGAGCACTTCTTGTATAATGAGGGGAAACCAATAAATGTTTGTATCTGCTTACTTTATAGTTAATCTCGAAAAACTTAAAAACTTTATTAGTTTCTTTTAGAATCGCTTCATTTGTTGTAAATAGAGTATAATCTGTATATATTTTTGCAGTAGATTCATTAAAGTTTCCTGTACTTATAAAACCATAGCGTTTCAATTTACCTTTTTCTTCTCTCTCTATAACACAAGCTTTACAATGTACTTTTAGTCCAGAAACTCCAAAAATTAGGTTTACGCCTTCTCTTTGCATTTGTTCTGCATAACCGATATTAGCTTCTTCATCAAATCTCGCCTGAAGCTCAATCTGTACGGTTACATTCTTACCATTCTTTGCCGCATTAATTAATGAGCTGGCAATGTGAGATATATTTGCTAGTCGATAGATGGTTATTTTAATCGTTTTCACCTTAGGATCTATTGCAGATTCTCTCAAGAATTTTACGGTATATGAAAAAGTATGATAGGGAGTATATTGTAAATAGTCTTTTTTAGCAATCTTATCTAATAAACTTCCTTGTAAACTTAAACCTGGAATAGTTAAAGGAAGTAAAGGTTGATACACCAACTCTTTTTTACCCAAATCAGGAAAATTCATATAGTCTCTTCGGTTGTGATACCTTCCTCCGGGAATAATGCTATCGGTATTATCTACTCCCATTTTTTCCATTAGAAAATTGAGTGTGTCTTTATCTATTGTTTTATCATATACAAATCTTACTGGTTCACCATCCCTCCTAGATTTTACACTACTGGAAATTTTTTCTATGAAGCTTTTACTAAAATCATTATCAAAATCCAACTGTGCATCCCTGGTAATTTTAATCATATGAGCAGATGCACTATTATAATCAAAAATACTAAAGTTGATCTGCATACAGTATCGTATCAAATCATCCAGAATAATGATATATTTTTTACCATCTTTTTCGGGTAATACTACAAAACGTTCTGTGTTCTTTGGGATTTCGATTAAAGCATAGATTTTTTCTTGTGTTTTTTGGTGTAAAATTTTAGAAATAGTCCCTTCTTTAGGAATACGCTCTTTGAGCACCAATTTTACCGCCAGATACGCAACACTATCCTTAAGATGTGGGAATTTATCTAGATCATTTAATATGTAGGTTACCAAAGCAGGACTCACTTTATCCACAAAATACCTGCGTATAAATGTATCCTGCTCAGACGTCACTTGATTCTCATCAATAATAAAAATATCATGTTCCCTTAGCTTTGCGCCAATAGTTTTAATTGTTTTTAGACTTTCGGACTGTTGCTTTATAACAATTTTGGTTATTTGTTCTAATAATTCACTTGCTGTCTTACCTTTAAGAACGTTTTTTCCATCACGTCCAGAGAGATCAATTCTTTTTATTGCCGCATATCGCACCTTAAAAAACTCATCAAGATTATTAGAGAATATACCTATAAACCTCAATCTTTCCAGTAATGGCACACTATCATCTGATGCTTCCTGAAGTACTCTAGCGTTAAATTGCAGCCAACTTAACTCCCTATTTATATATGTATTAACCTGATTTTCTACCATTTATATTACCTTAATTCTTTAGGAAACAAAGTTAGTACGGTTTTTCCTACATTTATGTTCTTCCAACTATCCACATCAAACCAAATACCTACGACACCTGCCGTTGGTAGATTATCAATCATCTTATCCCCGTAAAGATTTGCAATAGAGGTAAATGCGTGATTATGACCAAAAATCATTAGATCATTAATTTCATCGTTACAATTTTTAATTACCTCGACGACCTGATGACCACTAAAGTCATAAAGTTTTGGTTCTAACATAAATATACTCTCCGGAAAATCAAGATTATCTAGAACAATCCTAGCCGTAGTTTTTGCTCTTTCCGCATCACTGCTTAATATCTGATCTACTGATTTCACAAGGGTTTTCAATTTTTTTCCAATTAAATCTGCATCATTTAAGCCTCTTTTATTAAGTGGCCTTTTATGATCTTCGAGATCAAATTCCCAAGAAGATTTAGCGTGTCTGATGATGTATAAAGTTTTCATATTTGTTTCAAAGTTATAAACAAGATACATTTTGTATACGCAAGTTTAAGGATAAGCATTTACAATTCTAAGCATAAAGTCATAAAAAAGACTTTTTTGAAAAAAAAATGTTTAACTCTAAATCCATGTAACAAAACAAACAAAATACATAAAAAACAGTTAATTATTTCAAAAAAACACTCTGTAAACCAATGAAAATGAGGTAAATAATTTAAAGCACTTTATCGATAAAAGTGTATTTTATATCGAAAAGAACAATTTTTACTTACATAATCAGATGTTAAAATATAAATTTACCTACGGTTTCCCCCTATTACAAAGATGATTACCCTAATCAATTAAATACAATTTTATAGTAAAATTTAAGTTAAACATACTAGGGAATAAAAGAGGAAAAGTGGAAAAAACAAGTACCAAAATAAAAATGCTTTCTAAGGCTAATATCTGTCTTATGGTTACTATATTATATTGTGCATTCAATATATATGGTCAGGTAGAGGTGCCTTTAGAAAAAAGAACTGAGTTCACTATTAAAGGTGATTTTAAGTTTGTTTCTAATACCATTCTTGGTAAGGTGAGTAATGATGACGGAACGGATACTTTCAACCCAAACAAAAGCTATAATGACGGTGGTCTGAATAATCAATTTAGAATGGGTTTCATCGACATCGATAATGATCCATCTACCTTTAATAGCAGTAGTGCTGACTTAGATATTACATCAGGTTGTGCTTCTATAAAACACGTTGGTCTTTATTGGACTGCGGCTTATGCAGATGCAGAAAGAAAGAATGATATCACTTCTATTAAAATAAAGTATCCTGGTAATGATTTTTATTCAAATATAACTGGAGCAGAGATCATCCACGATTATTATAATGATTCTAAGTCCTTGTTTAAGCAGTATTCTTGTTATAAGGATATTACTGCACAGGTTATGAATTTGGAAAATCCTACGGGAACTTATACCGTAGCTAATATTCCCGCAACTACCTCTGAAGTTAACGATGATCCTACGCTAGGAAATGGTTTAGCAGGTGGCTGGACAATGGTAGTTATTTATGAGGACAACTCTAAACCCAGAAAACGTTTTTACGTTTATGATGGATTTGTAAATATCGATTCCAAGGCTAAACCTGTTGAATTTTCATTTGATAATTTCCAAACCATACCGGAAGGTGCAGTAAACGGAAAAATTGGTGTAATTTCTTATGAAGGAGACAAAGGAATACGAGGTGATCGTTTTCAGGTAAAATCAAATGAGACAAATAAATATAAAGGGATTACGGACAATACCAATCCGATGAACAATTTCTTTAATGCTAATATCACCGAAAACGGAAAAAATATAACTTCCAGAGTTCCTGCCAGTCAGAACACATTAGGTTATGATGCAGATTTATTTAATATTAAAAATCCAAGAAATAGCATTATTGGTAACAACCAAACCAAATCTAGTTTTAGATTGTTGACCGATAATGATGGGTATTCTGTAATGGCTGTTGCCTTTAGCGTAGAAATCTATGAGCCTGCTATACAGATTATAAAAAGATCAAGATATACTGATAACAGTTATGTTTTTCCTAATGATCTGGTAACACCGGATCAGGATATTATTTACAGTTTAACTATCAATAATGATGGTAATGACGATGCTAAGAATACTGTGATTAAAGATATACTTCCTGAAAACGTAATTTTTTCGAAAGAGTCTGTAGTTCTTCCTTCAAAAAGAATTAAAGTTGATTATGATAAATCTTCTAGAACCGTAAGTTTTGCGATTCCGAATAAAATGGTTAAAATCGATAGCGAACCTTTCGAAATTAGATATTCCATTAAAGTAAACACGAGTTGTGATTTACTAAACGAAACAGGAGAAGTTACCATTGTAGATCAACCGGTAGTAGCCGAATTTAATGGCTCTCTTAATGAAACTAAAAAATATTCTAAAGGTTATAACCATATCAATAAATGCAATCTTCCTGATTACTATCAGCTAAAGTTAGCGGTAGATATGAGTGGGTTAAATTGTCCTAACGCCAATACTGATTTTGTGAATAGAACAAAAGAATTGGACAAAAACCTAGTAGAATTAAATACATCTAACAAATCAGAAAATACAGAAAGTACTGGGATTAACAACAATGATGTTGTAAACACTACACAAAAACCAAGTAGCGAATTAACTTCGGACATAACCATTGATAAAACCATCAACGATCTTATTAAGTTAAATGAAATTTACTTTGAATTTGACAAATGGGATATTACCGAAAAAGCGGAAATCGAACTTAATAAGGTAGTAATCCTAATGAAAGAAGATTATCCTAATATGATTATTAAAATAGAAACACACTCTGATAGTCGTGGAGATACTGATTATAACTTAGTATTATCACAAAAAAGAGCTGAATCTATTTTTAGGTATTTAGTTAGTCAAGAAATCTCAGAAAACAGAATACTTTCTTATCAGGGATTTGGAGAAACAAGACCTGTGAACAATTGTCTGGATGGTCAGGATTGTGAAGAAGATGAATATCGAAAAAACAGAAGGTCCAATTTCGTGATTATGGAATAAAAAATTTCTTGAAACCAACGAAATACGCCGAGGGAGAGCCATCGGAGTATTTCGTTGGTTTCATTTTGATCTTGGGATCAAAAAATGAAATTTTATATTTCCCCCTCACCCCAACCCTCTCCCCAGAAAGGAGAGGTAGAAATAGGAAACCCCGAGGCAGAGCCTCGAGGAATTCTTTCGATTAAATAGCAGTATTTAAGGAGCCAATCTATCAATTTTCCATTCATCATCTATCGCAGTACTATATCTGATTCTATCGTGTAATCGATTAGGTCTTCCTTGCCAAAACTCAAATTCAATAGGTGTGACACAAAATCCTCCCCAAAAATCTGGTTTTGGTATCTCTTTGTTGTCGAATTTTTTTTCCAAATACGAGAGTTTTTCTTCCAAAACTTCTCTGGAATCAACTATATTGCTTTGATTAGATGCCCAGGCACCTAATTGACTACCTCTTGGTCTAGATTGAAAATAGGCAGTACTTTTTTCTTCAGACAATTTATTTACCTCGCCTTTGATAATCACCTGGCGTTCTAAATTAGGCCAGAAAAAAGAAATACACACTTTATTATTATAGCTTATGGCTTTTCCTTTTTCTGATTCATAATTAGTAAAAAACACGAATCCATCATTATCAAATTGTTTGAGCAGCACAATTCTTGCTTTTGGAAAACCATCTAAGCCAAAGGTAGTAAGCGTCATCGCATTTGTCTCTTCTACCCCACCTTCTTTTTCAACCTCTTTAAACCAATCAGAAAACAGCTGAAAAGGAGATTTAGGCACCTCTTTTTCTTCCAAAGCCTTTTTATCATACGATTTTCTATAATCTGTAAGATCTCTATTCATGATACTAATACCTTTTTAGTTTAAATGTAATATGAATTACTTAATCTCTCTAATTAGAATTCAAAAACTTTACCATCATCGCCAATTTCTACCTGATCAAAAACTGTTAAAGCTTCGTCCTTAAATTGTTCGATATTATCATATCTTGTCGAATAATGTCCTAGGATTAAGTTTTGCACCTTAGCTTTCTTAGCAATAGTCGCTGCTTCTATAGCTGTGCTATGCCCGGTTTTATAGCACAAATGTTTATGACTTTCCAAGAAGGTAGACTCGTGATACAGGGCAGTAACTTCGTTAAGCAAAGGAATTTTATCCTCATCGTATCGAGTATCACTACAAAACGCATAGCTCTTTACAGGAGCGGGATCATCAGTTAATTCAGTGTTTGGTATAATCGTTCCATCACTCATTATAACGTCTTTACCTTTCTTAATAGACTTATAATAAGCTTTATCGATATCATAATTAAGTACTTTACTCATTAATAATTTACGATCTCCAGATTTCTCCTGAAACAAAAAACCATTACAATAAATGCGGTGTTGTAATGGTATGGTGCGGACAACTACCTTATCGTCCTCAAATATCAACTCAGAATCAGAATTAGTAAGTTCATGAAAATGCAATGGATAGTCTGTCCAGGAATTAGAAAGCTTTAATTGTAAAGTAATCGCTTCTTTTATTCCTTTTGGCCCATATATATGAAGTGGATTTTCTCTATTCAACATTCTAAAGGTGGACACCAAACCAACTAATCCAAAAAAATGATCTCCATGTAAGTGAGATATGAAAATGTGATTTATTCTGGAGAATTTAATTTTGTTTCTTCTAAGTTCTACTTGAGTACCTTCTCCACAATCAATTAAAAATATATGATTGTTTATTTCTAATACCTGAGACGTTGGATTTGTAAATGTTCTTGGAGTTGCAGAATAGCAACCTAAAATTGTTATTTTCAATTTTTCTTACATCTTTATTTAAAACAGTGTGAATATACTCTAATCTCCTTTATTAATCAATCTCAACTTCCAAAAGAATCAAAAGTTGAAAGTAATTTTATGTAACGCTGAGCAGACATCCTTCTATAACCGGTGGCTCCAAGCACTTTTCCTTCTTTGTCAAGTACCAGAATGACCGGAAAGACCATTTTTTTATTGTACCGCTCCGCAAGTTTATTGTTTTTCTCCTGTTGAATTTCTGACAATCTATTTTTTTTACGCTTAGGAAAATCTGCTTTTACCCAAACAAAATTTTGATTTGCAAACTCCTTAAATTTAGGATCCGAAAACACTTTCCTTTCTAATTTGATACAAGGTGGACACCAATCTGATCCTGTAAAAAGTAAAACAATATTTTGATCTTTCTCTTTTGCCAAAGCTATTGCTTCATCAAAATCATATTTCCAATCTTGCGCATAAGCTGCACTAGAAAGTGCAAAAGCAAAGGCAAGAATAAACGGGGCTAATTTATTCATACACGGTAAGACGTAAATAAATATTGAAGATTACAGAAACTAACCAAATAATTTTAGAAATCCAGATCTCTTTCTATTTCTTCCATTTCTATCAGATCCAGTGCTTCTATTAAAGTTGGCACAATCGTAATCTCCTTCGGAGCATCATCATACGATACTTTATCTGTTACAATAACAAAAGAACGCTTATTTGCCTTATGCGTATTTGAAATTCTTAGAAATTCATTAACATCATTTATTGATAATTCTTTTAACGAAAATAGATTAGCGACAATATTATCGTTTTTCAAAGTTTCATATTTATTCTCAATGCCTTTTACAAAGTCTACTATGGTAGCTTTTTCTTGTGTAATGATGGTTGTAGTACCTTCTTTATTGAATATCATATGCTTATTGTTTTATTTTTGAAGCTAAAAGATAAATAACTGCCATTCTCACTGCTACTCCGTTCTGAACCTGATCTAATATTATGGCCTGCTTAGAATCAGCAACATCGCTCGTGATCTCCACACCACGATTAATAGGTCCCGGATGCATTATTACAATCTCTTTATCAAGGCTATCCAACAGCCTTTTATTTACTCCAAATTGCTGAGTATACTCTCTTGTTGACGGAAAATAACTTATTTCCATTCGTTCGTTTTGAACTCGTAACATATTAGCAACATCACACCACTGCAAGGCTTTTGTTAAATCCGTCTCTACCGTTACTCCTAGTCTTTCTATATACTTAGGTATTAAGGTTTTTGGACCACATACTTTAACTTCAGCCCCTTGCAACTTAAGTGCAAAAATATTAGATAATGCTACTCTAGAGTGCAATATATCTCCAACAATAACTACTTTTTTTCCCTTTACTTCTCCTAATTTTTCTCTTATTGAATATGAATCTAATAATGCCTGGGTAGGGTGTTCGTGCGCTCCATCCCCAGCATTTACAATACTAGCGTTTACATGCTTAGAAAGAAAAACGCCTGCTCCAGGATTTGGATGTCGCATGACCACCATATCCACTTTCATCGATAGAATATTGTTAACCGTATCTATTAAGGTTTCACCTTTCTTCACTGAAGATGATGCTGCGGAAAAATTAATTACATCCGCAGATAATCTTTTTTCAGCAAGTTCGAACGATAACCGAGTTCTCGTACTATTCTCAAAAAAGAGGTTAGCAATCGTTATATCTCTAAGCGAAGGAACTTTTTTAATAGGCCTGTTAATCACTTCTTTAAAGTGATCGGCTGTTTCAAAAATGAGATTTATATCTTGTTCTGTAAGATATTTAATTCCAAGTAAGTGATTCACACTTAATTCGCTCATTCGTCTCTATCCTTATTACACTTCTGAAACGCTTATTATTGAATTTCAGAAACTATTCAACTTTAATTATTTATCAAATACACTGCATCTTCGCCTTCATTTTCTATCCAATGCACTTTTACTTTTTCTTGATTAATCGCATCTACCTGTCTTCCCCGATAATTAGGTTGTATGGGTAAATGCCTGCTAAAACGCCTGTCAATAAGAGTTAACAACTCTATTTCCCTAGGCCTCCCAAAAGATTGTATCGCTGTCAGTGCAGACCGAATACTTCTTCCGGTATATAAAACATCATCTATAAAAACAACTCGTTTATCTTCTACTGTAAAATCAACCTGGGTTTTGTTAGCCTCCAGAGGTTTTTCTCCTCTTCGGAAGTCATCACGATAAAAAGTAATATCAAGATATCCCATTTTAACATCCTTAAGATGATAATCTTTCACCAAAACATCCTTTAATCTATCTGCCAAAAAAATTCCTCTAGGTTGTACACCTATAAGTACTGTATCTTCAAAATGCGTATGGTTTTCAATTAATTGACAAGCCAATCTGTGCAGAATAATATCTATTTCTTTCGCACTAAGTAGTAATTTTTGACTCATAATCTCCAAACAGATATTTGGTATACAAAAGTAATAAAATTTTAGAGTTATAATGTTAGTTGGACATCATAAGTTTTAACAATTCTATATCTACTTCACTTATAACTATATCCAAAATTGGTAAACAAAAAAAGACCGTCCTTAAAGAACGGTCTTTAATTTTATATTGAAATTAAGAGATTAGTTACCTCCTTTTTCCATTTTAGCTTTAAGATCTGCTAATGCATCGATATCACCAAGAGTGGTTTTTTCTGATGAACTTGCGGCAGCTTTTTTAGCAGCCTGCTTAACAATCTTAGCCTCTTCTTCTTTGAATAAAGCTGTATGAGAAGCTACCACTCTTTTGAATTCTTTATTGAACTCAATGATTTGGAATTCTGCTTCATCTCCTTTAGTAAGCTTCTTACCGTCTTCTTTTTCAAGATGACGAGATGGTACGAAAGCAACGATATCTTCATTAAAATCGATAGTAGCACCTTTGTCTACAATCTCAGCAATGGTATTGGTATGCTTAGTTCCAACAGCGAACTCTTTTTCGTACTTATCCCAAGGATTATCCTCAGTTTGTTTGTGTCCAAGGCTTAATTTACGTCCTTCTACATCTAACTCTAGAACAACAACATCAAGTTTGTCTCCAACATTTGTAAAGTCAGATGGGTGCTTGATTTTCTTAGTCCAAGAAAGATCAGAGATATAAATTAATCCGTCGATACCTTCTTCTAACTCAACGAATACTCCAAAGTTAGTGAAGTTACGAACGATACCTGTATGCTTAGAACCTACAGGATATTTCGTTGTGATATCAGTCCAAGGATCTGGAGTTAATTGCTTAACACCAAGAGACATTTTACGCTCTTCTCTATCTAACGTAAGGATTACAGCTTCTACCTCGTCTCCTACTTTTACGAAATCTTGTGCAGAACGTAAATGTGTTGACCAAGACATTTCTGAAACGTGGATCAATCCTTCTACTCCTTCTTCAACTTCGATAAATGCACCGTAATCAGCGATTACAACTACTTTACCTTTCACTTTATCTCCAACTTTAAGCTCGTTATCAAGAGCTTCCCAAGGATGCGCTTTTAACTGCTTAAGACCTAACTGAATACGTGTTTTAGCCTCATCAAAGTCTAAGATTACTACGTTTAATTTCTGATCAAGTTCAACGATCTCATTTGGATGGTTAATTCTAGACCAAGAAAGGTCAGTAATGTGGATAAGTCCGTCAACTCCTCCAAGATCAACGAATACACCGTAAGAAGTAACATTCTTAACAGTACCTTCCAATACTTGACCTTTTTCTAATTGACCAATAATTTCTTTCTTCTGCTCTTCGATATCAGCTTCGATAAGTGCTTTGTGAGATACAACAACATTTTTGAATTCGTGGTTGATCTTAACCACTTTAAATTCCATTGTTTTACCAACATATGCATCATAATCACGGATTGGCTTCACATCGATCTGAGAACCTGGTAAGAACGCTTCGATACCGAATACGTCTACAATCATACCACCTTTAGTTCTACACTTCACAAAACCGTTTACGATTTCGCCAGTATCGTGAGCATTATTTACTCTATCCCAAGCCTTGATCACACGAGCTTTACGGTGAGATAAGATTAACTGACCTGTAGCGTCTTCACGTACATCAATTAATACCTCAACCTTATCACCTACTTTAAGGTCTGGGTTGTAACGAAATTCATTTAATGAAATAACACCTTCACTCTTTGCATTAATGTCAATGATAGCATCACGATCTGTAATATTGATTACAGTTCCTTCTACTACTTCATCATTTAAAGTGTCAACAAAGTTTTCTGCAACTAGCTTTTCAAACTCTTCAAGTTTTGAATCTGCGATTGGGTCAATACCTTCCTCGTAGTTGTGCCAGTTAAAATCTTTTAAAAATTGCTCAGGATTTTCTTGTTGAGGAGATACAGCTGGAGCTGCCTTTGGAGCCTCTACTTCCTGAACATCTGTGTTTTTTGTTTCTTCAGACATTGAAGATAAAATTTGTATCCTGTACTTATTTGAGAATCAATGCGAAAACTTATACAGAAGCGTTAAAATAAATTATTTTTTAATCCTTTTTATTCTCTTACTCGCTAAAAAGGGGTGCAAAAATACAATTTAATTTATTAGAAAACAAGATATTGCAAACAATATCAAATTCCTTAATACTTAATTATTTCAAATTCACTTCTACGATTTATCTGATGTTCTTCTTCAGTACAAACTTTACCTTCACAATTAATTAATGGTATAGATTCTCCAAATCCTTCGAACTGCATCCTTCTGGCATTTACATAACCTACCAACGCCAAATAATTACGGGTAGATTCTGCTCTTTTTTCTGATAAAACCTGATTATAAGAATCAGTACCCCTACTATCCGTATGAGAAGAAATCTTAATGTATACCGTTTTATATTTTTCAAGCTTTAAAGCAAAATCATCTAATACTTTTTTAGAATCAGCTCTGATATTCCATTTATCATAGTCAAAATAAATCGGAGGAAGATCAAAATACAACTTACCATTCTTTTCTATAACCTGTGGACCTACTTTATCGCTTAGCAATTGTTTTCGTAATTGTTCAGCAGTGAGCTCGTTAGGTGTTTTAACAACATCATTATCTGAAGTAGAAACGCTTTTATCCTCTTTAACTTTAGTATTGTCTGCAACAGTAGTGATCGCTTTATCTAAATAGATAACATATGTTTCGTTTTCTTTCTCTTTAACAACAACAGGCTTTTCCTTGGTTTTGTAACCATCTGCTGAAGCTTTGAATGCATACTTTCCAGGAAACAAAGACAGTGTAATAAATTCTTTTTTGTCTAACGTATCTTCATATAACTGATCGTCTAAATCAAAAATTGTAATAGCTGCATTAGGAATATAATTATCTGTAGCAAAGTCCTTTACTGTAAAACTAGCCTCGTATTCCTTCAAAAATATTTCTCCAATCTGAGAAAAGGAATAAATATCATCTTCTGATTTGTTTTTTCTGTTTGAAGCAAAAAACCCATCTGTTTCATTATAATACGTTAAAGAAAAATCATCATAACTAGAATTAAGTGGAGCTCCCAAGTTAATCGGTTTTGTATACTTATTCTCTTTTAATTCAGAAACGAAAACATCCATCATCCCAAGTCCTAAATGTCCATTAGAAGAAAAAAACAAGTGCCCATCCTTTGATACAAAAGGAAATTGTTCTCTGTTAGGAGTATTTATAGTCTCACCGAGATTGACGGGTTTACCGTATGTTCCATCAGCATTTATCGCTACGGAGTAGATATCAAAACCTCCATATCCACCAGGCATATTGGATGCAAAAAACAACGTTTTATCATTAGAAGAAATCCAAGGGTGTTCTGTAGAATAGCTTGTATCATTAAATGCTAATTTTTCTGGTGTCTGCCATACACCATCTACTTTTGTTGCTTTATATAAATGGACTGCATTAGTCCTTAGACTATCAAATTTCTTTTTCCCTTTTTCAGAATTACTTTTAGAGAAATATATGGTATTCCCATCCGATGTGAAACAAAAATTACCTTCATGGAGTTTGGAATTTATTTCTCCTGAAATAGTCTCTATATCTGAAACAGGTGTGTTCTTTTTATCCACTTTTACAGCGTAAATATCCAAAAAAGGACGATGTGTCCATCTATAATTTTTATCTAATACTCCATTAGGTTTTCTGTCTGATGAGAAATAAATGAGGCTATCCTTTTTAATCGCTCCAAACTCTGAAGCATCCGAATTAAAACCAACGGATGTTATAGTATAATCATCATCTTTTAGTTTAAAAGCTTCTATTTCAGAAATAGCATTAGACTTATTAAATTCTTTTCCTTCATTTTTATAATATAGAGCTAAGAAATCGACCGCATTTTCATACTTCCCTAATGCCGATAATACCTGATGCATCATAAAATTGAAAGCGTTATCATAACTCTTATCTTTTCCATAAAATTTGCCTGAAGTCAGAACCTTTAGATATCGATACGCCTCTTTAAACTGAAAGGTGTTATAATAAGATGTAGAAATATTCTCCAGAATATGTTTAGTATACCCTTCTTGATTCAATTCTTCTTCATACTGTAAAGCTGCATTGACATAATCTCCATTTTCGAAAAAACGATCCGCTCTGCTTTTTCTTTGTGAAAAAGTTATCTGCGTAACCATCAATGCTAATACAAGTAGTATTTTAATTTTCATAATCTAGTAAAATCTTGGAGATGTATATTTATTACCGAATTTGAGTAAATCGAAGTTATAGAGTAAAATAACTTCATGACTCCCATTATTATAACCGCTTAGTTCGCTCGTACTAAAATCATATGAATACCCTACTTTAAGATTTTTTGTGATGTTAAACCCTGCTAATGCAATAAATGCATCTTCATAGCGATACGAAACTCCTAACTCGAATCTATTATAAATCAGAGAGTTTAAAGAAACATCAAATGTTAAAGGAGAATCCAATACTTGTTTGATCACCATAGAGGGTTTTAATTTAACTTCATCCACCACATCAAATACAAAACCAGTTACTGCATACAAATGTGTTTTTGACTGCGAGACTCCAATTCCATTGATATCAACATCATTTGGTAATAAATTAGGAGACGAAATACCCGCATAAAAATTATTAGAAAATAAGAAAAGACCAGCTCCAAGGTTAAGCTGTAATGAGGAATTATTGTCTGCAAAAGCAGGATCATCTGCCACATCAGAACCAGAAGCATCTAATTTAAAACTATTAATACCGGCTTTTAATCCATATGAAAGTTTAAAACGATCCGAAATACGAGTAATGTATGCAAAATCTATATTGAAAAAATTGTTATTAGTTCGAATTGCTTCACCAATTTGATCATTTACGTAATTAACACTTAACTCAATCTTTTCATTCAATGGGATATTTCCGAAAACATTTGCTGTTTCCGGTGAACCGTTAATCCCGGTCCATTGTTTTCTATATAGTAAACCAGTAGAGATCAACCCTGGTTGATTTGTTACATAAGCAGGGTTAACCGTGCTCATATTATACATATATTGAGAATATTGTGGTTCCTGCTGTGCATACAATACCGAGCAGAAAACTATCGCTATACCAAAAATAAATCGTGATTTCATTGTTTATCTGCTTAGGTAAAAACTTCCTTGAATTGGAAAATTGTTTTCAAAATTGGGAGTAAAAATATAAAAGTAGGTGCCTGAAGGCAGGTCATCCCCTAATCGCAAGGAAACATTGCTCTCTCCTCTAAATGGTTCGGTATTGCGATTACCTTCATAAACTGCAGCTCCGTATCTGTTATAAATTTTTAAATCAAAATCCGGAAAAGCTACGGGAATATTAAACTCACCTTCTATAAACAAGTCAAAAGTATCATTTTGGTTATTTCCATCCGGTGATACTCCATCCTGAAAATCCAATGTACATAAGTCTCCATTAGAAAATCGCTCTCCCATATTCAATATATTAATATTGACGGTTACTCTCTCGGATTCGCAATTATCAGCATCTACAGTTGCTATATAAAATACTTGATTATCAAATAATAATGGATTATCAATTATTGGCATATCGCTTTCCAGAGTCGGATACCAATTATAATTTAACACATCCACTTCTATATCATCTAATCTTTTTGCATCGAGAATACAAAACTCCTGATCCGGTACGTTGGGCTCCGGTAAATCTATA
Organism: Aquimarina rubra; assembly: GCF_042684305.1. NCBI lineage: Bacteria > Pseudomonadati > Bacteroidota > Flavobacteriia > Flavobacteriales > Flavobacteriaceae > Aquimarina > Aquimarina rubra. The sequence continues at coordinate 238,025 of NZ_JBHULE010000008.1, read as the reverse complement.
ATTTGTACTTCTACATTTAGTGACGATTCATCACAAGGAGCTGTATTTGGTATTACATATCTAAAATTATATATTTTGTTGATTTCGTTATCGGGATTAGGCAATAAATCAAACTCCACAACTCCTTCTGGTGTTAGTGCTCCAGTGTTTTCTATATCCTGAAAACTTCCCGTTCTTGGCGTATCATTATCTAATATTGTAAATAAGTTGACCCGCCCGTCTATCTCACAAAAAGAATCACTTCTATCATTACCTATCTGTACAGGGTCAACTATTTCAATAGTCACAGTTGCCTGATCAGTTCCTGAACAACCCGCATTTCCTGTAACGGTATATACATAATCACCAGGCCCTAGAATTGGCAATGCCGTATCAAAAGCGTCGAAAACACCTAAATGATCAGGTGAAGTATACCCAAAAGGACCTGTCCAAATTCCGGTAGTATCTGGATTACCTTGCAAAAGATCAAACAGAGTAACAGTTAAATTATCTGAACATAATGTAGTGGTAGTTCCGGTTCCTGCTCCGGCGTTTGCCTCAGTAAAAACTGTGAATGAGAGTACAGCCTCATCTCTACAACCATTATCACTAATAGTTGAATATGTAAACGTAAAAGTTTGAGTGCCCGTAATCTCTGGGATGTCAAAAATATTTTCTACTATATTCCCATTACTGTCTGTCCAAACACCCTCTGTATCCACGATGTTTCCGTTTGTATTTAACAAGCTTCGTAGATCAACTGAATCTTGTGTTTCACAAAAATTTAATCCTGTTGTATCTTCTCCTGCATAATCTTCTTCGTATATCACAATTGTTACGTCAGTAAACATTTCTTCACATGGATGTTCTATATCAATTTCTGGCTCACAAAAATTTGGTGATAGACGTATTTCTGGACTAACATTAGCACAAAGTTTTTTTGGATCCACAGTATATCTAAAAATATAGGTTCCTGATGGTGCCCCTTGTAAATTAACAATCCCTCGATGGCGCTCATCAATTGGTGTAATATCCAAGTCCGCAAGATTAGCGGCTAACCGAAGATCCGATGGCCCACTCACCAAACTCCACTTAATAAAGTCATTAGGAATACTTCCATCAGGATAATCATACAAAACTCCATTTTCTTCGGTAAACTCAAGAAAATCATAAAGGTCAGTCGTAGGTGTTGCAATATCATCAGAACAAAACTCAGCAGGAGCATCAGACTGTCTAAAAGGTCTCAATTGTTCATAAAATGTAAACGAAACCTCTGTACTAACATCTGAACAAGCAACAGATCGTTGATCAACATTATATCTAAAACTATATTCCTGACAACCAAATCTCGGGTTGGTGGCTAACAGATTATCATATAACATTCTTAAATTAATCGATGAATCATCTGGATTAGTAATTTGCCCATCATCATCTATCGACCAAACACCTTCTTCATCTTCGGCTATTAAAAATCTATCATCTCGTAAATCAATATCTACATCAAAATCTCCACTGATTAATTCTCCTTCACAAATATTAAAACTAGAACCAAATCCGGAAGAAACTTGCCTTACAACAGAAACTTTAACATTGGTTATAGCAGAGCTATTACAAAAAGGGTCTAAACCTGGAACGGTATAAGTAAATTCAAATTCTTCCTGATCGACCAAATCTCCACCTGGGATATATGCAACTGTAGTTCCAAAATTAGAATTTACTAACCTTACTATTTTATCTGGATCTCCAACATAATTCCATTCTCCATTAAGATGCGGTGACGGTACTCCTTCTAATGAGGTTAAAGCGCTAAATAAGTTAATATCGAATAATATCTCTGGCGCACAAGGATCCGCTACATCACATACTTCCACATTAACCTCATTAGGACCAGCTGGTGGCAGCGCTTCTCCTGAATAAGGACCAAGTACTAAATTAATAATAGCAGACTGATTATCTGTACAATTGGCATTTCTAAGAATGAATACATAATCATTCTCTTCTTCTGAGGCATTATCTAAATCCCATAATCTTAGATTCCCAGTACCCGAATCTAAAGCAAAATTAAATCCGGGATCGAACCAAGTATCTCCAGGTTGTGGAGCAATCCCTGTTTCGGTATACAAATTAACAATTCCATCCGGGTCACCATCATTATCAAAATCGATGGTTTCCATATCACATATTGATATGGTTTGGGTTTGGTTACATTGAGCTATCGCTGCGCCAAAGCTTCCAAATACTATCAATAAAATAAATAGTAATTTTGTTTTATATGTTTTCAAAATTTATTGGTTTATATGTAAGTGTCGTAATGCTGGTATTTGTTACCATCAAAAAGCAAAAAAACACAACATAGAATATATAAAAGTCGGCAAAACTATAAAAAAATGTTAAATGAACCGCATAAATCAATAAAAAACATAATTAATCCACAGCGTACTTATGTATTTATTCTCTTGATTTTAAAACTTCTACAATATCATTGAGCTTATACCCTTTTGCCTGGAGCAAGATCAAATAATGAAAAAGCAGATCTGCACTTTCGTCTAAGAACAATTTTTCGTTATCATCTTTAGCCTCTATAACCACTTCTACAGCTTCTTCTCCAACCTTTTGAGCTACTTTATTAATTCCTTTTCTAAACAATGAAGCCACATAGGACTTTTCATCATCTTGATTTTCCTTTCTATTTTGTATCGTGTTTTCCAGTTTCGTAAGAAAACCAAAAGACTGTTCGTTACTTTCGTTCCAGCAGGTATCTGACCCTTTATGACAAGTCGGACCGACAGGATCAACTGTTATCAGCAACGTATCTTTATCACAATCATTCTTAATCTCTACTAGGTTTAGGAAATTTCCACTCTCCTCACCTTTTGTCCACAACCTGTTTTTGGTTCTACTAAAAAAGGTAACCTTTTTTGTATCTAACGTTTTCTGATAGGCATCTGCATTCATATATCCCAGCATCAAAACGTTTTTGGTAGTTGCATCTTGAATAATTGCAGGAACAAGTCCGTCGTTGTTTTTATTAAAATTTATTTCCATTATTCTATTACTAGCTTTTAGATTCCAGCCTCCGCTTGAAAGACAAATCGTTTATAATCTTACCGGAATGTCGTTTGATCGTAATTCCTTTTTTAAATCTTTTATTTCTATTTCTTTGAAATGAAAAACACTCGCCGCAAGAGCCGCATCTGCTTTACCTTCTTTAAAGGTGTCTACAAAGTGTTGGATATTTCCTGCACCACCAGAAGCTATTATCGGAATATTCAACTCATTTGATAACTTAGCTAGTGCTTTATTTGCAAAACCATCTTTAGTACCATCATTATCCATAGAGGTAAACAATATTTCTCCAGCCCCTCTTTCTTCTACTTCTTTTGCCCAATCAAACAAATCAAGCTCTGTTGGCACTTTTCCTCCTACTAAATGTACTTTCCACTCTCCATCAATCTGTTTAGCATCTATAGCAACAGTAATACATTGACTTCCGAATTTACCAGCTAGATCATTTATAAGTTGTGGGTTTTTCACAGCAGATGAATTTACAGATACCTTATCTGCTCCATTCTGAAGTAAAATATCAACATCTTCGATAGATGAAATCCCACCACCAACAGTAAAAGGTATATTTACTTTTTCTGCAACGTGCAATACTAAGTTCGCTAATGTTTTTCGTCTTTCTTCGGTGGCAGAGATATCTAAAAACACTAATTCATCAGCTCCTGCTTTAGAATAGGCATCAGCTAACTCTACAGGATCACCTGCATCCCTTAAATCAACAAAATTAACTCCCTTTACGGTACGCCCATTTTTGATATCTAAACAAGGTATAATTCTTTTTGTCAGCATTTCTTTGTTAATAGTTTATGGTTATTAGTCGTTGGTTTATTGTTTATGTAATTATACTATTTGACAACCACTAATTACTTATTCATTTTTAATATTAAGGTCTATACCATCATAAAAACCTAAATCTTTGTTTTTCAATTGTTTTGTCGCAAAAGCTATCTGTCCCGTATGATATGATAAATGTTCTGTTACATGAATCGCGATGCCTATTCCGGAAAAAGTAAACCCTTGTACTTCTCTTTTTCTCATTAATTCTGAAGTCGCGCAGTCTGATAGGATTCTTTTAGCTTCTTCCACAGTATTTTTAAGTTTTGTCAATAATTGTTCTTTATTGAATCCATCTTTAGCTTCAAACTCTACATCACGATTCCGTTTATCTTCTAAGTTTCCAAGAGAAGCTATAGCATACTGTGTAATATTACCACAAAGGTGCAATATCAAATTACCAATACTATTGGACGACTCATTAAATCGTTTCCAGGTATCATCTTCAGACAGTTGTTCCAGACTGATAGAAACCATCCTGATACTTTCATCTAATCTGTAGATGATTTGTTCCTTGAACTCTTTAACTATTTCTTCATTCATCATTTTAAAGTATTAGATCCCGCTCTGCAGCGGTATTAGTTCAGCTTACAATTTTGAATCCGTTCTTGAATTCCTTAAAATTCAGTTTCACTAATATAATTTTCTAATTGTTTTAAACTGATTCGGTTTTCATAAATTGCTTTTCCGATAATTGTTCCTTCACAACCAATCTCAGCCAATTTTGGTAATTCATCAAAAGTTGAAATGCCTCCAGAAGCAATTAGTTTTATATCTTTTATTTCTTTCAACATTTTTTTATACAGCTCAAACGAAGGTCCTTCTAACATTCCGTCTTTACTGATATCGGTACAGATTACGTATGAAATTCCTTCTTTCTGGTATTCTTTAACAAAAGGAATCAACTCTTTATCGCTTTCTTCTAACCAACCACTGACAGCAATCTTTTCATTTTGTGCATCTGCTCCCAAAATAATCTTATCGTTACCAAACTTTGATAACCAAGATTTAAAAATATCAGGATTCTTTACAGCAATACTACCACCAGTTATTTGATTTGCTCCACTATCGAAAGCTATTTTTAGATCTTCATCTGTTTTTAAACCACCTCCAAAATCAATTTTTAAACTTGTTTTAGACGCTATTTGTTCTAATATCTTATGGTTTACAATATGTTTGGACTTTGCTCCATCTAAATCTACCAAATGCAGATATTGAATTCCGTGTGCTTCAAACTCCTTGGCAACTTCTAAAGGGTTTTCATTATATATTTTCTTAGTATCATAATCTCCTTTGGAGAGGCGAACGCATTTTCCGTCTATGATATCTATTGCTGGTATTATTCTCATGTATTAAATACGAAATTTAGAAAGTTGAAATACGAAATATTTTAACTCGGTTTATTTTTTGCTGTTTTAATTGACGCTACAATAATTCTTAATAATTCATCGGATTCTTTCCAAAGGCGATTTGCTTCACTAGTATCATCGTTCATAATTTCTATTAATATTTCTAACCAAAAACAGGATTCATCAGCTTCTTCCTCCACAATCTTTAGCTTATTTATAAAATCAGCAGTTGATTTTGGCCTTTGTGATGCTCTCCAATTGGCTCCCACAGAACTTGAACTCTTTAGCAACTGAAATACTAAATTATTATACTCTCTAGTTTTTGGCAATTGAGAACATAATTTCCAACAATCAATTGTAAATTGCTTAGTTCTTAGCTTCATATCTTTCATAATTTTCTAAATTTCGTTTTTCTAATTTCCGATTTCTAAAAAATTCTTTAGAATTTTCTCTCCTACTGTGCTACTCTTTTCAGGGTGAAACTGAGTTCCATAGAAATTATCTTTTTGCAAGGCTGTGCTATAAGTAACTCCATAAGTTGATTGCGCAATAGTTTCTTCCATTACGGGTGCGTAATAGCTATGTACTAAATAGATATATTCTTTTTCTTTTACCCCTTGAAACAATGGAGACTTTAATGACTCAATCTGATTCCATCCTATTTGCGGGACTTTTACACCGTGATTAAATCGAACTACATCAGTATGAAAAATCCCTAATCCTTCAGTATCTCCTTCTTCTGTGTAGCTACACATCAACTGCATCCCTAAACAAATTCCTAAAACAGGTTGCTTTAATTGAGGTACTAATGTATCTAAACCTGAGGCTCTGAGTTTTTTCATAGCACTACTTGCCTCACCAACACCAGGAAAAATAACTTTATCTGCAGCTTTGATTTCCTCAGGATCATCGCTTAAAATCGCTTCATACCCTAATCGTCGAATTGCGAATTTGATGGATTGTATATTTCCTGCCCCGTAATTTATGATTACTATTTTCAATTTGATTTTAGGTTTGTGATTTCAGATTTACGAGATCTTAATTCGTAATTCGTCTATCTTAATTCGTAATTAACTAAAGCATTCCTTTCGTACTTGGTAAAAACATTTTATTAGCATCTCTCTTCACTGCCATCTTCATAGCTTTAGCAAACGCTTTAAAGATACCTTCTATTTTATGATGCTCGTTATCTCCTTCTGCTTTAATATTTAAATTACACTTAGCTCCATCTGTAAATGATTTAAAAAGGTGGAAAAACATTTCTGTTGGCATATCGCCTATTTTCTCCCGTTTAAAATCGGCATCCCAAACCAACCATGGACGACCTCCAAAATCAACTGCAGCCTGTGCTAAGCAATCATCCATAGGCAAACAAAAGCCATAGCGTTCGATTCCTAATTTATTACCCAAGGTTTTATGAAACAATTCTCCCAATGCAATCATTGTATCTTCTATTGTATGATGCTCATCCACGTGTAAATCTCCATCCACTTGAACAGTTAAATCCATTGCACCATGACGCCCGATCTGATCTAACATATGATCAAAAAAATGTAACCCTGTAGAGATATCATTTTTACCAGAACCATCTAGATTAAGTTTAATAAAGATCTTAGTTTCGTTTGTATTTCTAGTAATTTCAGCTACTCGATCTTCCAATTTTAAAAATTCATAAATCTCTTTCCAATCTGTAGATCTTAATGCGATACTCTCAGCGATAGCATTTGTATCAGTCTCTATTTCATCTGCTCCCAGTTGTGGATTTTCATACAAAAAGATCCCTTTAGCACCAAGGTTTTTTGCCAATTCCATATCCGTTATTCGATCGCCTAAAACAAATGAGTTTTCCAGATCATACTTTTCTTTATCAAAATACTGAGTTAACAAACCGGTTCTAGGTTTTCGAGTATTTGCATTTTCGTGTGGAAATGTTTTATCAATATGAACCGCATTAAATACTACTCCTTCTCTTTCGAATGCAGTCATTATTTTATTATGAGCTGGCCAAAACGTATCTTCCGGAAAGGAATCTGTTCCTAATCCATCTTGATTAGTGACCATTACCAATTCATAATCTAATTCATTAGCGATTTTAGCCATATACTGAAAGACCTTTGGATAAAACTCCAGTTTTTCTAAACTGTCCAATTGATAATCTACGGGAGGTTCCAAAACCAAAGTACCGTCTCGATCTATAAATAATACTTTCTTTTTCATAAGCCCTTACCCTAATCCTCCATTACAAACAGAAGAAATAAGGATTTTTTTATAATTCTTTTAAAGCTTTTATTAATTCGTTATTTTCAATTTCTGTTCCTACGGTAAGTCGCAAAGTGTTTTCACAAAGCGGTTGTGTTGTTCTGTTACGTATAACAATACCTTTCTTTAATAATTGATCGTATCTCAAATTGGCGTTATCTACTTTTACTAAAATAAAATTCGCATCCGTTGGATATATTTTTTCAATAAAATCAATCTCAGACAATACAGTCGTAAGTTTTTTTCTTTCTTTTAAAATATTAGCCACCTCTTCTTTTACCTGATCTACATTTTTTACTCTTTCTAATGCTCTTTGTTGGGTAAGCTCATTAACGTTATACGGAGGTTTAATTTTGTTCAGGATCGCGATGATATCTTCTGAAGCATAACATAATCCTAACCTGATACCAGCCATACCATATGCTTTAGACAATGTTTGTGTGATGATCAGATTTGGATACGTTTCGATTTTGTTAATCCAACTTTCTTTTGATGAAAAATCAATATAAGCTTCATCGATAACAACCAACCCTTGAAAATTTTCTAGAATTTTGATAATACTATCTTCTGAAAAAGAATTGCCGGTTGGGTTATTAGGAGAACACAAGAAGATAATTTTGGTAGTGGCATCCACAGCTTCTAAAATCTCGGATACATTTGGCTCAAAATTTTGGGTTAGCAACACTTCTTTTTCCTCAATGTTATTAATGTTTGCTAATACCTTGTACATTCCATAAGTTGGCGGCAATGTAATAATATTATCTACATTTGGTTCGCAAAAAGCTCTAAACAAAAGATCTAATACTTCATCACTTCCATTTCCTAAAAGTATATTTTGTGGCGAAACTCCTTTTTGACTTACCAACACAGACTTTAAACTGCGCTGTTGCGGATCAGGATATCTATTTACCCCGTTGTCATAAGGATTTTCGTTAGCATCCAGAAAAATCATTTCGGAGCCATCAGAAACGTATTCATCCCGTGCTGAAGAATACGGTTCTAATCCTTTTACGTTTTCACGTGTTATTTTATCTATGTTGAATTGTATTTTGTTCATTTTCTATTATCATCCTGAACTTGTTTCAGGATATCATATTTAATTCTATAAATTTAATTTAACAAGTTTATGCCGAAAACTTTATCTAGTATAATCCCTATAATTACTATAGACAGAATAAATATTATAAATGTAATTATTAAGATTAATAAGAATTTTATAAATTTCCATAAGGTTCTACCTAATGAAAGATTACATAACCTTTTATAAGTAAATGAATAATAAAAAATTGCAATTAAAACATTTGACGTAAATATGTACGGGTGAATCATTAATGCGATTATAAACAAAAAAGTAATTGTCATCATTGATAATCCTTGTACATAACAGTTAATTACCAAATGCTCTGCAAAGTTGTATTTCTTTCTTCCAAAAACTAGAAATGCTATAAAAGTATACACCGGCATTAATAGAAAAGCGGAAAGGTTAAAATATTTTAGCAGCATACCTTGCGTCTTTTTCTGACCCTCTATTTGCTCCTGCATAAAGTCTTCAAATGCTTTCTGCTCATTTTCACTTTCTAAATTTTTGAGGGAATCGTTTTTTTCTTTAGCACTATCAAATTGTATTCGGTAAAAACTTTCACCAAACATTCCAGATGAAAACTCGGTATACTTATCTGAAAAAGAATTAAAAACGAGCGTCGCAATAGTAAGACCAATTAAAAGAAACGTAAATGGAGGCATAAACTTCTTTCTGACCCCATCAATGTAATCCTTAGCAACTTTATCTGGTGCTACCGCCATTGTTCTAAAGGTTCTTAAATACGTATTATCCCAACCAAAAACTTTATCTAAGAAATCGAGAAACATTCTTTTAACCGTAAGTCTTTCTGTAACTACTTTTGCACCACAATCTTGGCAGTAAAAAGCTGTTTCTGTTATATTATATTGGCAATTTTTACAACTCATCCTTTCACATTCTATTAATCAAAATATATCGAGTCTTACAAACTATTTAATCTTAAGGTAACCGCATTTTTATGTGCTTGTAATCCTTCTGCTTCTGCCATGATTTCTATAGCATTCCCTATTCTTTTAATTCCTTCTTCTGATATTTTCTGAAATGTCATAGATTTCATAAAACTATCCAAATTTACTCCGCTATATTGTTTAGCATATCCATTAGTTGGTAGTGTATGATTCGTACCTGAGGCATAGTCTCCAGCACTTTCGGGAGTGTAATTACCAATAAATACAGAACCTGCATTCATTATATTATCTATGTAATAATCTTGATTCGCTACACACACAATAAAATGTTCAGGACCGTACTCGTTGATTAACTCCAATGCTTCTTTATCATTTTCGACATAAATCAGTTTAGAATTCGCAATAGCCGCCTCTGCAATTTCTTTTCTTGGTAATACATCACATTGACTCGTTACTTCTTTTTCTACTGCTGAAATAAGTTCTTTTGAAGTAGATACCAGAATCACTTGACTATCTTTACCGTGTTCTGCCTGACTTAGCAGGTCTGAAGCTACAAAAGAAGCATTTGCTGTATCATCTGCAACCACCAATAATTCACTTGGTCCAGCTGGCATATCAATCGCAACTCCAAATTTTGTAGCTAATTGTTTAGCTACTGTTACAAATTGATTTCCTGGACCAAAAATTTTATATACTTGTGGGATAGTTTCTGTCCCAAACGTCATTCCGGCAATCGCCTGGATTCCTCCAACTTTAAAAATTTTAGTTACACCACAAAGATTCGCAGTATATAAAATAGCCGGATTGATTTTTCCTTCTGTATCAGGAGGAGAGCATAGAACTATTTCGGCACAACCAGCAATATTTGCAGGAACTGCCAGCATCAATATCGTAGAAAATAATGGTGCTGTCCCGCCGGGAATATATAATCCTACTTTTTGTATGGGTCTTTTTTCCTGCCAGCAACTCACTCCATTTGTAGTTTCCACAGATATTCTATCGGTTTTTTGCGCAGCATGAAAAGCTTCAATATTGGATTTGGCAAGTACAATAGCTTCTTTAAGCTCCTCACTTACTAATTGCTTAGCCTTATCGATTTCTTCTTCAGAGATTAATATCGAATCTAAGGAAACCTTATCAAATTTCTTTGTATATCGATTAATAGCTTTATTTCCTTCTGCTTTCACTTCTTTAAAAACATCCAACACAGTACCTTCAATATCTGCCACCGTTTGTGTAGGTCGTTTTAGAATTTCTGACCAAGTATTCCTTTCTGGATTGTATATTTTTTTCATAACCCTTCACCCTAACCCTCTCCCTAAGGAGAGGGAACTTAGGTATATATTTTAATTATTCATTAGATCGTAATTCGTATTTCGTATTTCAAAAATCATAATACCATTTTCTCGATTGGGCATACCAAAATACCTTCTGCTCCTTCAGCCTTTAGTTCATCTAGAATATCCCAGAACTTATTCTTTTCTACCACCGTATGGATAGAGCTCCATCCTTTTTCTGCAAGTGGGAGAACAGTTGGGCTTCGCATTCCCGGAAGAATATCCACGATTCGGTCAATTTTATCATTCGGAGCATTGAGCAATACATATTTAGAAGCTCTTGCTTTTAATACTGCTTGTATTCTGAATTGTAATTTTTTCAGGATTGCTTTATTCTCATTGCTAATACCTGGCGAAACTGCCAATACAGCCTCTGAGGTTAGCATTACTTCAACTTCTTTCAGGTTGTTCTTAAATAAAGTGCTACCACTAGATACAATATCACAAATTGCATCAGCTAAACCAATATTTGGTGCAATTTCTACAGATCCTGAAATCTGGTGTAAGTCAGCAGAAATCCCTTTTTCTTTTAGGTATTCATTGACCGTATTCGGATATGAAGTAGCAATTCTTTTTCCATCAAGATCTTTGATAGAATTGTACTCCACATCTTTCGGTACTGCGAGAGATACTTTGCATTTAGAAAAATTCAATCTTTCTGCAATATCGATATCTTTACCTTTTTCTACCAAAACATTCTCTCCAATGATTGCTATATCTACCACACCATCTCTAAGGTATTGAGGAATATCACCATTACGAAGGAACATAACCTCCATAGGAAAATTTCTGGTAGCCGCTTTTAGTTGGTCTTTTCCGTTATCGATTGAAATACCACAATCTTTTAAAATCTGAACAGAATCCTCATTAAGTCTTCCACTCTTTTGAATAGCAATTTTAATTTTTGACATTATCTTTTTTATTGTTGTGTTTGGTCAGTTCAAAACAAGCTTTAAAATAAAAAACCCGTTTGAAAATGCTCAAACGGGTTATTATATATGATTCACTTATACACATATCAACTTACCACGCCTGGGCGGAAATGTAAGAATGATGATGATGTAAAAGAATATTTTTCATTGTCTTTTTAAATACTGTGCGAATTTATAAAAAATATTTTTTTCTGAAATGTATTTCAGCTTAAATTTTTGCTATTCATCTTTTTTCAAGGTATAAATCACTCTATCATAATAATTTAATTAAAACATTTTTATAACTTTAAGAGAACAACACTAATCATCAACATATGAAAAATTTAATTTCGTTCCTTATTTTTATCTTATTCGCCTTGCTGGGAATGTGGTGGTACTACTCCTGCAATTGGTGTCTTGGAGATAGAAATGAGGGATCTTCTGTTATGGAAGAATCTATTGACCCCGAAACCGAGGCAAAAGCCAAAAAGGCTTACGAAGATAGTCTCGCGTTAGCTCATGGCTTTTATGCTAAGGACGTCCAAAACGCAGATGTGTTTCGATATCCAGAAAATCTCAGAATCAATATTATCAACGGCGACATTTATATTCCAAATGGTATTCAAGGTTTTGAAACTAAGATAGCAAGCTATCTTGGCCAAAATCAGGATCAGGAATTAGTAGTGTACGGATATGAAACATCTTCTGAAAAAACAGATCAAAAAGAACTTGGGCTTTCTAGGGCGAATTACTTAAAGGATTTATTAGTAAAAGCTGGTGTCAATGGCGATCGCATAGTAACCAAAGCGAAATTATATACTTATGAATACGATAATGATGGAAATTACAATGGAGGTGTTCTTCTGAATTTTGCCAAAATAGATGAATCCAGATTAAAAGAAGTCGAAAAAGGAATAGCAAATAAAACTTTATACTCCGATTTCGGATCTAAAGACTTCAAACCCGATGCTACGTTAAAAAATTATGCATTAGAACTCAAAAACTATCTGACTAAATATCCTGACAAGAAAGTGCTTATAACGGGACATACGGATAATGTTGGTGATGACGCGGCCAATCAATCTGTTGGGCTACAAAGAGCGGAAAATGTTAAAAACTATTTATCTTCTCAAGGTATTGCTTTGCAAAAACTAACTGCAGAATCAAAAGGAGAATCAAGCCCGGTTGCTCCAAATGATACCGAAGAAAACAGGGCAAAAAACAGAAGAATAGAAATAATTGTAAACTAAATAACTACAACTATGTTAGATTTTTTAAACGAAGCAAATTGGTGGTGCCTTCTATTATTATTATTAATTGCATTCTTATTAGGATGGTTTTTATCTAGATGGAGCCTTAAAAATAAATATCAAGAAAAATTAGATCAATGCCTGAGAGAAAAGGAAAAACTAAGAAACGGTAAGTTTCAGAAGGCAAATACCACATTTACCACAACAGTTCCGATTGACACCAACGATACGGCAAAAGCTATTACGTCCGGTGATACGGAAACAAAACCTGAAGGTGATGATGAAAAACCTAAATTAAATTTTGAAAGTTTTGGAAAAGCAGATGCATCCCAAAAGGATGATCTTAAACTTATTAGTGGTGTTGGACCTTTTATCGAAAAGAAGTTAAACAGTATTGGTATATATACTTTTGATCAAATAAGCAGGTTCACAAAAGAGGATATAGATACCGTAACCGACTTGATACAGTTCTTTCCTGGTCGTATTGAGCGTGATAACTGGACCGCCCAGGCAGAAAAACTGAAAAACAAATAATAGTAACACTAACTTTTAAAACAGCCTTTATGAAGTGTATTTATAAAGGCTATTTTTTTGATCTAGATAGATAACAAAAAAGTATTAGATTTACGAAATCTAACTAATTTCTGTTTTATGTCATTATCTACCTTAGATTGGATCATTATTATCTCCTTTTTTATAATTTTTGCAATTATTGGAATTGCCGTTTCTAAAAAATCCGGTAAAAATGCTAAAGAATTCTTTCTTTCAGGAAGAAATATGCCTTGGTGGCTACTTGGGATTTCTATGGTAGCGACCACATTTTCTGCAGACACACCTAATCTGGTAACAGACATCGTAAGACAGAATGGAATTTCCGGTAATTGGGTTTGGTGGGCTTTCTTACTTACCGGTATGCTTACTGTTTTTGTCTATGCAAAATTATGGAGAAGATCAGAAGTGTTGACAGATCTGGAATTTTATGAGATCAGATATAGTGGTAAAGCAGCAGCTTTTCTTAGAGGATTTAGAGCTATTTACCTCGGAGTGTTTTTTAATGTAATGATTATGGCTTCTGTTTGTTTGGCGGCGATTAAAATTGGAGGTATACTTTTTGGATTGCCTCCGTTACAATGTGTTTTATATGCTTCTATTATTACTGTTATTTATAGCGCTTTAGGAGGATTACGTGGTGTTATATTTACTGATTTTTTACAATTTATTGTTGCGATGGTCGGTTCCATAGCGGCCGCTTATTATTTAATTAATCTTCCTGAAGTTGGCGGGCTATCAAATCTACTAGAACACGCGAATGTTAGTGACAAACTTAATTTTTTACCTGATTTTAGTGATACTAAAACTCTAATTCCTTTATTGGTAATACCACTAGCTGTTCAATGGTGGAGTGTTTGGTATCCCGGAGCAGAACCTGGAGGTGGTGGATATATCGCACAACGAATGCTTTCTGCAAAAGATGAAAAAAACGCGATAGGAGCTACACTTTTATTTAATATTGCACACTATGCTTTGAGACCTTGGCCCTGGATATTAATTGCACTAATTTCTTTGGTAGTTTTTCCGGAGTTAGGAGCTATCCAAAAGGCATTTCCAAACGTTGATCCAAGTATTGTAGGTCACGACTTAGCATATCCTGCCATGCTCACGAAACTACCTAGTGGTTTATTAGGCCTTGTTGCAGCATCATTAGTAGCGGCATTTATGAGTACCATTTCTACTCATTTAAATTGGGGATCATCTTATATTGCAATTGATTTTTATAAACGATTTATTGCTCCAGAAGCAAGCGAAAAAAAATTGGTGAATATTGGCCGTTTAAGCACAGTAGGATTAATGTTTTTTGCTGCTTTACTGGCATTGGCTTTGGAAAGCGCATTAAGCACGTTTAATATTCTTTTACAAATCGGAGCAGGAACAGGGTTAATTTTTATTCTGAGATGGTTTTGGTGGCGTATCAATGCTTATAGCGAAATTACAGGTATGATTGTTTCTTTTGTGATTGCGCTTTGGTTTGAATTTGCCCACGAATCCGTTTTTGGTTCGCGGTTAGAAGGATATCAAGAATTAGTAATCGGTGTAATCTTTACAACGATTAGTTGGATTTCTGCTACATTAATCACCAAACCAACGAATGACGATACGCTAAGCAAGTTTTATAATAAAGTAAAACCATATGGTATTGGCTGGAATGGTTTTAAATCCAAACTAGAACAAACTAATATTACATTGGATAAAAGCACGGATAAATTCACCGTTGATCTGGCTTCTATGCTTCTAGGAGTATTGTTAGTCTATTGTGCATTATTTGCAACAGGATATTTTATATACGGAAATATTACTGGCGCATTGATTCTTTCTGCGGTTACTATTACTGCTGTATTAATTTTAATGAGAATTAGAAGAAAGTAAGTATTCATCAAATGATAGGTTTGTCTTTCTTACCTTTTGTAGACTAATCACCTTTTTTATTATTCACCAAGGTATCAAATAACCTATCTATTTGTAAAGGTTTCCATAAAAAACCATCAAAATAGGCTAAGTAATCATCGTTGTTAACCGCAGTTACATCTGCCGTAAGAGCATATATAGGTGTATGTTGATTCTCATTTACAGAACCTCTAATTTGTTTAGCAGCATCAAAACCATTTAATTCCGGCATATGAATATCCATTAAAATAAAGTCAACTTTTTCCTTTTTTGCAATCTCTATAGCATCTTGTCCATTTTTTACTCGGTTTATTTTAACACCCCATTTTTTAAGTAACTGCCCCATTACCAAAGCATTTACCTCATTATCTTCTGCAAGGATTGCCGTTTTACCCTTTAGTTGATTTGTTTGCTTTTGATCGATCTGAACAATTGCTTTTGAACGTTGTAATACTAACTCAAATTGGAAGGTTGAACCTATTCCTTTTTCACTGGTTAACAATACACTGCTACCATATAATTCGACAATTTTCTTAACAATAGCAAGACCTAAACCTGTACCTCCATTATTTCTTGTTGAAATCGTTGAAGGTATGTAAAAACTATCAAAGAGTCTGGCTTGTTCCTGTTTAGCTATTCCAACACCAGTATCTTTTATACTAAAAGATATTGTATCCTTATTTCCTATTGAAGATATTAACTCAATATCAATACATACAAATCCCTTATTCGTATATTTTATCGCATTACTTACGAGATTTCCCAAAATTTGAAATAGCTTCGTTTCATCAAGCATATAGAATTTACTCAAAGCCACATCGATTTGAATGTTTAACTCAATGCCTTTTTCAAGAGCCATTCCTAAATAAGTTTCTCGAATGTTATTAATGAGCTCTTCGAAATTAGTAGAATGCATTTCTAATTCCATTTTGTCAGAATCCAGTTTAGAAAAGTCTAAAATATCATTGATAATACGCATTAAATTCTTTGATGAAAATTGTAACGATGTTAGCAGTTTTTGTTCATCTGCATCTGCTCTTTCTTTAAGCATTGAAATAATACTAGTTACGGCATTTAGCGGTGTTCTTATCTCGTGACTCATAGCAGAAAGAAATGATTGTCTCATATTTGCTGTTTCTTCTGCTTGTTTTTTCTTTATAACGATTGCTTCTTTTTCTCGTTTCAAGTTTTCTTCTTGTTGCTGATATTTCATTTTAGAAATACGCTCATAATTCTCAATAACCTTTACTGTCTGAGAATTGACAGAGGCATCTTTTTCTATTAAATAGCTTTCGAGGTATTTTAAGGCTTTTTTGTGGTTGTTTTCTTTACTATATATTTCATAAAGAAGATGGCTAGCTTTAAACTTTGTTCTAGACAGGTTATATCTTTCACCAAAAGCTACTACCTCTTTCAGTATGATCTTCGCTTTCTCTTTCTCTCCTATTTCCAGATATAATTGAGCCAATTTATGTTTGGTCATTCCTATACCAAAAACATCATTGTATTTTTCGTGAATACTCAATGCTGTAAGATAATCAGCACTGGCCTCGTCATACTTTTTATTATAGCTGTATACTTTACCACGACCATAAATGGCAAATGCGAGTCCTCTATCATCTTTTGTTTCCTGCTTAAGCGCTATTGATTTTTTTATAATCTCCATCGCTTCTCCAGGCTTACCTTTTTTAAGTAAAATCCCGGACATAGGGTTATACACGTTTGACTCCAGGTTTTTATTTTGACATTTTTTTGCCGTTTCAATTGCTATTCTGTATGCTTCAGAAGCATTGTTTTCATCACCTAAAATTTCATAAATAGTACCCAATGATTTTTGAGTACGTGATTGATTATGCCAATCATCATATTTTTGATAAATAACCAAGGCATCAATAAGATATATCATCCCAAGATGATAATTATTTGTTTTATAATGTATTCCTGCAATACTATATTTAGCATCTGCTACTCCTCTGTCGTCATCTAAAGATTCGAAACATTGAATAGCTCTTTCAGCAAAAGATAAAGCTTCATTACCGTTTCCGCGAATCATGCTATATAGCGAAAGCATGTTTAAACTTTTTCCTATATATTTATTATCAAGTATTTTTTCACTTAACCCTAATGCTTCTGTAGCCAGCTTTACACTATCTTCTAGATTATTAACCCTAAGTTTAAAGGATTGTTCGAGCAAGTAATCGATTTTGGACAAAGTAGTATCCCGTTTGTTCATATAGGGTATTCGTATAATAAAATTATCGCTAAGAATATTCTAAAAAAAGACTAAGTGATTATTAGTGAAGCTAAAAATACATTTTTTTTAAAATTAAGGAGGATAAACCTTTTCTTTTTTATGGTTTAATCAGAACATAACAAGACAGTTAGATATGATTTACATCCTCATATCAGTTATATTGTAAAGGATTTTCAACTATTCATACCTGAAATATATTTAGTTATCACTAAAAGCTATTCTATTCACAATCAGTAGATAAAAACAAAACCATCCTACAAAACATTGCAGGATGGCTACATTAAAAAGTATCGTACTAGATTATTTTTCTATTGGTTTCCTAAAATCAACGGCATTCCGTCTTTTCCTGAACCTACTATAACTACTTTTGCATTAGAAGATTTTGCTAACTCTAAAGTAGCTTGAATTCCTTTTTCCTTAAGAATCTTATCTGTTAAAGAAGCACTAAGAATTTGATTGGCAACTGCTTTACCTTCTGCATCAATCTTTTGTCTCTCTGCCTCTTTTTGTGCTTTGGTCAATTTAAACTCATACTCCAAAGATTCTTGTTCTTGCTTAAGTTTACGTTCAATTGCTTCTTTAATAGTTGGTGGTAAAGTAACATCACGCACCAACACTTCATTTAGTTGTACAAATTGATCTCCCACAATTTTTTTTGTTTCTTCAAAAATCTCTTTCTGAATAACATCTCTTTTACTAGAATACAATTGCTCCGGAGTATATCTACCTACCACACTACGCGCTGCGGATCTAATGGTTGGTAATAATATTCTTTGTACATAATTTTCTCCTTTTTGTTGGTGCAATAATCCTAATTTTTCATACTGGGGTTGAAACCAAGCAGACGCATCCAATTTTATCTCTAGACCATTAGAAGAAAGTACTTGCATTTTTTCAAAAACTTCTTGCTGTCTTACTTCGTACACAATCACTTTATCCCAAGGTAACACTAGATGAAAACCTTCTCCTAGTGGGGGTTCATCAGTTACAACTCCGCCTCCAAACGTTTTATATAATACTCCAGCTTCTCCAGATCCAATTGTGACCGTAGATTTTGAAATAAATACAATTGCAAGTACAACAATAATAAGAATAGGTAACCCTATTTTAGGTAATTTTTCCATGATAAATGTTTAGTTTTTAAATTTTATATAAGCCCATTATATTTTCGCATAAACCACTCCACTGCTAGTAAAAATATGATAATTGCTAAAAGATATTTCCAATCTATTAAAGATACGATATTTTCTTTGCTCTTTTGGATTGGCTGATACCTCTGATCCTCAATGAGATCCTTAACCAGGATATCATTTTGATCCAAAAAATAAGCTTTTCCTTTCGTATTAGTCGCTACTTGTCTAAGTTTTGTTACATCAGCATTCAGTAATTGTTGCTCTACATCATAATCTAAAATACTAAAACTACCGGAGCGTGATATATTTTCTCCCGCTACAGAAACTGTATAATCATAATTACCTGAAGATAGATTACTAAGATCAGCTTCATAAGTATTATTTTTTAATAGCATAGGTATGGTCTGAGAGGTTTCTGAATCTTTATTCCTAACCACTATTTTTAGGCTTCCTCTGCGATCAAATTCATAGTTTTTGGTAAAATACTCAGCTTTAATTTTGATACTGGCGTTACCGTAGTAAAAAGATTCTGATATGGTATTTAATCTACTTTTACGTTTGTTAGAGGCTAAATACTGAAGTAGTTTTCCGAAGAAATCATCAAAACTTTCAAAATTCTTATTGTCTAAATAATTTTGTGCTCTCCAGCGCCAAATACCTTCTCCGAATAATATTGCTTCTCGTATTCCATTCTCTTCAACCGTAGTTAACAGTGGCTCTTCTGTCTTTATATTATCCACATTTCTTTGCAGTAAAACATCAAAGGACGAATTTATCCGTATCTCCCCAAATGTACCGATTAATGGTGGATATCCATCAAAACCTATATCTTCTAACAAAAATGTTCCGTAATTGGAATTAAATCTTGGTAAATAATACTCCGTTTGCCTAGTAATCTCTTGTCGATATTTACTCTGAATTCTATTAAGAAACACCCAATCGGTTTTAGAACCTGTTATCGTAAAGTGATTCTTTCTAGAATTTTTCAACTTTTCATAAACACCACTAAACCGAGCACTAGGTTGGTATAGAATAACAAGTTGGTATTCTTCTATGTCTTTAACCTCTGATGGTTTAGCAATGCTAAGACTTCTTCTTTCATTACTCTCAACACTTTTTCTAATCGCTCCAAGATCCGGATGTAAGATATCACTAACTAATAATATATTGGTTTTTTGATCGATTACTTCTACGGCAAAATCTTTACTGTTATTGATTGTATTTTTTTCTCCTTCTAAGGGAACTAATTTTGCACTATACTTTAGAACACCTGCATTACTTGCTGCTAGTGTAAAGTTGATTACTTTAGAATTATTTTCCTTGGAAAAAGAAACCGGTGCTGAGTATATAGTATTTCGACCTGATTTTATTTCCAACCTTGTGTTAACATCTTTAGTACCGGAATAGGTGAGAATTACTTCTACCGGAAACTTATTTTTAAGATACGCATAACGGTTCACGTTTAGTTGTTGAATTTTAGTATCAGTAACCTTTGTGGTATCTCCGGTTATTATAGGATAAATCTGCTGTTTATAAACATTACTCCTATATTGATAATCTCTACCATACGTTTGATTTCCATCCGTAATCAATATGGTTGGTGCATTGGAATTTTTATAAACCTGATCCAAATTATCCAACACTTTGGAAATGTTAGTTTGTTTTTGATCAAATTTTAGACGTAACGTATCCTTTACATCATCTGAGAAAGAATAATATTTTATATCAAATCGTTCATTAAGATCTTCATTAGTTTGAATCTGGTTTACAAACTGCGATAGTCGCTGATCCTGACCAAGATGTTTTATTGAAGAAGAGTTATCTACTGCAACTACCAAGGAAGGTTTTTCTGAATAATATATATTTTTCTTAAATGTGGGATTAATTAATAAAACTAATAATGCAAATACACTAAGAAAACGCAAAAAAGCGAACAATAGATTCCTTTTGGTCCTATTCTTTGCTTTATACATATATTGAAATAGCGCAATAACTAACGAAATTATTACTGCTGCAATGATCAATCCTATATTTTGTGTCTGCATTCTTGTTAATTACGATGTAAAATATTCAGATTACACTATTGACTTTCCAAATTTTTAAGATCATCAATTACAATCCTGAAAATAATCACATTTAATTAAAAAGGTCTTAAACTTATTAAAAAACTATTCGAAAATCGTTAATCCTAGTTCGAGAATCCAATTTTAGGTAAGCATTCCCCCATCAACATTCAACACCTGTCCGGTTACATATGCACTGAGATCACTTGCTAAAAACAAACAAGCATTGGCTATATCTTCTGGAGATCCGCCACGTTTTAGTGGTATTGCTTTTCTCCATTCATCTACCACTTTCTCATCTAGTTTGCCTGTCATTTCGGTTTCAATAAAGCCAGGAGCAATTACATTACTACGTATGTTTCTAGAGCCCAATTCTAAGGCTACTGATTTAGAAAAACCAATGATACCAGCTTTAGAAGCAGCATAATTTGCCTGACCGGCATTTCCTTTTACTCCAACCACCGAACTCATATTAATGATACTTCCGTTTCGTTGCTTAAGCATCGTTCTTTGTACCGCTTTGGTCATATTGAAAACGCTTTTAAGATTAACTTCGATAACTTTATCAAAATCTTCTTCGCTCATTCTCATCAATAAATTATCTTTAGTGATACCCGCATTATTAACCAGAATATCGATGCTTCCGAAGGTTTCCAAAACGTCCTTTACTAAACTTTCGGATTCTTCAAAACTAGCTGCATTACTTTGATAAGCTTTCGCTTTAACTCCTAAACCATTCAATTCTTTTTCTAAATCTTTTGCCGCATCTACTGAAGAACTGTATGTAAATGCCACATTTGCACCTTGTTTTGCAAAAACCTGTGCTATTCCTTTTCCAATACCACGAGTTGCACCTGTGATAATGGCAGTTTTACCTTGTAAGAGATTCATTCGCTCTATAATATTTTTTTGGTATGACATACCACTTATTTATGGCACGTATGATTTTATGTTTTCAAATATAAGAATTACTAATAGGTCAACAACAATAAACCTTTTGATTTCTGCAAGGTTTTATATACTAGCATCGTATCGATATTATTAGCAAAATCAATTAAAAGTATTTTCACTCCATTAGAAAGCTGAATACGTGATGGTTAATCAAAAAAAACTTTTCTGGAAAGCACAGATCATAACAAAGCCTCGATGATTCTAAATCGAGGCTTTTTTATGACATATCTATTGATCAATAAATTAATGATGAACAATAGCTTCTGACATATATATGGATAGATTCTTTTGAAATTTATGATACCTTTTCATTACTCCGAAAATTTCATCACCAATTTCTTTTGTAAACTGCACTGAGTCTTTTAATAATTCTGATGCCTTACCGATTGTTTTCTTTAATCTGCGTCCGCTGTCATCCAGTTCTAAAAATTCTTTGTGCATATCAGGAGTACAGGGTTCACAACGATAAGAATGTAGCTCAGTAAGCATAGCAGAGAGCTCATTTTTCATGCGGCTCAGTCTCAATGTATGCGTCTGATGGTTTCTAGATTCCTTTGGGGTAGTTTGATTTTTCATAATGGTTTGGTTTTAAAAGTGAGTATCTTAAATTTACCAATAATTAATTACCCATCAAAAAAAACAGCTAATATCCGCACATGTTTTATATTTATGTTAAATATTTAAACGATTCATAAAACATTTGTCATTAAATTATAAATAAAATTCAGAAAACAAAAACAACAAAAACACAAAAAAGGGAAAATACCCTTAAAATATTTACCATATTAAATCGTATTTTATAAAAAAATCAATGGATAGTAGAAAACAATATAACTGGGGCATTATTGGTTGTGGTAAAATTGCACATAAGTTTGCAGAAGATATCAAAACAATCCCAAATGCAACATTATATGCGGTAGCAAGTAGAGATCTAAAAAAAGCCAAAGAATTTGGAAAAACATATAACGTCTATAGCTGTTATGGAAGTTACCAAGAACTTGCAACAAATCCTGATATACATATTATCTACATCGCAACTCCTCACGTTTTTCACTTCGAAAACACGTTACTGTGCCTTAGTCATAAAAAAGCAGTGCTTTGTGAGAAACCTTTTGCCATGAATACAAAACAGGTAGAAGAGATGATTGCTATGGCAAAAAATAATGATATTTTTTTAATGGAAGCTTTATGGACGTATTTCTTGCCTCATTATAAGCACGTTATAAATGTTATAAAATCTAATGAACTTGGCAAAGTAAAAAGCTTGAAAGCCGATTTTGGTTTTGCCAGCACCTACGATCCTGAAAATAGAGTGTTCAACAAAAAACTTGGTGGAGGAAGTTTACTAGACGTAGGAATCTATCCATTATTTGCTGCATTAAGTATATTAGGATATCCTGATAAAATCGAAGCGAATGCTAAATTTAATGAAAGTGGCATCGATGAGAATTGTACTATGTTACTCTTCTATAAGAATAATATTCAAGCATCTTTATACTCTTCGATTACAGAAAAAACAAATATTGAGGCTATTATCGAATTAGAAAAAGGAACCATTATTATTCATAGTCGATTTCACGAACCTTCTTCTGTTACTATCACTAGTGATGGAATTTCAAAATTATATGAATTTCCGGTTACTACCAATGGATATAGTTATGAGGCCATACATGTCCAGGAAATGCTAGCGCAAGGAAATACAGAAAGTACCATAATGACTTTTGACAAAAGTCTACAATTAATTCGTTTACTGGATGCTGTTAGGGATAAGATTGATTTGCATTATGAATAATTAATATCACAAAAACTATATTAAAGTATGAGTCATTTTACAAAATGTAAAATAAAATTTACTTTTAGTAAAAAATTATTTACATTTGATTTATTAATCAAAAATCGAACAAGATGAAATACTTATTATCAAACAAATTTAAAAGGCCTGGCTGGGCATTACTCTTTACTGGTATTATCTCAGGAATATTACTTTCCTTTAATGATTATGAATCCAACCTAATTAAGACCAAAGTGATCTCATTATTCCATTATGATTCTTTCTTTAAGGAAAATAATGGTTTTTTAAGAATCATTGAGAATAGTATTTTAGATGAAATCATAGTGATTCTTATTATCATTGGTGGTCTATTAGTAAGCTTCTCCAAAGAAAAAATTGAAGATGAATTTATTTCAAAAACGCGATTAGATTCTTTGGGATGGGCTGTTGTAGTAAATTATTCTATTTTATTATTTGCTACTATTTTTATATACGATATAAGATATATGCATGTCTTAATTTATAATATGTTCACTCCTCTAATGATATTTATTTTACGATTTAACTATGTAGTTTATAAAAAACCCGATCATGAAGAATAAGATAAAAATTGAAAGAGCCATTCATGATCTTACTCAAGCAGATTTGGCAGAAAAAATTGGCGTAAGCAGACAGACAATTAATGCAATGGAGAAAAACAAATATGTTCCTTCTACTGTGCTATCATTAAAGATTGCTAAACTATTTAATAAACCGGTTGAGGAAATTTTCTTTTTAGAAAAAGATGACTAAACAAAAAAGCGCTCTAAAATGAGAGCGCTTTCAATTTGTGTGAAAAAAAAGAGTGTTTATTTAGCTCCCCACTCTGCAAGGGAGTCTTTGTTTAACTTTACATAATCGGCATTTTTAGCCTCTTCTGCAAGTTTTAAAGAAGTCTTAGCTGCTTTTATTGCCCCATCTTTATCTCCAGTTTTAGCTAAGATTAAAGAATGTTGTCTGTGATACCAAAATGCATCTGCTCTACCTGCAACAGCTTTTTCGATATGCTCTTTAGCTTTCGCATATTCTTCTACGTCTTTATAAAAAACAGCAGCCTGATAGTGATCGTTAGCAGATGGACCCGCCATAGCTTTTTCGATACTAGCCATTGCTTTTTTCTTAGTAGGAACCTCTAATTTAAAAGCAACCTCAGTATTTTCCCATAAGATATTGATATGCGCACTATTCATTGTAAAATCACTTAACATAATCGTAAAAGTCTCTACATTCATTGGAATTTTGGTAGGCTTTACTGTAACTTTTCCAGCTACCTTACTATCATCCCACTCTCTTGGTGTTCCCCAGTTACTTGCATCACTATAGAAAATTACTTCCCAGCTTTCTTTTCCTGGTTTTGTAAAAATAGCATACGTTCCTTTTTTAAGTTCAGCATCTCCTATTTTAACATCATCACTGAAAGTAATTTGAGTGTTTTTATTAGCTCCTGTTCTCCATAATTTATCAAAAGGAACTAGGTTTCCAAAAATAGCACGTCCTTTCATACTTGGACGAGAATATTCTATAGAAACATCTGTTAATCCAACCACTTGCTCTATTTTAGAAAAAGGACTAGGTTGTGGGGTTTTTACTTGGGCTTCAATTCCTAAAGAGATGAGGGCAGCCGATACGAATAAGATGATCTTTTTCATTGTGTTTATATTTAGTCTATTAATTAGTTTACTGATAACGAAATTAACAATTACGCCTGCATTAAGAGTTAACAAAAACTTAAAATAAGTAATGCTATATTTGCCATCATTTCAAATTGTATGAGACGTAAATATATATCAGAGATTATAGGCACATTTACCATGGTATTTTGCGGTACTGGAGCCATGACGATAAACGAAGTAACTGGAGGAGATGTTACTCACGTTGGTATTGCTGCCACTTGGGGATTGATAGTTATGGCGATGATTTATGCCTTTGGCGATATTTCGGGAGCACATTTTAACCCGGCAGTTACGATTGCTTTTGCATATGCTAAAAAATTTGAATGGAAAGAGGTTCCTAAATATATTATAGCACAATGCATTGGGGCAATTGCGGCCAGTAGCATTTTACTCTTTCTGTTTCCTGATAGTGAATTTCTAGGCGGCACATTACCTTCATTTGATGATCTCCGGGCGTTTATTTTAGAATTACTCCTTACTTATTTTTTAATGTTAGTCATCATCAATGTATCAACTGGATCAAAAGAAGTAGGTATGATGGCCGGAATAGCGATTGGTGGCGTTGTCCTCCTTGAAGCTATGTTTGCCGGACCTATGACAAATGCTTCTATGAATCCCGCAAGATCTCTGGGACCTGCTTTATTATCTGGTCATTGGGAACATCAATGGTTGTACATGACTGCACCAGTTGTTGGAGCGATATTAGCTGTAATGACTTGTAAACTTATCAAAGCAGATAACTGCTGTAAAGAATGTTAGACACCTTGTGAGATTGTTTATTTATATATTAGTAAACAAAACATCGCGGCTAAATAATTTCTAATTTTATTTTTTGTTTAACATTTATCTCTTAAAGATTAAACAAAATGATTGTACCTTTATCCTGAAAAAGAGGTACAAAATGAAAATATATACATTACAGGCAAAACAAAAACTTCCAATTTCTCTTCAGGAAGCCTGGGATTTTTTATCGGATCCAAGAAACTTAAAGACAATTACACCAGATTATATGGGGTTTAAAATTTTATCTGGTGCAGATAGAAAAATGTATGCTGGACAAATTATCCAATACATTGTTACTCCTGTAGCCGGCATTAAAACTAAATGGGTTACCGAAATTACTCATACTGCAGACAAAGAGTATTTTGTAGATGAGCAACGGTTTGGTCCATATGCGCTTTGGCACCACAAACATTTCATTAAAGAAATTCCGGGAGGTGTAGAAATGGAGGATATTATAGATTACAAAGTACCTTTTGGAATTTTAGGACAGCTCGTACATCCTTTTTTGGTAAAACCCAAGCTGAAAGAAATATTTGATTACAGAGAAAAAAAGTTAATAGAGTTATTTGGTGACTTTAAAAGTCAAAAAGAAAAACAAGTTGAATTGGTTTAATTACAAAAAATGAGAAAAAATATTTTACTTATTGGTGGTAGCCACGGTATAGGATTCGAAATTGCATTAAAAACATATGAAGACCATAATATATTTATAGCTTCACGAACTTCTGAAAATCTAGGCAATCTAGAGGTTACACACATTCCATATGATGCGTCAACAGACGAAATCGACACTTCAAAACTTCCTGATCAATTGGATGGTTTCGTATACTGCCCCGGAAGTATTAACTTGAAACCCTTTAAGATGCTGAGTCCTGATTCTTTTCAGGAAGATATGCAGATTAATTTTATGTTCTTAATAAAAATCATGCATTCTATACTACCACAATTAAAAAAATCAGAACAAGCTAGTCTAATCTTCTTTAGCACCGTTGCTGTTAAAGTAGGTATGCCTTTTCATACTAGTGTTGCCGCTGCCAAAGGTGCTATAGAAGGTTTCGCAAAAGCTTTAGCTGCTGAGTATGCGCCAAAATTTAGAGTTAACGTGATCGCTCCTTCACTAACAGATACACCATTAGCTGAAAGACTTTTAGGAAATG
Source organism: Aquimarina rubra (assembly GCF_042684305.1). Lineage (NCBI taxonomy): Bacteria > Pseudomonadati > Bacteroidota > Flavobacteriia > Flavobacteriales > Flavobacteriaceae > Aquimarina > Aquimarina rubra. The sequence continues at coordinate 210,788 of NZ_JBHULE010000008.1, read as the reverse complement.
AAAAAAAACGAGAAAAAATGGATGAGCGTCATCCTCTTAAACGTGTTGGAGAAGCCGAAGATATTGCTAACATCGCTAAATTTTTATTAAGTGATGACAGTAGTTGGATTACAGGACAAGTATTAGGCGTTGATGGAGGTATGTCTACCTTAAATATCAATTAAGATGTCTCAAAAAGTAAATATATTTTGGTTCAGAAGAGATTTGAGGCTCGACGATAATATTGGATTTCTTGAAGCACTTAAAGATGATAGACAAGTATTACCTGTTTTTATTTTTGATAGTGAGATTTTAGACAAGCTACCGAAAAACGATGCTAGGTTGTCTTTTATTTACGATACCTTACAAAATATGAGAAAGGAATTACAAGAAAACAATGATAGCTCTATCGCTTTTTTTCACGGTAAACCTACAGCAATATTTAGAGATTTGATCAAAGATTATGACATAGAAAAGGTATATACTAATCGAGATTATGAACCTTACGCAAAGCAAAGAGATGCATCCATAGAAAAACTACTGAAAGAAAACTCTATTGAATTTAAAACCTTTAAAGATCAAGTAATCTTTGAAAAAAACGAAGTAGTAAAATCGGATGGTGACCCTTATGTTGTATACACACCTTATAAAAATAAGTGGAAAGAGATTTTTGACGAATCAAAACTAAAAATTCATTACACGAGTCAACATATTGATAATTTGATCAAGAATACAAGATTACCAAACCTGTCGTTATCCGACATGGGGTTTGAAAAATCTTCAACAGAAGTACCTGAATACATAGTTACCCCTACGCTTATTGACAATTACGAAGATACACGAAATTTTCCTGCCAAAGAGAATGGAACATCTAGGTTAGGTCCTCATTTACGATTTGGCACTGTGAGTATTCGCAAAATGATCAAAAAAGCAATTGCCGAAGAAAATGAAGTTTTTTGGTCAGAATTGATTTGGCGTGAATTTTTTATGCAAATTCTTTGGCATTTTCCACATACTAAGGATAAAGCATTCCGATCCAAGTATGATCGTATAGAATGGCGCAATAACGAAAAAGAGTTTGATGCTTGGAAAAATGGTAAAACCGGTTATCCGCTAGTAGATGCAGGAATGCGTCAACTTAATAAAACAGGTTACATGCACAATCGGGTAAGAATGTTGGTTGCTAGTTTTTTATGCAAACATTTATTGATTGATTGGCGTTGGGGCGAAGCCTATTTTGCCGAAAAATTATTGGATTACGACATGTCTGCTAACGTTGGTAATTGGCAATGGGCAGCTGGTTCAGGTGTGGATGCAGCTCCTTATTTCAGAATTTTTAATCCAACTACACAAATTGAAAAATTTGACAAAAACAAAACTTATATCAAAACCTGGGTAGAAGAGTTTGATACAAAAGACTATCCCCAAAAGATAGTGGATCATAAGGAAGCGAGAGAACGTTGTCTTAAAGTCTACAAAGAAGCTGTTGCTTAATCACTAAAATTATAACATTTCTTTAAAATTAGAAACTGAAGTTTTTTGTAATTTAAAAGCATTGCAAATCAATTATAAATCAATAAACTTCAATCCGATGAATACACAAGAAGTAGCCAATCGTTTAGTGGAACTCTGCCGTAAAGGGGAAAATATGCAAGCCTTAAAAGAACTATATGCTGACAATGTGGTTAGTAAAGAAATGCCAGGAGCACCAAATGCTATCGTTTCCGGAAAAGATGCTGTAACCAAAAAAAGTCAAGATTGGTATGCTAGTGTAGAGGAATTCCATGGAGGAGAAATTTCTGATCCTGTAGTTGCAGAAAATCATTTTACTTGTAAAATGACAATGGATTGCACTTTTAAAGGACAAGGACGCATGCAGATGGAAGAGTTAGCCATTTACAATGTGAATAATGGTAAAATAGTAGAAGAGCAATTCTTTTATTCGATGCCTCCACAATAGAAAAACAAAAAATCAGGCTGATTATTAGCCTGATTTTTGATAATTAAAAAAATCTTCTCACCTTTTCTAAAGCCGGATTTCGATTGTCTTCTTTCCAGATGACAGAGAGCTCTGCCCTTTGAGGTATATTTGGAATTTCTAAAAACTTTACGTTAAGATCAAAACCATATTGCAAAGAGGTAGGAACAATCGCAACCCCTAACCCACTTTCTACAAGTTTAAAAATTGTTTGAGCGTGAACGGATTTATGGGAAACTATGGGTGTAAAACCTTTATCCTCACAGATGCTCATTATCTTATCGTAATATATCGAACTATAGTCTGAAGAAAATAGAACAAAATGCTCTGAGGAAACTTGCGCTATGGTTTTAAAGTTATGCTTATTTAAAAAGTGATTCTTTGGCAGAACTAGAGAAAAAGTGTCGGTTTGTACTGCTTTAATACGTAAACCATCTGGTACCCTGGCTAATCTCACAAAACCGATATCCAATTCATCGCTTACAATTGCTTTAACCTGATCGTAATTAGACATTTCTTCGAGGCTAAATTGTATTTTGGGATATGCTTTGTCAACCTGTACCAAAAGATCTGGAATTACCGTTTGAATAGCAGAGCCTAAAAAACCTATTCTAACTTCTCCTTCACTTCCTTTATCAATTAGTGCTGTCTGTTTTATGGTAAAATCAATATGGTTAAATATATAGGCAATTTCCTTTTTGAGATATTCACCCGCTACCGTCAAGCTAACATTTCTTTTGTTTCTAATAAACAATTCAGCCCCTATAATCTCTTCCATTTGTTTGATTTGCCTACTAAGACCAGGTTGCGAAATAAACAAACGTTCTGCTGCTTTTCTGAAGTGTAACTCTTCGGCTACAGCCAAAAAATAAGTAAAGTGACGTAATTCTAACTGATAACTCATAGTTATTAATTATTGACAAAATTAGTATTTATAAGTATTAAAAATACACATTATCTTAGTGTACACAAATATGAATAACATATAATGTCTAAAATATCATCACAATTTCGATTCGGAGAGGATTATCTTACCAGTGGTATTGCTATTAAAATAGCATCCGGAGAAATCAAAGGAATTATTTCTGAAACCTCCAGAGAAAAGATCAGAAAAAGCCGTCAGGTTGTCGAAAATATCGTAGACAAAGGTCATCCGGTATACGGTATCAATACTGGTTTTGGTCCTTTATGTACGACTATGATCTCAAAAGAAGAAACCAAAATACTTCAATCTAATATTTTACAAAGTCACAGTGTGGGTGTGGGTGATCCTATTGATCAGGAAATCGCCAAACTCATGCTGATCCTTAAACTCCAGTCTTTATCCAAAGGATATTCTGGTATTGCCGAAAGCACATTGGATCGTATACTTTGGCATATTGACAATGATGTGATTCCTGTGGTTCCTTCTCAAGGATCAGTAGGTGCTTCAGGTGATTTAGCACCACTCTCCCATCTGTTTCTGCCTTTAATTGGTTTGGGGAAAGTTATATACAATGACAATGAGATAGCTACTTCTGCTTTATTTAAAGAGACAGGACTGACTTCTTTAGATCTTGGCCCAAAAGAAGGCCTTGCTTTAATCAATGGAACACAGTTTATAGCGGCGCACGCTGTAAAAGTCGTAGAAAAGCTACATAGTTGTCTTTCGCAAGCGGATATCATAGGAGCCATGATGATAGAAGGATTACAAGGCTCTGTAAAACCTTTTTATAATGAATTACACGAATTACGCCCATTCAAAGGAAATGTTCATGTAGCTTCCAGAGTAAAATCTTTACTAAAAGGATCTGAAATCATGGAAGATCATATTGATTGTGATCGTGTTCAGGATCCGTATTCACTGCGATGTATTCCTCAAGTACACGGAGCTTCCAGAAATGCTTGGCTTCATCTTAAAGAATTAGTAGAAATCGAATTAAATTCTGTTACAGACAATCCTATTATCATTGATGAAGAACTCACTATAAGTGGTGGAAGTTTTCATGGACAACCATTGGCTATGGCAATAGACTATGCTTGTCTTGCAGCTTCTGAAGTTGGTAATATTTCAGATCGAAGAATATACTTGGCATTAGAAGGTAACTCTCCAGGAGTTCCTAAATTATTAATGGAAGACACCGGTATTAATTCCGGTTATATGATTTTACAATACACCACCGCTGCATTAGCGAGCGAGAATAAAGGACTGTGTTTCCCTTCCAGTGCAGATAGTATTCCAACATCTCTTGGACAAGAAGATCATGTGAGTATGGGATCCATTGGAGGTAGAAAAGCTTTAAGAGTAATTGAAAATGTAGAAAAAATATTAGCGATAGAACTTTTGACAGCAGCGCAAGCTTTTGAATTTAGAAAACCTATGAAATCAGGTGTTATTCTGGATGAGATTCATAAAACTATACGCAAAGAGGTTCCTTTTGCTGAAAAAGATCGTGTTTTTGCGGATGATATAAATAAGGGGATTGATATTATTAAAAATAAAACGATCATAACATTAGCAAATAATGTAGCCAACAAGGAGAATTTATCTTTAGAAACCAAATTCTCCACCCAATTTGAAATCTATTAATTATGACAAAGTACAAGCTTATTGGTCCTATCACACAACTCATATCCATGAATGGATTACCACTAAAAGGTGCTTTAAAAGATGAACAACTTCCTATACTTCTTAATGCAGGAATTCTAACCGAAGGCGAACATATTCATTCTATTGGAAATTATACGGATTTGAAAGAAATCGCCAAAAGTCTTGAAGCAGAAATCATAGAATTACAATCGGACTACGTTTGTCTTCCGGGATTTATTGATGCACATACTCATATTTGTTTCTCTGGTTCAAGAGCCAATGATTATGCCATGCGCAACTCGGGTAAATCCTATCTGGAAATTGCAAAATCAGGAGGAGGAATTTGGGACACTGTATCCAAAACAAGAACTGCCAGTCAAGAACAACTGTGTCACTCTGTTGTAAAAAGAGCCAATCATCTTCTTAAAAATGGAATCACCACTGTAGAAGTAAAAAGTGGTTATGGACTTTCTATAAAAGAAGAACTTAAGATGTTAAGAGCAATAAAAGAAGCTAACTTACATTTAGAATCAGATCTCATCGCTACTTGTTTAGCTGCTCATATGCTACCCAAAGATTATGATGGAAATCATCGGCAATACCTCGATGAAATGGCATCAACGCTATTTCCTCTACTAAAAGAAGAAAATCTAGCTAATAGAATTGATGCTTTTGTGGAGCAAAGTGCATTTTCTAAAGAAGATATAGAACCTTATTTCAAAAAAGCTATAGAAAAGGGATTTGATATCACGGTTCACGCGGATCAGTTTACTCCGGGAGGTAGTGAAATAGCAGTAAAAATCAATGCAATAAGTGCTGATCACCTCGAAGCTAGTACGGATAAAGAAATCAGGATGCTCGCAGAAAGTGATGTTATATCTGTTGCACTACCAGGAGCTTCTATAGGCTTAGGATGTGATTTCACTCCAGCAAGAAGAATTCTAGATGCAGGAGGTGCTCTGGCGATTGCCAGCGACTGGAATCCGGGATCGGCTCCGATGGGAGATTTATTGACACAAGCTTGTATTTTAGGAACTTTTCAGAAACTTAGTAATGCAGAAGTATTAGCTGGAATTACACACAGAGCTGCAGCAGCCTTGAAATTAGAGGATCGTGGTAAACTGGCTCCCAAAATGTTAGCGGATTTTTGCCTTTTTTCTACAGATCATTATAATGAAATTCTATATCATCAAGGTAAACTAACTCCTTCACAAGTCTGGAAACGTGGAGATGCAGTGCACTCGGAACATTAAATTAAAATAACATTTCAATAATCACCAATGTGATTAGAAATTACAGCATACAATATGACAACTTTCAAAAAACAAATAGTCGCAGGTATCCCCAAAACGCTTCCTCCAAAAAAGCATTTGAACCCAAAGATAAGCAGAGCCCCAAAACGAAAGCAAATATTATCTATTGACGAAAAGAAACTGGCTCTTAGAAATGCTTTGAGATATTTTCCAACCGACTGGCACCAGGAATTAGCCAAAGAATTTCTTGAAGAACTTCAGGAATATGGAAGAATTTACATGTATCGATTTAGGCCTGATTATGAAATGTATGCAAGACCCATAAACGAATATCCTGCGAACACCCAGCAAGCGGCTGGAATTATGCTTATGATACAAAACAATCTGGATCCCGCGGTAGCACAACACCCATATGAGTTAATCACCTATGGTGGAAACGGAGCAGTATTTCAAAATTGGGCACAATATTTACTTACTATGCATTACCTGGCTACAATGACAGAAGATCAGACGCTGCATATGTATTCAGGTCATCCCATGGGATTATTTCCATCATCAAAAGAAGCGCCTAGAGTAGTAGTAACTAATGGAATGATGATTCCAAACTACTCCAAACCGGATGACTGGGAAAAATATAATGCACTTGGAGTTACCCAATACGGACAAATGACTGCAGGCAGCTATATGTATATTGGTCCACAAGGTATCGTTCACGGAACAACCATTACGGTTATGAATGCCTTCAGAAAAACATTAAAATCAGGAGAAAACTCAGCGGGTAAGATTTTTCTAACCGCTGGTTTAGGAGGAATGAGTGGTGCACAGCCTAAAGCAGGCAATATTGCCAAATGCATCACTGTTTGTGCAGAAGTAAATCCGGATGCAGCACAAAAACGATATGAACAAGGTTGGGTAGACGAAATTATTGACAAGTTAGATAGCTTAGTCAATCGAGTGAAAGAAGCAATTCAGAATACAGAAGTGGTTTCCATAGCTTTTAAAGGAAATATTGTAGATGTTTGGGAACGGTTTTATGACGAAAACATTTATATACATCTCGGATCTGATCAAACATCTTTGCATAATCCCTGGTCCGGTGGTTATTATCCTGTTGGTTTGAGCTATGAAGAGTCAAACAAAATGATAGCCCACGACCCTAATACTTTCAAAACAAAAGTTCAGGAATCCCTTAGAAGACATGCTAGTGCTATCAATAAACATACTGCAAAAGGCACATACTTCTTTGACTACGGGAATGCGTTTCTTTTAGAAGCATCGCGGGCAGGAGCCGATGTAATGGCTGAAAACGGAATTGATTTTAGATATCCATCCTACGTACAGGATATCTTGGGACCTATGTGCTTTGATTACGGTTTTGGGCCATTTAGATGGGTATGTACCTCAGGTAACCCTGAAGACTTAGACACAACAGATCAAATCGCCGTAAAGGTGATGCAAGAAATAAAAGCCACTGCTCCAGAAGAAATTCAGCAGCAAATGCAGGATAATATTACATGGATCGAAGAGGCTAAGCAAAATAAGCTTGTTGTAGGCTCTCAAGCCAGAATTCTATATGCAGATAGCGAAGGAAGAATAAAGATCGCTGAGACGTTTAATAAAGCTATTAAATCAGGAGATATATCAGCTCCCGTTGTCCTGGGTAGAGATCATCACGATGTGAGTGGAACAGATTCTCCTTATCGTGAAACCAGTAACATTTATGATGGAAGTAAATTTACTGCTGATATGGCTATCCATAACGTAATCGGTGATAGTTTTAGAGGAGCAACATGGGTATCTATCCATAACGGTGGAGGTGTTGGCTGGGGAGAGGTAATCAATGGAGGATTCGGATTATTACTCGATGGATCTGATGAAGCTTCCAGACGTCTTAAAAACATGTTATTTTATGACGTAAACAATGGTATTTCTCGCAGAAGCTGGGCAAGAAATGAAGAAGCTATATTTGCGATTAAAAGAGAAATGGAACGTACACCAGAACTTAAAGTAACCATTCCTAATATTATAGAAAACAACATCTTAGATAATTTATTTTAACAACAATCGCATCTGTGTAATATATTATACACACGCATTATTTTTGCCAATGAAGAATTACAAAAGAGCAGATACACATATTTGGGCAGGACGAACATCCGAGGATCAATTATATCTTCATGAAAAAGTTACTTTTCTTGATTTGGAAAACGATGAACTAATTGAAAATCAGAATACGGCTTTTGCTATTTTAGGCTATGCCTGTGATGAAGGAGTTCGAAGAAACTCAGGAAGAGTCGGTGCTGCATTAGCTCCGGATGCTATCAGGAAAATGATGGCATCATTGTCAAATCACTTGGATAAAAGCGTACAAATTGTAGATATTGGAAACATTATTTGTAATAAAAACGATTTAGAATACACCCAAAGTTATACTTCAAATAAAATAGCTCAAATACTTAAATATAAATATTTTACGATAGTTTTAGGAGGAGGTCATGATTTAGCTTACGCACATTATAACGGAATTAAGGAATACTTGCCGAATTCTTCTATAGGAATCATTAACCTAGATGCACATTTTGATTTAAGAAAGATAGAAAGTAATGGAAACTCAGGAACACCATTTTATCAAATCTCTAAAGAGAATGATCGTTTCAAATACCTTTGCTTAGGGATTCAAGAGGAATCCAATAATCAGGAATTGTTTAAAACAGCTCATCAGTTAGGTGTAAAATATATCAAAAGTACTGATTTTAATATCCAAAACAGGAATTATATTTTTACAGTACTTGATAATTTCATTGACCAAGTAGACAACGTGTATCTTACTATTGATATGGATGGTTTCTCATCGGCATTTGCTCCCGGAGTAAGCGCTCCTTCCCCATTTGGTTTTTCTATAGATATTGCATTAGCAGTTATTGAACAAATCTGTAAGTCCGGTAAATTAGTAAGCTCTGACATCGTAGAGCTTAATCCCGAGTATGATTTAGACAATTGTACTGCCAGATTAGCGGCAAGATTGGCTTATTACATTATGAAGTTTATTTCTTCTGAATAATTTCTTTCCTGTTTACCCATTTATTTATCTTTATGAGATATTACACCATCAATAATGGAACAAACAGCTTTAATTCTTATTTATATTCACGCTTTCTTCGGCGGAATTGCATTATTATCTGGACTGATAAGTGTTATTGGTAAAAAAGGAAGGTTTTATCACAGAAAAGCAGGCATTGTTTTTTCGATCACGATGTTTATTAGCGCTTTGATTGCTATACCTATTACATTGTTACCCAAACACGAAAACTTATTACTACATCTACTCTCTATTTTTACTATATATCTCGTTATTTCAGGTAACCGTGTGCTTCGGTTTAAGAAAAAACACACTTTAGGAATTACAGATATAGCAATCACTAGTGTTATGGGATTAGTCTTTATTGGCATGGTGTCGGTAGGTATTTATTATCGCATTCAGGAAATACCAAAAAGCACTCTATTCTTTTTTTTTGGTGGTTTTGGTATTATGGCTAGCGTAAGAGATATTAGGCTTTATAAAACGTTTAAAACAAATTCAACATCTTACCTATCTAATCATATCGGTAAGATGTCGGGTGCTTATGGTGCTGCCGTAACTGCTTTCTTATTAGCTGCTTTAAACTCCAGTACCTTATGGGTTTGGTTAACACCTTCTGTTATTACCTTACTATTTGTAATTTATTGGAGAAGAAAAATCTCGAAAAAATAGCAAATCACTTATGTTGTAACAATATTTCCGACAGATCGTCTGATAATTAAATCACTTTTATGACTTTTCAGAAGATTCTAGAGCGTACACTACGTTATTTTGTTGCGTTTTTCATATTTGTCTATGGAGCTGCTAAGCCACTACAGTTTGGAAATAAAAATGGATTTCCAGATAAGCTTGTTAGCGAACTAACTGGGATGGAGCTTATGTGGTCTTTCTTTGGGTATACAAAGACATTGCCAATAATTATAGGGATTATACAAGTTTCAGGAGCATTGCTTCTATTATCTCAACGAACAAAAATCATAGGAGCATTATTGTTAATTCCTGTAATGATTAACATTGTATTGTTTGATGTTTTTTATCAAGTAAAAACTGGGGCAACCGTTAACGCAATAGTGTTCTTATCTGTTCTTCTAATATTACTAATTTTTGAACATAGAAAAATGATTCAAGTTTTTAAAATAATGACAACCAAAACTAAAAAGGATCCTAATAGGATTATACTCTTTATCATTAGTGCATTATTAGCCTCAACGCTATTTTTTGTATATACATATCTCCAAAGACAGTGATCATTGTAATGGTACCTTAACAAAAGTCTCTCTTGTTTAATTTCAGAAAATTCAAAAATTGATCTTTATCTCAAAAATAATTCTTAGGCACAACTATGAGATCTTGATACATTAGTTACCACTCATTATGGTCAATGATACACTCAAAATGATCTCTAACTTAGCTCGGATAGTTGTATCTACGATTAATGCCTCAATTTCTTAGCTTAAAATAAAAAAACAGCTTTAAGTTATAAGTTAGCATTAAGTAAACTGACTACATAACTTCATTACATAAAACTTAGATTTTTTAAGTCACTAAAATCTAATTACTTTTGTATCTTCGAAAATACGGATACAATAAATTTCCTTTAACGGGTTTACACACATTGATCATCTTTCGGGCCTTTACTGAAAAAATACTATCATTCATCTATTGAAAGATACAGGTGGTTAATAATGTTCTATGGAAGCAATTAATTATTATCAAATATCAATTTTTCTTTTACAAGGATTCGTTGTTTCCTTTTTGGTTCTAATTTTATTTCATTTCCGTAAAGTAACAGGTAACGGATTATTGTTTACCGCTTTAGGAATGTTTCAATTTATTCAGGTATTTACCGCTACCACGATGTATTTTGAAATATTTGATGGTATTACTGTATCTCCCGGTTCTTCTGTGTTGTTCTCGGTTACTTTATTTACCGTATTGATATTCTATATAAAAGAAGATGCATTACTTACCAGAAGACTCATTTATGCGTTGGTAACGGCCAATCTAATGATTGTTATCCTGCTCCTTCTTTTTGGAATCAATTTGGAGGATTCCAGCATGCATCAAGTATCGTTTACAATGCTATCAGACTTCTTCAATACTAACGTTTTTCTTTTAGTATACGGAACGTTATTGCTTTTTGTAGATTCAATTTTATTGATTTTTATATTCGAATACGTTTCCAAGTATATCAGAAGTCTGTTTTTGAGAGTGTTTTTGACAATGTTGGTTGTCCTTGTTTTTGATGCGGTATTGTTTAGCGTTATTGGTTTTTGGAATTCTGACAACATAATGAATTTCCTTATTTCAGGATTGGTATCCAAAATAACCATGAGTTTTTATTACGGAATATTATTTACCATTTATCTTAAATACGTTCAAAGAGAAGTTACAGAAGATACGTATTCCACCTTTAAAGATGTATATCATTCTCTTACCTATCGACAAAAATTTGAAGAAGCTGAAAAGGTCATTCAATTGAGCGAAAGTCGATACCAAACCCTTACGGATATTTCTCCGGTAGGTGTTTTTATGACCAAAGCAAATGGAAAAACTACGTTTGTTAATGAAAAGTGGTGTGAAATTTCTGGTTTATCGCAGCAAGAAGCGATGGATGATGGATGGCTTAAAGCAGTACATCCAGAAGATAGGAAAAAACTGAAATCCGGATGGTATGATGATGCTAAAAGAAGTGATTCATCACATGCAGAATATAGATTCCTAAGGCCAGACGGCACCATCAAGTGGGTATTAGGACAAGCTATCCCGGAATATAACGAGAAAAAAGAAGTAATTGGATACGTAGGTACCACTACTGATATTACCGAATTAAAACTGTATGAAATAGAGTTAAACAAAATGAAAGATAAAGCAGAGGAAAGTGATCGGCTTAAATCGGCGTTCCTTGCGAATATGAGTCATGAGATTCGGACCCCTATGAATGGAATTTTAGGTTTTGCCGAGTTACTCAAAGAACCTGTATTAACCGGAGATGAGCAACAATTGTATATCAGTTTAATCGAAGAAAGTGGTGCCCGTATGCTCAACATCATTAGAGATATTATTGATATCTCTAAAATTGAGTCGGGACAAGTAAAAGTTTTTCTTTCTGAAGTAAATATTAATGAGCAAGTAACCTATTTATATCAATTCTTTAAGCCTGAAGCGGATAGAAAAGAACTACAATTATCCTTTAGCAACGGATTATCAGATGATATGGCATTAATTAAAACAGATAAAGAAAAATTTAATGCTATTCTTACCAACCTGGTTAAAAATGCTCTTAAATACACTCCAGAAGGCTCTGTCTCATTTGGCTATGAAGTACAAGATGAATTCTTACAGTTTTATGTTAAAGATACTGGAATGGGTATTGCAAAAGATCGACAAAAAGCCATTTTTGAAAGGTTTGTACAAGCTGATATAGAAAACAACTATGCTATTGAAGGAGCTGGTATTGGATTATCGATTGCAAAGGCTTACACCCAAATGCTGGGTGGCAAAATCTGGTTAGAAAGTAAAAAAGATTTGGGTACGATTTTCTACTTTACCATTCCCTATAATAAATCTTGATACAACATACATAATTTAAAAAAATCCTTGGCTTGAAATTAAAGGAAGACATCCCTTTTATTTATCAAAAACTATAGTCTCCACCCAATAATTTCCTAATTCTTCGTATTCCATCTCCTTCATTGCTCCTACCCAAGGATCTATGATAAGTACTGTGTCATCATCAGTATATCCAATGATTAATAAAGCATGTGCTGCAAAACCACTATAATTTTGTGTTCCGATAAGAATAGGTCGATCACTATCAATCTGACCTTGTATCTCATTAAAGGTTAATTTAGGATCATTTCCAAAAATCAGGCTTCTATATTCTGTGCGAACATATCCAAAATGAGAAGCTATTTGCGGTTGTAAGGTAAATAAATCCAACCCTTGATTATTCCCTTCGAACATTTCATCTAGTTTTTTCTCAGACATATGTAACCCATAACTCTGTAATGCCATGGACAAAGCTGCAGCCCAACAGTTGTTTCCTCCAATCTGTTGCTCCGGTATAATATTAAGTACTGATGTCTTTTTTCTTTTGGCGTCTGTTACTTCACTCATGATACTGTTTTTTTATGTATTTATTTAAAAGTTGGTAGTAGTTGACAGAAACATGTTCCTGTTGTTATTAAAAGTAAACAAAAATTAACGCCATAGCAATAATAATATGGTATGAAAACACTTACAACAATCAATTACAAACAACACATAATCAAAACGTTAAAAACTTTCTTGAATCCAGGCAGTAATAACAGAAATAAGTTTTTCTTTTTCAAGATCATTATGGAGCTCGTGATATGCACCATCAAAGGAAACAAAATCAACATAGTTTGTTATTCCTGCAAATTCCTGACTCGCAGTATAACTGGTTATTTGATCAGCTGTTCCGTGCATTAGCAAAATGGGATTTTCTAATTGAGAAGCCTTAGTAATAGCCTGTTCTCCAGCTTTTATTATTGGTAAAGAGAAATTAGGACTCACTTTATCGTGCACTAAAGGATCATTTTTATACTTCTCCACTTCTTCCGGTACCCTGGAAATAGCGTTTACATCCAACCCTGAAGGTAATGTAATTGAAGGTGCTATTTTTTGAAAAAGCTTACCCATCATCATTTTCCAAATAGGCGGCTGAAATGCTAAACGTAAAAACGGGCTAGTTAAAATAGCTCCTGCAATCTTAGGATTACTTCTCAATATATAATTAATTACCAGGTTCCCTCCCATACTATGACCATATAGAAAAATTGGAAGATCGCTTGCAATTTCGTTAGCTTTAAGATACATTATATCTACAACCTCCATTAACGCATTATAACTCGGGCAATGGCCTCTTTTACCACTACTCTTACCGTGTCCGAAATTATCATAAGTAATCACACCAATATGCTTTGCCAATAACTCAGGTATTACATAATCAGCATATCGTGAAGAATGCTCTCCCATACCGTGTACCAACAAAATGATGGTTTTACAATCTTTAGGCAGCCAATATTGTCCGAAGAGTTTGTGTTTTTTATAATCAAAAAAGAATTCATGGTGTAGCATGGTTTAAATATACTATAAAAATATTCTATGATAACATCCTTGAATTAATACACAATATGATATTTAGTATTTGACATATAACTCTAAAGTAGACAAATAAACATGGGAAATTTCAGGTTTCTTAAAAAATATTTATATTCGCACATTCAAAATTAGCCTACACCCCCAAAATATGTTTAAAAATCCTTTTTCCTTCTACGGAAGGATACGAAGGCTGGAATATGGCCTTAGCTACATCATATTCATCGCATCCTTTTTTTTGGTAGGAGTTATCACCGAAATTATACCAGAAGCTGAATCCCTAATAGTATTAATGATTATACCATCATATTGGTTCCTGCTAGCACAGGGAGCTAAACGTTGTCACGACTTGGGTAATAGTGGTTTTTTTCAAATAATCCCATTTTATGGGCTTTTCATGCTCTTTGGAGAAGGAAATCACGGTGCAAATAAATATGGTTACAATCCTAAAGAAATGGATGCTCCCATCGCTAAACGAGAACCATTTAAATTAAGAATACCATTACCTCCGGGAAAATCAAATATAGACATACTAAGCGAAATACTATGTTTTGCTTTGTTAAACACATTACTCATACAACTTTTAAATAATTATGTAGAAAAGGAGTTTTTTAGATTCTTATGTATATTCCTTTCTATCTTAGTGTGTTTCTTTTTATTATTACTATTTACAAATAAGAAAGAACCTTTACCAGAATTTAATCCTTATTTATTTAGACAAAGATTAACCTACTCCGTAATACTTTCTATAAGCATTTACATATACAATCTAACTTTTAATTATGCATCATTTCAATTAGAAGATATATCATATGCCATTTTCCTGGCAGTAGTGATACTTGGCGTTACTTACCATCCATTTATAACCTATAAATCGATTTTTAAGAAAAGAAAGGAGGAAGCGGAATATGAAAACTAAACACTACCTCTACACTTCTCTATTATTATTTATTTTAATTTTTATAGTTGGCTATTCGAATAAAATAGAGCTCAGCAATATGGTTACTTGGTCTGACCGCCCGGTAAACTGGTCGGATTTTAAGCAAGTAGAAGAAATTGATGATGAGTTTGATGCCACAATCTTTTCTGAAATACATTGCCCAAATACAATTAACGAAGATAATCCTCTGGTATATGCATTTATGGATCCTAACCAGTCAGAAAGATTAAAAGATTCTCTTCTTGATCCTCAATTATTAAAACACGAACAATATCATTTTAACATTACAGAATATCACGCACGTTTGTTGCGTAAGGAAATTGTTCAGAAAGGAGAGAAAAATATCACCACATCTTCGCTTCAGGATTTGTACGACACATACGATCTGGAAAGAGCAAAAATGCAAGCAGCGTATGATGAAGTTTCAGAACATAATACCAATTTTAAGAAACAACGGTATTGGGAGTTAAAGATTGATGATTTATTACGTCAAACAGCCTACTATAAAAACCCAAATATTTATAGCTATTATAATTTCACTAAAAAAAGCACTGAATATTACAGACATATTTACCACACATTAGATCATCAAATTCTAACTTCATACCCAATCGGCAAAGCCGACTACATCAACGGAAAAAGTTATAAAGTCGAACGTAATGACAAGGAAGTAATTATTAAGTATTTCAAAAATGGAGAACTTACTAATGGAGGGATTTTTAAAACTGCTATTACCAAAATAATTAAAACTACAGATTCGACGTCTGAGATGCATTATTACAATAAAGACTTAACCAGAAACACTGTCTTAAACAGATCTATTTCTAAAACCGTATGGAACACCAATAAAGATATGACCATCTCATACTTTAATGCAAATGGAGACCCTGTCGAATACAAATCCGTTCATAAAACTATTTGGAAATATAACCCCAAAACTAAAAGCCGATATTCTAGTTATTATGATGTAAATGAAAGACCAACTGCTAATAATGATCTTGTTTTTCACGAAAGAAGAGAATTTGACAATGAAGGTAGGACTATCAAAATCGCTAATTTTGACTTGGATAATCAACCTATGAATGACAAAGAATATATTTCGGTATATGATTATGTTATAGATGATTATCACAAAATTAAAAGAACCAGGCTATATAATAAAAATGGAATTTTTGCCACTCATTTAACAGAATACAATCTCCACTACACATATGATGAAAGAGGTAATCTAGTCAAATATGTGAATCTTAATGAAAATGGCGATCAAATAGAAAATAAAAAAGGAATATGTATTTATGAATATTCTTATGATTTAAAGGATCATTATACCTCTGTTAGAAGATATAACGCATCAGAATTACCGGTTATAGGAGATGATGATTATTTTATGCAAGTATGGGATTATGATTATAAAAACAGGATTAAATTTACCGCTAAATACTATGATAATTATGTATTGGCCTTTGATGACAATAGAAACGGCGCTAGTAAATATGAATACATCAATGATTCGGTTTGCAATGTTTTGAATCTAGGTGTTTACAATACAATTTTTAAAAATGATGATGGGTATGCGATTAGAAAGCAATACATGAATAAAGACGAAGAAGTAATCCGAGAGTTATTTCTAGACGAAAATGAATGCTTTGCGACTTCTGCGGATGGTATCGAAATACATGAATACGATTACGATAAAAGGGGTAACCTTATCAAAGAAAAGAGGCTAGATTCCTTAGGAAACCTAAAAGCCTATAACAAAGATGTAGCTATTACACGTTGGGAATATGATGACAATAACAACAAAACCAAAACTACCTATTACCAAAAGGACAGTATACTTGCAAATGCAAATCAAAATGTTACTTATAACGTTTATACATACAATAAAGACAACCTCTTTGTAGAACGTACCAACTACGATAAGAATATGAAGCCGGCATTATTAAACGGAGTGTTTAAAACAATATATGAATATAATCGTTTTGGTAAGGATACTCTCGTTAAAGAATTCGATACACGAAACAGGCTGATCAAAGGGGTTAGTACCACGCATTACAGGTATAATCAATATGGCGATATTACACGTGAAACTTATTACAATTCTAGAAATCAAAGAGCTTCATATCAAAATGGAATAAGCGCCATCGAATATTTATATGATAATCAACAGCGTTACGTTGGTCATAAGAATTACAATAGATTTGACAATCCTACTAATGATAGAAACGGTGTTTTTCACGAAAAAAAGACACTAAATGAAACTGGTCATCTTATTTCTTATGAGTACTTTAATAAAAAAGGTCTCCCAGCTATAGGACCTAATGGATATCACAAAGTAACTTATGTTTATAATGATTCTGATTTATTAATTAGAGAAAGCACCTACGATACCGACCTTAATTTGGTTAATGATAGCAGTGGTGTAGCAGAATACGAATATACCCGAGCTTCGTCAGGCCTTATAAAGACTATGAAATATTATGACAAAAATGGTGATCCTACAGAAAATGAAGATGGTGCGGTAGAAATAGTGTATGAGGAAGCAATGAACGGTTTATATTTCATAGATAAGCAACTAAACGCACAAGGAGAAGAAATAGTAGAAGACTCAGAGGAATAAGATTTGAAGTTTAAAAAGATTTAACTCCTAATTATCAAAGACGTAAACCATGCAACTTTGGCTCATTTCATAAGTCTTTCTTGCTAAAGAAAAATTATTCAACAAAATGCCTATAAAGTCAATTAATAAAGGTTTTCTAAAAAACAAAAATCTAAGTTTCATTTCCTTACTGTTAAGTGTCATTTGCGTCGGAATAACAACAAAAATAAACCAGGATATTTATTTAGATTATATTAGTTCTTCAGGAAAAACCAGAGCTTTATTTGGATTAAAAGAACTACTAGCGTATCAGCACCAATATTACTACGCTCTTTTAGGTATATTAGGAACTGTAGGAGCGTTGCATTAAGGAAAAAAGAAACACAATTATATGTTTTCATGGCAGTATCCTTATCGATATTGTCTACTCTTTTTGTTTTTATTCGTAGCTGGAGATGGTTTGTGTAAAACAAAAAGTGTTTTAACCTTCAAACATCAAAGACACAAATTCAGCGACACAAGCGGGTTTATCAATACTATCTATTTCTACTGAGCAATCCCAAGTAATTTTTAGTCCGTTTTCAGCATAAGGCTCGATCATTTGGATACTGCTATGTAATCTTAATCTACTATCCACCAAAACCGGATGTGGAAAACGAACTTTATTCAGTCCATAATTAACTCCCATCGCTAAACTTTCTATCTGAATCAGATCCATCAACATTTTAGATAGTAAAGAGACCGACAGGAATCCGTGTGCGATTGGTTTTTTGAAAGGAGATTCTTTTTTGATACGTTCCAGATCTACATGAACCCATTGAAAATCCTGTGTAGCTTCTGCAAAAGCATTGATCATCTCTTGTGTAACTGTAAGCCACTCACCTACCGGTAATGATTTACCTTCATGAGTTTTAAATTCCGTAAAATTTTTACAAATTAATTTATTCATGGTTTTATTCTTATATGTTGTTCAAAAATCTATTCTCGATACCCTCCATAGGCGGGCAGGCTATCCCGATTATCATAAATCGGGACACTCGAATTGACGATTTTTTTTAAACTTTCGTGAAACACTCCCAAACTACCTTGAGATTCCACCATCAATCGTAAGGCATATACCTGAAACATAAGAAGCTTCATCTGATGCCAGGTACAGATATCCATAGGCAATATCCAGGGGCGTGGCTGCTTTTTTGAGTGGAATTTGAGATTTTATTCCATCCAAATGTTCTTCCGGAATTTGTTCAGTCATTTCAGTAAGTGTAAAGCCCGGTGCCAAAGCATTTGCCGTAATACCGTATTTACCCAGTTCCATTGTCCAGGTTTTAGACATAGCAATTACTCCTGCTTTGGTAGCAGCATAGTTTGTTTGTCCAAAATTACCACGTAATCCTACATTTGATGCTGCCGAAACGATACGACCATATTCAGCTTCTTTCATATACTTCGAAACTACTTGTGTGCATAGAAAAACACCTTTTAGGTTTACATCAATTACAGCATCCCACTCGGCTTCACTCATTTTATGAAGTGTACGATCCTTAGTAATACCAGCATTATTGATCAAGATATCTATTTGACCATATTTTTTATGGATTCTTTCGGCTTCAACTTCGATAGCTGTTTTATTAGTCACAGAAATATTCGTGAACTCCGACACTTGACCTTTTGCCACAATCCCTTCAGCAACACTTTCGCCTTCGGTTAATAAATCCCAGATGATCACCGTAGCACCTTCTTGCGCAAACAATTGTGAAACTGCTTTTCCTATTCCTCTGGCACCACCTGTAATAATCGCTACTTTATTCTTTAGTCTCATGTATGTTTTATTATTGTTTTATAATTTTCTCTCCCTTAGGGAAGAGCCTGTCTACCTGTCAAGCAGGTATTAAAAAAGGTGTTCACTATGCTATACACCTCAATACAACTCTCCTATCGTCGAGTCACTAGATGTGACGCAATATTTCAAGAACATCGAATTACAACTTTACCTCTTACCTTTCGGTTCATCATCTCTTCTAAAGCATTAGGAGCTTCTTCCAGTGGATATATCTTATGAATATGTGGTTTTAGCTTTCCTTCTCCTAGCCATTGCATTAATTGCACGGTATTTTCCATATTTTTCTTAGGAGTCTTCATTGCAAAATTACCCCAAAACACTCCTACGATTGAGCAACCTTTTAACAGTGTTAGGTTCAAGGGAATCTTTGGGATACTTCCTGCAGCAAAACCTATTACCAGGTATCTGCCTTCCCAAGCCGTACCTCGCAAAGCAAATTCTGAATAATCACCTCCTACAGGATCATATACCACATCAGCTCCTTTACCATTAGTTAGCTCTTTAATTCTGGATCGTAAATCTTCTCCAGTATAATTAATAACTTCATCGGCTCCATATTCTTTACATAGCTTGAGTTTTTCATCAGAGGATGCAGCAGCAATTACTTTAGCTCCCATCAACTTTCCTAATTCTACAGCAGCGAGACCTACACCACCTGATGCTCCTAATACTAAAAGGGTTTCTCCTTCTTTTAGCTTTCCTCTATCTTTTAATGCGTGATACGATGTTCCATAAGCGATCATAAAAGATGCAGCAATCGGGAAGTCCATTTTTGGAGGTTTTTTGAAACATACATTGGCCGGTACAGCAACTTCTTCTGCATATCCACCTTGCATTACAAATCCAAAAACCTCATCACCTATCTTAAGATGTTTTACTTGTGATCCAACTGCTTTTACCACTCCTGCCACATCACTTCCGGGAGTAAATGGTAGTTCTGGTTTAAACTGATATAACCCTTGAATGATCAGAGTATCAGGAAAATTCACTCCACAAGCTTTTACTGTAATTAAAACTTCATTTTCTTTTGGTTCTGGGCTTTTAAGATCTTCCAGTATCAGATTTGTTGGTAATCCATATTCTTTACAGACTATTGCTTTCATAGTTGGTTTGTGAGTGTTTTGAGTGTTTTGAGTGTTTGAGTGTTTGAGTGTTTGAGTTAACTCATTGTTATTTATATAATTTTTATTCAAAATCCTATTCTCGATACACTTCTCCTTTGGTCGAAGTACTCGAATCGACGGTTTTTATTACTCTTCAATAACTTTTAATATTAGTTTTCCCATTTTATCTCCGGAAAACAAACGCAAGAACGTTTCGTGGAAATTTTCAATCCCTTCATAAATATCTTCTCTGCTTTTTAGCTTTCCTTGTGCTAACCAACCACCCATTTCTCTGGCTGCTTTACCATAATCTTTTGCATAATCCATCACTACCATTCCTTGCATTGTTGCTCTATTTACTAATAAGGACAGATAATTTTTAGGCCCTCTCATATCTTCCATATTGTTATATTGCGAAATAGCTCCGCAAATTACAATTCGTGCGTGCATGCGTAATCTTGATAGTGCAGCATCCAGAATCTCTCCTCCTACATTATCAAAATACACGTCAATTCCTTTTGGACATTCTCGTTTGATCGCCTCATAAATATCTTCGGATTTATAATCAATTGCAGCATCAAAGCCCAATTCATTTACCACATAATCACATTTATCTTTTCCACCTGCAATTCCGATAACGCGACAACCTTTGATTTTTGCGATTTGTCCAACCACACTACCAACAGCTCCAGCAGCTCCAGAAACTAAGACCGTATCGCCTTCTTTAATCTTACCCACTTCTAAAATTCCGAAATATGCTGTCATTCCCGGCATTCCTAAAGTACCGATATACATTGGCAAAGGTGCTAAACTTGGATCTACAGCATACCAATTATCACCATTGGTAACAGTATATTGTTGTACGCCGCCCCAACCTGTTACATAATCTCCTTCTTTAAATTTAGGGTGGTTATTTGATTTTATTACCTTGCCAATAGAACCGGCACGCATAACATCATCTAATTCTACAGGTTCTATGTATGATTTACCTTCTCGCATCCAACCTCTCATAGCTGGATCTAATGATATATAATGATGTTGTACCAGTACTTCTCCTTCTGCAGGTTCAGGAATAGGATTATCTTGCAGTTCCCAAGTATTGTTATCTGGTAATCCTTCAGGGCGGTTTTTTAAGATGATTTGTTTATTCATTTTTGTGTATTATTATGTTTTACTATAAATTCTAAGTTTTATTATTTTTTCTGAAGACTCTCTACAAAAGCTTTCATTTTGGCTCTAATTTCTGGTTTCCACCAAAGTGAAATTGCTTGTTCCAGATCCACTTTGGGATCATCTTCCATATTCTCCAACCAATCTTTTCGGAGTTTATATTTAGTATTCTTGAAGATATCCTCATCGGCCTGCAAATATTGTTTCATTTTGGCTTCAGCTTTTGGCAATACTTCTTCTAAATCACACACTTCATTCACTAATCCGGAGGTCAAAGCTTCGTTTACGTTCAATAATTTTCCTCCTAAAATACATTCGTTTGCTTTTCCTTCTCCTAACCAATACGAGTATCCTCTAATTAGATTATTAGAAATCTGAATATTCACAGCAACTTCATTTAATCCAATCGTATACTTTTCCCCTTCAGCCATAATTCTGTGATCAGCCGTAATCGCAATGACACAACCTCCTGCTGGAGCATATCCTGTAATCGCACAGATAAACGGTTTCGTAAACTTGGCTAGCTGAATATACATTCCACCAAAATCATTGAAAAATTCGTTCATTTTTGACTCATCATAGCTATATAGCTCGATTACATCCAACCCTGCCGAAAAGAAATGTGGAGTTCCTGTGATAATGACTCCTTTAACAGCATCATCAATTTCTAAATCCGAAAAAGCTTGTCTTATTTCTTTTGTCATTTGATGGTTAATAGCATTTACTTTGCCTCTATGTAACTGAACAATAGCGTAATTGTGTTTTCTTTCAATTCTAATGGTTTGCATTCTTGGTTATAGCTTGATTAAATGATTAATTAATAGTTTTACAAAGAGGTTCCACCATCTAAAGTAATTGTTTGTCCTGTAATGAATTTGGTACTATCAGAAGCCAGCCATACAACAGCTTCAGCTATTTCTTCAGCGAGTCCATATCGTTTCATCGGAATCACACTTTTTAGCATCTGATCCATATCCGGTCGTACTGATAACAATTTGCTTAATAAAGCAGATTCTGTATATCCAGGACATACGGCATTAATACGGATGTTTTTAGTAGCATATTCCAGCGCTGCGGATTTAGTCATTCCAACAACTGCAAATTTACTGGCGCTATAGGAAAGATTATTCAATGATGCCTTTAAGCCTGCTAATGAAGCAAGGTTTACAATATTTCCGTGACCTTGTTTCATCATTTGTTGTAATGCAAGTTTCATACAATAGAATACTCCTGTTTGATTTACTGCAATGACACTATCCCAATCTTCTAAAGAGTATTCTCCTGTTTTTGTCATGTTTCTGGGACCAATGCCAGCATTGTTTACGATCACATCTAGCTGCCCAAACTTCTCTACGGTAGTATTGATCAGTTGTTCTACTTCTTCAAACTTAGCTACATTAGCAGCAACCACTACTGCTTTTCCTCCTCCATTATTAATTTCGTCTGCAATGCTTTTGGCTTTTCCTTCTTTTATATCAGAAACCACAACGGTAGCCTGGTGTTTTGCAAAATGTTTCGCTGTGGCTGCTCCTATTCCTGAGCCTGCTCCAGTCACTATGACTATTTTATCTTTTACTTGCATATACTTATTTAGGTTGGTTATTCTATATTTATTTTGAAGTACACAAAATCAATCGGGAATCTGATAAGGCACGACTCCGCATATCAGCAGGATATCCTTCTTTGGTGATCATTCCTATAAATTCTTGCTTACTCTCATATTCTACAATCAGTATCTTATCCCATTCTATAGTATTTTCCGGACCGATTAAACCAAACAAAGGCTTGCCTTGATATATCACTTTGGCACTTGTATCTTGGAAAAAAGGTAGGATCGCATTCATATATTGTGCATAAGCCTCTGCTCCAGTGGTTCCGGTTTCTTCTACTTTATCCTTAAACTTCAAAAGATTGATCATCTGAAAAGGTCCATCGACTTCAAATTCCATAAAATCATGAAACTGCTTTTGTGTGATTCCTGTAAATGTATTTGTCATAGAGATTATATTTTATAATCGAATTTCTGTGAGTCCTTCATATTGTTGAAAAATTTCGGCGTAATGCTCTTTAATATTATTCATTATAAAATCAAATGGAAGATCCTCAAAATGTCCATAATCTTCAATATATTCCATAAAAATTCCTCCGGCATTATCAAACTCCTGAAACATGGAATCTTTTTCTCCATCAAACTCCAAAGGAGCCACGTTACATTTTTCGCATAGCGCCTTATTAAAAGCTGGAGATGCTTTTAGCCATTTTCCGTCAAGAAAAACATTGACCATTCCGTGAGGTGTTAATTCGTTAGTGCCAAATTTTTCTATCAACCGCTCCACACCAATGTGATTTTTCACCTTGGCAAGATGAATTCTTGCAGGAATTCCCAATCCTCGTAAACAAGCAATCAGGAGTATAGATTTGTCCAGACAATGACCGCTACTTTTTCTTGCAGTCCAGCTAGCCTTGTATGCATCTTTAGTCAGGCTTATATGGTATGGATCATACCACCAGTTATCTCTTACTTTAAGGTATAACCGTGTAGCTTTCTCCTTAGGAGTTAATGTATCCGTATTAAATTCTTTAATAATATTCTGGATCTCATCTGATTCATAATCAAAATAGTATGTTGCCTCTAAATAATCCATGATATCCTAAATTTAATCTATTTTCTTGGTCTGAATAGCTTGCCAAGCCAAGTTACAAAGCAATTCTGCTGCTTTGTTTAATTGCGCAAAACGAGGATCTGTAGTTAGCCCTTTATCATATCGATAATAAATCTGTTGAGCAATTACAGCTATTTTAAAAAGTCCGAACGCATAATAGAATACAAGATGATCTACATCTTTTCCACTTTTCTGAGCATATAGTTCTACAATCTCGCTTCGGCTTGGATTTCCCTCCATTATGGTTGGTGATGGAATTCCTTGCTGAACGAACTCATGATCACTGCTCATCGTCCAATATCCTAAAGACGTGCCCAAATCCATTAAAGGATCTCCCAATGTCGCCATTTCCCAGTCCAGCACTGCTATTACTTCTTTCCAGCTATCGTCTTTAAAAACTACATTGTCATATTTAAAATCGTTATGAACCAAACTATATCTATAGTCTTTAGGTTGATGTTCTTCCATCCATTTCATCACCTTCTCTGCAGACGGAACATCATCTGTTGCTGCATTAAGGTATTGTTTCCCCCAATTTAACACTTGCCGTTCTACATATCCTTCAGGTCTCCCTAAATCTTCTAGTCCCACTGCTTTGTAATCTAACTTATGAAGTTCTACAAACGTATTCAACCAGGAATCTGCAATGGTTTTAAAATCATTGGCCGAAACATTCCTTTTTTTAGCTTCTCGAGCGCTTAGAATAATACCGTCTACCTTTTCCATGATATAGAAAGGGCAACCCAAAACACTTTTATCATCTGTAAAAGCATACATTTTTGGAACTTTCGGAAATGCCTTGTATACACCTGACTGAACTTTGAACTCTCGTCCCATATCGTGCCCTCGTTTAATGGCACCAAAAGGTGGACGACGCAATACATATTCTTTATTTTCTATTTTTAACAAATAGGTAAGATTAGAATACCCATGTGTATATTGTTCTACCTGCCAGCTACTTTGGTCATTATCTATCAGTCCTTGCTTATGAAGGAATGATTTTAAAGTTTTTTCGTTTAGTTCTTCGCCTTTGCGTACGTTTTGCATTGTTAATGTGGTTGATTAGTACAAAAACATTGTATATAACATTATTATATATCACTTATGTTTCCTCTCCCTCGAGGGAGAGGATTAAGGTGAGGGTGTTTACTGTGAAAAACCCTCATCCCTGCCCGTCCGGTCAGGCGGGCTAAACTTCTCCCAGAGGAAGAAGGGACTATTAAAGTATTCTTATAAAACGTCATATTTTCATTATTCTGCGTATTTTTTAATCACACTTTTTCCTAACTGGTACATATGCACTTCATCTGGTCCATCGGCTAGACGCAACATCCTTGCAGCAACAAAAAAGTGTGCCAATGGGGTATCAGGACCTACTCCTTTTCCGCCGTGTATCTGCATAGCTCTATCGATTACTTTTAATGCCATATTAGGTGCTACAATCTTTATCATTGCGATTAAATCTTTGGATGCCTTATTACCTAATTTGTCCATTTTATCAGCTGCAGAAAGTGTTAGCAATCTGGCTTGTTCAATGTCACATTGCGATTGGGCTATCTCCTGACGAATACTACTGTAATCTTTAAACGTTTTTCCGAAAGCAATGCGTTCTGCGGCACGTTTGGACATTAACTCTAAAGATCGCTGTGCCATACCTATTAAACGCATACAATGATGAATACGTCCTGGTCCTAATCTACCTTGTGCAATCTCGAAACCTCTTCCTTCCCCTAAAATCAAATTCTCTTTTGGTACTCGTACATTATCTAAAACAATCTCCGCATGACCTTCTGGAGAATCATAGAACCCAAATACGGATAAAGGTCTGATAATTTTTAATCCTGGTGTATCCATAGGCACCAATACCATACTTTGCTGTTGATGTCTTGGAGCGTCTGGATCTGTTTTTCCCATCACAATAGCAATCTTACAATCGGGATTCATTCCACCGGATGACCACCATTTTGTTCCATTGATCACATATTCATCACCCTCTCTTATAATAGAGGTCTCAATATTAGTGGCATCAGAAGAAGCCACCTGTGGTTCTGTCATTAAAAAAGCAGAACGAATTTCTCCATTCATTAATGGTTCTAACCATTGTTTCTGATGCTCTGGAGAACCATACTTAGCCAAAACCTCCATATTCCCAGTATCAGGAGCACTACAGTTAAATATTTCTGAAGACCATAATATGCGTCCCATAATTTCTGCTAAAGGTGCATACTCCAGATTTGTTAATCCTGGACTTAGGGCTCCATAACTTTTGGGTAAAAACAAGTTCCATAATCCGGCTGCTTTTGCTTTTGCCTTTAGATCTTCCATTCCTGGCCATGGTTTCCATCGGTTATCAGGATTGTAGAGAAAGGTATTTACCTCTTCTTCTACAGGTAGTATATGTTCTTCAAAAAAAGCAGTAAGCTTTTGTTGGAGTTTTTTAATTTTTTCTGAATACTCAAAATTCATATTATAATATCTTAATGCCACTGACCTTCAACAGGAATACAGTAAAAAAACCTGAAGTGAAAGGCAAGTATTTTTATCTAATTCTTCTTTTGCGTTAGGGATTACTCATTGATTTCTATTGTTTTAAGAAATCGTGAATACAAAGCATTTGTAATGGAAATCCCACATCCGCCTCAGGCGAAGAGGAATTGCAATGTATAGCGAGCTCGAACGCCCAAAAACGTGTATCAACCTGCAATCATATAACCTCCATCCGCATTGTACACGCTTCCGGTCATATAAGCTCCTGCTTCTGAAGCTAATAGACAAACCATGCCAGCCATTTCATCCGGCATTCCCATACGTGCTGTTGGTAATGTCTTTTCTATTTTATTCAGTAACTTTTCGTTTTGCCAAAGTGCCGCACTAAACTTCGTTTTGATCAATCCCGGACATAATACATTGGCACGGATTCCGTATTGTCCCCATTCTTTCGCCTGGTTTTTGGTCAGCATCAATAAAGCCGCTTTGCTAGTACTATATAATCCCAATCCTGCTCCAGGATGTAAAGCTTCTACAGAGGCAATATTAATAATGCTGCCACCACCACGTTCCTGCATAGATGGTAAGATTAGATTAGATAACATCCACGGTGCTTTGACATTCACATCCATGATCTTATCAAATACTTCTTCTTCTGCATCTTCTATAGGACCATAAATAGGATTAATTGCTGCATTATTTACTAAAATATCAACTCCGCCATAATGCTCGATTGTCTTTTGAACAAGCTGCTTTCGTTGATCAGCTTTACCGATATGACAAGCGATACCCACAGCCTCTAATCCAGCTGCTTTAAACTCGGCTGCCACTTCATCTACAGCTTCCTGATTTCGGCTACTGATAACTACTTTGGCACCGTGTTCTGCCAATCCCTGTGCTATGGATTTTCCGATTCCTTTACTTGAACCTGTTATAATTGCTACTTTTCCTTCTAAATTAAATGATTGTTTAATACTGTTCATTAGGTAGTTTAATGAATTAATGTTTTAATAATAAAATGGGTTAATGTTATAATGATAAAATGAGCAAATGAATTAACTAAAAACCTCTTTCTCGCTAGCGATTGTTAATACTTCTTCATCCATCAGAATCTCTGCCAGACCACTGGTTTTAGGTAATTCATATTTAAAATAGAATTTCATTGCGTGAATCTTGCTTTCGTAAAATTCTTCAGAGTAAGTGTTTTTTCCGGTTATAATGGCATTTTTAGCATTTACCGCCATATCTAACCATATCCAGGCTATCGTAATATTACTAAAGAATTCCATAAACGGTGTTGCATCCGACAGAAAACGTTCATAATCTCCTTTTTTAGCAAAACCAACTAAGAAACCTATTACTTTTTGAGTCAATAATAGTTTTTCTCCTAATGTATTAGCGTATCCTCTTAGATCATCATATTCTGATGCTTGTCGGATCGTTTGCATTATTTCGTTATTTAGTAACTCTAACGCTTTTCCGTTTTCCATTAGGAGTTTTCTTCCTAATAAATCCTGAGATTGTATACCTGTTGTTCCTTCATAGATAGGGAAAATACGAATATCTCTATGATATTGTTGTAGTATAAAATCCGAACAGAATCCATAACCTCCCAATACTTGTAACCCATTAGAAACCGCATGGGCACCCATATCCGATGGATAGGTTTTTACCATAGGTATGATCAGTTCCAATAACAAGCTATACTTTTCTTTTTCAACTTCATCTTTTAATGTTTCTTTCAGATCATAATATTTTGAAGCTAATAGTACCAGACTTAAGGAACCTTCTGCAATTACTTTCTGTAACAATAACATTCTGCGCACATCTGGATGATTAATGATCAGTGTTTGTCCTTGCTCAGGATCTTTTTTACCTGTACTAGCCAGTTTTCTACCTTGCGGACGTTCCTTTGCATATTGTAATGAAGCTTGATACGCAGCGGTAGCAATCGCGGCAGCACCACGTCCCACAGCAATACGAGCACCATTCATCATCAAAAACATATATTTCAGCCCTTGATGTGCTTCTCCTACTAACCAACCTTTACAATCATCTGCATCTCCAAAACCTAAATGCGTAGTACAATATCCTCGCTGACCCATTTTTTGGAAATCAGCAACTGTGGTTACATCATTCGCTACCAAACCACCATTTCCATCAGGACGTTTTTTAGGAACAATAAATAAAGATATTCCTTTGGTTCCTGCGGGTGCTCCTTCGATACGAGCTAAAACCAAGTGTACAAAATTATCAGCATATTGATGATCACCACCAGAGATAAAAATTTTCTGTCCTAACATTTTATAAGAACCATCTTCCTGAGGTGTTGCTTTTGTTATCACATCTGATAACGAACTACCAGCCTGTGGTTCTGTTAAGCACATCGTTCCACCCCAATTTCCAGAAAGCATATTAGGAACATAGGTGTCATTTAATTCTTTATTAGCAAAATGGATAATTAACTCTGCTGCACCAAGGGTTAGTCCTACGTAACCCGGTAAATGGTTATTAGCCGCATCCTGAATAAAGGCAGAGGCTGTATACATCATCATAGGTAACTGTAATCCACCTGCTTCATAATCAAAGGTACCAGAAATGAGTCCCATCTCTCCTCCTTTTTTCATCATCACCTCTACTTGTTTATGAACCACCACACCTCCATCTTTATGGTAGGCGGGTTTTTCGTCCATTTCTTTAAAATATGGAAACAATTCCCGATCTGAGAATTCTTTAACCGAATTTAAAAATAAGTCTAGGGATGCTGCGTCGTGATCAGCAAAACGATCTTGCTGTAACACTTCTTCTAATTGATGAACATCATATAAAAGGTATTTCAGGGTATCTAAATCTATATATTCTTTAGCCATTGTGTGAAGTTTTAAGAAGTTGATTATTAACAACTCAATAAATTTCGTGAATATTTAGTAGATTCTAATTAAACTGGTTTAATAAATATGAATTTTAAGATATTCTTTGGTTTTAGACATAAAAAAACATCTCAAATATAGGTTTTAAAAAATCTTAAGCATACGTAACCTCTCGACAAAGCTACCATTGATGTGTTTTATAACGAATTGTTTTTCAATAATTTAATTATCTTTGATTTAGCCTTTTTCATTTTCTTTGCTCGTCCAAAGGGTGCTCTGTAAAGAGTGCGCCAGATGAGGCGCTGGAAAACAAAAGAAAAGACGCTTTTTTCAAGGTATTTTTATCTGCCTAAGCAGATAAAACCAGATTTGCTTTACTAAAACCTTTCCAAGGCTTCAAGATTTTTTAACGCAAAACAAATCTTATACTGGTGAAAAAAGGTTTACAAAGCGCTGCTTTGGAACGTCAATATATTCGATATATAAAATTTTTATTGGATGTCTCGAGGTGATAAACTAGAAGTAGCAATTAAATCAATAAGTTACTTTTTACTCAGTCTTTTGCGGATTTTAGAGAGTCCTACAGGTGTTAATCCTAGATAAGATGCGATTAGGTATTGCGGAACACGTTGAAAAAGTGATGGTCGCTTTTCTAATAGTTGTAGATACCGTTCTTGGTTGGATAAATTTTTCATCCGATTGATACGTTGGAAGTTATTGATAAAAGCTTTTTGCATAGACAATCGTCCAAAACGTTCTAAAGCATGCGAATGATCAAAAACTTTTAAGGCATCTGATTTAGAAATGACATATACTGTGGAATCTTCTGTAACTTCCAGATATGATTCTGATGGAATTTCCTCTATATAAGGATAAAGATCCGTAAAGAAAGAACCATCTGTGTAAAACTCCATAACTCTTGTAATTCCTTCTTCTATGGTATAAAAGGTAACGCATCCTTGCTTCATAAAATAAAAATCTTGTATGTACTGACCAGGTTTTACAAGAAACTCCCCTTTTTTAAAAGTTTCCTTTTTATAAAACTGTAGTCCGAACTCCATTTCAGAGTCACTAACGGGTGTAAAAGAGCGTATTTTTTGTTCTAAATCTTTCAAGATGTATGGCTGTGATAGCGAAAGAACAAAATATTTGGGTATTGAGCAAGTGTGCTAGCAGTTATCCCAGGAATATTAGTAATCATTGTATAAATCTGGTCCTTTTATATGATCAAGATAGGATCTATTAAAATCAGGTAATACTATTATTTTCCTTTACACTTCAACAAGCTCAGTGTACGGAAAACAAAAAGAGGTTGTTTATGGGAAACAACCTCTTCTACTATTTATAAACTACACTAAACAATTTATTATTATTTACGGATCGCATAACTAGATGCGCCGGGAAGGTCTCTTAAGAAATCTAAAACATTCTTTAAAATAAGATCAATAGAAGAATAAAGATGATTCATAACTGTGTGATTTAAGGTTTAACTGAAGTAAATATACGAAGTTATTAACATATAATCAACATTATCAGCGAGTTAATGTTAATAATTATATATAAAACTTATTTTAATCGATAAAAAACACAAAAATTGTTCATAAAATTGTTTATAAGTGTTATTTTCCTACAAAAATTGTTAATAACCTAGATCAAACTGTTAAAAACATCGGCATTATGAACAAAAAGCTGTGAATATTGATGGTTATCAACAAAATTGAGGGAAAAATCCCATTAAAATACAGTTATATTATTGATAACCATTAAATTATAACCAATATTTAAAACACCCTCTAAATAACTTTGATCCGTATTACTATAATTCTTTTATTTGTACTGTACTTTTATCGAGTGTAAAAGATCATAAAGCTGATAAAAAAAGAAATTGCAGATAGGAAGGGATTATAATAATTTTTATAAAACTCTTACTGAGCATAGATTCCAGCCTTTAGTTTATCCTGAGCCAAGTCGAAGGACCGGAATGACAGACTAATACAAAAAACATTCGCATATTTCTCTTTTAACTGTACCTTTGCCGGATGTCAAGTACTATAAAAAATCAACAGCATATATTACAAAAACTAGGAATCTCAACCCTAAATCCTATGCAGGAAGAGGCAAAACTAGCGATTTCATCTAGTGATAACGTAGTGTTGCTCTCTCCTACAGGAACAGGTAAAACTGTTGCTTTTTTGCTGCCCATCATTGAGACATTAGATTCAGATTGTGCAGAGATACAGACTTTGATCTTAGTACCGTCCAGAGAATTAGCCATACAGATAGAACAAGTCGCAAGAGATATGGGTACAGGCTATAAAGTCAATGCGGTCTATGGTGGACGATCCGGATCTCAGGATAAACTTGACTTAAGACATCGCCCTGCAATCCTTATTGGAACACCCGGTAGAGTTGCAGATCGTTTACGAAGAGACAGCTTTTCTGTAGATCATATCAATACCATCGTTCTAGATGAGTTTGACAAATCACTAGAAGTAGGTTTTGAAGCAGAAATGACGGAGATTATAGAAGCTTTACCCAATATACAGAAAAGAGTACTAACCTCAGCAACACAAGAAGTAGCCATTCCCGAATTCGTAGGATTACAAAACCCAGTACGAATCGATTATCTGGATGAAGGTTCTTCTCAACTAAAGATTAAAACCATTATTTCTGATACCAAAGACAAGTTACCAACACTGGTAAAAGCACTAAGTCATATCGGTAATCAACCAGGAATTATCTTTTGTAATTATAAAGAATCGATTCAGCGAGTGAGTGACTTTTTAAAGGAGCACAAGATCAGTCATGGCTGTTTTTATGGTGGTATGGAACAAAAAGACAGAGAACGTGCGTTGATCAAATTTCGTAATGGAACTCATCAAATTATCATCGCAACGGATCTGGCAGCCAGAGGAATTGATGTTCCTGAGATCAAATATATTATTCACTACCACCTACCGCTTAAAAGTCAAGAGTTTACCCATAGGAACGGAAGAACAGCGAGGATGAATACGGATGGAACTGCTTATATTCTACAATGGAAAAACGAGGTACTTCCGGAATTCATAACAGACATAGAGGAAGAAGTATTAGAAGATGCTCCTATTCCGAAGCCATCCGACTGGAAGACTTTATTTATTTCTGGAGGAAGACGCGATAAAATTTCCAAAGGTGATATTGCCGGATTATTCTTTAAACAAGGAAAATTGAGCAAGGATGAACTAGGAACTATCGAAATCAAACCTGATTGTGCCTTTGTAGCGGTAAAAGCTTCTAAAGCGAAGAAGGTAATAGAACAAGTTACCAATACAAGACTTAAGAAAAAGAAAGTACGGGTTTCGATGATATAAATTAACAATTTTTACTAGTACTTTTCAAATCAGATACATCCTATTTTAAAGAAGAAAATTACGTCAGTTTGAGTGTCCGCCCAAGCGGATTGTACTTCGACAGGCTCAGCAGAACTATCGAAAACAAATGATTTTCGTATAAAAGCCTAATTTCGATACCCTCCATAGGTGGGCAAGCTAATTTTCTTTATTTCATTACGAAAATCACTCAATTTGACGGCTTTTTTAAATTAAAGATTTAGAAAACAAAAAAGAGGAACTATTACTAAACAGTTCCTCTTTTTTTAATTATAATTTATATCATAATTAAGCGTCAACTCGGATTATTTTTGCTCCGATTGCTCTTAGACGTTCATCAATATTTTCATATCCACGATCAATCTGTTCTATATTATGAATAGTAGAGGTACCTTTTGCACTTAATGCTGCAATCAATAATGAGATTCCAGCTCTAATATCCGGAGACACCATTGTGGTAGCTTTTAGTGTAGACTTAAAATCATGACCAATAATGGTTGCTCTATGCGGATCACAAAGAATAATCTTCGCTCCCATGTCTATTAGCTTATCTACAAAGAACAAACGACTCTCGAACATCTTCTGATGTACCATCACTTCGCCTTTAGCTTGTGTTGCCACTACTAATATGATACTCAATAAGTCAGGTGTAAAACCTGGCCAAGGTGCATCAGAAATGGTCATGAACGATCCATCTATATAACTTTCGATCTGATATCCATCTTTATGTGCAGGAATATAAATATCATCACCTACACGTTCTAAAGTAATTCCTAGTTTTCTAAATGTATTTGGTATAATTCCTAGATTCTCCCAGCTTACATTCTTGATGGTAATTTCACTTTTGGTCATAGCGGCCAATCCGATCCATGAACCAATTTCGATCATATCTGGTAACACACGGTGTTCACATCCTCCTAAAGACTCGACTCCTTCGATACTCAATAGATTAGAACCTACTCCTTCTATTTTACCACCCATAGAGTTAATCATCTTACATAACTGTTGCAAGTATGGTTCACAAGCGGCATTATAGATGGTGGTTTTTCCTTTTGCTAACGCTGCTGCCATCACAATATTAGCAGTACCAGTAACAGAAGCTTCATCTAATAACATATGAGTCCCGGTCAATCCTTCTGACGCTTCTACTCCGTAAAACCGTTCTTCCTTATTATATCTAAACTCTGCTCCCAGATTAATAAACCCCTCGAAGTGTGTATCTAATCTACGACGTCCTATTTTATCTCCTCCAGGACGTGGAATATATCCTTTACCAAATCTTCCAAGTAAAGGTCCAACGATCATAATAGATCCTCTAAGACCACTACCCTCTTGTTTAAACTGCTCACTTTCCAGATAATCTAAATTCAGCTCATCACTTTTGAAGGTATACTTACCTTTACCCAGTTTCTGAATTTTGACACCAAGATTCCTAAGAATTTCAATAAGTTTATTGACATCCCTTATATCAGGAATATTAGAAATCGTCACTTTTTCCGGGGTTAATAAAACAGCACAAAGAATTTGTAAGGCTTCATTTTTAGCTCCCTGAGGCGTGATTTCACCTTTGAGCTGATGCCCTCCTTCTATCTGAAAAGTACTCATAAAAGTTGAATGGTTATTTAGGTTTGGTATGGGTTAATAACGTTTTTTACCGCGGTTACTGCCGCCTCCTCTGTAATTCTTTTTTCCTGAACCACCTGAACGATAGCTTTTTTTCTTACCTCTCATTAAATCTGTAGAGGTACTTAAATCTTCAGTGCTATTTCTTAGATCGATTTTACCATTACTTAATTCAAAAAGATGGTTAAATATAGCCTGATCATCTACTGTATCCTTGTTCCAGTTCAGGTAACATTTTTTCATATGATTAGCGATAGTATATATCAAAGCTGTTTTTAAATCACCTTCTTCCCAGCTGTTTGCTACATCAATCATTCTCTTTATATTATTACCATAGTAACGATATTTCGGGAAATTCTGAGGATATTCTAATGGTTCGGGTCTTTCTTCTAGTTTTTCTTTGGTAAGTATAGGATAAGGTGCTTCTACATCCAGTTTAAAGTCACTAATGATAAACAATTGATCCCACAATTTATGTTGAAAATCAGGCACATCTCTTAGATGAGGTTGCAAATTTCCCATCACAGCAATAATTGCTTTTGCTACTTTATTTCTCTCTTCTTTGTCTTCAATTTCAACCGCTTGATCAATCATCTTTTGTAAATGACGACCATACTCAGGTATGATGAGCTTTTCACGCTCTGTATTATATTCTAAATTATTAATCTCCATGTGATTGTTAACGTCCATAAAATGTATAGTAGTATGAGCTTTTCTAAAAAGGAATGGTAAGTTATAAAATAGACTTGCTTCTGTGTAGACTTTTCAGTTGCTCATTAATTGGTTTGCAAAATACTAAAATAAAATCAGTATGCTTATTGAAGTGCATAAAAATATTTGGTTATAGAGAAATAACTCCTTCCACCTGCACTGCTACTTCTTTATACTTGATAATAACGTGATCCGGATTTTTCATTCGTACATTAACAGATACGCTGGTATATTTACCGTTTTTAGATTGCTTGGTAGTAATCACAGCGCCAAGATTATCAAATATACCTTCTATTTGACTCACCTTATCAGAATCGGTAGGAACAATAAATTTATATAGATACGCTGTTGGCCACAATGCAGTGTCTGCCAATTGGGCCTTTAGTTTTTTATAAAATTCTTCAGATTTAGAAGCATCACTCATGTATCACAAAATTTTTGACAAAGATACATCTTCTCATTTACAAATCAGAATGCTTTGCTCTCTCTTTTACCCGTTTGCACAATGCTTTATATTGTTCGATTGTATCAATATCATCTGTTTTGTCTTTTCCGTCTACGGTGATTATTTGATCTTTATAATTCTTGATCACATGACGTGCTCCGTAATCTTCATTAAGACCCGATAGCTCTTCAAAATATTGACCTGGAAATATTGCAGGAACTCCAATTCTTTCTTTCATTGCTGTAGCAATAATTGCATCTTGATTTTGATTAAATTTTGAAATCAAACTTGTAAGGTGAGCCTCATCAATCAATGGTTGATCTACCAATGTAATCAGTACTGCTTCAAAGTTTTCTTTACTCTTAAGAGTTTGTTGTATTCCAAAACTAATAGAGGATCCCATTCCTAATTTCCAGTTCCTGTTATGAAGGATTTCAACAGGAAAATGTGCTATCTCTTTTTTAATCACTTCAAAATTAGCTCCCAAAATAACATAAGTCATCACTTGTTTCAGTTGTATTGACTTTTCAACCTCATTCGCAATTAATGAAGTATTTTCCCAGGGCAACAACTGTTTTGGACTTCCCATTCGACTAGAAGATCCTGCGGCCAATATGATATGTGCAATTTTCTTAGCGATTGTTTACAATGCTATCGATAGTTTCCTTTTGCCCATTGCCATGAATCCCACCTACTTTATCTTGTAATGGAATTGGTTGCTGTTCACGAATCACTGAAAGAATTTCTGCAATGATGGAAATAGCAATCTCCTGAGGAGTCTCTGCACCTAGATTAAGTCCTGCAGGGCCATGAATACACTCCATAAATTCATCAGTAACATCAGGAAAATATTCTATAAAGGCAGAAAGCAACTTTTCTCTTCTTCTGGAAGGTCCCAATAAACCAATATAGATCGGTTGGGTATCTTTTATAGCTTGTAAATACAATAGATCTTTAGCAAAATTATGAGTCATTAAGATAATCGCAGTTTGCTTATCCACCTTATCAATCACCAAATTTTCTGGAGATTGATTTAACACCTTATTAGCTCCAGAAAAATCAGACAACGTTTTTGGACTTTTTGGTGTATTCACCACTTCTACTTCCCAACCAGTTGCATTAGCAATAACACTTAATTGTTTAGCATCGTGTTCTGATCCGATAATTACTAATCTAAAACAAGGTTGCATCTCACGGTCAAAACATGCCAAACTAATATCTTGTTTAACTATATCAATATCAAAATGATCAGAGAACTTGAATTCATGAGTATCTCCAAACGAAACTTTAGATCCCATAGATCTATTCGATTCTTCATCTTTTGTGTAATAAGATTTAATTTCAAAAGGTGTTCTTGAAGCTAAATATTGTTGTATTGTATTAATAGTATTATTACTTACAGAGAAACGCTCAATCAAGATATATAATATTCCTTCACAGCCAAGTCGATATCTTCCATTATACGTCATGATCTTAGCTTTGTTGGTAGCAAAAACAGATTGTGCTTGTCTTAGCACTTCTTTTTCTACACAACCACCACTAACAGCCCCAGTCATTTGACCATTTTCTAAAATCAACATTCCCACGCCGGGTCTCCGGTATGACGAGCCGTCAATATCAACTACTGTTGCAATGACGGCTCGTATTCCCTTCTGATTCGCTTCTTGATACGATGCTATTATTTCTTTAAACTCATGTGTCATATACTACCCCAAGACTGCTTTGTTATCCATATTTTTAACAAAAGGTTGTTTGGTCAATCTTATTCCCTTCGCTGCTTTAATCGCATTAGCTACAGCAGCACCTGCAGGAGGTAATGTGGGTTCGCCTAATCCTGTTGGAGCAATATCGCTCTCGATGAAATGAGTTTCTACAATAGGAGTTTCATTCATTCGTATCAAACGATAGGAATCAAAATTAGTATCCTGAGGTTCACCATTTTTAAAAGAAAAATCACCGTACATAGCGTGACCAATTCCATCTATAACACCACCTTCTATTTGATTCTTTGCCCCTAAAGGATTTACCACAATTCCACAATCAACGACACAAGTGACTTTTTTAACTACCGGCTGATCATTGACCAACACCACATCTGCCACTTCTGCAACATGCGTATTATGACAATAATATGAACTAAACCCTTGGAAGACCCCATCAGGTTTTTTACCCCATTCTGATTTCTCAACTGCTGTTTTAATCACTTGCTCTAATCGCTCTGGTGAATATTGAATCCTTTCATCAGTATTTCCTTTTACGTTCTGTAATAAATCCAATCTCAGCTTTATGTTATCCACTTCCATTAACTCCGCCAGATCATCAAAAAAGCTTTGTTCGGCAAAAGCCAGAAAGTTTGTGTAGGGAGCCCTCCAAGCACCTATCGTGATATTACTATCATATTTGGCCACATCTACCTGGTAATTCTCTACGGCACCAGCTGGAAAGAAATTAGGAATCAATCCATACATATTAGAATTCACCGCTGCTTCTTTAAGATGATATCCTGTTAACTTACCATCTTTGATTGCAGCACTAATTTTATATTTTATAGCGGGCCTGTATATTCCAGCAGACATATCATCTTCTCTAGAGTATACAACCTTCACCGGTTTCTTGGATATATTAGAAATCTCAGCCGCCTCAAGAGCAAAATCACCGTATAATCGTCTTCCGAAACCACCTCCCATTCTTGTCATATCTACAGAAACTTCTTCTGGTTTTCTATTTAATAACTCTGCAACTCTTCTGGCTGTTCCCGCTGGTGTTTGGATAGGACCTACTAACCTAACTTTCTCATCTGTCACGTGTGCAAAGAAATTCATGGGTTCCATACAATTATGAGGAAGAAAGGGAGATTCATATACTCTTTCTAATATCTTGTCAGCAGTTGCGAATGCTTTTTTCACATTTCCATCCGCTCGCATTGTATTAAATTCTTTACCATTTAATAGATCCGTTAATATTTTATCATAATCCTTCGTGTTTTCAAGTTTAGAATCATTCATCCATTTTGCTTTTACGGACTTTTTACCTTTCATTGCCGACCAAGTATCTTTGGCAAGCACGGCAATCTTATCACCAAACTTAAATACGTCAATGACACCACTAACAGCTTTTGCTTCTGTGGCATCAAAATCCTGCAATTTCTTCCCAAAAGCCGGAGGTCTTAGTACAGACACATAGGCCATACCATCTTCTTTGTAATCCATACCATACAAAGGCTTTCCGGTAATGATTTTATCAACATCTACATTAGGAATATCCTGACCAATAATTTTAAAATCTTTTGGGTCTTTGAGGATTACATTCTCAGGCACTTTTAAAGAAGCTGCCTCTTTAACTACTTCACCATATCCTAGTTTATCACCATTACTATTTGTGATCACTCCATTTTCTGTACTACAGGTTGCAGGATCCACGCCCCATTTTGCTGCAGCCGCATTTACTAACATCTGTCTTGCTGTAGCTCCGGTTTGCCTTAATGGTTCCCAACCATGTCTAAGTGATTGACTTCCACCGGCAACTTGTCTTGTATAGTTTTTGGTATCTAAAGCTCCCTGAACTACATGAACATTTTTCCAGGCAACATCTAATTCCTCGGCAATCAGCATAGGCATTGAGGTTTTAACACCTTGTCCAATTTCAGGATTTGGAGAAAAAATAGTGACCATTCCGTTGTCTGCTATCTTAATAAAAGCATTAAAATCATTAAAATTTAGATCAGAAATATCTACAATATCTGTGGGAGGAGCAACTTCTGGTTTACACGCCTGAAACAGGTTAAAACCAATCAAGATTCCTCCACCTGCTAATGCCGATGTTCTTATAAATGACCTTCTACTTACCGAAGGAGTCGTTATATGTTTCATTATCGTGGGATTTAAATTGGTTAACTTAGTTTACTTGCAGCTTGTTGTACCGCCTTTTCGATTCTATTATAAGAAGCACATCT
This sequence comes from Aquimarina rubra, assembly GCF_042684305.1. Lineage (NCBI taxonomy): Bacteria > Pseudomonadati > Bacteroidota > Flavobacteriia > Flavobacteriales > Flavobacteriaceae > Aquimarina > Aquimarina rubra. Next base: position 171,035 of record NZ_JBHULE010000008.1, on the reverse strand, counting down.
ACAAATATTGCCACTCATTGCATCTCTAATCTCTTCTCTATTAGGATTAGGATTTTGCTCCAGAAAAGCAGCTGCAGTCATAATCTGACCGGACTGGCAGTATCCACATTGCGGAACATCAATCTCTTTCCAGGCTTGTTGTACCGGATGAGAAACATCTTTAGATAAACCTTCTATTGTTTTGATATCCATTTCTGTAGCTACAGAAACTTTTAACAAACAACTTCTTGTTGCAACTCCATCTGCGTGAATAGTGCAAGCTCCGCATTGTCCAATACCACAACCGAACTTGGTTCCCACCAGATCAAAATGATCACGTAGCACCCATAATAGAGGTGTATCTTCATCAGTTTCTACAGAAAGTGACTGACCATTTACTTTTAGATTATAAACAGGCATGAGTTTAAATTTTAGGATTTGTATTTAATTAGTCTAAATAGTAGGTAAATTACTATTATGTCTTTGAAGTTACTAAAAATACAGCTGGACAAATTCAACTTTAACAGAGCTTTATGGTATACGTATCCAAAGTATTTTCAAAATCACTTTATAATTCCGAAATTTGTCGCAAAAATTATTTCTTTGGCACAGCACAAAATAGTTATTACAGGAGGTCCTTCTACCGGAAAAACATCGATTATTAAAACACTTGAAGAAGATGGTTTCTTTTGTTTTCCTGAGTTTATTAGAAGTATAACTCAAGAAGTAAAAAATAATGACGCTATAGATATTGTTTCTAATCCTATAGCTTCTGTTTCTGATCCTTATAATTTCAACATACAATTAATGAATGGTAGGATTAATCAATACAAAGATTCCATTGCTGACGACAAGGAAATTGCTTTTTACGATAGAGGAATTCCAGACGTACTGGCGTACATGGATCTTTTTAAACAACCTTATGACACTCCATTTATAGAGGCTTGCAGGGACTATGTTTACGATAAGGTTTTCCTATTACCTCCTTGGAAAGAAATTTATATATCTGATGCTGAACGTTATGAAAGTTTTGAAGAAGCACAACAAATTCATCATCATTTATTAGAGACATACACAAAATTTGGATACAATTGTATAGAAGTTCCTTTTGGAAATGTAAAAGAACGTAGTACCTTTATATTACAACACGTAATATAGTATAGTATTGATGACTACCCCTATCCAGTTATTAAAGGAGAATTGGAATTATGATACTTTCAGACCGTTACAGGAAGAAATTATCAATGCCGTTATTGAAAACAATGACACTTTTGCTTTACTTCCTACTGGTGGCGGAAAATCTATATGTTTCCAGATACCTGCGTTGCTTAGACCGGGAATCTGTGTGGTAATATCACCTCTTATTGCGTTAATGCAAGATCAGGTACAACATCTTCAGCAAAAAGGTATTAAAGCTATTGCGCTTACCAGCGGAATTAAATATTCAGAATTAGACACCTTACTGGATAATTGCATTTATGGTAATTATAAGTTTCTTTATTTATCTCCAGAACGACTTCAGCAGGATTTAGTAAAAGAGCGACTTAAAAGAATGAACATTAACCTTATTGCGATTGATGAGGCGCATTGTATTTCGCAATGGGGAAATGATTTCAGACCTTCTTATAAAAAAATTAAGATTTTAAGGGAGCTTAAACCGGCTGTGCCTATGATTGCCCTTACCGCTTCTGCGACTCCTGAAGTTGTAGAGGATATTATTAAGGAACTGGATTTATTTCAACCAAAGATATTTAAACAATCGTTCTTTAGAAGTAATCTGGGGTATATGGTGTATCATATTTTGGATAAGAATGATAAACTTATCAGAATTCTGGAACGCTATCAAGGGAGCTCTATCATTTATGTTAGAAATCGAAAATCAGCCATAGAGATCAGTGAGTTTTTGAACGCAAGCGGATATGCGGCCACATATTATCACGGCGGTGTCGATGCAAAAGAAAAAACAAAACGCTTTCAGCAATGGCTAACAGAGGAAATTAGAGTTATGGTTGCTACCAATGCTTTTGGGATGGGTATCGATAAAGCCAATGTAAAAACCATTATTCATTATACTATTCCAGAGAGCATAGAAAGTTATTTTCAGGAAGCTGGTAGAGCCGGACGTAATGGAGAGACTTCTTATGCCTTTCTTCTAAAAAATGAAAATGATATTCTTCGAGTGGAAAATCAATTCATTAAAGTACTTCCTGATGTGGATTTCGTAAAGCTGATATATCGTAAACTGTGTAATTACTTTAGGATATCTTATGGAGAAGGAGAACAAACGACACATGGATTTAATTTTAATATATTTTGCAAAACATATAACCTTAACACCTTGATAACCTATAATGCCTTGCAGTTTTTAGATCGTTGTAGTATTATTAATTTCACCCAACGTTTCACTAAAAAAAGTACGGTTCATATCACCTCTACAGGCAATCAGCTTCTAAAATATCTAGAACAACATTCGCATTTAGAATTGATAACCAAAGCAATATTACGAACCTATGGAGGGGTCTTTGATGAAGAAGTAAACATTAACCTATCCCTTATCGCTTCTAAAGTGAATACCACAGAAGCAAACGTAATTGAGGTTTTAAAAAAACTACAAGATGCAGAATTACTTCAGTTTCATCATAAATTAACCGACGCGGATATTATTTTTTTAGTACCCAGAGAAGATGATCATACCATTAATAAAGTAAAACCTTTTCTAAAAGAATTAAGTACTTCTAAAATCAATAAAGTAAATGCTATGATTAGTTTTGTACAAAATGAATCAATATGTAGAAGTAGACAGTTATTGACTTATTTTGGAGAAAAGGAATCCAAGGATTGTGGCATCTGTAGTGTATGTGTTTCAAAAAAACCAACGATTGTTGGTCCGAAAGAAATTAAAAATAATATCATCGCTCTTTTACAAAAACAAGGTTTATCCTCTAGGGATATTCTATCTCAATTAACTTGTCCCGAAGAAACAGCACTGGAGGTTTTAAGGGAGTTAAACGAACACAATATCATAAAAATCGATCCATATAACAACTATCAACTAGTATAACATATAATGAGAGACTTACGAATCCTATTTATGGGAACTCCTGATTTTGCAGTAGAAACCCTAAAAACTATTATAGAAAACAATTATAACGTGGTAGGTGTTATTACCGCTCCAGACAGACCGGCAGGTAGAGGTAGAAAACTTAGAGCTTCTGCGGTGAAAGAATATGCTTTGTCAAAAAACCTACATATCCTACAACCCACCAATTTAAAGGATGAAGGTTTTATAGAGGAGTTAAAAAAATTACAAGCCAACCTAAACATTGTTGTTGCCTTTAGAATGCTACCCAAAGTAGTGTGGGATATGCCAGCATACGGAACATTTAATTTACATGCATCTTTACTTCCGGATTACAGAGGTGCTGCTCCTATTAATTGGGCTATTATTAATGGAGAACAAAAAACAGGTATCACCACTTTTTTTATAGATGAAAAAATTGACACAGGTCATATTATTCTTCAGAAAGAAATGGAAATAGAAAAAAGTGACACAGCAGGTATTCTTCATGATAAGTTAATGACAGCTGGCGCTTCTTTAGTAATAGATACTATCAAAGCTATAGAAAACGAAACTGTCACCACAAAAGAGCAACCTAAAGAAGGAGAGCTTAAAACCGCTTATAAACTACATCGCGAAAACACCAAAATAGACTGGAGTAAGGACTTACAAACCATTTACAACCTTATTAGAGGTTTAAGTCCATATCCTACAGCCTGGTGTACTCTGTATAATAAAGGAGAAGAAGTGTCTGTAAAGGTATATGGAGCAGGTATGGAAAAGCAAGAACATAATTTTGATGTAGGTAAGGTTATTGTCGAAGATTCTATAATTAAGGTAGCGGTCACTAACGGATATATTATTCTGAATAAAATTCAACTGCCGGGGAAAAAAGCGATGGAAGCTAAAGCACTCTTAAACGGGTACACCTTTTATAAAGATGCAAAAATGGGCTGAGCCCTTGCTATCACTAGAGTAAGAAAATTCATAGAAATCGCACCTGTTTATTAACAATCGCCTTGAGTTATCAACAAAACCCCGTATTTACTGGGCTAATCCTTGCATGAATCATAAATCCGTATAAATTTGTAGAGCGTTTAACAAAAATTTGGTTTAACCAACAATTAATTTAAAAACAGAATTATGAACAAAACAGAATTAATCGATGCAATGGCAGCTGACGCTGGAATTACAAAAGCAGCAGCAAAGAAAGCTTTAGAATCTTTCTTAGGAAATGTTGAAGGTTCTCTTAAAAAAGGTGACCGTGTTTCTTTAGTAGGATTTGGTTCTTGGTCAGTTTCTAAAAGAGCTGCAAGAGAAGGTAGAAACCCACAAACAGGTAAAACTATCAAGATCGCTGCTAAAAACGTTGTTAAGTTCAAAGCTGGTGCAGATTTATCTAGTTCAGTTAACTAATTTAATTAGTTTTTGATATCATAGAAAGCTCCCTTCTAAGGGAGCTTTTTTTATGGATTCTCCGTAAAAATGAGGTAACCGCTTTGATTATTAGAAATAATTATTTAGTTTTAGTATAAACTACGCCATCCATGATATCACTTCAACCCGCGAAAGGACATCTTCTAATTGCAGAGCCATCCATCATTGGAGATGTTTCCTTTAATCGTTCGGTTGTACTTCTTGCAGATCATAGCGACCAAGGTTCAATTGGTTTTATTATGAACAAACCATTGGATTATGTCCTATCAGATCTAGTTCCTGAAGTGGAAGCAGAATTTAAAATCTACAATGGCGGACCTGTAGAACAGGATAATCTATACTTTATTCATAAAATCCCTGATTTAATACCAAATAGTGTTGAAATTTCATCTGGAATTTATTGGGGTGGAGATTTTTCGGTAGTATCAAAATTAATTGCTGAAAATAAAATTACTCCTAAAGAAATTCGATTTTTTCTAGGGTATTCTGGATGGGATGCAGAACAATTGCTACAAGAATTAGAAGCGAATTCTTGGGTAATTGTAAAAAACACTTACGAAAAAAATATCATAGGCAAGTCTTATGATACTTTTTGGAAAGAGAAAATGATTGAATTAGGTGGAGAATATTTATTATGGTCTAATGCTCCAGAAGATCCTACCTATAATTAATCCCCTATTCTAATTCTTGCATTTAATATTCCTAACAATCTGCGTGTTACTTCAGAGACATATTCTTTTTTTCTAAATTTAGTAACCGGTTGTAATCCGGTTATTACATTCGTTATAAATAATTCATCTGCTTTTTGTAATTCAAATGGAGAAATCGAAGCTTCTTCCAGTTCATACTCGGGTAATTTTTCAATAATTCTTAGTAATTGAGTCCGCAAAACACCTTTTAAACAACCGTCAGAAACAGGAGGAGTTTTTATTTTGTTTCCTTTTACCAAAAATAGATTACCATTCAGTGCTTCGATCACCATTTTATTAGTATTGAGCAACAAACAATTTTCGAAACAATTTTCTTTTGCAAAAACACTTCCCAAAACGTTTATCAACTTATTATTAGATTTCAGTGTAGAAAGTAAGTCAGGAGCGACATAATGATCTTTAAATAAAGTTACCTCATATGGTTCTTCAGAAAGCGTAAAGAAATTAGACGTTAATGGTCTAACAGAAATGCAATAATCAATTGTATTCACTAATGGAGTATATAAACCTCCTTCTTTTCGATTAACAATTATTTTAACCCTCACAGAAGAATTACTCAAACTATTTTCTTCTATCAGATTCAGAATCTCTTGTTGCAAAAACTCTGGTGTAAAATTCATTGGAATTTCCATACGCAGAATTCTCATAGAAGCCATCAGTCTAAAGTAATGATCTTCCCAAAAAAGAATGGTTCCAGCGTTTACTCGTATCGTTTCAAACAATGCATCACCGTATGCATATCCTCTATTAGCAATAGATAATGTCGCTTCATTATCTGCTATTAAATTTCCGTTAATATTAATCATAAAAAAGCCCCTTATTACCAATAACTATTGGGCGGGGCAAATATACATTATAAAAATAAAGGAATCAGGTAGAACCTAAAACATGTTTTAGATTGCTAATCATATTATCCCATAACATTTTATTTTCTTCAATCTCATCATCATCAGAGAAATCAGTAACCATTAGAGAAACATCTTTGGTAATCTCATCCACTTGTATTCGCAATTCGAAAAAATAATCATCGCCTTCTTCTTCATCAGCCATCCATCTGAATTTAATTCTTTCTCCACTTTTTTTACTTAAAAGCTTCGCCTCTTCTTCACTATCATCCCAAATGAAAGTAAACATTTCTCCTCGTGAATTTACATTATCAGAAAACCATTCAGAAAGTCCTGAAGGTGTAGAAATATACTGATATAGCAGCTGTGGGGAGGATTGTATTACAAATTCGAGTTCGTATTTTATTTTTTCAGACATATTGCAAATTGTTAGTAAGCCAATATATAGATTAATTATTGACTTTAAAAGTATTTGAAAAGAGTATTTGAAAAAAATTAATTCTACTTTATTGTTTGCTACAATACTTTTTGTTTTTATATTTGCACCCGAATTAAAAGGATGTAGCATCTATTTGGCGAGGTAGCTCAGCTGGTTAGAGCGTTGGATTCATAACCCAGAGGTCGGGGGATCGTGCCCCCCTCTCGCTACAGTTAATTCGCAAAAGCCCTTATTTTTAAGGGCTTTTTTTGATTTATGAAAGAGTTTGTAGTCTACATATTATATTCTGAAAAGTATGACAAAAGTTATACAGGATACACTTCTGATTTAATAAGTCGTTTTAAATCTCATAATCAATTAGCAACAAAAGGATTTACAGTACGGTATAGACCTTGGAAAGTTGTCTACATAGAGTTTCTTGAAACCAAAAAAGAAGCCATTATTAGAGAAAAATTCTTAAAATCAGGTAAAGGTAGAGAATGGATCAAAGATAAATTGATGAAATAAAGAAAGGATTCATATCCGCCTGAGGCGGACGGGGGTGCCCCCCTCTCGCTACAGTTAATTCGCAAAAGCCCTTATTTTTAAGGGCTTTTTTTGATTTATGAAAGAGTTTGTAGTCTACATATTATATTCTGAAAAGTATGACAAAAGTTATACAGGATACACTTCTGATTTAATAAGTCGTTTTAAATCTCATAACAAATTAGCCAAAAAAGGGTTTACCATTCGATATAGACCTTGGAAAGTTGCCTACCTGGAGTTTCTTGAAACCAAAAAAGAAGCCATTATTAGAGAAAAATTCTTAAAATCAGGTAAAGGTAGAGAATGGGTCAAAGATAAATTGATGAAATAAAGAAAGGATTCATATCCACCTGAGGCGGACGGGGGTGCCCCCCCTCTCGCTACAGTTAATTCGTAAAAGCCCTTATTTTTAAAGGCTTTTTTTGATTTTATAAAAAAGCCAAACAAAAAACCATCCCGAATGCCTACGGGATGGTTTTAAAAATATTATACTTTCTCTATGATTACATTTGTCTGCTCAAAGCGTCTATTTGCTTTGTTTTTTCTTGCATGTACTTACTCATTTTTTCCATTTCATCGGCAGGTAGCGTTGAAATCAATTTTCTATATTGATTCGTTAAATCACTACTAGATTTGCTTAGTTTTAAAAAAGCATCCATATCACCTTTAGATTCAACAGCTTTTTTATAATTAGCAACATACGCTTCGTAATCTCTAACATATTTTCTGGCAGCTGTACTCTTAAAAGAAGGAGCACCAGCGGGAACTTCTATAACAGTAGCTTTCTTTTTCTTTTTTGTAGTTTTCTTTTTCTTCTTTACTACAGGTTTTTTTTCCTCAACCACCTCCACAACGTCTGTTGAGTCTACAACCTCTTCTATTACTTCTACTTGATCTGTTTTAGGATCTTTTTTGCAAGATGCTACAGATACCAAAAAGAGGCACAATAGCGAGCTCAAAACGATATTTTTCATAATTTTAATTTTAGGGTAGTTAACTAGTGTTTATTTTCAGTTTGGTTTAATATGTCTTATTTATTGCAAAATTAATTTTAATTCTTCTAAATTTATAGTTTCCTGAGTTCCGGTTTCCATGTTTTTAACCGTAAAATTGTCATTTTCAATCTCTGATGCTCCTGCTAGAATAACAAAAGGGATGGCTCTTTTATTGGCATACTTCATCTGCTTATTCATTTTAGCACTATCAGGATATAACTCCGTGATGGTACCATTATTTCTAAGCGCCCGGATAGCTTTCATACAATAAAGTGCTTCATCTTTTCCAAAGTTAATAAATAATCCTTTTGTAGAAGGAGCAACCGTTTCTGGAAACAATCCTAATTCTTCAAGTACGAGATATATTCTGTCCAACCCAAAAGAAATACCTACACCACTTACATCCTTTAATCCGAAAATCCCCGTAAGATCATCATATCTTCCACCACCACCAATAGAGCCCATCTTTACGCCCTCTGGTGCAGATACTTCAAAAATAGCACCTGTATAATAATTTAAACCTCGAGCCAATGTAACATCTAAATCAAGAGTAGCCTTATCCAAAGGCATTTCGGCAATGGTATTTATAATAAACTCCAGTTCCTCTACTCCTTTCATTCCTTCTTCAGAAGAAACTAATAATTCTTTTAATTTCTCGATTTTTTGAGAAGTGGATCCTGTAAAATTAAAGAGTGGTTTTACTTTATCAATGGCAGCTTCTGAAATTCCCTTAGCGAGCATTTCTTTTTTAACTCCATCTTCTCCTATTTTGTCCAGTTTATCTAAAGCAACAGTAAAATCAATCAATTTATCGCTAGCTCCAATAACTTCTGCAATACCTGATAGAATCTTACGATTATTCATTTTAATTGTAACTCCCGCTAGCCCTAATTTGCTAAATACTTTATCATACAACTGAATAAAATCTACCTCTTGCCATAAGGATTTGCTTCCTACTACATCAGCATCACATTGATAAAATTCTCTAAACCTACCTTTTTGTGGGCGATCCGCACGCCAAACCGGTTGTATTTGATATCGCTTAAACGGAAAGTCTATTTCATTTTGATGTTGCACCACATAACGAGCAAAAGGAACTGTTAAATCATAACGAAGTGCTTTTTCACTAATCTTAGAAGTTATCTTAGTACTTTCTTTAGATGTATATAAAACATCATCTACTTTGCTCAGATAATCTCCACTATTCAGTATCTTAAAAATCAATCGATCTCCTTCTTCTCCATACTTTCCCATTAGGGTATCGCTATTCTCAAAACTTGGAGTTTCTATAGGATGAAAACCAAACAACTGAAACTGTTCTTTGATTGTATTCATTATATAACTTCTCTTAGCTACCTCTATTGGAGAAAAGTCACGTGTTCCCTTTGGTATGGATGGTTTTTGTGCCATGTATGCGCTGTTCTATGTTTTTAATAGTATAAGATATGTTATTACCTAATCACTACCAATAATTATCAATTCTTAAAAGGGTGTAAATATCTTAAAAAGCTTTAAAATTTTACAGGAAATGCATAAAGAGTTTTACTTATATCTATAAAATTCACTTTTTTGAGTAACTTTAAGCTCGTTTTGTAGTCTTATACTGCAAACGATACTAATTCACCTATTATGTTTTCACTTTTTCGAGAGAATATCCGTATTGCTTTAGATTCTATAAAAGGTCAGCTTTTACGAACCATTCTTACTGTTTTGATTATAGCTATTGGTATTACCGCATTGGTGGGAATCCTAACATTTTTAGGGGCTCTGGAAAATACTATAACCGGAGATTTTGCTTCGATGGGGTCCAACACCTTTAATATTCAACGGTATGAATTCACTACCAGACGTGGCGGTAGTGGTGAAAGAGAAAAAATAAACCCCATAATTAGCTATCGTAATGTAAGGCAGTTTAAGGAAAAGTTTCAATATCCATTTTCAAAAACCTCTGTGTCTTTTACTGGAACTAGAAATGCTGAAGTCAAATATGAAAATGAAAAAACAGATCCTGAAGCTTCGGTTGTTGGTGTTAATGAAAATTATCTGGAAAATACAGGAACAGAAGTAGAGTTTGGAAGAAGTTTTACTTTTTTTGATATTGAAAATAACAACAATGTTTGTTTAATCGGTTCTGATTTTAAGAAGAATATTTTTAAAGATACGGATCCTATCAACAAAACTATTAGTATACGAGGTGTAAAATTTAAAGTCATTGGCGTTCTAGAAAGTAAAGGAGCTACTTTTAGAGACAATCAGGATCTTAAGGTATTGATTCCGTTACAAGTTGCACGTTCTATATACACCTTACCTAATATCAACTATAATATTAGTGTAAAAGTGGATGACAAACAGTTTTTAGAAGGCGCTCAAGACGAGGCAATTATAACTTTCAGAAAGATAAGAGGATTAAATCCTGTAGAAGAAAATAACTTTGGTTTAGAACGAAGCGAAGATCTTATTAACCGTATTTCGAGTATTACTGGATATCTGTATTGGGCTGCATGGATTATTAGCATCATCACCATTTTTGGATCCTCGATTGCTTTAATGAATATTATGCTGGTTTCTGTTACAGAACGAACCAGAGAAATTGGTGTTCGCAAGGCACTAGGAGCCAAAAAGAATACTATATCTAGTCAATTCTTTATGGAAACTGTAATTATAGGACAAATTGGAGGTGTAGTTGGTATTATACTTGGGATAACCATTGGAGCGATTATAGTAGCTGTTTCTGGTTTTGAATTTAGCATTCCGTGGTTAGCAATTTTTGCAGCGGTAGTTACTTCTTTCCTTACTGCAGTAGTTTCTGGTTCATATCCCGCGGTAAAAGCTGCTAGACAAGATCCTATTGAGTCACTGAGGTACGAGTAGTCAGTAGTCAGTAGTCAGTAGTCAGTAGTCAGTAGTCAGTAGTCAGTAGTCAGTAGTCAGTAGTCAGTAGTCAGTAGTCAGTAGTCAGTAGTCAGTAGTCAGTAGTCAGTAGTCAAATTAAAAACGCTATGCATATTCCACTAACAACAGCTATGAAAAATTAAAAAAATAGTATACCCACTAGGTGTAAAGCAATTACTTACTAAAAAATAAAAAGCACCAAACTATTTATTCGCACTAATAATTTTTTCAAAATACTGATATAATTCACCTTTCGTGATATTTGCCCCCTGTAAAATAAGTTTAAACTTATCCATATTAGAGTCTTCACTATAATCCTTATTTGCATTATAAAAAGCCACCTGATCGTCTAATAGGTTATTGCGCAACCAATCATATCCTTCTTGAGTAGTGATGTCAATATCAGGAACATTTACTTTTATCGCTATTAGATGCATTTCGGTTTCTCCCAGATAAAAAAGATGGATTTGATCTTTAGAAAAATGCTCTAAAAACTGAGCGTTACTTAATACTCCTTCCCAAACCAAATCACTAAAGATATCTAGCTCTTCTTCTGCTACTTCTGGTTTATTTGCTTTAATCTCATTCCACTCATCTGCCGTAATAGATTGGGTGGCTAAAAAATTAATAAACTCTTGATATAATTCTTCTAACTGTTCTTTGGTAAGCCTTTGGTACTTCATCTCTTTTCGTAAAATTGGCTGCAAAAATAAGCATAAATCAACAACCACAAAACAAGTCTATTAAGTATGTTTTCAAAACATTACTGTCTTTTCTTGCAGAAAACCATTAGAAACTGAACCCTCTATGAGGAAAAATCCGTTCCTAATAAATTGAGAACGGATTTTTTAAATCTAGTATGTGATCTATTATTTTAATTAAAAATATATCGAAGTCCCACTTGTGCCTGCCATCTGGAATCCAAGCTAAAGTCATTTGCAAAAGTGCTTGTTTGAGAAGTATCAAAAGAGTATGTGGGTGTATTAGTAGCATCTACGGTTACTCCAATAGGCTGATCATTTACAGGAATTTCAATTACTCCCCAATCAGAATTCAACAGATTTCCGAAATTTAGAATATCAACACTTAACTGAATGGTATTTGTCTTATCACCAATTTGAAAATTATAATCTTGTAATAACTTCACATCCCACCTTCCTCGCCAAGGACTCAAAATTGCATATTTCTCTGCATAATTCCCTCTACGCTCTCTTAGGTATTCATCTTGCTGAATATAAGCTTCAAGAGCTGTTCTCTGTTCAGCTTGTTCTGTAGGAGTACCACTGAAATTATAGGTTGCCAATTCGGTTTCCGTCGGAATGTAAATTAAATCATTCAATACAGAACCATCATTATTAATATCTCCTGAATAGGTATATGAAAATCTTCCTCCTTGCGCATATTCATAAAAGGCTCCAAGAGAAGTTCTCCATTGTTTGTTTTTTCCATAGCTAAAGGATTTATTGATTTGCCCCACAATTCTATGTTTATCTCCATATCTAGACGCCGTACTCACCGCTTGATTTACATTGCCAATCGCAGGGTTTCTATCGTATGCATCACTAGAGATTTCTGCATCTAATGAACTAGCATCTTCAGCTTCTAGGAAGTTATAAGCAACGCTAGCAAACAATCCATTTTTGAAATTTTTCTGAAGCTTAAATGACCAATTAAACGAATACCCTACATTCGTATTTGTAAATACATACGCATTAGTGGTACCTCCAAATTCATTGACTGCTCTATCCGATGCCAGATAGATTGGCCTACCATCTGCTCCATTAAGTGTTCCCGAAGGAGTTGCTAATCCGTAGTTTCTTACCATTTGCGCATTGATATCTTCGGTATAAATAATATCCGTAGACGCTATCAGTCCATTTTTAAATTTGCAGTCGATTCCTAAACTATTTCTAAATACTTGTGGAAACTGAAAATCCGGAGCCGATGTAGTATAGAAAAAGAAATTTGGATTTGCTACCTGATTACCAATCCATACAAACGGCAAACGACCTGTAAAAATACCTGTACCTCCTCTTAGCTGTATTGTTTTATCCCCTTTTACATCATAATTGAATCCTAATCTTGGAGAAATTAATAGCTTTTTGGATGGTAAATCCAAACTATTTAAATTCGTAGGGGTTCCATTTTCGTCAAAATAGGTAATGCCGGGTTGATAATTACCATCCGGAAACTCACCTCCAGCAGCTCTTTCTATATTCTCAGCAATTTTATCTCTGGTATCAAAGAAAAGTGGTTGATCTACTCTAACACCATAGGTTAACGTAAACTTATCGCTCATTCTCCACTTGTCCTGTGCATAAAATGCTAATTGACCAACATTAGTCTCTGCCAATGCCCAATTATCAGCTGCGTTATTAGTATCAAAAATATTCTGCGCGTTTGCTAACGCTTCTGCTATTAATCCATTATTAATCGCCTGCTCAAAGCTATTAACAGAACCTGATGTATTACGAACACTATCAAAATCTGGGGCAAACGTACCTACTCCACCATCAGCATTAAAATAGGTGTACACTCCAAGATTAAAAGAGTTATCAAACTCAAATCTTTCAAAACTTCCTCCCAAAGTAATCGTATGCTTTCCTGTAACTATGTTTAGGTTATTTGTTACCTGATATACTTTTTGCTCTAATCTATTATTAATAGAAAATGGTTCGTGACCCGCTACTATATAACGAACACCATCTTGTGCTATGTTAATTGGTGGTGCTGGTGCAGAAAAAGGATCCCTACTATCATCAAAAAAGGTATATCCTGCCTGAAATTTATTAGAAATATTTCCTCCAAAATTAGAATTCAGTTCTACCAGGAAAGAACTGATTTTGTTTTTGATAGTGTATCCTGCATTTCTAAACTGCAAGGTGGTTAGATCAGGCCCTCTTCTTCCAATAGCCTCTGGGTTTGCAGGTAAATCCCGGGAAGCATCAAGAAAATTATAAATTAAAGCCATACGATGATTATCGCTGATATTCCAATCTAGTTTTAAAATCCCTTTAGTAGATTCTGTATTATGCGTATACCCTTCATAAGGACCAGTCTCATACCCTAACAAACTAAGTTGTTGAGAAACATAATCAAGATCTTCTGCAGAAACACGAGATACATTAGCCCCGGTCAATCCAGGTCTGGCTGCCAAAAAATTAGAACCTAAATCTTCTCGATCATCAATTTCAAAATTTCCAAAAACGAATAGTTTATTTTTAATTATCGGTCCTCCAACACTTAATCCATACTGTGCTTGTGTTAGATCAGGAACAATGATATCATCATCCCCTACTTTATCTCCAGTTAAATCCTGATTACGATAAAAACCATACACTGTACCTTTCCATTCATTAGTACCACTTTTAGTCACTGCATTGACAGATGCACCAGTAAATCCAGCTTGAGTAACATCATAAGGTGCTGTAGACACCTGAATTTGATCGATAGCATCTAATGATATGGGTTGGGCATTTGTTTGACCACCAGGAGTTGCCGCATCCAACCCAAAAGGGTTATTAAAAATAGATCCATCCAGGCTAAAATTATTAAATTGATCATTTCTTCCTCCAAAAGACCCATTACTGGATGCTGTAGGTTCTAAACGATAAAAATCCGCAGCAGAACGTGTAATCGTAGGCAAAGATTTTAATTCTCGATTACCTATATTAGTTTCAGCCCCCGTTCTTTCGCTACTAAACGTAGCATTTTTGGTGGTAGTGATCACAACTTCCTCTAGCTGATTATCATCTTCTGTCATGATAACATCTATATTGTAGGTTTGTCCTAATTGAAGAAATACATCATCATATACTTTTTTCTTAAAACCAACATAGCTAATCGTTACCCGGTACGGGCCACCAACTCTTAAGTTTATAAGATCAAAACGACCATCAAAATTAGTGGTTCCCCCATAGGTAGTTCCTGTTGGCGAATGAATAGCGGTAATGTTTGCTCCAGGTAATAGTTGGTTCGTATTATCATAGACTAAACCAGAAATGTTGGAGGTTGTTACCTGAGCATGAATTGTAATTGCCAATAATGCAAAAACCAGGGTGAGAAGAGAGTTTTTCATTGATTGATATTTTTGTGTGAGTTACACTGAAAGTAAACAAAAAAACCGCTCAAATGAGCGGTTTTTATATATTCTTATAAACCAGTTATTAACTGATTATCAGATCTTCAAATTATTTAGCCTGAGCAACTATCTCAAAAGCAACCGGAGCAATTACTGCTCTATGAAGACGAACAGAAGCTTCATACTGCCCCAAACGTTTGATAGTTCCACCAGGTACAGTAATGAATTTCTTCTCAAGTTCAACACCTTCTTTTGCTAATGCTTCAGCAACATCAGCATTAGAAACAGAACCGAATAATTTATCTCCAGATCCTACCTTAGCAGCAATCTTGATTTCGAATCCAGCTATTTTCTTAGCTATTTTCTCAGCATCTTCGATCTCTTTCTTTTCTTTAAAAGCACGTTGCTTTAAAGTCTCTTGCAATACTTTTTTAGCAGATGGAGTTGCTAATACAGCAAAACCTCCAGGAATTAAAAAGTTACGTCCATAACCGTTCTTCACCTCTACTACATCGTCTGCGAATCCTAGATTCTCAACGTCTTTCTTTAATATAAGTTCCATAATGTTATGACGAATTTTATTTTAATAAATCACCAACGTATGGCATTAATGCTAAGTGTCTTGCTCTTTTAACAGCAACACTCACTTTACGCTGATATTTTAAAGAAGTTCCTGTAAGACGACGAGGTAATAATTTTCCTTGTTCGTTTACAAATGCCATTAAGAAATCAGGATCTTTATAATCGATATACTTAATACCTGATTTTTTGAAACGACAATACTTCTTCGCTTTTGAAGTATCTATGTTTAATGGAGTAAGATATCTGATCTCTCCATCTTTTTTTCCTTTAGCTTGTTGTTCTATAGATGACATAATTAAGCTTTTTGTTTGTTTCTATTTCTTCTCTTTTCAGCCCAAGCAATTGCGTGCTTATCTAAACGAACAGTAAGGTAACGCATTATTCTTTCGTCTCTTCTGAACTCAACCTCTACAGTGTTGATAGCCTCTCCTGGTACAGTGTACTCAAATAAGTGATAAAAACCACTTTTCTTGTGCTGGATCGCATAAGCAAGCTTCTTAAGCCCCCAGTCTTCTTTGGATATCATCTTGGCACCGTTAGAAACAAGAATGTCTTCGTATTTCTTAACTGTTTCCTTTATCTGTTCTTCAGATAAAACGGGATTCAAGATGAAAACAGTTTCATAATGATTCATAAAAAATCTATTTTTAATTAAAATTGGCTGCAAAAGTAACACTATTTTTTTGATTTTCAAACTAAAAAACACTTCGATGAAACACATCTTTTATCGATAAAAAGCGTAAAATGTTTGTGGAAATAATATATATTCATTAATATTGTATAGAATATTAACCTATGCAAGTGGAACAATCTCAATTAAAATGTGCAGTAGTAGACGATTCGCGTCTGCAAAGACTGGCTATTGTTAAATTAATAGATGAACATTCATCACTGGAATTAGTGGCTGAGTGGAACAATGCTATTGAGACAAAAAACGGATTATTGGATACTCCGGTAGATTTATTATTTCTAGATATCGAAATGCCTATCCTTACCGGGTTCGATCTTTTGGATGATCTGGAAAATAAACCTCATATAATTTTTGTTACCGGAAAGACTAAATATGCTTTTAAGGCTTTTGATTATGACGCAATTGATTATTTAAGAAAACCTCTTAAAAAGGATCGATTCAATGCTGCTGTAGAAAAAGCATTAAGTATGTCTCGTTTAAACTCAGAACAAGCATCTATTGAAGATGATGATTATATTTTTGTAAAAAGTAATCTTAAAAAACGTAAAATATTTTTAAGTCAATTGAAATATGTGGAGGCTTTAGGTGATTACGTAAAATTAATCATGGAGGATGGTGATCCTATCGTAGTATTGGCAACCATGAAATCTTTTGAAGCAGAGCTACCTAGTGATCGTTTTCTTAGAATACATAAATCATACATCGTAAATCTTGATAAAGTAGAACGCTATAACAGTCGTAACATTGAGATTGCTGATGAAAAAATTCCGTTAAGTCGACACAAAAAACATTCTTTAATAGAAGCATTAAGCGGATAAAAGAATATGACTGATAAATTAAAAATCTCACTTAAAAAGTGGGATTTTCTTGTTTTAAACACAAACTCATGCTTTTTGTGTTTTTTTATGTTAACGTATTCATATAACGTATTAGGCCAATATCCCGCTGAGAAAGCGGGATTAGCCTGCCTGCTATCCGCCAGGTAGGCAGGTTCAACCTATAATTTTGAGTGCGTCTTAAAGACTTCTCAAAATCAAGTTTCACTAATAATTATCTACATTAATAATGATCCTGACTCCAGAAAATTCTTTTATGCTTTTAAAAGAGTTCTCTATCCTTTTGATTACTTCTTTTGTTCTGTTTAGTGATTGCCCGTTTGGAATCTTAATCAAAATATTTTTATTATACTGATTTCTTATTCTTGAAATTGGAGGAAACTCTGGCCCTAATACATTTTCCTTAAAAGTCATTGCCAAAGATTTTGCTAACCAAAGTGTTGCTTCGTTTACCTTGTTATAATCTTTATGACGTCCGGTGATCTTAATAATCCTATAAAAAGGAGGATATTTATATTGGTATCGTTCCTCAATCTGATCTTTATACATACCCGTATAATCATTAATAGATACTTGCTGAAGAATTTGGTGAAACGGATTGTAGGTTTGAATCAGTACTTTTCCTCTCTTACTAGTTCGCCCTGCTCTACCTGCCACTTGTAACATCAACTGAAAGCTTCGTTCATGTGCTCTAAAATCAGGAAAATTAAGAAGATTGTCAGCATTCATAATTCCGACTAAAGTCACATTTCTAAAATCCAATCCTTTAGTTAACATTTGAGTACCCACCAAAATATTGATTCCCCCTTCTTCAAATTTAGTGATGATTTTTTCATATCCGTGTTTTCCCCTTGTCGTATCCTGATCCATTCTACCAATAGTATGATCCGGAAACAACTCTTTCAGTTCGTTCTCTATCTGTTCTGTACCGAAACCCTTAGTAGACAACTCATGACTATCGCAAGCCATACATTTTTGTAACATCGCTATATGATATCCACAATAATGACATCGTAATTGATTACGGTAATTATGATAAGTAAGACTCACGTCACAATTAGGGCACTGCGGTGAGTGACCGCAGGTATTACATTCTACTACAGGAGAATATCCTCTTCTGTTCTGAAACAAAATAACCTGTTCCTCTTCTTTTAGTGCATTTTGAATAGCTAGTAACAGCGTATCACTAAAATGCCCTGTCATTTCTTTTCTTTTATATTTTGTCTTTAAATCCACCAGATTTATATCTGGCATTAATACATTGCCATATCTTCTGGTTAACTCTACCAATCCATATTTTCCTTGTTCGGCATTATAATAAGATTCTAAAGCCGGTGTGGCAGATCCTAGCACAACTTTTGCCTTAAACATATTAGCCAATACTACTGCAGTATCTCTTGCATGATATCTAGGGGCAGGATCATACTGTTTAAACGAACTCTCGTGTTCTTCATCTATGATAATCAGTCCAAGATTAATAAAGGGCAGAAATATTGAAGATCTTGCTCCGATGACAATTTGAGCTTTAGACTTTGAATCTTTTACATTATTCCAGGCTTCTACTCTTTCGTTTACAGAATATTTAGAATGGTATACAGATAATTTTTCACCGAAGTACTCTTGCAACCTAGTTATTAACTGTGTGGTCAATGCAATTTCGGGTAACAAATACAAAACTTGTTTTCCTTTTTGAACTTGTTCCTCAATCAATTTTACATAAACTTCGGTCTTTCCAGAAGAGGTTACCCCGTGAAACAAACAAACATCTTTTTCTACAAGATGTTCTTTAATCTCTTTTAGTGCTTGCTCTTGATACGTATTCAATTCTTTGGTAACAGTGAAAGAACTACCTTCATATTGCACTCTATCCGTCTGTTTATGATATTCTTCTAGTATATTTTTGTCTATCAAAGTTTTAATTACTCCTGCGTTACTATTCGCCGCTTTTATAAGCTCACTTACCATAATGGCTTTCTCACTCTTCGCTTGCAGCATAAATAAGTGCATCAGTACATCTCTTTGCTTAGGTGCGCGTGTCAGAGAATCCAATAATGATTGTAACCCTACTTCACTAGTATATTCTGATTGCAGCCTAACATATCTAACTAGCTTTGGTTTATATTGTTCATAGATCTCTTCCTGTACTGTAATAACCTGTTTTTCAATTAATCGCTTAATTAATGGAAGTACGCTTTTTTTTCCGACAATATCCATTACCTCCTGGATACGAAGTAAACTTTGATGCTGTAATGCTTCGTGAAGCAAAAACTCATCATCTTTTAATAAATTTTCATCAACAAGCTCCTTATCATTTCTTAAAATAATGGTTTCACTTTCTAATAAAAACGCGCTAGGCAAAGCCGCTCTCATTACTTCTCCTTTAGAACACATATAGTACTTAGAAATCCAGGACCAAAGTTCTAATTGATTCGTAGTAACAATTGGAGTTTCATCCAAAATGTGTTCTATCTCCTTAGCCTCATACACCTGAGGCGGTGTTTGATGTGTTTTTGTTACTAATGCGGCATATACTTTACTTTTACCGAATTGTACGGCTACCCGCATTCCCGGTTTTAGAAAAGAAGCTTCATTTTTATTGATACTATAGGTAAACTCTTTATCAAGAGGAATAGGAAGAATTACATCTATAAAATATGCCATCGATACTTTTGATTCTAAACAAAAATACATCTTTAGCCTTATTATATACAACAAAAGCCCGATCAAATGATCAGGCTTTTGTTTATTTTGGGGTTAATATTATTTATCCATTCTGTCCAAGCATCCCGCCTTTGATTAATTTACACGCCGGTTCGTTTCCTAACCAAATTTTAAATAAAGCATATTTAAAATCTCTTCCTTCTATGTAACCAACTTCCTCTCCATTTTTGAAAGTTCTTATCCCCTTTCCTTTTATATATACTAAATCATAAAAATCATTGATTTGAGTGCTACTTCCGAATAGCTCCAGAAATTTATCGATCCTTGCATCTAAACTCTGAGTATTGCCAAACATAGCATCGTCAAAACCTTTTCTAAACACTTTAACCATTCGCTTATTGGTTACTTTCTTAGAATTGATCACTAATCGAATTGACATGCTTTCATCAGCATCCAAAACTGATCTATCATCTGAATACTTATTTACTGTATATAATCCTCCAGAGTATGTTTCAACTCCTAAAACTTTTCGAACACCTGCACCGTTAAGAGTAAGCTCTTCTCCTTCAAAAGTAACTTTATATGGAACAACAGCATCTCCAACTCTAATTTGAGCTGTTGTAATTGTTGTAAGGACTAATAAGATAGATAGGGTAAATATTTTTTTCATGATTTAGTTTTTAAAAAATTACAACAGCTTAGTTCTGTAATTTTCTAAAAACTAACAGTAAGAAATGTTAAAATTTTCTTTAAACAAGAATATTAAATGTAGATCACTAGGCTTTAACCCACTTTTGAGTCCTAAATAAAAATGCAATATAACCTCTAACATTCAAAGTGTTAGGATTGTCTTCATCCACCCAAATTTTACATTTATATACCTTTCCATTTTCAGGATCCATAATGGTTCCATCTTCATATTCATCTCCGTCTTTTTGTAACCCTTTAAGAATAACCATTCCTTCTATTGGCTGATTATAATCATCACCTTCACATTCTTTACATAGTTTATCTCGATCCGATTCTTTTAAAATTCGAGCTATTCTACCGTATATTTTACTTCCTTTTTTATAGATCTCTACAATTGATTTGGCCTCTCCTGTATTGTCATCAATGGTTTTCCATTTTCCAATAATTTCGCTTTGGGCATTTGCAAAACCGGTTATAAGAATTAAGGTTATTGTAAGGATTTTTGAGATCTTCATTTTAGCTAATCGTTTTAAATTATTAGGTTCAATATAAAAAATATGATGAAAACAAAAAAGCTATCCGGATTATAGATAGCTTTTTACGTTTTAAATTTTTCTTAGAAATGAATTACTGAATTCCAAGCATTCCGTTTTTAATTCCTTCACTGGCAGGTTCGTCACCTAACCAAATTTTGAATAGTGCATATTTAAAGTCTCGACCTTCAATAACTCCGAGTTCTTTTCCATTTTTGAAAGCTTTTACTCCTTTATCTTTTATATATACAATATCAAAAATGTCATTTTTAACGATAGGTTCATTAAAAAACTTAATAAACATGTTAATTCTTTCATCTAACGCTTTTGTGTTTCCGAAAGTTGCTTTGTTAAAGCCATCTCGTACTGCTTTGATCATTTTCTTTTGCGTTACAAAACCTGATACTATATTCAATTTTATAGCCATCGTTTCATTTGCATCCAGAATTGCTCTTGGATCTTTGCTCTTTTTTTGAAGATAAAGTCCTCCTGCATATAAATCAATCCACAACATTTCACGCATCCCCGCTCCGTTCAACTTAAGATCTGTATCTCCGAAATTTTCTTCGTAAGGCAATACAGCTTTACCGATTCTGATTTGTGCTGTAGCTGTTGTTAAAGAAATAAGAGCTACAACTAGTAAAGTAATTTTTTTCATCTTTGTTAAAGTTTTGTCTGGGGTGTATTAATATTTAAATTCTTCCTTTTAATTACAAAAGTAATAAAATATGTTATGCGCGCATAGCAACAATTGAAAAAAAACGTTAAATTTGTGTATTTCACCGCTAAAATAATGCTTTTTGTCCTAAAAAGCGCCTAGCATTTCATTTTTCAACCCTTTATCAGCAGGATTATCTCCTATCCAGATATTAAATAGAGCTTTTTTAAAGTCTAATCCTTCTACATATCCTTTTTCTACTCCGTCTTTGTAGATTACACTTCCCTTACCTTGCTCATACACAATATCATAAATCTGTCCTTCTTCGATTTCATCTTTGATAAATCCAACAAATGTGTTAATTCTTTTATCTAAAGAAGCTGTATTACCTTTGGTAGATTTTTTAAAGCCGTCTCTTAGCGCTGATTCCATTTTGCTTCTTGACATCATACCTGATACTATATGGAGTTTAATCGCCATAGTTTCGTCTGCAGCAGCAATTGAACTGGCACTATTGCTTTTTTTCTTAAGGTATAATCCTCCAGCATATATATCGAAAAAGAACTTCTCTCTCATCCCTGCTCCGTTAATCGTTAAGTCTTCTCCGCTAAATGTTACCGTATCTGGTAAGGTAGCATCTCCAACTTTAACCTGTGCTTGAGTAGTTCCTACAGTTACTAAAAGAATAAATAATAAGCTTAATTTTTTCATTTTTATTAAATTAAATGTTTGTATGCTGCTAAAATATTAAAAATTCTTCTTCAATTTAATTAGGGATGCATTTAATTCGAAACCTAACAATAGTAAATTTGCATTGAGCCATATATATACCATTAGAATGAGCATCGCTCCAATGGATCCATACAATTTATTATAGTTAGAAAAATTATCTATGTATACTCCAAACAGATAGGTTGTTATCATTATCAGTATTGTAGTCATAAATGCGCCTGGCGAGAAAAATCTGTTCATTTTGCCTTCTGTTGTACCAAAGTAAAAGAGTGTAGCGACCACCAAAAAAATCATCAATATGAATAATCCATACTTTCCAAATTGTAACCAAAAAACGGTATTATCCATCACTCCCATTTCTTTTAAGTTTTCTAACAAGTAACTAAAATATAGTGTTACTATTACGGTGATTAACAATAACGATGCCACAATCAAAGAAACTCCTAATGCCACAATGTATTGTTTTACAAAATTACGATTTAACGTAACGTGATAAGAGTATTCAAAACCCGAAAACACGGCATTTATTCCGTTAGTCATTAAAAACAAGGAAAGCACAAAAACTGTAGATAATAAACCAGTTCTTGGATTAGCAGAAATATCGGTATATATCTCGTCAAAAAATAATTTAGACTGATTTGGTAATGCAGAGGTTATAAACTCAAAAAAATTCTCCTGAAAACCTTCTATTTGTATAATAGGTATTAGATTCAATAAGAATAAAAGAAAAGGAAATAAGGATAAAAAGAAACTCCAAGAAATAGAACTCGCTCTTGCCGAAAATGTTCCTTTTACAATACCAATAGTATAAATTTCAACCAGATCATATAGAGAAAGTCCTTCAAAGCCGGGAAGAATAATCTTTTTACCAATCTTAACCAAAATATTAATAATTGGTATTTTATCTAGCTTATCTTCAACCGCTTTTGACATACTCTATACTGCTTTCAGGCTCAAGTCTAAATTGTATACCGAATGTGTCAGGGCTCCACTACTAATGAAGTCTACTCCGCATTCTGCATATTTGCGCACTGTTTTTTCGTTGATTCCACCACTTGATTCTGTTAAACAGGTATCTCCGATAAGTTCTACAGCTTTTCTAGTATCCTCGTAATTGAAATTATCAATCAATATTCGATACACTCCCGGTGTTTTCAATATTTCCTTAATCTCATCAAGATCGCGTGCTTCAACAATAATTTTAAGATCTCTGTTCGTATCCTTCAAATATTTTTTTGTTTTTTTTATGGCATTAGTAATACCACCTGCAAAATCAATATGATTATCTTTCAGCATAATCATATCATATAAAGCAAATCTATGATTTACTCCTCCACCTATTTTTACTGCCCATTTCTCTAATGCTCTGATTCCCGGTGTTGTTTTTCTCGTATCTAAGATTTTGGTACCTGTTCCTTCCAGTAATTGCACGAATTGATTTGTCTTTGTTGCAATCGCGCTCATTCTTTGCATTGCATTGAGCACCAGTCTTTCAGCTTTTAAGATAGACTGAGAGCTTCCTGATACATAAAAGGCTATATCTCCATACTTTACTTTTGATCCGTCTTCGATCAATACCTCAACTTGCATTTCCGGATCTACATAATTGAATACTTTTTTAGCGAAATCAACGCCTGCCAAAATCCCCTCATCTTTGACCAACAACTTAGCTTTGCCAGTTGCCGAATTAGGAATACACGCCAAAGAGCTATGATCTCCATCACCAACATCTTCTCTGATAGCATTAGCAATTATTAATTCAATTTCAGTGTCAAATTGAGCTTTTGTAATCATATTGAATGGTTATTTTTGCTAAAGTAGGAAAAGAAATTATAAGTACGAAGTTGGAAGAACAAAGTACATAAAGAAACTATATTTATGACCATCAAATTAATCGCAATCGGCAAAACCGATCACAAACAACTAGAAAGTCTAATTGCAGAATATATCAAAAGGTTGGGATTTTACGTGAAATTTGATTTTGAAATTATTCCAGATATTAAGAATGCAAAAAACCTTAGTGAAGCACAACAAAAAGATAAAGAAGGAAAATTAATTTTAAATAAAATTACTACTTCAGATGTGGTGATTTTATTAGACGAGAATGGTAAACAATATGATTCTGTTGGTTTTTCTGAGTTGCTACAAAAACATATGAATAGCGGTATCAAGCAATTGATTTTTGTGATTGGAGGTCCTTATGGTTTTAGCCAGGAGGTATATCATAGAGCTAACGGTAAACTTTCATTATCAAAAATGACATTCTCTCATCAAATGATTCGGTTATTTTTTATTGAACAACTATATAGAGGTTTTACCATCCTAAGAAACGAGCCTTATCATCATCGATAAGACTCATTATCTATTTTTGAAATGATCTAGTTCTTATCTTTAGTAACAAATTCTTCAATAGCTTTATTTAGCACGGCATATTCTCTATTTTCAAAATTGTCTTTAGTAATTTCTACTAATAGATCAGGTTTAAGTGGATTTCCTTGAAGCATTTCTCCATTTTTATTAACTGTTCTAGAATACGGTATGGAAAATTGAAAAAGTTCTGTTCCGGGAACATCATAATTTTTTTGATTATTACCTGTATACATTTTATTTATATTTCCCTGGTCATCTAAATAAAAAACAATGCCAATTAGCGCAAATGTAAGATCCGCAGATTGTGGTTGGCCAACAATGATTGCATCACCATACTCTTTCATTCTATACACAAAATCATCTGCTGAGCTTGCCGTTCTTTCATTGACTAAAACTATTGTTTTTTTAACCTTACGTTTAGCTGTTTCATTTGGTTGAATATATTTCAGTTCGCAGCTATCTCCACCTCGACAGAAATCTCCTCTGGGTGGTAAAAAACTTCCATTTTCAGTTTTCTCATAAGTACCGCTTTCCGAAATTTCGTCAAACCATCTGTTTGCCCCAGGAAAACCATATGACAATGCCGTCCTAAGATCATTATCCTCAAGAATAGCAGTTTTCTTGTACTGTATTCTTAGATCTTTAAATTCTGATGGACAAAACTCTGCAAGAAATGATGAGTTTTCATTTCCGCCAGGGTTACTCTGAACATCGAAAATCAAATAACTTATATCATTTTCTATTGATTTTAAACCATTTCTGATTTTTTTAATATCATTACAAACGGTAGAATCACTTACTGCTTTTGTGCACCTTAAATCGTTATCACTTCTATTATATGCAAAGTTTTTTATTTTAACTAAAGCAATATCATCCTTTAATAGTAATGCAGTTTTATAACCTTTCTCTATCAATCGCCAATCTTTGTATTGGTTAACCTCAATTCGACTCATATAACGATCATAAGAGGATTCGGCATCATTATTAACAGAATAAGTAACTTCTTTTTGACTACCATCTTCAAAAGTTATTTGATTTGGAAGATGACCATTTACTTTTAACGCACCGTGCTCAAATCTATATTTAAAACCAAACTGGCAATTCCCTATTCCATTTGCTCTCGTTTCATAATTTACAAAATGATGAAAAACATCTTTTACAGATATGCCATTAATTTTTGAGATTGTTTTTTTAGATTCTAAATCAAAAAACATCTTTTCTGGATATGTAAATCCAATTTTAATGGAACTCTCTAGCTTATCTTTTTTTTGTTTTTCTATTGGATAGCTAAACTTAAAATAAGAATGCCCACTAGTAAACCCTTTTCCGAAATCAAGAAATTTCTTTCTTAAACTTTCATAACTATTGACTTTGGCAAACTGTTTTTGATGATAGGCTTTGTATTGATCCCAATTTACCTGTTTTGTCTTATTTCTTACCTCTATAGCCTCTGCATCAACATATTCTATCTCAGAAATCATCAAATTATATAAATCTGATATTTGTTTAGAGCTAAGAATTTTTTTTTGATTCTGTTGAGCATTGACCGAAATGATGTACATAGAAAACATCATCCATATAATTACTTTCTTCATTGAGGTATATTCTCTATTTATCTTTAATTAAATCTCTAAGATCACTAAATGCATCTATTAGATCTTCTACCAGATCAATAGACACAGCTTCTTTATCCAAAAAGATAGATAATTTACCTTTTCTTAATTTAACCTTATACCCTTCTTCTCCTCTAGTATTATAGTTCCAGATATACGATCCATAACTTGTAGACATTTTTGCATTTAGGTGTTCTTTTAAAAAGCTTTTTACCTCATCTGTTTTATGGGAGGGAAAGCTTGCCTTTAACGTATAAATATCATCTGTATTAGAAATAGAAATATTTATTTTATACCCATTATCACTGGTATCATCACTAGAATAGTTAACTGTTACCTTAGAATTAGAACTTGTTTGCGCGTTGGTCATCGACATTGTAAATGCCATACATAACATTAAAATGATTGTTTTCATAATATTCGTTTTTTGATGAATGATTCATTATCCACTTAAGATGGATAGGTTATTGATTGATGTTTAAATGTATTGATTATTAACTCTTTTCTGCGTTTGAAGTGATCGATTTTAGTTCTTTACCTATTTCCACAAATCTCTTAATGAGTTTATCTGATGCAAGGTCCTTATTTAGATTAACCCTTAATTTATTTCCTTTTAATCTCACTTCATACATTTCTTCATCATCCACTTCTTTATTCCAGAAATAGGTATCGTCCTTAACCATCATATTTTCTTTCCCAAATTGATCTATCAAATATGATTTTACATCAGATTTCATATGCTTCATAAATCGAATTTTTATTCTATAATCATTATCCATGTCTAATGTGACAAAAGACCTATAGAATTTTTTATGCTCAGCATCAGAGTCATATGTCAATGCAAATTCTGAAGAAGATTTTGATGAGTTGGTTTCTGTTGTTTGAGCTATAGTTGTACATATTCCTAAAATAAGACTGGCTGTAATTAAAATTAATGTTCTCATAATATTCGTTTTTTGATCCGCCACAGGCAGAAAGATTAATGATTGAAATATTTTAAAGGGCATTTACATAATTCTTTTTGTACTTTTTTATAGATTTCCAAATACTCTGTACAGATCTAAGGATATCTTTGTCTCCTTCTAAACCTGTATTCATAAAGAATACCGCTCCTATTTCATCTTTTTTATTAAAATACATAAGCGTCAATATACCCGGATCAGATCCGTTGTGTCCCATTTTTCCGGAAGAAGATACTCCCCAAAAAAATCCATAATTATCTTTTAATTCTTTTTTACTATTAAATTGTTCTTTGGTTACCTGCGGTGACATCATATTCTGAAAAGATGATGTTTTAAGAATACTTTTTTCTCCGTAATACCCTTTCATTAAACCTTGGAGATATTTAGATAAATCTTCTATACTGCTTCTAAATCCGCCATCGGGATAGGTAATTAATTGATATCTTGGAATTTTATTTCCTGATTCTGTATATATAGAAGCATATTGATCTTTATCAACAGATGTATAGGACCAACCTGAATTTTTCATTCCTAAAGGATCTAATATGTATTGTTGTGTATACTTCGGAAAAGAAGTATTTGTTGCGATTTCTATGATATATGCCAATAAAGCGGATCCAACATTAGAATATTCAAATCTATCTCCGGGTTGATGCTTTAAAAAATTACGCTGATCATACCATTTGCCTTGAGGAGTTAGATGATTTTTAAGAAAGTTTTCAAGGCTATATTTCTTATTAGTCCTCATCATCTTCAATTCTTTATATTCTTTTTTAGTGAAGCTCTCTTCCTTTAGTTCTACTCCTTCTTCCAAAACATAACTTTTTTCATATGCATCGGTATCCAAAATAGAAGAGGTATGCGTAGCAAGATGCTTTACAGTAATCGGAACTTGTGAATATTTAGGGTGATTGATCTTAAAGGGCAAAATATCATTGATAGGTGTATCTATAGTTATTTTACCGTCTTCAATTGCTTTCATCAAAGCTATCCCTACAAAAGTTTTAGAAACGGAACCTATGTTTTGTATTGTTCGAGGGGTATATTTTTTCTTTGTTTCAATATCTGCATAACCAAAACCGTTTTGATAAAGTATTTTATCGCTGGTCATTATAGAAACTCCAAAACCAGTAATTTTACTAGTTCTATATATAGAATCTATTTCTTTTTGTAATTGATCTACTGACGTTTGTGCGTTGATACAAAATGACACTGCTATACACAGAATAACACTTAATGTCCTCATAATTTTTCGTTTTTTGATTGATGATTGATGATTGATGAAATTTGTTTATTCTAAGTTAAATGTGAGACCAACTCCTCTCACGCTTTCAATTGTTATCTTTTTATCTTGTTTAAAATACTTTCTTAATCTACTGATAAATACATCCATACTCCTTCCTGAAAAGAAATCGTCATTTCCCCAAACGTCGTTTAGCAGGTTCTCTCTCTTTATCATTGTATTCTTATGATCGTACAGATACTGGATTAAAATCGTTTCCTTTTCTGTAAGTTTTTGTCGTTCTCCATTTAGTTTTAAGCAATGATTGGTTGCATCAAACTTATAATCGCCTATGGCAATAATTTCTTCTCGTACCGCCTGAACCCGTTTAGATCTTTTTAGGATGTTCTGAAGTCTTAGAACCAAAATATCTGCTTCAAAAGGTTTTACGATGTAATCATCGGCTCCTAGTTTTAATCCCCGGATTTTATCCTCTTTCATTTTTTTTGCAGTAAGAAAAACAAATGGAGTTTCCGGGTTGATCTCTATTACTTTTTCTGCCAATGTAAAACCGTCCATTTTGGGCATCATCACATCAAAGACACAGATATCAAATTCCTCTTCAGAAAAGAGTTTCAAAGCCTCTTTACCATCTTGTGCCCAAACCACTTTATATCCGTGAAGCTCTAAATATTGTTTTAAAATACTTCCAAAATCAAAGTCATCTTCTGCTAGTAATATATGCTTCATACTTATGCGTTTACAGGTACTATTATTGTAAATGTAGTTCCTAAATCAGGTTTACTCTCTAAAGAAATTGTTCCTTGATGTGCCTTAACGATCTGACTCGTATAAAACAATCCTAACCCTAAACCTTTCACATCATGAATATCTCCTTTGCTGACACGATAAAACTTCTCAAAAATCTTACGTTGTTCTTTTTCTGAGATTCCAATTCCATTATCATGAATAGATATCTCATAATGATCATCTCTAAGGTATGTTCTAAAAACGATTTCTACTTTTTCTTTGCCGTATTTTACAGCATTATCCAAAACATTTAGTAAGGCCGTAGTAAACATAAATTTGTCAATGCTTAAATGCACTTCTCTAAATTCAATCTTGGATGTGATACTGACATTTTTATTCTGTACTGATAATTCAAAATCCTTCAAAACGTTCTGAAAATAGGTATCATCTAATATTTCTTCTTTTTTAAGCACTATTTCTTCAGAACCCAAACTATTAGTAACTACCTGATCAACAAGCTTCTGCAACCTACTGTTCTGACGATCTAGAATATCCAGTGTATTTGAAAATGCGTCTGGAGAATTCTGTATTTCGGGTTTTCTTAAACTCTTAGATGCAATTCCTAAAGTCGCCATTGGAGTTTTAAGCTCGTGCGTAATATTATTTATGAAATCAGTTTTTATATCTGCTAATTTCTTCTGACGGATCAAATTCCTGATAGAATAGAACATCAGACTCACTACAAAAAGAAGTAACAGTACAGAAAAGACAAATAAAGTAGCCATCTGTTTAAACACTATTCGTTTCCAACCTATAATATTGATATAATCTACAGTTCTCACTTCTATGTCCAAAGACATTTTGATCGATCCTTCATTAATTTCGTTTTCATAATCCAAATCCGTAAACCAGCGAGCTTTACTCATGACTACTTCATCTTTCTTAGGAAATTTTTCTCCAAACGCATATATGTTTTCCCCATTCGAAGCGGAAAAAATGGTATCCATCTTTTCATCTTCAAAAATCACAATACTTTTAATATCCTTTTTATACTGTATGTCATATTCTAAATTGCGGCTTGCTATTTCTTTTTTGTAATATTGTATAAATAGGTCATTTAAAGAATCTGCTTTAGGTTTAAATCTATTTAATGCCTCTTTTTTCTGGATATTATTTTGCTTATACTCAGCAAGACTTTTACTTAAATACGTATACCAGAGCTCCGCTAAGGAATCCATCTCTTTAGTATTATCAATGTTATTTATAGCTCTTTTTGTTTCCCTTATAAATACATCCTTCTTTAGTTGATATGTATTATGTATTAGATACGCCTGTATCCCACATAGTGCCAACAAAGCTATGATTGATGTAATGATGAGTGTATTTACTTTCTGCTTCATTATAAAGATGTATTAATGATATCAATCGCTTTTTGTAATTGATCTTGGGTATCTAAGATATAATGTTTTGGGCTAAAATCTTCTCTAGATATTCCATTAATATGAAATAACTTTTCTACCGGAATCTGAAATCCAATGTTAGTTTCTGGCAATGTGTAGTTATAGATAGCACCTAATAAATCTCCCATATCTGTACCTACTATTTCTGCTCTATTCAATCCATCAAAACCAATCGTAATTCCTTCTCCCATACTACCAGTCCATCTGCCACAAAGAACAACCAATGGCTTTTCATACGTTTTCCCTCTTGGAGAAACCAATTCAATTGTATTTCTCTTTACTCCGTATAACTTTTCTTCATAAATAAAGCTATGACGTTGATAAGGAGCTTCTTTTGTTATAAATCTTCCCATAATAGCTCGTGCCACCGTTGTGTTTCCACCACTAGGGGTATCTCTAAGATCTAAAATAAGTCCATTTGTATTTTTTACATCATCCAAGGTCTTATCGAAAACCTGAATTGTATTGTTATTTCCCAAAGAATTATTGATTTTTATATATCCAATATTATTGTCAATTATGTTTGCGTCTACGAGCTTTGCTGGTCTATTATTCTTTACATTTTCAATATTGAATGTTAATGGGCCATTAACATTGATACTCCTTTTCGAATTGTGAGTTCCGGCCAATAACAGATTTCCTGCATATTCATACATTTTGTCAGTATATGTCTCAACACTTTTAGGTAAAAATCTTTTTATCGCTTCAGAAATTGGAATACCATTGTACCCAGTTACTTCCATTCCTAGTAATAAGCCGGATTTTTCTGCCGGAAATCCTTCTCTAATTGCAGATACCATAAAACTATCATTCTTATAAGATACCCATAAATCGGTTCCTGTTGGGATTACTCTGCTGGATGAAGCCAGGTTTGTATTAAGACCTATATGACCATTGTAAAGCTCATTATTAGTCATTTCTAACAAACGAATAAAATCACCATCATTTTGTATTGTATCTACAGAAGGTTGATAAATCCTTCTTACTTTATTCCAGTCTGTTTTCTGAATATCAAAATATCCAAAATATTGATCTATTGTATTCCAATAATAATCAAAGTCTTTTTGATACTTTGTCTGTCCATACGTACAGGAAACTATAAACAAAATGATGGTGATTCTTAGCATTACTATTCGCTTTTTGATTGTTGACAAGATCAAAAGTATAGCAAACCGAGTATGAAACCGAGAAATTTATAACCGTTAACCCACCGTTAACGTTAATACATATTTACCCAGTTATAAAATAACCCGTTTAAGGAGATAAGTTAATAGAGTATCAAAAGGATTAATTATTACATTTGCGAACTAATCAACTTTTCTTTTCATGCAAGCCTATTTAAAGCTCATTAAATTTGATAATCTAATCCTGATTGCCATAACGCAACTATGCATCAAATATGGTCTTTTTCAACCTTTCGACATTGCAATTACTTTAAATGGTTTCGGAATTTTTCTTTTGGTAATTTCTACAATCTCTTTAGTTGCCGCCGCTAATGTGATGTTCGTAATTCAGGATAAAGAAAATTCAAATTCAAAAGGAATTCTTGGAGGAGCAATATCTGAAAAAATTGCGAACCGACTATTCATAATTTTTAATGTAATCGGTGTCGGTATAGGTTTTTATCTCTCAAATATAGTGGGCAATCCTAAACTAGCTGCGCTGTTTATAGTTGTCTCCGGTGTTTTTTATATTTATGCTACCTATTTAAAAGAAATTCTCATACTCAAGAATGTTCTCTTGGGTCTTATGATGTCTCTTGCGTTGATTGGTGTTGCCATTTTTGATTTGCTTCCTGCCATTACTGAGCAGAATAGAACTTCTCAAAAAGTTATCTTTTTAATTATTGTAGACTACTCTATTTTTGCATTTGTTATTATTACTATAAGGGAAATGGTAAAAGACTGCCTGATGATGAATAGAGATCATAATGCTGGTATACAAACCCTTCCGATCGCTATAGGAAAAGATCGTACTGCAAAACTTATAAGTGGATTGACTACAATCCCTATTGGATTGATTATCTATTATGTATATACCTACCTTTTTAGTAATTCTATTGTTGTTGTATTAGTTTTAGGTCTTTTGGTCGCACCTTTATTATATTTTATGTTTAGGAGTTGGAATGCAGAAAACGATAAAGATTTTAAAACGTTGAGTTTTATCTTAAAAATCGTCTTGTTTTTATCATCCCTATCATTATTACTATATCAATTTATTTTACTGTAAGATATGCTTAGAGAATTATTAAAAGATCATCACCTTATTCTAGCATCAGGATCGCCCAGAAGACAACAGTTTTTTAAAGATCTGGATTTGGATTTCACCATTCAATTAAAAGAAGTAGAAGAAGTTTACCCAGATCATCTAAAAGGCTCTGAGATATCAGACTATTTAGCAAAGCTAAAAGCAGATGAATTTACAGAACTACAGCAAAATGATATTTTAGTGACCAGTGATACGATCGTTTGGCATCATCAAAAAGCTCTCGGAAAACCCAAAGATGCAAAAGATGCCAAGAATATGATCGCTTCTCTCTCGGGGCAGACACACGAGGTCATTACGTCTGTTTGCTTTAAGACTACCACAACTACCAAAATCATACATCAAATCACTAAAGTTACTTTTAAAAAACTTTCTAAAGCAGAAATTGATTATTATGTAGATACCTTTACGCCTTTTGATAAAGCGGGCGCTTATGGCATTCAAGAATGGATTGGTTATGTAGGCATCACCCATATAGAAGGTAGTTATTTTAATGTTATGGGATTACCTGTTCAACTTGTTTATGAAACGTTAATAGCAATTGCCAAATCATAGGTTTATTGTACTTTAGTTCATACAAAATTGCTTTTAAAAGAATCGATTTAGTGATGGGATGATTACTAAAGAGATTTACGTAAAAATCAAAAAAAATACTATGAAAAAGTCATTGCTCCTATTCGGAATATTGGGTGCTTTGATATTTATTGCTTGCAGTAATATCAAAGCAGAAGAAAATAATAAAAATGTAGAAAAATCAGCAACAGAAAATTTGGATTCTACTCTAGAAACTGCTAAAGAACTTTCTTCAGCTTTTAAAGAATATTGGTATGCCGGTAATGCCGAAATCACCTCTTATAAACTAGAACAAGCCAGATATGGTGAGTCCAGAGAAGGAAAGGCCGTTCTTATTTATGTTACCGAAGATTTTTTACCTAAAGAACAGGTAAAAGCCGATTACCAAAATGCTAAAAATATTCCGGTTCTAAAGTTAAATGCTACTAAAAAGTTTAATACCGGAATTTATCCATATTCAATTATGCAGAGCACTTTTTATCCGGTTGCAGATAACCAGCACGCGATCAAAGTATCGAGCTCTATGCAAGAATGGTGTGGACACGTATATGCTCAATTAAATAATAGGGCAACGTATGATATCATATCACACTCGTATTTTCAGGGAGAAGCAGATCAGGATTTTTCATTAGAAAAGGATATTCTTGAAAATGAATTATGGACAAAAATTAGAATCGACCCTGATAATCTTCCGCAAGGAGACTTAAAAATTATTCCTTCTTTTGAATATTGCAGGCTTAAGCATAAAGAGATCAAAGCATACTCGGCAAAAGCTACCTTACAAAAGAATACCACTACTAGTGTTTATTCGATAAACTATCCTTCTTTAAACAGAAATATTAGCATCACTTTTAATAGTGCCTTCCCATACGAAATCGAAAGCTGGACAGAAACGTTTAAAAGTGGTTTTGGGGCTAACGCTAAAGAATTAATCACAAAAGCTACGAAAGTTAAGCTCATCAAATCACCTTACTGGAACAAAAACAGTAATAAAGATGAAGTTTTACGACAAGAATTAGGACTTTAAACAACATTACTAACAATTACACTAAATAAAAATCATACTATTATGAAATTAACTGAAACTGAAATTGCCTCTCGACTAGAAAAAATGGATGGTTGGGAATATGAAGATAATGCCCTTCATACGTCATTCGAATTTGAAAACTTTAAAGATGCTTTTTCAGCTATGTCTCGAATTGCTTTTGAAGCCGAAGCCCTGAACCACCATCCTGATTGGTCTAATGTGTACAATGTGGTAAATATTACCTTATCTACCCATGATGCTGATGGTGTTACCGAAAAAGACTTTCAACTTGCCAAGGCAATCGACGGAATTGTAGAAGAAGAGTAAAAATTTAAATCGGAAATAAACTTCCACTTGTGAAACTTTTGGTTTCTACTTATGTTTGTATTCAGATTTTAAATTTAGATTATGGGAAGAGCTTTTGAGTTCAGAAAGGCACGTAAAATGAAACGTTGGTCAGCAATGTCCAAAGCGTTTACTCGTATAGGTAAAGATATTGTCATGGCAGTAAAAGAAGGTGGTCCTGATCCAGCTTCTAATTCACGTCTTAGAGCGGTGATACAAAATGCAAAGGCTGTAAATATGCCAAAAGACAATGTAGAACGAGCTATTAAAAAAGCTTCTGACAAAGATCAAAGTGACTATAAAGAAGTACTGTTTGAAGGATATGCTCCGCACGGAATTGCAATCCTGGTAGAAACTGCTACGGATAACAATAATAGAACAGTTGCCAATGTGAGGTCTTATTTCAATAAGTGCGATGGTAACTTAGGCACGTCTGGTTCTGTAGAATTTATGTTCGACCATACCTGTAATTTTAGAATTAATGGAGAAGGACTTGACCCTGAGGAACTAGAATTAGAATTTATTGATTTTGGTGCAGAAGAGGTGTTCCAGGATGAAGATGGAATATTGATTTATGCTCCTTTTGGAAGTTTTGGTGCAATCCAGAAAGAATTAGAAAACAGAGAAATTGAAATTTTATCTTCTGGTTTTGAGCGTATTCCACAAGTGACTAAAAAACTCACTCCAGAACAAGCTGCCGATGTAGAAAAACTTTTAGAAAAGATTGAGGAAGATGACGATGTACAGAATGTTTATCACACCATGGAAGAATCTTCTTAAAATCAAGGGAAATAATCAACAAAAGTTAAAGTTAAAAAAGAGTTAAATTAAAATTTGACTCTTTTCTTTTTTTGTCTAAATTCGCGCCTTAATTTTAAAAAACCCAAAATGAAAAAAATTACATTTTTATTCGCATTCGTTTCCGCTTTAGCACTAACTTCATGTTCAAGTGACGACGATGGAGCGACTATTGAAGTTACTAATCAGATTTCTTATGCAGGAACTTTAGTTGACGTTTCTTCAACATCAGTTGAAGATTATGGTACCACACAAATAGAAGGTCATTATAACCTTGATTTTTACTTAAATGGAACCAATGATGGTATCGCCTATGAATTTTATGTTGAACTTTTTTCTCCAATTACAGGAAATGAGTTCGTATTTACTCCTGGAACTTTCAGTTTTCTAGCTGAGACTCCAGAAACTCCAGCTTTTCATTTTGATATTGCGACATTAAGAGTTGATGGAGTAACTTACGATGCAGTTGGTGGAACTGTTACTATTTCTGGTGGAGAGAATAATAATTACACGATTGTTGCTGATATACAATTGGATAACAATGAAATGGTAACTGTAAGTTTTTCTGGTACTTTCACAGAATAATAACTAACATTTTAATAAATTATGAAAAGACCGCTTAACCAGGCGGTCTTTTTTGTTATGTTTAATATATCTTTTCGACCTAATTAAAAAATTTCACAATTATGAAGCAATGGATCTTTTTGGTATTTCTTTCTATGGGAATATTTTCTCAGGCTCAAAACATGAACAACGATACATTAGGCGAAATTATTACCAAAAAAGCAGATACACTTGGCGGAATACCGGGAAACTGGCAGTTTGTGTATAAAGAAACTGCGATGTTGTGTATTACGGATGCAAAAAATAATAGAATGCGCATTATAGCGCCTATCATGGAATCTAGCAATCTTGATAAAGATTTATTATTGGATTCAATGACCGCAAACTTTCATTCGGCACTAGATGTTAAGTACGCAATTTCTAATGGGATTCTTTGGTCTGCATATGTTCACCCATTGAAGGAACTTAGCACAGAACAAGTAGAAAGTGCAATATCTCAGGTCTATCTTGCCGCAAAAACTTTTGGAACGACATTCTCCAGTACGGAATTACTATTTGGTGCAGGCTCTTTGGAAGAAGAACATAAAAAAGACCCTAAAAAAGAAATCATTAAAAAAGAAAAAACTCGTAAATTCTAGGCTTCCGGTTCAAAGCTGTATTCAGGAATCTTTCCTTTTACACCTTTAAAAAAACCGTACATAAACTCTAAATCTTTATCAATATCATCTGTTGGGTAAAACGCCGAAGACACCACTACTCTTTTCTTCCCAAAATCAAAAGCGACCATAATAACAGGTACATTGGCGGCTTTTGCGATATAATAAAAACCTGTTTTCCAAGTAGATACTTTTTTTCTCGTTCCTTCTGGAGCTAAGGTTAATCTAAGTTCGTCACGTTTTTCAAACTCTTTTGCAATAGCTTCTACTTTATTCTGACCAGGAGTTCTATCCAGGGCAATTCCTCCAACTTTTCTAAAATACCATCCAAATGGCCATTTAAAAAGTTCTTTCTTCCCCATAAAACTGATCTTGACTCCTGCTATTTGCCTTACTAACAACCCAATATAAAAATCATGCCAACTCGTATGTGGCACTGCAATGACTACACATTTTTTAACATTATCGCCATCAAAATCTCCTATCATCTTCCATCCCATTATTTTGTAAAATATAAAAGATGATAATTTTCTCATGGTTGTTTAATTATGAAATTTAGAGCTATAAAGTACGATAAATCGATTTTAATATATCAGCATTCATTTTATCCTGCCAGTTTTTACCTAAGGCGTTTTCCCATAATGGTACTAAACCTAATGCGACAGATACCATAGTATCCAATTGTTCTTCGGTTACATTAGCGCAAATTCCTGTTGGCAGTTCTATATCGTGAACCTCTTTCATTTTCTTAAAGAGTGCAACACCTTCTGGATAATAATCTCCAAGTTTATCAAATACAATACAGTTTCCTATACCGTGCTTTGTTCCTAGTACATAGGCTAATCCATAACTCATAGCATGGGCTACTCCAACTTGAGAATAGGCAATGCTCATTCCGCCGTGCCAGGAAGCCATCATTAATTTTGCATCTGCCTCTTCTCTATCTAAAGAGTCTTCTAAAAATATTTCTTTACAAAGATCCAATGCTTTTTCTCCATAGCTTTGGCTAAAGGCATTCAAATAGGTTCCGTTTAGGGATTCGATACAATGAATATAGCAATCCATACCTGTATAGAACCACTGATTTTTTGGCACGTCTTTAATTAATTCCGGATCTAGAATCACCTGATCAAAAGGAGTGAAATCAGAATTAATACCCAATTTTTTTTCTGGTCCCGTTAATACTGTAGTTCTGGAAACTTCAGCTCCTGTTCCAGAAATTGTAGGGATTCCTACGTGATACACAGCTTTGTTATCTACAAGATCCCAACCCTGGTATTCTGTAGCACTACCTGTGTTATTCATCATAATAGCCACTGCTTTTGCCAGATCCATAATCGATCCTCCTCCAATACCGATGATTCCGCTTGGAGTAAAACTATAAGTGCTCTTAAATTCTGAAACAAGCTCGTCTACTTGCGATGTTTTAGGTTCTTCTTGGGTCGATATATATACTATTCTATCATTCCCAGATAGCCGTATTCTGTCTTCAATAAACGTTTTATTGTTTTCAAAAACATCATCAATCAGATAAATAAACGGTGCTCCATTTTTTCTTTCTGAAGAAAGAATTTGTCCTAGTTGATTAAAAGAACCTTTACCAAAAACCACTCTTGGTACCATCGGGAAATTCTTATGAATAGATTCTTTAATCTTAGGAGTAGTCGTAGATGTAATGTTCAAAAGATTTTGTTTGTTAATTAGTTTTTTTGCTTTTTCTAAATCTTCCGGGGTATCTATTTCCACACCTTCGTGATGTGTTTCTATCATTTTGATATTCTTACCATACTCAAGATATCTAATACATTCTATTTTCTCAGAAGCTTCTAAGGTTCTCATCGGTAGGCGATAAAAATCCAGAATAGCTTGTTTTCTAAATGCATAGATTCCTTTATGCTTGTAATAGGTATGATTTATTTCTTTATCTCTGGGATACGGTATAGGAGCACGAGAAAAATAAAGTGCATAATCGTCTTTATCCACAATTACTTTTACACTATTAGGATTCACGATATCATCCCAATCACTCATAGGTGTCATTAAACTTGCAAGATCAATCTTATCGGCATCATCTCCTTCAAAAACCTCTAGCACCTTTTCTAAACTTTCTCTCTCTGTAAAAGGCTCATCACCCTGAACATTGACTACGATATCAATATCCATATTTTCTACAGCCTCTGCAATTCTATCACTTCCGCAATCGTGTTCTTTAATACTCATGATTGCTTTACCGCCATGTGATGTTATTTCATTAAATATAATCTCACTATCGGTAACCACATACACTTCGCTAAATAATGCGGTACTTACTGCTGCTTCGTATGTTCTTAGAATAACAGATTTACCTTCGAGATCCTGCATTAATTTTCCAGGGAATCTGGACGCAGCATATCTCGCAGGGATCATTGCGATCGTTTTCAGGTTAGTTTTGTTCAAAATTGCTTGCTTTTGCAGGGTCAAAAATAACTTTTTTAAATCGATTTTCAAGAAGAGCGAGCGAATAGTTTTTTATAAACTTTTCTTAAACCAAAAAATAAAACTATTAAAAAAACTATCGCCAATAGGGGTAAAAATATTGATAACACAGACATCACTGTTGCTGTTCCTGTTTCTGCTGTAGCAATCACCGGATTGGCCAAACCTCCTGTCGTTGCTGTAGAGGTTAATCTGGATGCGCCCATCGTACTTTTTACGGTTGCTGCGGTTCCTCCTCCTGCAATAATCGCTAAAGCCCAGGTTACAACAGGGCTTAAATTGGCTACTGTTGAGACCATAACAGCAGTTCCTGCTACAGCGGCCAGCGGAATTGCAATCGTATCCAGTAAATTATCAAACCAAGGGATATAATACGCTAGAATTTCGATAACCGTAGCAACAGATAATACAATTAACGCTGTATTGCTTCCAACCCATTGCCAATCGCCATTGAGAGGAATCACTCCATAATGCCCGGCTAAACTTACCGCCAATAATGGTAAAAAAACTCTAAATCCAACAGAAGCCGCCAATCCGACTCCAAGGCATATACTTAAAATTGTTTCTTGCATTCGTAACGCTATTTAATTCTCAATGAAAAAATCGTCCTTAAACCCTAT
This sequence comes from Aquimarina rubra, assembly GCF_042684305.1. Taxonomy (NCBI): domain Bacteria; kingdom Pseudomonadati; phylum Bacteroidota; class Flavobacteriia; order Flavobacteriales; family Flavobacteriaceae; genus Aquimarina; species Aquimarina rubra. Next base: position 130,991 of record NZ_JBHULE010000008.1, on the reverse strand, counting down.
AAGATACAGTTTTTCTTTCGCTCTTGTCACCGCAGTATATAACCAACGTAAATAGTCTTTATTGATTCCTTCAGGCAAATACGGTTGTTCTATAAATACGGTATCCCATTGACCACCTTGCGATTTATGACAGGTAATTGCATAAGAGAATTTTACCTGTAGACCGTTAAAAAACTTATTGTTTTTCACCCCAAGAAACTTCTTATATTTTGATTTTTCTCCTTCAAAATCCTTTAGTACTTCCTGATACAATTTATTAGACTCTTCATAGGACAAAGAAGGACTCTCTGAAGTCAATGTATCCAAAATCAACACTGTTTCTAATGGTTTTTGATCAGGATAATCTACCATAGAAATTTTAACTTCTGCAAAACGAAATCCATATAATTCTTTGATCGCATATATTTCGAGTATTTTGATAATATCTCCATTGGCTATAAATCCTGCTTCACTTTTAGTATCTAACCAAAAATAGTTGTTCTTTACCACCATTAAATAATCTCCAGCAGAAAGCTCGTCTTCCTGAAAGAGTATTCTGGAACGAATCTGCTGGTTATAGATATTGGCTCTTTTATTGGATCTCAATATGATCACAGATTCTTCGTGACCGGCGCTGGCATAAGAATCATTTAGAGCATCCATGATATCATGCCCGTCTATTAATCGTATGATATCCGGATATCCTTCAATATTAAATTGAAAGGATTCATAAAATCCATCATTCAGCAGTTCTCTTAGGGATGTCGCATTCATTAGTATCCCACTATTTTCTGCCTGTCTTACCACTTCATCCAACTCTATTTGAGTTACTTCTTTGTTAAAACCCATAGATAGGGTATCTGGATCTAATGCTGGACTTACCTCTAATTTTACCGGTGGTAACTGGGCTGTATCTCCTATAAAAAGAATTTTGCAATTATGACCGGAATACACATACATCATTAGATCATCTAACAAAGAACCATTCTCAAATAGTTTGCTATCACTAGGCGTATCCGGTATCATAGAAGCTTCGTCTATAATAAAAATGGTATTCCTACTCTTGTTTTGTTTTAATTGAAAGGCCAAGCCTCCACTACTTGTTTTTTTTGGATAATAAATATTTCTGTGTATGGTTTGCGCCTGTCTGCCTGAGTAATTACTAATTACTTTGGCAGCACGACCTGTTGGCGCTAATAAAACAGAATTTAACTTAGCTTTCCACAGATTTTTGACCAAAGTACCTATTAATGTGGTTTTTCCTGTCCCTGCATATCCTTTAAGCAAAAAAAGACTGTTTTTAGTACCAGATAATATAAAACTGGCAAGCTTCTGTAGTACAATATCCTGTTTTAGTGTAGGTTCAAAAGGAAAATCATCTTTCAGCAATTGATAAAACTCTGTTTCCCTCATGAAATATTGGTGTTCCTTAAATCCATAATCTGTTAATAAATCAAAGATAGTAATGATTTTTTGGCTATAAACTTTTACGATTAAAAAAAAATTGTAGATTTGCGTATACACTAATGTCTAAAAGCTAAATTATAAAATGAAAATTGTTCTTCAACTAGTTCTATGGGTAATTATCGCAGCCTTGGGTTACATGGTATACAATTCTGTAATGGGTCCTGTACGATTCAACAAAGTTAAAAAAGTGCGTTATGCAAAAGCCATCGAAAACCTAAGAGATATTCGACAAGCAGAACTAGCTCATAATACAGTAGTAGGTAGATTCGAAAAAGATCCTGCTAAACTAATTGCTTTTATAGATACTGCTAAATTTACACTAACACAGCGTAGAGATTCTAGTTTTATCAGATTTAATAAAATCTTGCAAATTGACGAGCCAAGAGATACCGTTGTAGTGGATACACTTGGTTATGCGTCTATCAAAGATTCTTTATTTGGAGGAAGTGATCGTTATAAAACAATGATGAATGTTCCTATCGAGGGAGTCGATGCTAAATTCGATTTGGATGCTGGTTTCATCGACAAAAATGGAATTAGAATCAGTGTTTTTGAAGCTAAAGTTGCTAAAGATGTTTTATTACACGACCTAGATAAAGATTTATTATATCAGGAAAAGCAAGTGGTTTCTGTAGAAGGTGTGGATGGACCATTTCTATCTGTAGGTTCTATGCAAGAAGTTAATACCACTGGTAACTGGCCTAAAACCTATGATTCAAACACAAAACAAGAGTAATACTTCAGGTACTACAAAATATACATTGTCCATTCAGGTGAGCCTGAATGGACTTTCTTTTTGCACCGTAAATACTGATGGTGAAATTACTGCTTTAGAACAAGATGATTTTGGGATTCATTTATCACCGGAACAAGTTCTGGATAAAATCAAATACACTCTTGATCACAATCCCAATCTTCAATACGAATTTGATACCGTAGAAGTAATTTATCAGAACGATTTATATACCTGTGTTCCTAAAGCTTTATTTGATAGTGAATCGCTAAAAGATTATCTAAAATATAATATCAAAGTATTAGAAAATGATTTTATAGCATACGATGAATTAGACCAACACGAAATAGTGATCGTTTATATTCCGTATACCAATATAAATAATTTCTTTTTTGAAACTTTTGGTTCGTTTACATATAAACACGCGGTAACCATACTTATTGACAATGTTTTGGCAAAGGAAAAGAATAGTGAAACTACCAAAGTATTTGTCCATATGAATTCCAGATCATTTGATCTGGTGGTTACACAAAAAGGAAAAATCTTATTAGGTAATTCATACATATATGAAACTCACGAGGACTTTTTGTACTATGTTATGTTTGCTGCCGAGCAATTAAGACTAAACCCTGAAGAATTTCAATTAGTTTTCTTAGGAGATATTTCTAAAAATAGTACTGCTTATGATATCGCACATAAATATATCCGTAACGTAGGTTTTGGAAGTAGAAATAAGAGTATTAATATCTCTGATAGCCTTACTCCTATTGATGATCATCAACATTTTGTTTTATTAAGTCACTTTTAGTATGCGCATTATCTCCGGAAAATATAAGGGAAAACGATTACAGGCACCAAAAAAATTACCGGTACGACCTACAACCGATATGGCCAAAGAAGGATTATTTAATATCCTCAATCATCATTATGTGTTTTCTCAAGTTACCTTACTGGACCTTTTTGCAGGTACCGGAAATATCAGTTATGAATTTGCTTCGCGAGGTTCGGAAAACATTACAGCCGTAGATGCTAATTATGGATGTGTTGGATATATAAAAAGTATTGCCAAAGAGCTTGATTTTAATATAGACACTATAAAAAGTGATGTGTATAGCTACTTGGAAAAAGTAAAAAGAAAATCTGACATTATTTTTGCTGACCCACCTTATGATTTTACCGATGCGCAGTTTGCAAAAATTGCAGCATTGGTTTTTGAGCACGATTTACTTAATGAAGATGGTCTATTAATCATAGAACATTCTAAACATACTAAACTTGATCATCTGGATAACTTTAGCAATGCTCGCAAATATGGAGGATCTGTCTTTAGTTTTTTTGAAAAAAGTGGTTCGTAATATTGTTTTTTAGGAGCACTGATAGTTCAAACGTATAAAATTACACCTTTTTAACAACATCCTTCCCCACCCCCCCCTTATAAGAGGGATTTACAAGAGTATGGAAAAACGTTTAAGAAGTCTGCCTACTAGGGAGATTTAGAGAAACTTTATACTTGAAAATTTCAAATAATCCCTCACCCTAGCCCCTGCATGACGGCGAGGCAGGCTCTCCCACGGGGAGAGGGAACAAATAGTTAGATTGGAGAATAATTCGTTACTAAAAATTATGTTTATTGCCGCTATCAAGAAAATCCTCGTTCAAAGGAAAGGAGCAAAGAGTTTCCTTTTAAACTGTGATTTAGGATAATATTTGCTCATTTTAGCATAAATACTCATCTAAATTAGAGTATATATCTTTAAAAAAATCTCATCAGGACGTATACACTCGTCCACAATATTCTGTCGACACTCCACAATAATTACTTTTGCTTTGATAAAGAATTTACATTAGAGAAATCTAATTCTTAAAACGTATAGTATGATTAACAACATCAAAAAATTAGGAACCGTTCTTACAAGAACACAACAAAAAACAATCAATGGAGGAAATATCGCCGGAAGACGATGTAATACCAATTCGGACTGCTGGGATCTTTCTCCTTTTTTAGGACCTGGAGATGTGTCGTGTAGATACTCTTCTTTTTCATCGTACAAAGTATGCCAGTTTAATTAAGAGCGTTTACTATCTTTTATTAAAACATAAAGGAGCTATATGATTGTATAGCTCCTTTATACTATATATACGGTAATAGTCACTTATTTGTCCTTTTTCTTTTTAGGGGAAACTCCAAATTCTCGTTGTGCCTTTACTTTATTATATAACACTACTAGTATTACAACCAATGCCAGTATTGCAAATCCTCCTTTACCCAATATGTAATCTATAGTCGCCATTGCTTAATTTTACACTACAGTCGACAAGGATACGCAATACTTACATTTTAGGTAGAATCAATCACCAGAAATACTAAGTGTAAAATGAAAAGTACATCTTACTACTGTATCTAATGTAAATAATACATCGATAACACTAAAAATAACGTTTTGGAGATTATCCGGACATCACAGAAGAACGTATAGAATATTCGTCTATACTGGATACGTTACTGAGCGAATGAATCTGATGCGAGGTATTGCTAATAATATCTTCATAATACGCCAAGGTTCTTGCATCAAAACCAGGTGTATCCTCTGCAGTGATCTTAAATATATCCATCTGATAGATAAAATTATTTAAAATATGGTGACTAGAAGAAAGCATTGCTTTATAAATCTTTAATTTTGCATTTTCTAATTTTATTTTCTTGACACGTCTACGCATATCAAACACCAAAAAGATGGCAAAAATACCTAAAGGAATAATAAATTTATCAAACTCATACTGTTCTAAGGTAGCTAGAAACATCAGTAATTGCTCATAAAGGTCGATTTCTAAAAAAATAGCGGAGAAATAAACGAACACAGATATTGATAATCCGATGATCGTAAGTTTGTAGTTGTTCATTGGAGGGGTTGCGAGGTTTAAAGTAATGACGATTTGTGGTTATTTAAGTTCATTATGATTTCATTTCTGGATAAAATCATATAAGGATCGATTGTTAAGCCAGCTCAATGTACAAAAAAAATACAAAAAAAGCGGTTTTACCGTAACTTATTAACAATGCACGCATAGTTATTCACAATTTGATCCTCATTTTGTCACTTTTTAATGCTCTTTTAAATTCTAAAATCGGGCTACGGTACACATACCCCATATACAACCGCAGCCCTTGATTTTTTGTAATAGCTATTCAATTAAATGCCTACCTTTATTTATTGAATGTTGCTATTACTATATGTAAGTGTCATTAGGTACACATTTGTTACTGTCGATTTTTAATTATTTTTTATTTTATTTCTAACCTGATTCATATACTACTGAATACCAATATTCTGAATATATTTTTTTGGATGTTTTAAATCACGAATTAAACTATATGTACAACAACACATTTCCAATACCACCAAGAAATGAGAAATAAGGAAACGAGACTATCTATTTGTTAAAAAATTAACATTACCATACCAGTAAGGGGTACTTATGAAGTACCCGGCTCCTACCTCTACAGTACCCAACCCCCTGTTCTTATATAGGCTGCTCCTGTGTCCAACACAAGTGACACTTAGCTCTGACACAAGTGGCACTTCTGTTTACACCTGGTCATGCTTCTGTTTTAAGTACCCCCACCCTATATTGACACTACCCTATGCGAAGCTTTTAGATACATCCACCTACTTATATAAGTACCCCCAGCGATACTCTGACGCTCATACACCTACTTATATAAGTACCCCTTCCCCACTTATGGTGGTAGGTTTTGGATACTTTGAGTTTCTTTTTGTTATAAAAATGTTAAAGAATGCTGAGGAAAAACATATAGGATTGATTTGCATTCTTAACATATTAACTTCTAACCCCTCACCCTAACCCCCACCACAGGCGGGCAGGCTCTTCCCGAGGAGATGGAACTTTTTTTATATTTGGTTTTATCAAGTTGAAGAAAACAACGTTGAATCTAATACCCATCGATAACTGGTATCACTATTTTATATATAACCCCTCAGCCTAATCCCTGCCTGACGGCGAGGCAGGCTCTCCCTAAGGAGAGGGAACTTCATACGGTTTGTTTTTTATTTGTCTATATTAGATGAGCAGAAAAACTGTTTTTGATACCCGAAACAACATTAAAAAAGTGGCTTAAATTTTGTTGTTTTTGGTATAAAACGG